>JAPLBY010000026.1 GCA_026392515.1 Actinomycetota bacterium | reverse complement strand
TTTTCCAAAATGTCGATGGCAAGTAGTGCGTGATTGGTTACCACAATGTCGCTGGCATGCGCTTTATTGCGAGCTGCTTCTGCGAAACAATCTTCGCCCCACGCGCATTTGGTCGCTCCAACACATTCCCGGCCAGAAACAGACAGTGATCGCCAAAGCCTGCCATCTAGTTCTTCGTCGTAGTCATCACGATCCCCGGTGTCAGTGATTTCAACCCACTGGCGAAGTTTCTTGGCTTGCTTGGCTAGAGCTGAAGTTGAGGTCTGGAACAGTTGCTCTTCCCCATCATCGGCAGCATCAACTTCAACGCGATTGAACTTATCTAGACAGATGTAGTTGTGGCGACCCTTAAGGACGGCGTAAGTAATTGGGTGATCGGTTTGATCTGCAAGAGCTGTTACCGCGCTCGGCAAATCATGATCAACGAGTTGGCGTTGCAATGCCAAGGTGGCTGTGGCAATTACAGTTCGGTTTGTGCCATCTGGCAAGACACCCTTATTGGCCCGCAAGATTGCTGGGACTAAATAGCCAAGAGACTTACCAGTGCCAGTGCCGGCTTGAACAAGTAGATGCTCGCCGTCTTGCATTGCCTTGTCAACGGCTGTTGCCATTTCGATCTGACCTTCACGTGCGGTGCCACCGATAGTTTCGACTACTTGTTGCAGCGCGGTTTCTATTGGTTTCTCGCTTGCCGCGCCTTCAGTTTTCTTAGCCACAGAACTCCTCCAGCACATTTGCCAGCGGTTGTGGAACTTTGGCAACGATCACAGTGCCAACTTCGGTGTCAGTACGAGAAAGGACATTACCTTCGCGGTAAGCCCGAGCTAGTAGATCTCCGCGGTCATACGGAACGGTTGCCTTGATATCAATTTGAGGATGCGGCAACTGCGCCTCGATCATCGCGACAAGTTCATCAATGCCTTGACCCGTTAACGCTGAGATGGCAATTGAATTCTTTTCATGCAGTTTCAGGCGGTTGATTACATATGGATCGGCTGCATCTGCCTTATTGATAACAACAAGTTCCGGGATGTTCTGGGCATCGATGTCAGCCAGGACTTTACGAACGGCTGACAACTGACCTTCGGGATCTGGATCGCTGCCATCGACTACGTGCAGTATCAAATCACTGGCGCCAACTTCTTCCAATGTAGATCGGAAGGCTTCAACTAATTGGTGTGGCAGATCGCGCACAAAACCAACGGTGTCAGAAAGTGTGAACTCGCGACCACTTGGAGTTTTGGCTTGGCGAACTGTTGGGTCCAAAGTTGCAAACAGTGCGTTCTCAACCAGAACGCCAGCCGAAGTTAATCGGTTGAGCAAACTAGATTTGCCCGCGTTGGTGTAACCCGCGATGGCAACGGATGGAACGTTGCTACGACGACGCTGAGCGCGCTGAGTCGTCCGGGCAACACCCATCTCTTTGATTTCGCGGCGAAGCTTAGACATCGACTTACCGATACGACGACGATCCGATTCAAGTTTGGTTTCACCAGGTCCTCTGGTTCCAATGCCACCGGACTGGCGCGACAACGCATCACCCCAACCACGAAGGCGAGGCAACATGTATTGCATCTGGGCCAAGCTCACTTGGGCTTTACCTTCTCGACTGCGGGCATGTTGGGCAAAGATATCAAGAATCAACCAAGTGCGATCAATTACTTTAACCTTTACAACTTTTTCCATTTTGGAAAGTTGTGATGGAGATAGTTCGCCATTGCAGATCACGGTGTCAGCGCCAGTTGCCATAACAATCTGATGCAGTTCTTGTAATTTGCCTGAGCCGATGTAGGTTGCTGGATCTGGACGGTCGCGACGCTGGACTAACACATCCAATACTTGGGATCCAGCAGTTTCCGCGAGCTGAGCAAGTTCAGCAAGTGATCTTTGTGTCTGATCAAAGTCACCGTCTGTCCATACGCCGATCAGCACAACTTTTTCCAGACGAAGTTGACGGTATTCAACTTCAGTAACATCCTGGAGTTCAGTGGATAGTCCGACTACACGGCGAAGGCCAGAACGCGCTTCAAGGTCTAGTTCACCTGTGGTTTGTTCTTCAAGGTTCGTGTCAGCGAAACGTGGATCGAAAAATTCAGACATCTATTACTTGCTCTGCAAAAGACTTGGTTCGATCGTTCCCTCGGCAACAAAAACCGCTGGACCGCGCAAAGTCAAAATGCCATCGGTATCGCTATCGACATAAACCGTGCCACCGAGCACATCAACTTGAACTGTCCACGGATCGTTTAAGTGATTGCTAGTTGCGTGCACGTAAGCTGCAGCGCAAGCGCCCGAGCCGCACGAAAGAGTTTCCCCTACCCCGCGTTCGTGTGTACGAATGGCGATGTGAGTCGGAGATTTTTCTTGAATAAATTCAAAGTTTACGCCGTCTGGATAAGTTCCAGCTGGTAACGCGGTTGGGATATCAGCTAGCGAGCCTGCGCTTACAATGTCATCGACAACACTGACGGCGTGGTTGTTCATTCCAGCGATTCCCACTGCTGGCCACGAACCGGTTTCCGTCTCAACCGTGACATTCATCGGTCCAAGTGAAACGTGACCCATAGTCATTGCGATGTTTGTGAAATCTGTATCGGTTTCTGAGATCGCAACCGTGACAGTGCCAGCGCGAGTTCCAATCGTGAATTGACCTCGATTTTCAAGGCCGGCTTCAACTAAGTAACGCGCAAAGACTCGCAAGCCATTGCCACAGGTGGCGCTGATCGAACCATCAGCGTTGGTGTAATCCATGAAGTATTGAGCATCATCGACTTCAAATTCGCTTGCCCTGGCTACGCGTAAGACACCGTCAGCGCCAAGGCCGTGATCACGATTGCAAAGGTTTTGGGCAATGATTGGTGTTACTGATTTTGGGTCAGCAAAGTAGCCATCTAGACCTGAGACCAAGATGAATTCATTGCCTGTGCCATGGCCTTTGCGAAACGGCACACCAGATGTTGTCATTGGTTAAATTCTATCGCGGGGCTATGAAACAGCCTGTTGGAACGGCTGGCCTGGGGTTAAGCCTGGAGCGCAACCACATCTTGGGCAGTTAGCGAATTCGCGTCATGCCAAAGGATCGTTGAATCTCTACCAAACCATGAGTTTTGACGACGGGCGAATTGCCGAGTTGCGATCATGGTTCGCTCGGGAGCTTCTTCTAGCGTAAATTCGCCATCAAAGGCCGAGAGCACTTGGGCGTACCCGAGAGCTTTGCGAGCGGTCACTCCCTCGCGCAAACCTTGTGTCTCTAGGTCGCGAACTTCATCAACTAAACCTTGTTCCCACATCAAACCAATTCGCTTTGCGATTCGCTCATCTAGTTCTGGTCGCTCTCGACGCAAGCCAACGCGAATACTTGGCACGATTTCTGGCAAGGCAGTTAGTGATGTCACTGGAGCTTGGCCAGTAACTTCAATTACTTCCAAGGCGCGAATAACACGTCGAGCATTTGCCGGATTTACCTTTGCTCCAGCCTCTGGATCAAAATCCATCAGGCGTTTGTAAAGCGCAGCTAGGCCAAGGTCTTCGCATTCTTGTTCAAGTCTGGCTCGAACATCGGCGTCCCCTGGTGGGAACTGCATGTCTTCGAGCAGCGCTTGGATAAACAGTCCCGATCCCCCAACGACGATTGCTCGCTTACCTCGGGTGTGAATGTCGTCGATAACTTTGCGTCCGGCTACTTGGTAATCATTTACATTCGCCATCTGCGTTACATCCAAAACATCAAGCATGTGATGTGGGATGCCACGACGTTCAGCTAACGGAAGTTTGGCTGTCCCAATGTCCATGCCTTTGTATAACTGCATCGAATCGGCGTTGATAATCTCGCCATCAATTAGTTCAGCAAGATCTAATGACAAATCAGTTTTGCCAACTGCAGTTGCGCCAAGAATTACAAAAACCGGTTGCACGTTTTTGCCTGAACTATCGAACTGGAATGCTTGGCATTCCCAGCATTACGCCAGCATCAGTTCCTGGCGTGGTTGGCATTTGTCCGGCTTCATAGTTATCGCCAGCAAGCGTCTTACGAACTGAAATAAGTTTGTCGGCCAAGAAGTGGAATGGCGCAGCGTGGGTAACTTCAGCGACCACAACATCGCCAGGGCGAAGTTTGTGTTCCACGCCATGAATGTCTGTGCGAGTGACGTGAGCTAAGCGGAAATCGCGCGCGCGACCACTAACGCGGCCAGTGCTGTCGTCCTTGCGGCCTTCGCCAGTTGCGACCATCACTTCAATTTCTTTACCAATGAACTTTTTGTTTTCATCCCAAGCAATTGAGTTTTGTAATTCAACCAAGCGCTCATGGCGATCTTGAATCACATCTTGCGGAACTTGGTGATCCATGGTGGCAGCTGGTGTTCCAGGACGCTTTGAGTATTGAAAAGTGAAAGCGCTGGAGAAGCGAGCTTGGCGAACCACCTCTAAAGTCTGCTGGAAGTCTTCTTCGGTTTCGCCTGGGAACCCGGTGATGATGTCGGTTGTGATTGCCGCATCAGGCATCGCAGCGCGAACCCGCTCGATGATGCCTAAGTACTTGTCCTGGCGGTAAGAGCGACGCATGGCCTGCAGAATTCGATCGCTACCGGACTGCAATGGCATATGAAGTTGTGGCATTACATTCCAAGTGGTTGCCATGGCTTCGATTACGTTGTCGGTAAAGTCGCGTGGATGCGGACTGGTGAAACGAACGCGCTCTAGGCCTTCGATTTCGCCACAAGCTTTTAGCAAATCTGAGAAAGCATTGCGATCGCCGAATTCAACACCATAAGCATTTACGTTTTGGCCAAGCAGGGTAACTTCAAGTACGCCTTGTTCAACTAGAACTTTGATTTCATTCAGGATGTCAGCGGGACGACGATCTTTTTCGCGGCCGCGTAGCGCAGGCACGATGCAAAAAGTACAAGTGTTGTTACAGCCAACGCTGACGCTCACCCAAGCCGAATGTGCAGCATCACGACGAGCTGGCAACGTTGATGGGAAAACATCGAGTGATTCGAGAATCTCAACTTGTGAGTCTTTTTCAACGCGAGCACGTTCCAACAGGATTGGGAGTGCGTCTAAGTTGTGAGTTCCAAAGACTACGTCGACATAAGGCGCGCGCTTGATGATGTCGCCGCGATCTTTTTGAGCCAGGCATCCCCCGACTGCGATCTGGAGTTTTGGGTTCTTTTCTTTGATTGGCACCAGTTGGCTAAGCGCACCATAAAGTTTGTTTGATGCATTCTCGCGAACTGCGCAGGTGTTGAAAACGATGATGTCAGCCTGCTGACCTTCTGGGACTGCGGTGTATCCGGCGGCGTCCAATAGGCCAGCGAATCGCTCAGAGTCGTGCACGTTCATCTGGCAACCCATGGTGCGCACCTCGTAGGTGCTGGCTGCGTTAGATGAACTCACTAGCCAATTCTAGGCAATTTCTATAGACCTCAAATGCCGTCCATTACGACACATTTTGTTGCTAAGTCAATGCTAAGAAAGGTCAGACATCACTTCTGCGCCATTGAAATCAGCGGCTTCTAAGTCTTGAATTACCCGAAGTGCAATTGAGGTGTTGTAACCCTTTCGGGCGAGCAAGCCAAACAGCCGACGCTTGCGAACTTCAGGCTCTAGGCGGGACATAGCGCGGGCTTTGCGCTCCACTAGTTCAGTTGCCATACGAAGTTCATCGGCATCTGAGACAACTAGTAATGCCTCTTCGATGATCTCTTGGTCAACACCCTTTTGGCGAAGCTGTTGACGTAATACAGAACGGGATACTCGCTTGGTGTTACAGCGAGAGCGAATTAACAATTCTGCATACGCAGCGTCATCAACCATGCCGATCTCTTCGAATCGATCCAGCACGCTCTTGGCAACATCGGGTTCGGTGTGGCGTTTGGCTAAGGCAGTTTCCAGTTCCTTGCGAGAACGTGGCATGAAGTTAAGTTGATTAAGCACGATGTTACGAGCCTGAGAATGAGCATCATCTACTGATCCGGCAGATGAAACTGCCTCGGTGGCACTAATTAAGTCTTGAAGACTTGGTTTAGTATCCACCGAGGCGTCCATTCGTTTTAGGGCGTTCGTTTTTAGAACTTATTAAGAGAGCGAGAAGAATTAATCCTCTTCTGGCATTTCTTCGTCGTCATCAATTGAAACTGGCACCACTGCTAGTTCTGTCTTAGCAACAGCCATTTTCTTTTCCTTGAGCTGACGCTCTAGATCATTTGTTAGACCGGCGTTGTCCTTTAGGTACTTGCGAGCATTTTCCTTGCCCTGACCTAGCTGGTCACCATCATGGGTGTACCAAGCGCCAGACTTGCGAACTAAGCCTTCTTCGACAGCCATGTCCAAGATGCCACCTTCGCGTGAGATACCTTCGCCATAAAGAATGTCGAATTCAGCTTGCTTGAATGGTGGCGCAACCTTGTTCTTAACAACCTTGACGCGAGTGCGGTTACCAACTGGCTCGGTACCATCCTTCAAAGTTTCGATGCGACGGATGTCTAGACGAACTGATGCGTAGAACTTCAGTGCCTTACCACCAGTAGTGGTTTCTGGGCTTCCGAACATTACGCCGATCTTGTCGCGCAACTGGTTGATGAAGATACAGGTTGTGTTGTTTGTCGAAAGCGCACCAGTGATCTTGCGAAGTGCTTGTGACATCAAACGAGCCTGAAGACCCATGTGGCTATCTCCCATTTCGCCTTCGATTTCAGCGCGTGGCACAAGGGCTGCAACTGAGTCGATAACGATAAGTGACAATGCGCCAGAGCGAATCAACATGTCCGCAATTTCTAGGGCTTGTTCACCAGTGTCTGGCTGGGAAACCAAAAGGTTGTCGATGTCGACACCAAGCTTCTTTGCATACTCAGGATCAAATGCATGCTCAGCATCGATAAATGCTGCGATGCCACCAAGAGCCTGGCAGTTTGCGATGGCGTGAATCGCAAGTGTGGTCTTACCGGAAGATTCTGGACCGTAGATTTCAACTACGCGACCACGTGGCAGGCCGCCAATACCCAAAGCGATGTCCAAGGCAATGGAACCGGTTGGAATGGCCTCAACTGGAAGTCGGTCTTCTTGACCGAGGGTCATGATTGAGCCCTTGCCGAACTGGCGTTCGATTTGGGCTAGCGCAGTATCAAGCGCCTTGTCGCGGTCAGAGTTCTCGCGAGCTGTTGGCTCTTTTGCGGATTTTGCACTTGCCATTTCGTATCTCCTATGAGTCTGGTTAAGACCGGTTTTCGGTTCTTTTTGATTAGAACCGACACGTTAGTTGCGACCTACGACAGTTTCCCTAAAAGCGGGTCGGCCTGTGTGTCGCGGAATCCTGTGGAGTCTTACCCACATTCTTAATTGGACAAGATCTTGGATCCCTTGCTGGCCTTGCGCTTTATCGGGCACTTGTTTGTGCTCGCAGTAGTACGTTATCGAACACCTGTTCGAATGGCTATTCGACACGCCGAGATGGCGGATTATCGATATTTGGGGTGTAAATCAAGGGTTTGGTGGACTGCCCGCCAGACCGTCTGGGCATCTTCACCCTGGGAAAGCGCCTGATCTACCGTTCGCCCGTCCAAACTCGGGACATGAAAATCAGCTGCCCAGGACCTGGCATAAGCAGCGCCAAGGGCTTGCTCCATGCGATCCCAGAAGTCAGTAAGTCTCATGACAGGTAACCATATCTGATCCTTGGCAAAGACCTCACACCGCAATGCTCGTCGTAGAGATAAGTATTTTTCGTTGGCTTTACGGAACACTTAAGGCATGACGATGAACTACCGGCCAACTGTTTGGGAGCGCATTGGTGGGCCGTGGGCAATAACGCTGCGGGCATATTTATGGACTTCCCCGCTAGCCGTTCTTCTGCAACCAATTATTGAGCCTGGTTTTTGGTCTGGCGAGGAAAACTATTTCGTCTGGATTTCATTATGCGCAATGGGATACCTGGCATTTGGCTTGTTTCTTTTCTTTGCCGACAAGTTCTTGATTCCAAACCGTGATGTAAAGCCGGCACCAGTGATCGCAATACTGCTCATTGCAATTGTCGGGGGTTGTATCCGAAGTTTTGTAATTGGTTCATTGATTCCAGTGTTTGGGCTCTCGGGTATCGGTCCACTTGAGCGGATGCCATTCGGAATTGTTATTACTGTTTTTTGGATCGTCACCGCAGCGCTGATTATGGATGCGAAATATCGATATCGTAAAGAGCTCGATGAATTAGTAGCCGCACAAATTCCTTTGCTTCAAAAACAAAAGGCGTACCTAGAAAAGTTCGTGCAAACAATTCCCGCTGGTTCAAAAGCTGATTTCGATAAGGCAAATTTTCAACTTCAAAATATGTTTCGTGAGATAGCAATCAAGGCAAGTTCAGCAGGACCGCAATGGCAGTCAATTTCTCGTCAGGCATATCGCAGCGTTATGAACCTGATCTTTGTGCAAGTTAGACCGCGTCGCTTTTCGGAATTAACCGATGCAGACTACATTTCTTCGCCAAGCGATGCTTTTAAGATTATTTCCCGCACGCCGCTATTCCACATTCCAGTAGTTATCTCGTTTTATGTAACGTCGATTTTTCTTGCTTTAGCCAGAATTGTGCCAATTGAAGAAGCGGCTATTTCATTAAGTGCCGGTCTGCTAGTAAATCTCTTGATCTTGGTAGTAGCCAAAAAGATTATTCAACGCGGTAAAGGCGATTCATCGTTTGGATACCTCGCGATGTTTGCGGTTTTGATGTTACTTGCGATCATTGGGCCACTTTTTTCAACTGCAACTTACATTTCAATTTTTGAATTACAGACTTTTGCCGTTGCTGGCACAGTCATAGAAATTATTTGGATCATTGCAACTGGCTTGCTTTTACTTTCGCAGCAGAACCGGCAAAAAATCATCGACCAAGCAACTATGGAGAATGAATTGCTGCAAAGTGAAATTCAATACTGGGAAACTATTACCCAAGCTTCGGCTGCGAGAAACAATTCTCCTTCGGCAACTCTGGAACTAATCTCTGCAGATTTGGGTGGTTTCCTACAGGCCGATCAAGCCGAAAAATGTAAGGGCGCAATTGAGTGCGCCAGCTCGCTCGTGGCGGAAATCAAGTTCATCCGTGGTTCGATCGATGAATTCTCGATCGAAAGCGAATTCGAAAGAATTATGGCCACCTGGGGTCAAGAGGCGAACATCTTGTGGACGGTTAGTGGCGAGAGTGGAACCGAAGCTACTATTCGTAGCGCGATAACCCTGATTGAAATTGCGATCTTGAGGTCCCTGCGAAACGGTAACGCAAATGTGATTTCTATTGATGTAACGAATTTAAGTAATGCCAGTGAGGTAACCATTACAGATAACGGAATTGAACATTCTAATACTGGCGCAAGTTTGGGTATCGATATTTTGCAGACGTTATCCAGCGGCACCTGGAGCCAAGTTAGATCTGGTGGCGTGAACAAAGTAACCGCCAAAATTGGCTAAGTTGTTTTGATTATTAACGAGCAAAAAAGACCCGACCAACCGGCCGGGTCTTTTTAATGACTTAACTAAGCAATTGCGTCTTCAAGCTTTAGCAATTCGTAGCCGAATGCTTCAGCAACTGCCGGGTAAGTTACCTTGCCAGCGTGAGTGTTAAGACCTAGGGCTAATGCCTTGTCGTCCTTAAGTGCCTGCTTCCAACCCTTGTTAGCTAGCGCAACTGCGTAAGGCAGTGTCACGTTAGTTAGTGCGTAGGTTGAAGTGTTTGGTACGGAACCTGGCATGTTTGCAACGCAGTAGAAAACTGAGTTGTGAACTGTGTAAGTCGGATCAGCGTGTGTTGTTGCATGTGAATCTTCAAAGCAACCGCCCTGATCGATAGCGATGTCAACAAGTACTGAACCTGGCTTCATGCGAGATACCAAGTCGTTGCTAACAAGCTTTGGAGCCTTTGCGCCTGGCACAAGTACTGCGCCGATTACTAAGTCAGCTGCAACGCACTCTTGTTCGATTGCGTAAGCATTTGAAGCAAGGGTCTTGATTGCGCCATTGAAAGCAAGATCGATCTGACGAAGACGTGGGATGTTTAGATCAAGGATCGTTACATCTGCGCCCATGCCAAGTGCAATCTGAGCTGAGTGAAGTCCAGAGACGCCACCACCAAGAACAACAACCTTTGCAGGCTTAACGCCCGGTACGCCACCAAGTAGCACGCCGCGGCCACCGTTAGCGCGCATCAAAGAGTAAGCGCCAACCTGTGGTGCTAAGCGACCAGCAACTTCAGACATTGGAGCAAGAAGTGGAAGTGAGCGATCGGTAAGTTCAACAGTTTCGTAAGCAACGCCAGTTACCTTGTTCTTTAGCAAGGCATCGGTGCACTTCTGCTCAGCAGCTAGGTGCAAGTAAGTAAATAGCAACTGGCCTCCGCGCATGCGATCGTATTCTGCAGCAATTGGCTCCTTGACCTTCATGATCATGTCGCCGGTCTGCCAAACTTCATCAGCAGTAGCTAGCATCTTGGCGCCAGCCTTTACGTACTCTTCGTTTGAGATAGATGAACCGATACCGGCATCCTGCTCAATAAAAACTTCGTGGCCGTGGCGGACCATTTCCATAACGCCAGCAGGAGTAATTGCGACGCGGTATTCATGGTTCTTGATCTCGCGTGGAACGCCAATCTTCATGACGAAAACCTTTCGATGTGGCCAAGCCGTTTTGCTCGCCTTGACATACGCTACCTACGAAATCGGGATTGCGATATTTCGGGGTACCGATTTCGCAGACCCCAATACGGAATACGTTTTGTAGGAATAGGTGTGCTGCGGATTGCGCAAAAACGTGTCATTTTTGCAACGATTTACCTAGTTTTTTGGCAGCCAAACGCGATCGGTAGCTAAAACATCTTCTCGGGCGTGCCAAGGCGCATCTTCACTTCGAAGTGCCAAGTCTGGCTCGGCCATTGCGATCAAAGCAGCGTGAGTTCCTGCCACAAGTTGTGGGTTAGTTACCGCTCCCCGGCGAATTGATTCCAAAACATCGGGAAGTGCAATCCAATGCACGGGCATATCAAGTTCTTCGGCGCTGCCTGTTGGTCGACCATCTGGATGCAGACTTAAGTCGCGGGCAAAATAGATTCGAATTTGTTCTGAGGATCCCCCAGGAGTATTTGCTAGATCAAGTAATACATGCCAAGTTTTTGCAACGTATCCAGTTTCTTCTAACAGTTCGCGCTTTGCAGTTGCCAGCGGGTCTTCGTTGGCTAAGTCCATCAAGCCAGCTGGTGCTTCCCACATGATCTTGCCTTGGGCGTGACGATACTGCTCAATCAAAAGCAATTCGCCAGAATCATTTAGCGCAATGATTGCAACAGCGCCTGGGTGAACTATGTAGTCGCGCTCAACTGTTTCGCCATTAAGTTCAAATGCGTCGTGACGAACATCCCAAACCATGCCAGAAAAAACGGTTTGTCGATCAACTATCGGATGGGAAACTTGGCGATCTGAAATCATTTAGATGTTTAGTAACTATGCACGACGCGCAAGCGCGGCTTCAATAAGTCCCTTAAATAGCGGATGTGCGCGAGTTGGGCGGGAACGAAGTTCTGGGTGAGCTTGAGTGCCGATGTAATACGGATGTACATCAGTTGGAAGTTCTACATATTCAACTAAGCGACCATCCGGCGAAGTTCCCGAGAAGCTCAAACCAACGGCTTCAAGTTGATCGCGGTATTCGTTGTTAACTTCGTAACGATGACGATGGCGCTCTTCTACCAAGTTGGAACCATAAACACGCTCGGCAGTACTGCCAGCCTTAAGCGCCGCTGGATACATACCCAAACGCATCGTGCCACCCATGTCACGTTCGCCAGAAACCACGTCAGTTTGATCCGCCATCGTGGAGATCACTGGATGTGTGGTTTTTTCATCGAACTCCGCAGAGTTCGCATCCTTAATGCCTGCGATGTTTCGCGAGTATTCAATAACCATGCACTGCAAACCTAAGCAAAGGCCAAGGGTTGGAATCTTGTTCTCGCGGGCAAAGCGCAATGCGCCAAGCTTGCCTTCGATACCGCGAACTCCAAAGCCGCCAGGAACACAGATTGCGTCCACATCTCCCAGAACCTTCTTGGCGCCAGCATCGGTTTCGCAATCATCCGAGGCTACCCAGCGAATGTTGACCTTAGCGTTGTTGGCAAAGCCACCAGCGCGAAGGGCTTCAGTAACAGATAGGTAAGCATCAGGTAGGTCGATGTATTTACCGACCAAAGCAACAGTTACTTCGTGAGCTGGGTGATGCACTCGCTTTAGCAAGTCATCCCATGACTTCCAATCAACATCTCTAAACGGCAGACCCAAGCGACGAACTACGTAAGCGTCCAAACCTTCCGCGTGCAACACCTTTGGAATGTCATAGATACTTGGCGCATCAACGGCAGAAACCACTGCTTCTTCGTCAACGTCACACATCAAAGAAATTTTGCGCTTGATGCCATCTGGAATTGGACGATCGGCGCGAAGCACGATGGCATCTGGTTGAACACCGATACTGCGAAGCGCAGCGACTGAATGTTGGGTTGGTTTAGTTTTTAGCTCGCCAGATGGCCCGATGTAAGGAAGTAGTGAAACGTGCAAGAAGAAAACGTTGTCGCGACCAACTTCATGTCGAACTTGGCGTATTGATTCCAAGAACGGCAAGGATTCGATGTCACCCACCGTGCCACCGACTTCAGTGATCACTACGTCAATGTCATCGCTACCCATAGCAAGGATGCGAGCCTTGATTTCATTGGTGATATGCGGAATTACCTGGACGGTATCCCCTAGGTATTCACCGCGACGCTCTTTGGCAATCACGGTTGAGTAGACCTGGCCGGTTGTTACGTTGGCACTGCCATGCAAGTCCCGATCTAGGAATCGTTCGTAGTGACCGATATCAAGATCAGTTTCCGCGCCATCGTTAGTTACAAAAACTTCGCCGTGTTGAAATGGGTTCATTGTGCCGGGATCGACGTTTAAGTATGGGTCGAGCTTTTGCATCGTGACGCGAAGCCCACGAGCAGTTAGAAGATTTCCCAGACTGGAAGCGGTAAGACCCTTACCAAGAGATGAGGCGACACCTCCCGTTACGAACACATGTTTGCTGTTACCCACGGAATACAAACGTATCTCACGTCAGCGCGACTTCGGTAATCGGGTCGGTTAGTTTTTTTCGTGTTGCGCAAAGTTGGCGGTTTTAGTGCCTCGGCTTTAGTGGTTTACTTAGCCTTGCGCTCAACTTGAGCCAAAGCCAGCAGTTCCTCAGCCAACTGGGTGCCAGCCTGGCTATCGGCAAGGCCAGCCAGCATTCGAGATAACTCAGCCACGCGCTCGCCCTGTTGCACTTCAGATACCGAGGAGCTGTGAACTTCCTGACCATCTGAGCGAGCAATCACTAAGTGACGATCGGCAAAGGCGGCAACTTGTGGCAAGTGGGTTACGACAATTACTTGAGCATTTCGAGCCAGGCGGGCAAGACGCTTACCAACTTCGACGGCGGCCGCGCCGCCTACGCCAGCATCAACTTCGTCAAAGACAAAGGTTTCAGTTGGATCGGCGGCAGCCAGGACTACTTCAACTGCCAGCATGATTCGGCTAAGTTCACCGCCCGATGCGCCCTTGGACATTGGAATCCATGGGGAATCTGGTCGACTGATTAGGCCAAGTTCGATTAGATCTGCGCCAGATGGACCAGGATTTGCTGGACTTAGTTTGAATTGCACAGTTGCCCCAGGCATGGCCAAGGATTCCAGCTCCCCTGTTACTTGCGCTGAGAACGCAGCTGCGGCTTTAGTGCGAGCTTTAGTGATTTCAGCTGCACTCTTAACTAGGTCTGCCTTAACTTGGGCTAAATCTTCGCGAAGCTGACCTAAGACTTCATCGCCACCTTCAAGTTCAGCAACGCGGGGGCGATTTTCTTCTACCCACTTCAACAAGTCATCAACATCGCCAAATTCCCGAGTCAAAGTCTTAAGGGCTGCCCGACGGGATTCCACAAATGCCAATCGCTGGGGCGAAGCATCGATGCCACTTGAATACGCGCTGATGTCAGCAGATAAATCAGCGGCCAAGATTTCAAGTTCTTTCATGCGGTCTGCGAACTCACCAAGGGTTGCATCTAATGCGCGTTCGTGATCTAGTCCCTTGCGCGCTGTTACTAACGCAGCGACCACAGGTAAGTCATCACCCTGTCCGCCAGTTAGCAAATCACTTGCTCGGGCAGTTACTTCATAAAGCGCTTCAGTGTGCGAAAGGCGCTTGGCTTCATCATCAAGTTCGTTATCTTCACCTGGCAGCGGCTTGAGCGAATCGACTTGTTCCAGAATTCTTGTGATTCGTTCAAGCTGGGCTGCGCGAGTGCCAGCGTCCGAAGTAAGGCTTTCGATTCGGCGCTCAAGAGTGCGCTGGGCTTCCCAAAGTTCGGAGTATTTGGCCATTGGCTTGGCAACCGATTCGCCAGCGTAGCGATCTAAGAGCAAGCGTTGTTGTTCAGTCTTGGTCAGGCGCAATTGATCGCTTTGGCCATGAACTGCAACTAGCGCATCGCCCATCTCGCTAACTGCAGCGGCTGGAACAGAAGCGCCGCCTGCAAAGGAGCGAGACCGACCAGTTGAGTTAACTTGGCGGGAAATGATTGCGATGTTGCCGTCTTCGACTTGGCCTCCAAGTTCATCCAGGCGAGCAACTAGTTCTGTTGGGATTGCCACGTCGGCTTCAACAGATGCTTGTTCAGCGCCCGTTGAAATTAAAGCGCTATCGGCCTTGCCACCAAAGAGTAAGTGCAGACTGCGAAACACCATAGTTTTTCCCGCGCCGGTTTCGCCAGTGAGAACTGTTAAGCCAGGTGAAAAATCTAAAGTGGCATCGCGAATCACACCTAGGTTTTTAATTCGAAGCTGTTCGATCATGCGTTAACTTACTTAGCTCGCCAGCCGTGAACTGGTAATTCAAACTTTGCAACTAATCGCTCAGTAAATGGCGTTAAGTGAATCCGAGCAAGTTTTACTGGCTTGGTATTGCGAACCACGCGAAGTTTGCCGCCGGTTGCAAGGTCAGTGTTGCGCTGACTATCGGCGCTAACTACGACTGGTCCAGAAGTGATTTCAACATCAACAATTGAAGCTGGCGAGACAACTAGTGGCTTAGAAAATAGTGCGTGAGCGCTAACTGGCACAACTAACATCGCTTCAACTTCTGGCCAAACAACTGGTCCCCCGGCGCTAAAGGCATAAGCCGTTGAACCTGTCGGGGTTGCAACCAGTACGCCATCGCAGGCCCATTGCGAGACGGGGCGCTCGTCAATGCTCACGAGCAAGTTGACCATGTGTTCGCGATTAAATTTCTCAATCGCGATTTCGTTAAGTGCCCAAGATTCCCAAGTGCGACCGTCGGCATCAGTTGCGGTAATCGCAAGTGTTAGGCGCTCTTCAACTGACCATTCGTTGTTAACTACAACGCTGATCACGCGTTCAATATCTTCTGGTTCAGCTTCGGCCAAGAAACCAACGTGACCTAGGTTTACTGAGAAAACTGGAACATCATGATCGCGAGCGATTTCAATGCCACGCAATATCGTGCCATCGCCGCCGAATACCATTACAAGTTCGCAACCTGCGGCGTCATTACTGGCAGTTACCTCAGCAATTCCAACCCCGGATTCATCGCCATCAGAAACCGAAACTGCGATTCCCTTGGCAAGCAAGCCAGAAGCTGCGGCCCGGGCGATATCAAAAGCAGTTGGATGCGCAGCATGAATTACAAATAAGACTTTGCGTGTCATTGCGGTCCCTCCTGCACTGCTTTCTCGACATCGGATTCTTGTGGGGCTGGCCCGCCGGGCTTTAACCACAAGAAATATTCAACATTTCCACTTGGTCCTGGCAATGGGCTAGCTACAACGCCAGCGGTGCCAAGTCCTAATGAATAAGCCTTACCTGCGATCTTATTGACTGCAGCGATGCGTTGCTCATTGTCTTCCACAACACCGCCTGGACCAAGGGCGTCCTTGCCAACCTCGAACTGGGGTTTAACCATTAACAAAGCTTGGCCGGTTGGCTTTAGGACGGAAACTAGCGCGGGCAATACGGTTTCTAGCGATATGAACGACAGATCAGCAACGATTAAATCGACAGTGGCGCCAAGTAGTTCTGGAGTTAAATAACGGATGTTGGTGCGATCAATAACGGTGACTTTGGGATCTTGGCTAACTTTCCAAGCAAGCTGGCCATAGCCAACATCAACGCAATAGATATGTGCAATCCCCCGGCGCAACATCACGTCGCTAAAGCCACCAGTTGATGCGCCAGCATCAAGTGCCACAAGTCCGGTGACGTCAATATCAAAAGCATCTAATGCGCCAATTAATTTATGCGCCCCGCGTGATACGTAATCATCATCGGCATCGAGGGTTACTTTGATCGCTGCAGATTCATCAACTTGAGTTGCAGCTTTGGTCGCAACCATGCCACCAACAATTACTAAACCGTCAGCAATTAAGTCTTGGGCTTGTTCCCGGCTACGCGCAAGGTGACGTCTAACTAATTCAACGTCGAGGCGGCGGCGAGTCACTGGCTTAAGGAAATTACTGACCGGCTAGGTCAGCCAAAGTTTCATGCAAGCGGCGTTGCACGTCTTCGAAGACATCAACGTGTTCGTGAACTGGCAAGCCTTGCAAGTCGGCCAGGCGACCAAGGGCATCATCAACGCGAGCTTCACCAGTAATTGGCAAAGTGTCCATGGAAACTACGGGGGCTTGCGGAACTGCTACCTCTTCGACAAATAGTCCCGACTCTTCACCTAAAAGTGAACCGACTGATTCATCGACAGTACCTTCGACGGTTTCATCGAGGGTGTCGAGGTAATCATTAACTTCGGAGTTTTCCATGGCTCTAGCCTATGGCTTAGCCGTTACCGAACTGCTGTCGGCGCTTTAGTTAAGACTTGGATTTTGGTGCTGGCTTTTCAGCCTTTTTAAGTGCTTCTTCAAGATCCACAACGCGCTTACGAAGCGCAGCTAATTCGTCTTCTTGAACTAGACCCATGCGACCAATGATTTTGTCGACTTCAGCGATAACGGTTTCGCGCGCGCCGCCTTCGCCGGATCCTGAGCAACTTGGCTTTGGAAGTTTGGCCATGAATTCAACGATGATGCCGCCAGCTAATGTGCCAACTGCCGTAATTGCCTCGACAACTAACTTGGTGTCGACTCCATCTTTAGAATTTTCGGAAACATTAGTCTTAATTTGGTTTACCGATTCATCAAGAATGTCTTTGGCCATAGCTGAAAATTCTCTTAAGTTCTCCATTCCCCTACGCTAACCCGAAATTAGGGGTCAGCGCACCTCGAGACCAATGCCGGAAAGGGCCGCCAGACCCATTTCAATAGATATGTCACCATTCCAATGCGCTACCGCGATCGCAGCAACTGCATCTAACCCATCGCCTTGGCCAAGCAGGTCGCTGTTAGCAACTTTCCAGCCACCGCAGGTTGTTATCTGGTCCGTGGTTTCGGTTCCGTTTTGCGCAGTTAATACAGCGCTGGCGTCCCAAGCTAAATAGGTTGGGCGCAATTCAATTGGTGCCGACAAGATTTCTTCGATTGTTGTGACACCGGAAAGAACTAATAACGAATCAATTCCAACGTTATTAGCACCATGGATGTCAGTATCAAGACGATCGCCGATTACAAGTGGTCGCTTCGCGTTAGTGCGATCAATAGATTGCTGCATAAGCGGAACTTGTGGTTTGCCGGCTACAAGCGTTGGCGTGCGACCAACAGTTTCACCCAGCGCGGTAATCATGGCGCCGTTTCCAGGAGCCACACCCGTTGGTGTTGGGATTGTCATATCCATGTTGGTTGCAATCCATGGCACACCAGTTCGCAAAAGACTGGCTGCAAACTCAAGTATCCGAAATGGCATGTCTGGCCAGTAACCCTGAATCATCGCATCGTATGTAAGTGATACATCATGGCTGGGATTTAGTCCAACGAGTTCAACTTCGCGAGCTAAGTCTTTACTTCCCAAAACAAAAACATTTGATCCTTGTGGAATCAATTTTGCTAGTTCAGCAGCTCCTGCTTGCGCGGAAGTAACAACATCTTCGGCAGTAACTTCAAGCCCGAGTTCACGTAAGTGTTGCGCGACTCGTTGCGGTGAACGAGAAGCATTGTTTGTGACGCAAGTAAGTGTCATGCCGAATTCATCATGAGCTTGATTCAGCGCGCCAATCACACCAGGAACTGCGTCTTCCCCGATATAAACAACACCATCAAGATCTAAAAGTGCAGTGTCGTAAGCCTTGGCCAGGATTGGGCTAGCGGATTTGAAACTCGACACCCCTAAAGCATGCCATGATCCACTGGATCGTAAATCACAGAGAGTGGTATCTCAAAGCCTCGCGAATTTAACGAGAAATTTCTCTAATATTCACAAAAACTGCTCGATTACTCTAGAGATTATTCTCTATTATGTGTATATTCGGTGCTTAAGGCTGTTGCATCTCACAACAATTGGAGTAAAAAGTGACAAGTGAAAGTGGACATGGAAAAGGCAAGCTAGTCCTGGGAATAATTGCGGTTGCAGTCGTTGCAGTTCTAGCTGGATTTCTGAGATTTGGTTCAAGCACCGATAACAGCATTTATTCTGCTCCCGCCAGTACCGATGCAGACTGGGGCAAAGATGGTGAGCCGTTAAACCTGTTGACTCCAAAAACTGGCAATAGTATCAAGTCGCCTGCGAAGAACACCGTCTTTGCTTGTGTCACGGTGGGAGTTCCTCATACGAAACTCAATATCAAGCTCGGCCCAGAATTGGGTAAATCCATGACCCAGGCTGCAACTCCATGGGTGAGAGACAACAGGGTTATCATCTCGGATATCGTGACTCTGCCTGGTTCTGTAGCTGTGGAAAGTAAATTGGAAATTACTGAAGAAGGGGACATGCGCCGCTTCAAGAGCAATGGCATGCCAAACCACCCAATTGGAACTTTCCCAATTCCTAAGGATTCTCCTTCATACAAATACTACGCAGCCTTGCCGGCTGCTGGTTACGACAATGCAGCCGAGATTCCGGTCGTTCCCTACGACCTTGACGTCTTGCTTCCCCTGAATCCAGAAATTGCCAAGAAGCCAAGTTGCATACCTAATTTGATGACGGGCTTCGCATTGACCGGTGCTGCATGGCACGTTGAAATTGCTGGAGACTCAAAGCTAAATATATTTGACCCAAATGCGGCATTACCAACTGACCAATGCTTTGGTCATCCATACGAAGGTCAATATCACTACCACGGATATTCCTGGAAGTGCATGGAGAAGGGTGCTCCTGGAAAGCAATCACCGCTTCTGGGATACGCAGCAGATGGCTTTGGGATCTACGGTCCCCTAGATGAAAATGGCAAAGTTATCACCAACGCGCAACTCGACGAATGCCATGGCCGTGTAGCTGAGGTGGAATTCAATGGAAAGAGGCAGGAGATGTATCACTACGTTCTCAATAATGAGTATCCGTACTCGATTGGCTGCTTCCGAGGGACTCCACTTCCAGGAGAAATGGAATCAATGAATCATTAGATTCGGAAAGATTCTTTTTACTAGTTATCAAGGCAAGTAATCCGTCTCACCACATAGGCAATAACTCGAGAAAGAACGATCATGTCAAAAAAATCAAAAGAATCAAAAGAATCAAACAATTCGTGGAATCACATGCGCTACTGGTCAGCGACTATCGCACTATGCGCCTTGCTAATCTTCGCTTCGTTGAGCTGGCTCTCTGCGGCCGGAATGGCTTCGGCGGTAAAGATTTCCGAAGAACTGAACATGCCGGAATACCTGGGCGTCTGCGTTCTCCCAATAGGCCAACTTATTGCAGCCGCATTGATTTTATGGCGCAAGTTCCCAACGCTACGAGTCTTTGCATACTCGTGGGTGCTTTTCTACTTTGTACTGGAACTGATTCTGCTAGTTGGCATCCGCGACTACGCGATGGCTGCTTTATCGGTTTTCAAGATTGTGGTGTGGGCGCTCGCCTTCCACTGGGATCGTAACCGGATTTCGAACAGCCTCCCGAAAGCAGCTAAGAATAGTGCCTCGATCCCAGCCTGATCTCCTTACCAAATATTTACTAAACAAAGTAGAGAAAATCTTTTATTTTCATCTCTGCGGTGCTACATTTAAGGCGCGATAGGACTTAAAAACTCGGACCATTCGACCGAATGCGTACGAATTCAACTAGGAGTACTCATGTCGAAGACATCTAAAGAAACATATAATGTCAGGCTCTACTGGAGCGCAACCATAGCCCTATGCGCTGGAATGATCTTCTCCTCGATTTACTGGCTCACCAAGTCCGGCAAGCCAGCCTCACTAGAGGTCGCTGGATTACTAAACGCGCCGAATTACTGGGCTATATTCGTGATGCCGGTAGGCCAGCTAATTGCTGCGATCTTTATTTTGAACCGAAAGATGCCCACGGTTCGAATCTTCGCCTACGCGTTTGTGCTGTTCTACAATACTCAACTGCTCCTCCTGACGCTCAACCAAGAGATCACTCAGGCTGCTGCTTTAGAGGCGTTCAAGCTTGCAGTATGGGCATTGGCCTATTCTGCAGATCGCAATCGAATAGCGAAAAGCCTTCCACAGTCAGCCAATAGTTAGTCCAGCATGCCTGACCCACTCTGAGATCAGCTGACTTAACGACATGTTGTTACAAAGTTCAGCTACTTAGAGGGGGTCTCGCGCAGGTAGAGACACACCATGTCTGCCAGTGCCAAGGCAGACTCTTTTTCATTGACTTTGATTCGGGAAATCTCATTTTGGTCGTGCATGATCTGCTGAAAAGTGGCGGCAATCATCATGCGTACAGCTGAATCACGTCGACGTTTTTCGACCACGCTCTTGGCCTTCGATAGATGGAACTCTAAGAGTTGCAAGATACCGTCGGACATCCCAAGGTTAAAACTGGTTCCCATTGCTCGCCAGTGTGGATCACTCGAGTTTCCCACTGCAAAAAAGTACAACGAGGTCCTGTTGCGAGAAACAACCTTAAATCCATCTATGCATATCTTGCGAATCCCCGATTCAAGATCAGGTTGCTTAGAAGCGCTGGCAATAACCTCCAAAACCTCAACTGATACCTGCTCGAGCACTCGCAAATGCATGGCGTCAAGAAATCCGCGCATATCACCAAAGCGAGCATAAAACGAACCAGTGGAAGTTCCGGCACGCTCGATTACCGCGTCAAGTGTAAGCGCCGAGGACCCACCTTCGTAAAACAGTTCTTCCCCTGCTTCAAGCATACGATTCATTGAAGCGATGCTGCGCGCTTGTTCTGGTGGCTTACCCTTAATGGGACTCTTCATACTTATCACCCTAGGTACTAACTCAGCAAAAACGAAACATCTCGGGAAAACTTACATCTTTTGTTCTTGCAATGTCGTCCATGGACAAAGTAATGGCTCAGTTGGGTGGAGCGCAACGAAGTTCACTAACTATTGTTACAAATTCACTTCCCATAATTAATGAAGTAAGTAGTTGGGACGATCCTCACTTAGTAGCAATCGGTGGCACTTACCTTGCTCCCTACATGGCTTTTGTCGGCCCACAGGCTCTGGCTTCAGTTGGGCCACTCAATGCGGACGTGGCAATAATCGGATGCGACGGTCTCACGGCCGAGCGTGGATTAACCACTCCCCACCAACTTGTTGCGAGCATCGGAGCAAGCATGGTTTCCAGAGCGCAACGCAAAATTGTTGTTGCCGACTCCTCCAAAGTTGGACGCACAGGATTTACTCCAATCGCTGCAATTAGTGAAGTTGATGTTCTTGTAACTGATGACGAAGTTGACGCTCGACACGTGAAGGAACTTAAGGACCTAGGTATCGAAGTAATCGTTACTTAGCTAAGTCCGAATACTTGTAATCTTCGAGACTTCAACTTCCATTCGGGAAGCAACGCCTGCCCCAGTCTTCCAAAACCTGCGACGTAATTCGCCAGTGATCTCAACGATGTCGCCGATTTCTAGGTTGGCCGATTTACGTTGAACTACGGGTTTGAAGGCCACGCAATCAATAGTGTCTACGGTTGCCTTAGTAACCGGCTTGTGGCGCGGCACCACAACTCGAAACTTCATGAGTGTGTCACCGCTTGGTAACTCGAATTGTTCAGCTTCAGTTGTTACGCGAGCAACTAAAGTCACAGCGTTTTCCCAGTTCGAAAAATCTTGCGTTAATGCAGTCATCTATCCCCCAAATATTGTTTGTTGGATAGATGTTGCTCAGTGGACTTGCGAACAGCAATCAGGGAAGCATCGCTGTGCACAAAACCAGGCTGTGACTATTCCTTGATGGCTTCGTCGTTATCGCCAGAGTCTTCTTGATCTCCGAACTCACCCGAATAATCAAAGTCTTCAAGGTCTTCGTAACCGTATTCATCGTCGTTATCTGAATCGGATGACTTGCCTTCAAGTTTGCGAACTCGCTTATCTGCATCAGTAAGCATGTCCGCATCAACTGCAGCCGCGCGATGGAACCATTCAAGTGCTTCTTCGGTACGACCCATTTGTTCTAATACATCTGCATAGGCATAACGAATACGCGCTGACCAAGGTTCAACTGAAGTAACAGTTAGGTCTGGACACTGCAAAGTTGCAAGTGCTGCATCAAGATTTCCCATGTCCATACGTGCGCCAGCGGCAACAATTCGCATTTCAACTCGGGACGCATGATCCAGGTTCTTAACCAATGGATCCCCTGCCATTTCGATTGCCTTCATTGGACGACCGCATGCACGCTCACAGTCAGCCATCAATGGCCAGTATTCCTTGATGCCACGCATACGTCGGGCTGCGCGGAATTCAATAAGAGCTTCGGCGTAGTGACCTGCGTTGTAAGCAGCTTCAGCGGCGGCTTCGCGAATGATGCCAACGCGAGATGCCTTGCTTAGTGCTGCCTTTGCATGCTGCCAAGAAATTTCTGGATTCACAGTTGCTGCTTCAACAGATGCAGCTAAGTGACGAGCAACGCGAAGTGCTAAACCTTCAGGCAAGGTGCGAAGTTCGTTACGAACTGCGCGAGGTAATTCTTCACCAGTGATGTGATCGGGAATGATTGGATCTTGAACGTTTACGCGCTTTTCGCCAACGCGACCGCGTGGACGCTCTTCGCGATCATCGGCGAAGCGACCTCCGGCACGATCGGGACGACCACCGCGTTCGCTGTAACGAGATGACGGACGTGAGTCGCGGTCATCGCTTGCACGTGGACGATCACCACCGTATGGGTTTTCGCGACGCGGGCGGTCAGACCCAGTGCGATCTGAGCTTGGACGACGATCGTCACGACGCTCTGGTCGATCACTGTATGAACGGCCTGCTGGTCGATCACTTGAAGGACGGCGATCATCGCGACGCTCTGGACGATCTCCGTATGAACGGGATGGACGATCTGAACTTGGTCGCGAGTCGCGTGAACCGTAACTACGTTCGCCACGGTCGGATGACGGGCGGGACGAAGGACGTGAGTCGCGGTCTCCGTATGAACGACCTGCTGGGCGATCGGACGATGGACGTGAGCTTGGACGTGAATCGCGGTCTCCATATGAACGACCGGATGGACGGTCGGAACTTGGTCGACGATCATCACGACGCTCTGGACGATCACCGTATGAACGTGACGGACGATCGGAACGATCTGAAGATGGGCGGGACGCCGGACGTGAGTCTCTGTCTCCGTATGAACGACCAGCTGGACGATCCGAACTTGGGCGCGATGAGTCACCGCGTGATGTATTACTAGAACCATTGCGTCGATCTGACGATCGACCCTCCGTGCTACGACCTGAATAAGAGCTGCGATCGGATGAGTCACGGCCACTTGCGGTGCGACCACCTGAGGATGCACCATCGCGATACGAACCGGATGGACGCGAGGAACCTGGACGGGAAGATCCTGGGCGCGAAGTTGACGAACTCGGGCGCGATGAACTCGAACGCGAGGAAGTTTTAGATGGAGAATTGCGTCGATCTGACGATCGACCCTGCATGCTACTACCGCCACGACTGCTTGGACGTGAACCTGAATAATTATCTGAGGACATATTTGTTCCTGATTTCTTTAGTAGTAGCGCGCTATTTAGTTGTTTTGTGCAACATCTTGCTTGTTGCTGGTGTTACTTATGTGACTTCAGTATGACTCACCAAACGGGATAAAGCCAAATCCCACAAGTTGTAGACAACAGGCGCACAACAGGCGTACAATTAAATCATGACAGCAATAGCACCAAAAGACAGTCGTTTGGCCGTTCGCATGAGCGCCCTTGAAAAGGAATTGATCGAGCGGGCAGCTGCCGTGAACAATCAAACAGTTACGGAGTTTGTGGTTTCAAATGCGCTGGATTCGGCCAAGCAAGTTCTGCAGGAACAGAACATCTTCTTTGTCTCTGATGAACACTTTGACTGGCTAATGGACTTTTTGGATAAACCTGATGAAGACAATCCCGGTTTGCGATATCTAATGAACTACCCACTTAAAACTCGTTCATGACCAAAGAATTCAAAAGAACTGTTGAACTAAATAGCGATCATGAGATAGGTGGCTTTTCTTGTGGAGTGCCGGAGTTAGACGCCTGGCTTCGTGACTTGGCTCTGCGAAATCAAAAGGAAAACACCTCACGCACTTTTGTGCTTGCCGATGGTGAAAACGTTGTGGCCTTCTACTGTTTAGCAGCGGCAAACGTTGAACGAGAATTGCTTCCAAGCAGCAAGCAGCGAGATTCACCACGCGATGTTCCATTGATTTCACTCGGCAGGCTAGCTGTTGCAATCGAGTTTCAAGGCCTTGGGCTTGGCGCACTATTGGTGCGCGATGCGATTGCTAGATCTCTTGCGGCAACTGAACACGTCGCCGCAAAATTCATGCGCGTGGATGCCAAAGATGATGATGTTGCCAAGTTTTATGAGCGCTTTGGATTCACAGCAGATCCAAGGAATCCAAGAGCTCTTTACTTAAAATTTCCAAAGAGATAGTTTAAAAACGAATTTGCACAAATAAAAAAGGGGCCACCCGAAGGTGACCCCTTTTTGAATAATTGTCCGGCGACGTCCTACTCTCCCACACCTTCACAAGTGCAGTACCATCGGCGCTGAAGGGCTTAGCTTCCGGGTTCGGAATGGAGCCGGGCGTTTCCCCTTCGCCATGGTCGCCGAAACTCTATTGATTTCGGTCGAACAATCAACTATTTAGTTGTAAACAAATAGACCCCTCTTGCGAGTGATTTATTTGTTGTAGTTCCCGACCGTAAATCGGGAACCGCACAGTGGACGCGATGCGAAAAGTTAAAAATAATTCTGTTCTAATAAATTAGATAAGAGACAAGTCCTCGGCCTATTAGTACCGGTCAGCTGCATGCGTTGCCGCACTTCCACCTCCGGCCTATCAACCCAGTCATCTACTGGGGGCCTTACCTGATAAACAGTGAGAGTCCTCATCTTGAAGCAGGCTTCCCGCTTAGATGCTTTCAGCGGTTATCCCTTCCGAACGTAGCCAACCAGCCGTGCCCTTGGCAGGACAACTGGCACACCAGAGGTTCGTCCACCCCGGTCCTCTCGTACTA
>JAPLBY010000016.1 GCA_026392515.1 Actinomycetota bacterium | reverse complement strand
GTAACCAGTCAGCGCCATCAGCAACCCGCTTACATTCAGCGACTAAGTTGCCAAAGTCAGCAGAAAGTATGCTCGGCGAAATTCGTAGACCCACGGCTTAAGCCTAGCCAAACCGCTCGGGCTATGCGGTCCTGCGCAATATCGCCAAGAACATGCCATCTGTGTGATGAACGTCTGGACGAAGTCGCAGATTCATTGAGCCTTTGGGCAGGTTCAGTTGCGGCAGAACTGGCGATACATCCACAGTTTCAAAGTTCGGATTTCGCTTCAGAAAGTTGGCAACGATTGCATCGGTTTCAGCCAAGTGCGGCGAGCAAGTTGCATAGCCGACTACCCCACCTACGCGCACGAGTTCCCCGGCTTTTGCCAACAACTCTTGCTGTAAGGCAGTTAGTGGCGGGATGTCACTTGGTTGGCGGCGCCATCTAGCTTCAGGTCGACGACGAAGTGCGCCTAAACCAGTACATGGCGCGTCAACCAGAATGCGATCAAACTGATGATCAGGATTGAACTCCCGAGCATCAGTTTCAATAACTTGATGGTCCCCTAGCGCATTCCACAATGAATTTGAAACCAAGTGGGCGCGAGCTGGGATTGGTTCTAGCGCAGTGAAGTCTGCGCCAGCTTCACTTGCAAGGCCGGCCAAGATTGCTGCTTTGCCGCCAGGCCCTGCGCACATGTCTAACCAATGAGTTTGCGTGCCTTCAACTTCAACGTTGGCTACCGCAAGTGCAACGAGTTGGCTGCCTTCATCTTGCACACCAATTCGGTTGTCTCGCACGGCATCAATGTCACCTGGACGCGTTGACCACTTCTCGTCAGGTCCACTTGGGCGCAACATCGTTGCAGCAATCGGTGACCATCGACCTGGTTCAACATGTGGCAACTCAAGAAGTTCAGTTACGTCAGCTTGGCCAGGTTTAGCAACTAAAGAAACTAGGGCTGGTTCATTTCCAGCAGCAAGAACTTCTCGAATTGAATCCAAGTCACACTTGTAAGCATCAGCCAGACTGCGAATTACCCAAACTGGATATGAATATTCAAGAGCTAAAACTTCAACTGGGGTTTTGCCTTCACTTAAAGTTTCTAGCCACTCTTCCCAAGTGTTGGCCGAGATTTTTCTAAGCACGGCGTTAACGAACTTTGATACACCCATTCCCGCAACGTCACGAGCCAGCGTTACAGTCTCATCGACTGCAGCGTGTGCTGGGATTCGCATGAAAAGTAATTGGTATGCACCAACACGCAAAATGTTACGAACTTTGCTGTCCATAGTGTCAGTGCGAGAAGCACAAGCATCGATTAATGCATCCAGGCTGCCTTGGCGACGTAATGCACCGTAGGTAATTTCAGTTGCCAGTCCTGCATCTCGCGAAGAAACCTTTAACTCATCGAGCACTGCTGGTAAAACTAAATTGCTGTAAGCGTCTTTGTCATGAACGGCTTGGAGAACATCGAAGGCTGCGCGTCTAGTGGTGCCAGAATTACTCACTCAAACACCACTGCGGATTTTTGATTACTAAACCAAGTTTTTGCATCTGTTAGATTCCGGCCTGCTTCTTGTACTTGATCCAGTGCAACGGCGTGACTGCCGGTACCAACTAGGACTTCTCCATCGCGCGTTTGCACTTCACCCGGTGCTAAATCTGTAACGTGCGGTGAAACTGTTACGGGTTGCAGCTTGATGCGAGTGTCGCCAAACATGGTCCAAGCGCCAGGGTCTTTGGTGACTGCGCGAATTCGGCGGTCAACGGCAAGGGCTGGATCACTCCAACGAACTTGGGCATCTGCAACTGTGATCTTTGGTGCGCTTGAAATGCCATCAATTGGTTGGTGTAACGGCAGGATCGAACCGTTTTCAATTCCGGAAAGAGTTGCCAACGCTAATTGCGCTCCTTCAATCGAAAGTCGATCCAACAATTCACTTGAAGTCTCACTTGGCGCGATCTGTGTTGTTAAGCACGCCAGCATTGGGCCTGTGTCTAAACCTTCATCAATTCGAAACGTTGTGACACCAGTGAATTCATCACCACTCAAAATCGAATACTGAACTGGTGCTGCCCCACGCCATTGCGGCAACAATGAAAAGTGAACGTTGATCCAGCCATGCTTTGGAACATCTAGTAGCTCTCTTGGCACCATGGCGCCAAATGCCACAACTACTACGCAGTCAACATCCGCGAACTTATCTTTATGTTCGGCTAAGTGCGAAGTTTTCAAGACTGGTACGCCACTGACGCCAGCAACTTCGGCAACTGGGCTTGCAGTAAGGGTTCGACCTCTGCCAGCTGGTGCATCCGGACGCGTTACAACTAAAGCAACTTCATGATCAGATGCCAGCAGCGCAGTTAGCGTTGGCACAGCTGCAAGTGGCGTGCCCGCAAATGCGATCCGCACGTTATGAAAAACCGTTCATCATTGAGTGCGGACTGAGTTTAATAGTTGGTGACATGTCGCCAAACCATTCAGTCTCGCGAATTGCTTTCATGGCTTCTTTGCGAGCTTCGGTATCAAGACGATCAATAAACATGACGCCATCTAAGTGATCGGTTTCATGCTGGACGCAACGTGCCATTAAGTCACTGCCAATAATGGTTACTGGTTCGCCATACATGTTCATGCCTTTAGCAACCACATTCATCGCACGTTTGGTATCAAAAGTTAGGCCAGGAATAGAAAGACAGCCTTCTGGGCCTTCTTGTTCTTCTTCCGAAAGATCTAGCACTGGATTAATCAAGTGACCGACTTCATCATCCACGTCGTAAGTGAAAACTCGAAGCGAAACACCAATCTGAGGTGCTGCTAATCCAACACCTGGGGCTTCTTGCATGGTGGCGGTTAAGTCAGCCACTAGTTGGCGAAGTTCTTTATCAAAAGTTGTAACCTCAAGCGCAGGTGTGGTGAGCACTGGATCGCCGAACAACCGAACTGGCTTTACTGTCATGTCACACCTTCTTCAATGAGCTTTGCGTTAACTCAAGTTTAGAGGTTTATCGGGTCAATCCGAACGTTTACAGGTCCACCCTTATGTTTGGCGCTTCGCGCCGAAGTCATTGCCTTTAACTGCGAGGCAAGTTCGATGCCAAGTTTGCGATCACAAGACACCAGCATTCGAACTTGGTTGTCCTTGCCAGGCACCGGACCACGAACTGAGGATTCTGGATTCAGTTCCAGCATTGCCAGCGCGTCATCAATATCTGATTGCTCGCCAGTAAGGGCAGCCAGCCGAACTGTAGGCGGCAAGGAAACCTGAACTCGTTGTTCAAGTTCGCGTTGCGCAAAGCCAGCTGGATCATGGCGAATCAATGCTTGAACGGCTGGATGTTCCGAGTCCGCGACCACGATCACTTCCCCATCAGGGCGAACCAGTGATGCGCACTCATTCCACTTGGCAAAAGTTTCTTGAGTGGCGCTTAGTTCAGGACGAGACAACATGGCATTACCATCAAGCAAAATCGCAGCTGCATATCCACCTTGCGCAATCGGCGCAGCGCCGGCGGTTGCCACAACAATTGCGGGACGGGAATCTACGGTGCGCAAAATGTGATCTGAAGTTGATGAGCGAACTGGAATTCCAGGAAAGGCTCGGCCAAGTTCTTCCGCGGTTCGTTCGCTACCAACAGCTGCCGCGCGAATTGAATTACCCTTGCACTTCTTGCAGCTCCACTTGGATTCAATGTGACCACATAGATGACAGGTTGGTGCACTCGAACGAGCTGTCTGCATCAATGGACCGTTGCAAGCTGAGCACAGCGCTGATGTTCTGCAGGTGTCACAAACTATTCGCGGTGAATATCCAAGACGAGAGACTAAAACTAAAACTGGACCTTTGGTTAGTGCTGTCTTCATTCCTTGCATAACTGTCGAAGGAATTCGCGAACCGCTTGCTGCTGGATTTATCTTGGTACCCGCTTCATCCAGAGCGCTACGAACTTTTGGTGATTCGTTTCGCAGTTGATCTCGGCTTTTTGCAACGTGTGCTAGCCAAGGCATGAGCGCGCAGGTTTCAACTGACATGGTTGCGCCAGCAAAAACTAGTGCGGTGTTTTGTTGCGCGCTACGTAGAACTGCAACATCTCGGGCGTGCCAGTACGGCGCCTGCGGGTCAGACAACGTGTCATTCCAGTCATCCCAAACGCAAATTGCAGTTAAGTCCTTTACTGGCGCGAAGACGGCGGCGCGAGTTCCGATCACAATGCTGGCGCTGCCGCGAAGTACTGAAAGCCAACTGCGATATCTCTGGGCTGGGCCATCATCAGCTGCCAAGATTGCAACTGCAGATTTTGGACAGCCAAGCGAAACAAGTGATTGGACTACGCGATCGATAGCAGCACGATCTGGAACTACAACAATTACTTTTCCATCGTTAGCCGAAACTGTTGCGGCGTACTGCGCAAG
>JAPLBY010000005.1 GCA_026392515.1 Actinomycetota bacterium | reverse complement strand
GCGCCAGACGTCCATGGCTGAACCATCTGAAAGAGCCAGGGCTGGATCTTTTAATCCCGAAGCGCCGCTTGCTTCCAGCATCTCGCGGGCCAAAGTCACAGTTAGTTCGACAACATCGGTAGGCCCACCACCAGCAAGCACGTCAATTGATTCTTGAACTTCAAGTGCGTTGCCTGCAGTTCGACCAAGTGGAACATCCATTGCAGTTAACAATGCACGCGTAGTTACGCCAGCATCGTTACCAATTCCAACCATTGTCGTAGCGAGCTCTCGGGCTTGCTCGACAGTTTTCATGAACGCGCCTGATCCAACTTTCACATCTAATACAAGTGCGCCAGTTCCTTCGGCAATCTTTTTGCTCATTATTGATGCGGAGATCAGTGGAATTGATTCAACAGTTCCAGTCACATCACGAAGTGCATAAATTCGTCGGTCAGCTGGCGCAAGAGTTTGGCTAGCTGCGCAAATTACTGCGCCAGTGGAATTAAGCACGTCAAACATTTCCGCGTTCGATAAGTTCGCACGCCAGCCTTTAATGGCCTCTAGTTTGTCTAAGGTGCCACCAGTATGACCAAGGCCACGTCCAGAAAGCTGCGGCACACTAACTCCACACGCAGCAACTAACGGAGCAAGCGGCAAAGTGATCTTGTCGCCAACGCCACCTGTGGAATGTTTGTCGGCAGTTGGTCGCCCAAGCGTTGACCAATCCATAGTCTCGCCAGATTCAATGTAAGCCTTAGTCCAGCGCACAATCTCTCGGCGGTTCATCCCGTTAAGCAAAATCGTCATCGCCATCGCAGACATTTGTTCTTCAGCAATTACATTGCGAACGTATGCGTCAACAAACCAATCAATTTGTATATCAGAAAGTTCGTGCCTGTCGCGCTTAGCGGCGATTAGATCAACTGCTGCAAACGGTTCAGCACTCATGATGTTAATTTCACTCGGGGAAGTGTCATACCTGTAAGGCTAATGCGTTTAAAGTCGATCTGTTAAATCATGCGCGCCAAACGCATCAGGCAATACTTCAGTCATTGACTTAATCCCAGAAACTGAATCAAGCAGGCAATCTGGACCGCCATGCTCCCAGAGCAGTTGACGACAGCGACCACAAGGCATCAGTGCATTTCCATGTCGATCCACGCAGGCAACTGCCACAAGCTTTCCGCCACCGGTACTGATCAAACTTGAAATCAGCCCACACTCAGCACACAGCGCAACACCATAGGCAGCGTTCTCAACATTGCAGCCAGTAACAATGCGACCATCATCAACTAGTCCAGCAACACCTACTGGAAAGTTCGAATACGGTGCATACGCTTTTGCCATTGCGCCACTTGCCGCACTTCGCAATTCATCCCAATTGATTTCCATTAGTGATGATCTCCCTTTCGATATGGAACACCATCAGCAGCAGGTGGACGCAAATTCTGTGACGCAGTTGCCAGAACCAACAGCGTGGTTATGTAAGGAGCAACCTGGGCAACTTCTGGTGGGAATGAAGTTGCTGAGAAGTATGCGCCAATCATTACGGATCCAAGAATCAAGAATCCAATTGCAGAGTTGCGACGGGCTCGACGCAGCATGATTCCGCCGATTGCAAACAGAATGATTGCACCTAGCAGAATCAAACCTTTAACGTTTTGATTTCCAGTGTCAATCAAACGCAAGGTGTCAATGTAACCAAACATCAATGCACCGGCGGCAGTGCCACCTGGTCGCCAGTCACCGAAGATCATCGTTGCTAAACCAATGAAGCCTCGACCTGCAGTGTTTCCATTTCGGTAGATCGTTGATGCGATCGAAAGATAAGCGCCACCAAGGCCAGCTAGCATTCCGGAGAACACAACTGCTGCGTACTTGAACTGAACAACCTTTACGCCAAGTGAATCAGCTGCCCATGGATTTTCACCAGCACTACGCAAGCGGAGACCAAATGCAGTTTTCCAAAGTAGGTAACTTGTCATTACAAACAATAAGAAGGTAATGATTGTTAGCAAGGACAGGTTGTAGAACAACCCTGCAACAATTCCGGCTAAATCACTTATGAAGAAGATGCCTTGTTCATGAAGTGTCGTTAACGGACCAACAATTGAATCAATCGTGAAAGTTGGAATCTCACCCTTGATAGGTGGAGATTGCGCTTGGCCACCACCAGGTGCATTCGTAAATAGCAAGATAGCAAGGAATTTAGTTAAGCCAAGTGCCAACAAGTTGATCGCTGTACCAGCAATGATTTGGTCAACACCGAACGTGACCGCAGCTACCGCAAGCAGTAATCCACCGATAGCGCCGAAGATCACGCCAGCTAGAACACCGGCCCAAACCCCCCATTGCCAACCAGCCCAGCCAGCACCGAAGGTTCCAAGGATCATCATGCCTTCTAGGCCAATGTTGATTACGCCAGCGCGTTCTGCCCAGATACCAGCAAGACCAGCAAGGGCAATTGGTGAGGCGAATACCAAGGCCTGTGCGATTGTCACTGTGCTGGTGAGGTCACCATTGCCAGTGATCGTGCGAGTAATTGAAAGCATGGTGATAGCAGTAAAGGCAGCGCCTATAAATCGGCGAGATTTTAAGTAAGTCATACTGATGCCTCCTGTTTTTCTAATGCCTTAGCAACACTGGTTTGCTCACTCTTAACCTGATAGCGGCGAACTACCTCGTAGGAGATAACAACCACAATCACAATCAATCCCTGCATGATCGTTGAGATCTCACGTGGGACACCTTCCAAAATCAACTGGCCACTAGATATGTCTAAGAAGGCCCAAAGGATTGCGCCGAGTGCAATACCTAGCGGATTGTTGCGACCTAGAAGTGCGATCGCAATTCCAGTAAAGCCCCAGTCAGTTGGGAACTGCAAGGTATAGGAACCGGTGTCACCTAGTAGATACGGAAGACCAACCAGTCCTGCTACCGCCCCTGAAAGCAACATAGTTACTACGATCATGCGATTTGATTGCACACCACTTGTTCGAGCTGCAGAAGCTGATTTTCCAGTTGCGCGCAAATCGAAACCAAACCGAGTGCGATTTAGTAAGAACCAATATGCAATACCGACAACGATTGAGATGAAAAAGAATCCATAAATCGGAGTTCCTGGATCAAGAAATGCGACTCCTCGAAGCATTCCAGTTTCTGGAATTGCTTTGGTGCCACGAATGTTCAAACTTGTTTCGGTACCAATTGGTGTCCGCACAATTATGTAACTGATGATTCCGATTGCAATAAAGTTCAACATGATTGTGGAGATAACTTCGCTGACGCCTCGAGCAACCTTCAACCAAGCTGCGATTCCAGCCCAGAGCGCACCGACAATCATTGCCGACAAAATTGTGATGGTAACGGATGCAACTTTTGGCAAAGTTAAGTTACTCGCAACTACAGCTGCAGCTAGCGCACCCAAAACATATTGACCATTAACACCGATGTTGAACAGATTCATTTTGAAGCCGATAGAAACTGCTAACGCACTTAAGAAATAAATTGTTGCCAGGTTAAGCATCAAAGACATCGCGCGTGGAGAAGTTCCGTAATTCCACATCGATGAGAAAACCGTTGAAATGCTGGCACCAATTGCAATCAAGATGACTGCAGTAGCGGCGAGTGAGATGAACAATCCAATTGCTGGCGCAATCAGGCTCATTCCAATTCTGCGAAGATTCATTAGGCTGCCTCTCCTGCACCAGTCATTGCGGTTCCAAGATCTTGTGGAGTCACGGTTGCTGGATCTGCGTCCGCCACAAACTTTCCTCGCAGCAAGACTTTGATGTTGTCACTCAAACCGATTAGTTCATCAAGGTCTGCTGAAACCAACAAAACTGCGAGTCCCGCTTGGCGCGCATTTCGGATGTGATCCCAAATTGCTGCCTGGGCTCCAACATCAACACCGCGAGTTGGATGAGCAGCGATCAACAGTTTTGGCTCACCGGACATCTCCCGACCCACGATAAGTTTCTGTTGGTTTCCGCCGGAAAGAGCACTAGCTAAAACGTCGATGCTCGGAGTGCGTACGTCATACTCTTCAACGATTCGCTTGGTATCTGCCTTAGCGCTGCGTGGAGTTAACCAGATCCCTTTCGAGTTTGGTTCTCTTGTTTGGTGTCCAAGCATTCGGTTTTCCCAAAGCGGAGCTTCCAACATCAGAGCCTGGCGATGGCGATCTTCTGGAATGAATCCAATACCAAGTTCGCGACGATGACGGGTCGACTTGTTTGTAATGTCCTCATTCTTGAACTGCACTCGACCTGATGCGGATTCAATACCCATTAGGGCGTCAAGGATTTCAGCTTGGCCATTTCCTTCAACACCTGCGATGCCGACAATCTCACCAGCACGAATCTGGAATGAAATGTCATCAACGATTGCCTTGCCACCTTTTGCAAAGACAGAAAGATTTTCAACTTTAAGTACAACTTCATCCTGAATTGTGTCGCCGACTGCATCAGGAGTTGGTAATTCATTACCAACCATCATTTCGGCAAGATCGCGCGCTGAAACATTTTGAGTATGTGGGTTAACGCTACCTACTGTTGTTCCTTGACGAATAACTGTGATTTCATCAGCGATCGATAAAACTTCATCAAGTTTGTGACTGATGAAGATAACAGTTAGTCCTTCTTTTTTAAGATCGCGAAGCGTGTTGAATAGTTCATCAACTTCATGCGGAACTAAAACTGCAGTTGGTTCATCCAAAATCAAAATCTTTGCACCGCGATACAACACTTTTAGAATTTCAATGCGTTGTCTATCGCCGACACCAAGTTCACTTACTAATACATCTGGATCTACCGCAAGACCATTCTCAGCTGCGATGCCTGAAATCTGCTTGCGAGCTTTTGCAAAATCTAAGCGAATGCCATTCTTTGGTTCGCTACCTAAAACAATGTTTTCCAAAACCGTGAAGTTGTCAGCCAACATAAAGTGTTGGTGGACCATACCAATGCCAGAATCAATTGCGTCTGAAGGTGAATTGAAGACTAGGTCGCTGCCATTAATGGAGATCGTTCCTTCGTCAGCTTTTTGCATGCCATAAAGAATTTTCATAAGTGTTGACTTGCCAGCACCGTTCTCGCCAACGATGGCATGAACCGTTCCGGAAGTTACCTTTAGATTTATGTCGCTGTTGGCAATTACTCCAGGGAATCGTTTCCAGATTCCTTTGAGTTCAACCGCTAGTGCACTTTGGCTCATTCGCTTAAACCGCGCCTTTCAGACTTTGGTACTAACTAAACTTACGACTTCTTCAAACAAAAAGTGAGGCTCGGGTGGAAAAATCCACCCGAGCCTCACTGTAGTGATTAATTACTGAACGGTTGTACCAACAGTAACTTCGCCGGACTTGATCTTCTCGGCAGCTGCATCAGCAGCGCCTGAGAATTCAGATACAGCGGAGTTGGATGTTGCGTAACCGACGCCATCCTTGGATAGGTCGAAGTTGTTAACACCAACTAGTGGTGCTCCATCAACTACGGCTGCGATTACGTCGTATACAGCTACGTCAACGCGCTTCAACATGGATGTCAAGATGATGTCCTTGTATTCAGCAAGAGCTGGAACTGTGTACTGATCAGAGTCAACACCGATTGCCCATACAGTTGCTCCGCCATCAGCAGCAGCCTTTACAGACTGGAACATGCCTAGACCGGAACCACCAGCAGCAGCATAGATAACGTCTGCACCGTTGGCGATCATGCCATCAGTTGCAGTCTTAGCCTTTTCAGGCACGTTCCATGCTGTGTTGTCGCCCGCTGCGCCCATGTACTTGGACTCAACCTTGATGTCTGGGTTAACAGACTTTGCACCTTCGATGTAACCGGCTTCAAAAGCCTTGATTAGATCGATTTCCATGCCACCGATGAAGCCGATTGTGCCTGACTTCGATGCAGTTGCTGCGATAACACCTGTTAGGTAGGAACCCTGCTCTGCAGCGAAGATCAATGATCCAACGTTTGGTGATTCAACAACTGAGTCAACGATTGCGAAAGTTGTCTCTGGGAACTTTGGAGCTACTGCAGCAAGTGCTGTGCTGTATGCAAAGCCAACTGCGATAACTGGGTTGTATCCACCATCAGCAAGAAGGGTTAGAAGTTCTTCGCGAGTTGCATCAGTTGCGCTTGATCCTGAGTTAACTTCCTTGATTTCAACGCCAAGATCTGTCTGAGCCTTTGAAAGGCCAGCGAATGCAGCGTCGTTGAACGAGCCGTCACCCTTACCATCTTGGTCATAGGCCATTCCGACCTTGACGCTTGAAGTTGCAGTAGTTTCAGCTGGAGCTGCACTTTCTGCGGTTTCGCCACTTGATCCACATGCTGCAAGTGCCAGTGAGGCTACAGCTAGGACGGAGGCAAGTTTTACACCCTTCAACACGGAGGGCTCCTCTCTTAATAACACTGCGACATTCGCAATATCTATAGAAAGTGTACGTTGCGCTACTTTTTAACGCGCGTTCGGCGTACTTGTTCAGACAACTGCAACCAAGCCGTTATCGAGTAAGTAGACATAAGTCACATCAGTCACACTGATAACAAAACCTCGATCCAGACTCTGGAAACCCGATGGCTGCAGTTATTGTGAGCACGTGCGCAAACTAATTACAGAACACCCACTGATCTCCCACAAGCTCACCGCTCTGCGAGATGAACGAACTGATTCACCAACTTTTCGCCGGTTAGCTGATGAGCTGGTAACTCTTCTTGCTTATGAAGCAACACGTTCGATTCGTGTTGAAGCCGTGACCGTGCAAACACCAGTAGCACCAGCTCAAGGTGTTCGACTTTCCGCGCCAACCCCAGTTGTAATTCCAATCCTTCGCGCAGGTCTTGGAATGCTCGACGGCATGACACGACTATTACCGACAGCCGAAGTTGGATTCCTCGGCATGGTTCGCGATCACGACACCTTGCAACCAACTACATATGCCGATCGCATTCCAGGAGACCTAAAGGGTCGCCAAGTATTTTTACTTGATCCAATGTTGGCAACCGGGGGAACTTTGATCGCGGCAATTGACTTAATGCTGGAACGTGGCGCGAATCAAATCACTGCGATCTGTTTACTCTCAGCACCTGAAGGCATCGCTGCAGTTGAAGCTGCCCTTGCTGGTCGCGATGTTGACGTCACATTAGTTGCTGCAGCGGTTGACGAGAAGTTAAACGAAAAGGGCTACATCGTTCCAGGCCTTGGTGATGCTGGCGATCGTTTATTTGGTGTTGTTTAACAAAAATCTAAATATGCACTTACTCCTGGAACACGAGAGAATAAAAGAGTGAGTGAGATCAATACCGACGTATTAGTTGTAGGAGCTGGACCTGCTGGTTCATCAGCTGCATCCTATGCAGCGCGCGCTGGTCGCCAAGTTGTATTGATTGATTCCGCAATTTTTCCTCGCGATAAACCATGTGGTGATGGCTTAACTCCAAGAGCGATCGCTGAATTGAACGCAATTGGCTTGAGTGACTGGCTTTCTGGCCGCGCCCGCAACAAGGGACTTCGCGCAGCCGGATTCGGCCAAGAGTTGTTGTTGCCTTGGCCTGGAGGATCACTTCCCAACTATGGTGGCGCTGCACCTCGCATGGAACTCGATGAACAAATCATGTTGATCGCTAAAGCAGCAGGTGCAACTGTGCTTGAAGGTCACAGTGCAACTGACGTTGTGATGGATGCTGGTGCAATAAAATCTGTGATTGTAAAAACTGAAACCGGAACTGTAACTATCAACGCGAATTCAGTAATCATTGCGGATGGCGCACGTTCTCAACTTGGTCGCAAACTTGGTCGTGAATGGCATCGTGATACTGCATACGGTGTTGCAGCTCGCGGTTACATCAAGAGTGAACGTCACGACGATCCATGGATTTCTTCTCACTTGGAATTGCGTGACGATAAGAATGAAATTCTTTCGGGCTACGGCTGGATCTTTCCGCTGGCAAATGGCGAAGTAAATGTTGGCGTGGGAACTCTTGCCACAAACAAACGTCCTGCTGATGTAAACCTTCGCGCATTGATGAATACATATGCTGATCAACAGCGCGAAGACTGGAAACTTTCTGGTGATATTCGAATGCCTTGGTCATTCTTGTTGCCAATGGGTGGAGCAGTTTCGGGAATTGCTGGCAAGAACTTTATGTTTATCGGCGATGCAGCTGGATGTGTTAATCCGCTGAATGGTGAAGGCATCGATTACGGATTAGAAACTGGTCGCCTTGCAGCGCAGATGTTAGAAACCGAAACCGATTTCACAGTTGCATGGCCAGCTGAACTGCGTACTCATTACGGTTACGCATTCTCCATCGCTCGACGTCTTGCTGGATTGCTAACCGTGCCAGGGCTTCTTCCTAAAGCTGGACCAGTTGGAATGCGTTCGCGCACCGTTATGAAACTTGCGCTTCGGGTTATGGGCAACCTTGTTACTGAAGAAGATTCTGATGCACTGGCTAGAGTGTGGCGAACAGCCGGCCGTCTGTCGGTTAAGTTCGACGATCGCGTTCCGTTTCCTGCCGCGGATGTGCGGGTTTAGCTCTACATGCCGAGTAAATGTCGAGTTTGCGGAGAAAGCCTGCAGCCCCCTTCAATAAGAAGAAATCCACTCTGGGGTGTTACGCAATGGGAGAGTGAAACTCATTGCAAGCGATGTCTTGATCCCGAGCCTTCCACTTGTCCTTTTTGTTTACACGTGATTAGTGATGAAGCAACGAAGTGCTCGTATTGTGGCAGTCACATAGAACGAATGGTTGAAACAGATTAAATGATCAATTCAAGTGTTCCTGGGCCTGGTTTGTGGCAATACAGATTTACAAAGTCAAATGAAATAGAAGGATTATGGATTCTTCAGTGTCATGACGCAAAGACTGCAGTCACATCCGCGCCTCTTTCCCTGACTTTTGAAACCGAGTTAGCAGCTTACGAATGGATTGTTCGAGCGTTCAAGTTGCAACAGAAATCAGTCAACTCGTATTTACGAGGCGAGGTCGATGCAGAAGTTGCAGGGCCAGTCGTTCATCAAATTTATGAATTAGGTGAACCAGATCAGGAATCAACTCTTTGGTTTTACGGGCAGTTTCTTGGAGCTCACCCATTGCCAGTAGATGCGGGCTTAATCAGCTTTTGAAGTGAGTTCTGCAGGAAGTTATTTTCTGCGTTTAACGTTCCACACCGATATGATTCCCAGGGATGTAGGAATCAATGCAATTACGAACCCATTTCCTTCGCGCAGTGAAAAGCCAACCAAGACTCCGCTCACAACTGAGATGCCGGAGAAAATATATGTAATGATCTCGGATACTCGATTCCTAAACCACGAACAGATAAAGGCGATCAGCCCAGAGCCATAAACGGCCAAAAGCATTATGGATACCAGTAGTGCGAGACTTTCCATTTGGATTTCCTTCCTGTGGTCTCAGAGTAAACCCAGACTGGTTGTAATTGGGGGAGGCGAGAGGAGCCGTCAGTCGTGCTATTCGCACGACTTCCTCCCAAATCCTCACAACTCTTCGCAACAAAAAAGGCCCCACCCATATGGGTGGGGCCATTTTTTGGCGGAGACGAGAGGAACCATCGCTTGCTAGCGCAAGCTCTTCCCAAATCCTCCCCATTCATATTCCGAACAAATAAATAATCCCTGCCCAACAGGGCAGGGATTATTTATCTGCGGAGACGAGAGGATTTGAACCTCCGAAGGATTTGACTCCTTACCTCATTAGCAGTGAGGCGCACTCGACCGGACTATGCGACGTCTCCTCGAACCTTTAGATTAACTGGTTTTTATGGCTTTGGCGAAAATCTGAGTTTGTGCCAATTGCCACTGCCCGCAAAGATTGAGGCATGTCTAGATTCGGTGTTTCTTCGTCAGTAGCCAACCTAAAGCGCGTGGCAGTTCGCCCGCCTACTCGTGATGCGGATTACCAAGCCGCGCATTGGCTGGGAGCCCCAGAGCAACTTGATCTCGACGCGTTGCAAGCTGACCATGCAGCATTCGTTGAATTGCTTCGGGAACTTGGTTGCGAAGTTGATGTCCTTCCAGAAGCACCAGGTCAACCCGATGCTTGCTTTGTTTATGACCCTGCATTCACGACACCAACTGGCGTTATCCAATTGCAAGGTGCAAAAGAAGCACGAGTGAAAGAGCCAGCGATGTTAGCTGGCGACATTAACGCACTCGGTATGCCAACCGTTGGAGTTCTAATCGGTGATGCGACTGCCGACGCTGGTGACATGTTTTGGTTAGACAACAAAACAGTTGCTATAGGTCGCACTTATCGCACAAACGAAGCCGGCGAAAAACAACTTCGTGAAATTTTTGCAGCCGAAGGAATCGAAGCGCTTTCATTCCATATGCCACATGCAATGGGTCCAGAATATTGCTTGCACCTAATGAGCGTTATCTCACCAATTCGTGATGACTTAGCTATTGTTTATGAACGTGAAGCTCCAGTAACTTTGTTGCAAGAACTTGCCAAGCGCGGAATCAAAACCATCTCAGTTCCTGACGAAGAATATATGTCGCTTGCTTGCAACGTATTAGCAGTTAGTCCCGGTGTTGCAGTGATGCCATCGGGTAACCCAATCACCGCGCAACTACTTCGTGATGCTGGAGTTGAAGTTCACATATATAAAGCGGATGTAATCAACCGTGGTGAGGGTGGGCCTACTTGCTTGACGCGTCCGCTTTGGCGCGAAGACTAAGGTTCCAATTAAGCTCACCGAAGGAAAACTTCTAAAGGAAAAGCTCAGGATCAGGAATCGGTCGATAACGGTTTTCCGATCGTTAGATCTTGGAAAACCGAACATGACTTGGGGATGACGCGGATGGTCTTTGACGTAGAAGGTTTTGCTTCGGGGTGCGGTGTGTATTGCCACCCGGCATGTTGATCGCTACTGCGATCAACGCGAGGGAGGGACTCCAAAGTCCTCGCTATTCGCGAGAACTTTTCCTCAAATCCCGCCTCACACTGCAAGTAAAAAAATTGGCCCCCATTTGGGGACCAATTCTTTTACGCGGCGAGGGAGGGAACCGTCGCTTGCTAACGCAAGCTCCTCCCAAATCCCTGCCTCTTCAAACGCAATTAAAAAGCGATAGTCCCTAACTGGGACTATCGCTTTTTACTGCGGCGAGGGAGGGATTTGAACCCCCGGAGGCTTTTACACCTCAGACGCTTTCAAGGCGCCCGCATTCGGCCGCTCTGCCACCTCGCCAAAACCGTTAATGAAAACGATCAAATGCAAGGTTACGCGAGAAACGCACAGCAGTGAAACTGGCGCTATGCCGTAGGCTTTTGCCACTAGCGATTCGCTAAACGGGAGTGCCAAATGTCAGTTAAACCAGTTCGCCAAGTCACGCCGCCTGCTGCTCGTATTTGGCTGGCTGGATTGGGCGCAACCGCTCTTGCAGCTGGTGCCAATGCAGGATGGCTTTGGATCTGCGTCAATTTATTCAATTGGGAAATCGTAGTTCCCGAAGCATTCCAAAGCGCAGTTTATGTTGATGCTTCGTTGTTGCGAGTTACGTTAGCAACTGCCATCGCGGGTGTCTTTGCAACTTTGGTTGCTGTTGGTTTGGCCAAACTTTTCATTGGCCCAAGAATTTGGTTTTTAGTTATCGGACTTGGCAGCGGCCTCGCATCGGTCTATGGCGCACTAACTTTGACTAACGTTTCGTTCTCAGTGAAGTTTTCATTGAGTGTGATGCACCTCTTGGCAACATTCTTGGTCGTACTTCCCATCGCTGAAGCGCTGAAGATTCGCGACTCAGATTTACATCGCGCAGATGTTAGATATCACGAACATCTTGAAAGCAAGAATTCCGATGATGCCACTTTCATTGCTGGTGGCACTGCGGCTACCACTGGTTCAGTTATTGATAATCCACAGAACTTAAACGACACGATTGTTGCGCCGCTTGATTCACCAACACCAGATGCAAGTGGCTCTTTTGATGGTGGCGGATCTGCTGACTAGTTCTTGCTAGAACTCGTTAGCAATTCTTCTTGCTAAGTATGGTGAGAATTCGCCGTCATACTTTTTGTGAAGCGCAGGAAGTTGCCAATCTTTTCCGGTAACAGTTCCGCGACATTCTGGCGTGCCACACCCACAAGTGAATTCGTCATAATCCGAATCATCACAAGTTGCGTAGTCAAAAGTGAGTTCTTCGCCAACTGCGATGTCGCGACGAGCTTTTAGAACTGTGGCACCCATTAAGCCACAACTTGGTTCACATGAGTGGTTGAAGCAATCGCCTGGTTCACGTACTTCTTGGGAAACCAAGTATTGATCGTCATCTACTTGAATCGCACGATGCTGGCGTTCAAGTTCAAGCGTTGCTAGGACGCTTCTAGGTACGGACCATCCGCCGAAACTACCAACAGTTTCGCCTTTACTGATCGGCTCGATTGCAAAACTTCCCCAACCTTTATCTCCAGCTGAGCGAGCTTGCGCCTTGGGAGTCAACCAGTTCATGTCCAATGAAGTACCTCATGTCTGTCGATGCATTAGCGATTAAATGCAGAACTGATGCTATCTGGAATTAACCACCAGATACCAAATCCCAGATGAATTTTTGGTGCGCATATTCCTCTAGGCTTAAGTCATGATCGATTTAGCAGCACTGCGCCAAGACCCTGATGCCTTCAAGAAATCTCAGGCTGCCCGCGGTGAATCCGTTGACTTAGTTGATCAAGTTATTACTGCTGATGCTGCTCGACGCACAGCTTTAGGTGAATTTGAAAGCTTGCGAGCCAACCAAAAGGCCATCGGCACCCAGGTAGCTAAAGCTCAAGGTGACGAAAAGCAGGCACTACTAGCCGAGACCAAAACACTTTCCGACCAAGTCAAGGCTGCCGAGAATCAGCTACGTGAGATGGACGTAAGTCTGGATGTCCTGGTACTTGGACTTTCTAACGTTGTCGATCCGGCTGCACCGGTTGGTGGCGAGGACGACTTCGTTGTTATCAAAGAAGTTGGCACCAAGCGCGATTTTGCTGCTGAAGGTATTGCGGTTCGCGACCATGTTGAAATTGGCGAACTACTTGGCGCAATTGATATCGAACGTGGTGCAAAAGTTAGCGGCAGTCGCTTTTATTACTTGACTGGCCCTGGCGCAATGTTGGAACTTGCACTTGTTCAGTTAGCCATGAACACCGCGCAAAAGAATGGTTTCACTCCAATGATTCCGCCAGCATTAGTTAAGCCCGCTGCGATGGAAGGCACTGGTTTCTTAGGCCAAGCTGCTGAAAATGTTTATCGCCTTGAAGCAGATGACATGTATTTAGTTGGAACTGCTGAAGTTCCACTTGCCGCGTATCACATGGACGAAATCCTTGAAGGCGATCTGCCTCGTCGTTACGCCGCGTTCTCACCATGTTTCCGTCGCGAAGCTGGCAGTCACGGCAAAGACACTCGTGGAATTTTCCGCGTGCACTGGTTCGACAAAGTTGAAATGTTTTCGTTCTGCCCAGTCGAGGATGCTGTTGCTGAACACGAACGCCTACTAGGTTTCGAAGAAGAGTTTTTACAGCTACTTGAAATTCCATACCGCGTCATTGATGTTGCAACTGGCGATCTAGGTTCAAGTGCTGCGCGCAAGTTTGACTGCGAAGCTTGGGTGCCATCACAAGAGCGCTACCGTGAAGTAACTTCAACTTCGAATTGCACAACTTTCCAATCCCGCAGATTAAAGATTCGTTCCCGTGGCACTGATGGTGTTGAACCGATTGCAACTTTGAATGGAACACTGTGCGCGATTACACGAACTATCGTGGCTATTTTTGAAAACCATCAAGAAGCTGATGGCTCAGTACGAATTCCAAAAGCACTTCAGCCATTTCTAGGTGGCGCGTCTCACTTCAAATTGAAGTAACAAGATCCAATAAGAAAACCCCCGCTGAATCCAGCGGGGGTTTTCTTATTTATAAATTACTTAGACACCAGCGACCTGTGGCAAGTTAGCTAGGCCTGCAGCTAGACGCTCTTCTGAGAAGTCTTCGTCAACCATGCGACCGCCAAGGTATGCATCGTAGGCAGCAAGGTCGAAGTGACCATGTCCACAAAGCGCAGTCAAGATAACGGTTTCTTCGCCGGTTTCCTTAGCCTTCAAAGCTTCTTGAATTGCAATTGCAATTGCGTGAGTTGGCTCTGGAGCTGGAACGATACCTTCGGTGCGAGCGAACTGAACTGCTGCACTGAAGCACTCAGTCTGAGCAACCGCTTGGGCATCCATCAAACCAAGTTCGTAGATGTGAGAAATCAATGGAGCCATACCGTGGTAGCGCAAGCCACCTGCGTGAATTGGATCTGGAATGAAATCTTTTCCAAGTGTGTGCATCTTCATAAGTGGTGTCATACCTGCAGTGTCACCAAAGTCGTAAGCGTAAGTGCCACGAGTAAGTGATGGACATGATGCTGGTTCGGCAGCCAAGATACGTGGACTGATTTTGCCAGCCATCTTTTCGCGTAGGAATGGGAAAGCAAGTCCACCAAAGTTGGAACCGCCACCGGTGCAACCAACGATAAGTGTTGGAGTATCGCCAGCCTTTTCCATTTGAAGCAATGCTTCTTCACCAATGATGGTCTGATGCATCAGTACGTGATTCAAAACTGAACCAAGTGCATAACGTGTGCCCGGATCCTTAACAGCAACTTCAACAGCTTCAGAAATTGCAATGCCAAGTGAACCATTTAGGTTCTTTGGATCTGATGCCAGCATCTTGCCAACTTCAGTTAGCTGTGAAGGTGAACGATGAACTGTGCCACCGAAAGCTTCAATCATTAACTTACGGAATGGCTTGGCATCAAAGGACGCACCAACTTGGAACACTTCGCATTCCATGTCGTAAAGCGCGCAAGCAAATGCAAGAGCGGTTCCCCACTGACCTGCGCCAGTTTCTGTCACAAGCTTCTTGATTCCTTCTTGGGCGTTGTAGTAAGCCTGCGGAACTGCAGTGTTTGGTTTGTGTGAACCTGCTGGTGAAACACCTTCGTACTTGTAATAGATACGTGCAGGTGTGCCAAGTGCTTTTTCCAAACGATGTGCGCGGAACAGCGGGCTTGGACGCCATTGACGATAAACATCTAGAACGCCGCCGGGGATATCGATGTATCGCTCCTGGCTGACTTCTTGCATGATCAATTCCATTGGGAATAGCGGCGCGAAATCTTCTGGCCCAGCTGGCTGATGAGTTCCTGGATGCAATGCTGGCGGCGGTGGCGCTGGCAGATCCGGAACGATGTTGTACCACTGGGTAGGCATCTCGTCTTCGGTCAAGGTGTATTTGTGGGTGCGAACTTCGTCGCTGATCTTGGCCATGATGCTCCTTTATGAAAAGCCCGTAGGGTTGGGGTACGGGTAGTTGAAAACTCTAGCGAGGTTTGGGCCCATCTGACTAGGTCAAATATCAGGGAAGTTGGTAACGATTGTGACGCGGTTAATTGCCAGCGATCTAGACGGCACTTTCCTGCAAACTGGAGGCACGGTTTCCCCAGAAAACGTTGCTGCTATTGCTCGGGCCCATGCCAGCGGCCTGGAAACCATGTTCGTAACGGGCCGACCATCCCGATGGATGCGACAGATTCCAGACATGACTGGCCATGAAGGTCTGGCCTTGGTCTGCAATGGCGCATTGCTGATGGATCTAAAGACCCAGGAAACTATTTACGCCGATCTAATGACCAGTGACTCAGGGCTAAAGGCTGCTCGAATCCTGCAGGAACTAGATCCGGACATTTCCTTTGCAGTCGAGCTTGATCGCCATGACGTCTCCTTTTTAGTTGATGACAAGTACCGACCACGTTGGGAAGTTAAGACAACGCCTCCAGCGACTGACGTAGAAACTATGTTTGGCACCGAAATCGTAATCAAGTTACTTGCTCGACCAAGTGATCGCATTCAACAAAATGCTGACCAATTCTTAATTGAGGCTCAAGGTGCACTAGATGGACTTGTTGATGTGACTCACTCAAACTTCCTTGACCTGATGATTGAAATGAGCGCGCTTGGCGTGAACAAGGGAACTGGTTTAGAAAAGTATGCAACTAAAAATGGAATGGCAGCTACTGATATCGCAGCAGTTGGTGACATGCCTAACGATGTTCCGATGATTGCTTGGGCAGGACGTGGTGCAGCGGTTGATAACGCACACGATTGGGTTAAAGAAGTAGCAACTGAGTTCTTGCCATCAAATGACGATCATGGTGTTGCAGTGTTTATCGATCGAATTATTGCGAGTTAATCGTTTCGCTTACGTAAGTTTTCTAACCAAGTCTGTGGATCAACATTTGATTTCGCAACGTCAATAACTTCACCGTGGGTACTGGCGTTGTCATGTCTTGGGTAGGAACCTAAGAACTTAACGTCAGCACAAATTTGTCGAAGTTCAATTAGCGCATCGCCAAGGTTTTCATCGTCAATGTGTCCAACGCAATCTAGCGAGAAGAAGTAGTCACCAAGTTGCTGCTTTGTTGGCCGAGATTCCAAACGTGACAAGTCAACACCACGGACTGCAAACTCAGTCAAAATGTTTAATAACGCACCAGGTTGGTTGCGATGCATGAACAAAGACAAAGTTGTTTTATCGTTTCCAGTTGATGGCTGGGCATGTCCTGGCTTACTTACTAAAACAAATCGAGTCCAAGCGGTATCGCTGTCGCCAATTCCTTTCGCCAGACTTTCTAAGCCATAATGCTTTGCGGCCGCAACTGAACAAATTGCGGCATCGTAGTTTGCGCCTACTGAAAGTTCTTCGGCTGCAGCTGCAGTCGACATTGCTGGAAGGACATGGACGCCAGGAATGTTTTTGTGTAACCAATCAACACATTGCGCATGGGCATGCGGATGAGTTGCAATTCTCTTTATGTCAGAAATCGAAACGCCAGGCTTAGCCAACAATGCGAATTCCACCGGGATCGCAATTTCGTCAATGATTTCTAATGAGTCACCATGTCCAAGTTCATCCAGAGTTGTCGCAACTGAACCTTCAACGGAATTTTCAATTGGAACTAGGGCGCCAAAGACTTTTCCAGATCGCACCAGGTTTAGTGCCTCGCGAACTGACTCGGCTGGAATTAATTCTGCGCCCTGAGCAATCGGCATTTGCAAAAACGCAGCCTCAGTAAAGGTCCCCTTGGGACCTAAGTATGCGAATGAATTTTTCATGGAAACTCAAGATTACGCTGAATATAGATAGTTTGATAAATCCAACAATTACTGCTGGGATCCACTCTTAGGTTCTGGCAGTTTGATTGATAAATTATCCGCTAATTCAACCAGTCGCTCCCAGATAACTGGATGGATCGTAATTCCAGACTCCCTGCGAATCTTGGTATTGATCGCAGTGCTTTCACCAGGCATTCGAATTTCTGGTGCACCTGGCTCAAGGGGAGTTTGTTTTAAGTGAGTCGCAAACTTTGCAACATCACTTTTGAATTCAGCAAGGGGACGCAGCTTTTGAATATCAATTCCAATTGCCAACACACCTTGTCGCGCATCCGCCACTTCAGGTCCTACGGTTCCAGCGGAACTTAGTGTTCCCGCTAACGCTTCAGCAATTACCGAAAGTGCAAAGCCCTTAACGCCACCCAGCGGGACAAGTACTCCACTTTGATTTAACCAATCGCTTTCGATTTCAGTTCCACGCTCTTGGGCATCGGAAAGTCGACCTTTAGCAACTGCGGATGTAGCCATGTCCAACACTAGATTCGGCGCTCCTTCACGAGGAACACCAGCTGCAATTGGATTGGTAGCGATTCTTGCTTCGGCTCCACCTGGAGGAGCAACATCTATCGCGCCACCACCAACATTCATAAACATGAATACTGCAATACCTTCGTTGGCTGCATGATCACAAAAATCAGCAAACCTTCCTGCTGGATCACAATTCTTAACAGTCACCGCAGCAATGCCGTGATGCCGAGCACGTTCAATCAATAAGTCAGTAGCAAACGGCATAACTAAGTGGCCGTAATTTGTATTTCCATTAACGCTGACTAACGATCCGCTATCTTGCTCAAGCGTAGGAATCGCTGCTGGGTTTACAAAGCCGTCGCGCGCACGATATGCGTATTCGCGTAGTCGGCGGATTCCGTGTGATTCATGACCAGCTAAATCAGAGGCCACCATTTGATTCGCCATTTCGGTGGCGCCGGCAACGGGAGTGCCTACAGCTTGAAGTACTTCTGAAATGAATCGAAACAATTCAGCATGATCAACTAACGTGCCAACTTGTTTCGTCATTTTGAATCCCGACTCTAGATTTCTATTTCTGCGCAGGTTATCAGCCCAGAGAATTGGGAGAACTCAGATGAAAAGGTATAGGAATAGTCAAGATTTCCTTCAAACAGGGCTTTTAGGTCACAAGAAATTCGAATTTTTCATAGTTTTGAGGCAGTTCAGGCGTTACTGCATCCCCCGTCGGTGACGCCTGGACTTTCTTTATGCCATTTTGCATCTGCGATTAACTCAACAGTTTGGCGCGCCAGACATCACCGTTTCTTGTTAATTAAGTGAGAATTACAAGGTGGAATCAACGGTCTATCGCAGAGGTTCCGATGGAAAAATCGTCGGAACCCCAGAAGCTAAGCCAGTAATTGAAATGCCGGCCCCGCCAGTATTCGCGGTAACCACTTATCGAGCTGGTGACATCGGCCAAACCCAAGCGCAACCCAAGATCGTTGCGGATACGCCACAGCCAGAAGTTTTTGCTGCTCCGGTTTCTGCGTCCCCAGTTGCTGCAGCACCTTTACCTACTCCAGTTGAAACTAAACCTGCTCAGCAACAAGTGAAACCTTCGCCAAAACTTCCCGCAGTTAACTTGCCTAAGTTTTCATTCAGAAAAAGTAAGTCACGTTTCCCACGACCAGTGCGTTACATCAGAAACATTGTGTTGGCATATCTGGGCTTCTATGTAGTTCTGGGTTTCCATGCGGCTGCCTCATTAGACAAGATGCCAGCATCTTCAAATGTTGCAATTGCTGACACCGCCGGCACTAACTGGTTACTTGTCGGATCAGATAGTCGCGAAGGATTAACCAAAGCCGAACGTAAAGAATTACACACTGGCAAAGACGAAGGCTCACAACGTACTGACACGATCATGGTCATACATATTGATGACAGCGGTAAACCAACTTTGGTGAGCTTGCCTCGAGATTCATACATAACTATTCCAGCTCACATTGCACTTGATGGTTCTTCGGTTGAAGATCGCAAAAACAAAATCAACACAGCGTATGGCAAAGGTGGCGCACCACTTTTGGTTGAAACCATCGAACGCAATACCGGATTACATATCGATCACTACATGGAAGTTGGCTTCAAAGGTATTCGCGATATCACTGATGCTGTTGGTGGAGTGAACATGTGTGTGCCAGCAGATGTGACTGATGAAAACTCTGGCTTGAGTTTGTTGGCAGGTTGCCAAGAGCTTGATGGCAGAAATGCTTTGGCATATGTTCGTATGCGTTATGCGGATCCAAAGGGCGACTTAGGACGCATTGAACGTCAGCAACAATTCCTAAGTTCCGTCATGAAGAAAGTTGCAACGCCTGCAGTTTTACTGAATCCGATCAGCATGTGGAAGCTAGTAGATGCTGGAACTGGTTCAGTAAATGTTGGCGATGCCGACTCCGTAATGGACATAAGCAGTCTTGCCAGAGCTATGCGCGCACTGTCGAATGGGAATGGAACTTTGACCACAGTTCCGGTTTCTGAGACGGATGCAAATACTGAAGCCGGATCCTCGGTGATCTGGGACGATGCGGCAGCCCGAGAACTCTTTGTTTCACTGGGTGCCAATTAACCCACTTAAAACTGGGCGCAAATTAAGCCCCATAAATAGGTAATAAGTTTTTCCTTATTTAGCCGACCTAGTACCAACCAAATCCCATTGATCTCATAAGATTTTTCAAGAGAACCCCCAACAAGGAGAACCATGTCTGCATTTGCACATGTCGCCAGCCAGGAAGTAGCCCTGACTGGATCCAACTACACAACGGTGGTCATCGTCGCCCTGATTGCGTTAGCTGCACTTGGTGTAGCCGCAGTTTTGGTACGCCAAGTTTTGGCAGCTGACGAAGGCACCGTCAACATGAGGAATATTGCCAAGGCAATCCAGGAAGGTGCTTCGGCTTATCTAAACCGACAGTTCCGTACCCTTGCGATTTTTGCTGTTTTGGTTTTCTTCCTGTTATTCCTACTTCCAGCTGAAACCCAGAATGAGCGCATTGGTCGTTCCCTGTTCTTCCTAGTTGGCGCAGTATTTTCCGGCATCACTGGCTACATGGGCATGTGGCTTGCAGTTCGCGGCAACGTTCGCGTAGCTAACGCCGCAAACACCAGTGGCGAACAGGAAGCAATGAAGATCGCTTTCCGCACCGGTGGTGTGGCTGGCATGTTCACTGTTGGTCTTGGTTTGTTTGGTGCTGCAGTAGTTGTTTTGGTTTACAAGGGTGAAGCACCAAAGGTTCTTGAAGGCTTCGGCTTCGGCGCTGCACTACTTGCAATGTTCATGCGCGTTGGTGGCGGTATCTTCACCAAGGCTGCTGACGTCGGCGCTGACCTTGTTGGAAAAGTTGAACAGGGTATTCCAGAAGATGACCCTCGCAACGCTGCAACAATCGCAGACAACGTTGGCGACAACGTTGGTGACTGTGCCGGTATGGCAGCAGACTTGTTCGAGTCTTACGCAGTAACACTTGTTGCAGCTTTGATTCTTGGTAAAGCAGCCTTTGGTGAAATCGGTTTGGTTTTCCCATTGGTTGTTCCTGCAATCGGTGTAGTAACCGCAGTCGTAGGTATCTTCGCAGTAACTCCTCGCGCAGGCGATCGTTCCGGAATGAGCGCGATCAATCGTGGCTTCTTCTTGTCTGCAGCAATCAGCGCTGTACTTGTAGCTTTGGCTGCGTACCAATTCTTGCCAGCAACACTTGGTGAACTTCAAGCTGTTTCAGATCCAACCTTTGGTTTGGCTGAAGGTGTAGTCGTTAATCCTCGTCACATGGCAATCGGCGCAGTACTTATCGGTATCGTTTTGGCCGCTGCAATCCAGCAATTAACTGGGTATTTCACAGAAACTAACCGTAAGCCAGTCGATGACGTATCGAAGTCATCCCTAACTGGACCAGCAACTGTAATTCTTGCTGGTATCTCACTTGGTTTGGAATCTGCGGTTTACTCCGCACTATTGATTGGTGCTGCACTTTACGGTGCATACCTACTTGGTGGCGCATCAGTAATTCTTGGCTTGTTCGCAATCGCATTGGCCGGTACCGGTTTGCTAACTACTGTTGGCGTTATCGTTTCGATGGATACCTTCGGTCCAGTTTCTGACAACGCACAAGGTATTGCAGAAATGTCCGGCGACGTTCATGGTGAAGGCGCACAGGTTCTAACAAACCTTGACGCAGTTGGTAACACAACTAAGGCCATCACTAAGGGCATCGCAATTGCAACTGCAGTCTTCGCAGCAACTGCGCTGTTCGGTGCATTCCGCGACACAGTTACAAATGCTGCTAAGAGCTTCACAACAAGTGACTTGCAGTACACCGGAACGCTAGACATCTCGAACCCAGCCAACCTATTTGGTTTGTTGATCGGTTCTGCAGTTGTCTTCATGTTCAGTGGACTTGCAATCAACGCAGTATCCCGCGCAGCTGGATCGGTTATCTTCGAAGTTCGTCGTCAGTTCCGCGAGAAGCCAGGCATCATGGCTGGAACTGAACTTCCGGACTACAGCCGCGTTGTTGACATCGTGACCAAGGATTCCTTGCGCGAGCTAACAACACCAGGTCTTCTTGCAATCTTGACTCCAATTGCAGTTGGTTTCGGATTAGGAATTGGCGCACTTGGCTCATTCCTTGCCGGCACAATCGCAACTGGAACTCTGATGGCAGTGTTCCTATCCAACTCCGGTGGAGCTTGGGATAACGCGAAGAAGTTCGTTGAAGACGGACACTTCGGCGGCAAGGGCTCCGAAGCTCACTCCGCAACCGTTATCGGTGACACCGTTGGCGATCCATTCAAGGACACCGCAGGACCAGCGATCAACCCATTGCTTAAGGTTATGAACCTTGTTGCATTGCTGATTGCACCTGCTGTTGTTGCAATGACACTTGAAGACAAGGATGCAATGCGCATCGGTTTGGCACTTGTCGCCACTGCCGTAATCGTTGTCTCAGTGATCATTTCCAAGCGTCGACCAATTGCGGTTGGCGAAGAGGCAATGGTCAGCTAACAGCAAAATCACTAAGAGAACCCCAGCCTCGCGGTTGGGGTTCTCTTTTTGCCCAAATGTCGTTGCGACTATAGGGAAAAGACACTCATCCACAGGGGGTTGCGACTCGCGGAACAGACTCGCCAGTTTGACAATGCCCCTAGGCGATAAGGCACACTCTTGCGAGATAGCGCTTTTGACTCTATATATAGAGTCTTTTGCATTTGCCGAAGGGAATCCTTTTGTCGACAACACGCCGTTTGGTTATCGTCGAATCTCCAGCCAAGGCCAAAACCATTCAGAAATACCTAGGCCCAGGTTACGAAGTGACTGCATCTGTTGGTCACGTTCGCGACCTGCCTGAGCGCGCTGTCGATGTTCCGGCTGAAATCAAGAAGCAGCCTTGGGGCCGCATGGCTATCGATGTTGAGGATGACTTCACCCCTTATTACGTAGTTAGCTCCAAAAAGAAGGACAAAGTTACCGAGCTAAAGCGAATGCTTGCAGATGCTGACGAACTATTACTCGCAACTGACGAGGACCGCGAAGGTGAAGCTATCGCTTGGCACCTGATGGAAATCCTTCGCCCTAAAGTTCCAGTGCGCCGAATGGTGTTCCACGAAATTACGCCAGAGGCAATCAGGCACGCTGCCGAATCAACTCGTGACCTTGATATGCAACTGGTGGATGCCCAGGAAACTCGTCGTCTTATCGACCGCTTGTATGGATTTGAAGTTTCACCAGTTCTTTGGCGCAAAGTTCAAGCCGGCCTTTCTGCTGGTCGCGTGCAATCTGTTGCAACTCGACTAATTGTCGAAAAAGAACGTGAGCGCATTGCATACAAGCGCGCTTCGTATTGGGACATTGAAGGAACTTTCGATCCACAATCATTCAGTGCAAACTTAGTTGCAGTTGATGGCAAGAAGATTGCCCAAGGTAAAGATTTTGATTCACTAGCTCAACTTAAAGATGCCAGCATCGTTCACCTTGATGAAGATGTTGCAAAGAGTTTGTGCACATCACTAAGTGGCGCAAAGTTTGAAGTTCGTTCAGTTGATGATCGTCCATACTCAAGCAAGCCAAAAGCACCATTTATGACTTCGACAATGCAACAAGCTGCATCAGGTCGATTGAAGTGGGGAGCGCAGCGCACTATGCGTGTTGCCCAAGCTTTGTATGAACGCGGTTACATCACTTACATGCGTACTGACTCAACAACACTTTCTGACACTGCGTTAAATGCTGCACGTAAACAAGCTGCCGAACTTTACGGAAGCGACCACGTTTCCGAAGCACCACGTCGTTACGATCGCAAAGTTAAGAATGCGCAAGAAGCGCACGAAGCAATTCGTCCCGCCGGTGATGTCTTCCGCACACCAGCTGAAGTTGCTGGCGAATTAGTTGGCGATGAATTTGCGCTGTATGACTTGATTTGGAAGCGCACCGTTGCAAGCCAGATGGCAGATGCCAAGGGAACCACTGCAACGATTCGCATTGGTGCAACCAGTGGCGATGGTCGCGATGCTGAATTCTCAGCCAGTGGAACCGTTATTACTTTCCGTGGTCACATGGCTGCCTACGATGATGCTGACGAAGACCAAGACGAAAAGAACGAAGCTCGTCGCCTGCCAGCATTAAAGGTGGGGGATATCGTAACTGCAGTTTCCTTGGAACCAAGTGGTCACTCCACAAATCCTCCTGCTCGTTACACCGAAGCCACTTTGGTTCAAAAGCTTGAAGAGCTTGGTATTGGCCGCCCTTCAACTTATGCCGCAATCGTTAGCCGGATTATTGACCAGGGTTATGTGTGGAAGCGCGGTAGCGCATTAGTTCCTCACTTCTTGGCCTTCACAGTTACTCGTTTGATGGAAGAAAACTTCACGCAACTTGTTGACTATGACTTCACCGCATCACTTGAAGAAGTTCTTGACGAAGTTGCTAATGGCGAACAAGGACGACTTGAAGTTCTAAAGCGCTTCTACTTCGGCGAAAAAACTGAAGGTTCGATTTTCCCTGGCTTAGCTCCACTTGTTTCGGTTTATGGCGACATTGATGCCCGCGCAATGGCATCACTTCCGATTGAAGGCCACGAGGGAATTATTCGTGTTGGTAAGTATGGTCCTTACCTGGAACGTGGCGAAGGCGAAACTTTGCAGCGCGCAAACATCCCACAAGATCTTGCACCTGATGAAATGACAGCCGAAAAAGCTGAAGAACTTTTCAATGCACCTTCAGGTGAACGTGAACTTGGTGTGGATCCAGAAACTGAACGCGTAATCATGGCAAAAACCGGACGCTACGGTCCGTACTTCACTGAAGTATTGCCAGAAGGTTCTCCTAAGAAAGAAAAGCCTCGAACTGCATCGCTGTTCTCAACTATGGATGTTGAACAAGTAACTCTTGATGATGCACTTCGAATGTTTACTTTGCCGCGCGAAATCGGGTTAGATCCAACTGAAGGTGAGCCAATCACTTCGCAGAATGGTCGTTACGGTCCTTACTTGTTAAAGGGCAAAGACTCTCGCACCCTTCCGGATGAAGAATCAATCTTTGGCTGCACGCTTGAAGAAGCGCTCGCTCTGTTTGCGCAACCAAAACTTCGTCGTGGTCGGGGACAAGCTGCCGGTCCACTAAAGGTTGTTGGCGTTGACCCATCGACTCAAAAAGAAGTTGTGGTTCGCGAAGGACGCTTTGGTATCTACATCACTGATGGCGAAACTAACGCATCACTTCGCGGTGGTGATTCGGTAGAGACTATTTCGATTGAGCGCGCATCTGACTTGCTAGCTGAACGTCGCGCAGCTGGCCCATCT
>JAPLBY010000015.1 GCA_026392515.1 Actinomycetota bacterium | reverse complement strand
TATGTTGCTCCAGGCTAAGTACTCACCGAAGTTAGGTGCCACCTTTTTCCATTCACTCGCAAGTGCAACTGTTTGTTCGGTTGTGGCACGATCTGGACGATCTAAACAATTCACAGCTGCAATGGCATCGTTTGAGTTGTCTTTATAGCTGCCATCAGATTGTCGACCAGTGTAAAAGTCAACACTGGATGCAAGGCCAGAAAAATCGCCATCGAATGCAAGACCTAGATTTGTTCGCAGTTCTGGCCAACCGTATTGCTTGTCATACAGCGAACCAACAACACCTAGCGTTCCCATTGCTTGGGTGAACAAACGACCATCATCTAGAGTTACCGGGTTTGCATCAAGTTCAATTAGTAAATCTCCGACTTCGGAAACTCCCGCTGCGCCGCTTGCCGAAAGTGGACAATCAGATTTTGTTGCACAGTTATCAACAAATCGCGTCAGAGCAAGTTCAAAACCTAATGCCTGTCCATAAGAAAGTTGCTCATTCGTCAGAGTTGGATCGATCGCTCCATCAAGCAACATTCGACCAACTCGATCTGGAAACAAGTCTGCGTACGTGGCTCCAAGGAAAGTTCCGTAACTCTTTCCTAGCCAGTTCAACTTCTCGTCACCTAATAGAGCTCGCAAGATGTCGATGTCTCTGGTTGCGCTAATGGTGTCTAGGAATTTGTAAGTCTCGGGCGAATTTGTAGCACAGGATTGTGCAAACAATTCCGACATAGCTTGGGATTGATCAATTTCGGTTTGATCATCAGGCGAGCCATCAAGTGCGATGTACTCCTCTGTTTGCTCATCGTTCAAACATTCAACGGGAGTGCTTTCTCCAACACCACGTGGATCGAATCCAACAATGTCAAAGTTTTCACGCAGGGTATCGCTGACTACATATTCCGCATAAGTTGTGTATTCAATTCCAGAACCACCTGGTCCGCCCGGATTCAAAACTAAGGAGCCTAGAGCAGTTCCAGTAGCTAGTAGTCGAATTGCTGAAATTTGCATTGCGCCATCTGCTGGGTTTGTATAGTCGATAGGCACATTGAATGTTGCACACTCAAAACCCTCATTGCACTCTGACCATTCAAGTTCTTGTGCGTAGTAGCCATCCAGACCATCACCCTGTGGCACTGATGCACTTGGCTTTGGAGAGCTGCTATCTGCTGGCTCCGATTGGGTCATTTGATAGCCAATAGTTGCAACGATTGCCACAAAGATCGCAAGGACTATGGCTAGAAATTTCCGCAAGAACGCTCCCAAAAAGTATCTATCTCGACCTTAAACCAGAGTCAGAAGATCGCGAAACTATCCAACAATTGCGGTAAGCCGTGGATCTCGCAGGCTTACCAATAATGACTCAAATGCATTAAGTGGGTTTACATTGGCCACGATCTGATCACGAGCTTCGGTAATCGCTGCAATTCTTCGCAAGGTTGCTGGTTCATCGTCAACACTTGCAACGCGCTCAATTGATTCGCGCAGTTCTTCATTGACCAGTTCGACGTCTGCACCTGATTGAATCACTAGGACATCCCGGTAATACCCAGTGAGGTCTAACAAAACTCGATCGTATTGATCACTAAGGACCCGGCGGCGGCGAGACTTGGCGCGATCGTCTAGATCCTTAAGCGCGCTCTTCATCTGTCGCTCAACCGTCTTTAGGCCTTTACCTTCAGCACCTTCACCAAATGCGGTGCGAATATCTTGATCATCTTCTTGATCCAGTGGTGTCACGATGGCGTCAGCATCAGCATTGGCACTTGTAACAATTTTGTTTGCCTGATCAAAGCATGAGCTGACAACTCGAAGATTCGTTGGGATGTCCAAGATTTGTTTGCGGCGTAGTCGCACACTCTCATCGGTGGCAAGAGCGCGAGCCCGTCCAATGTGTCCTTGCGCAGCTCTTGTTGCCCAGGCTGCCATCGCTGGATCAATACCAAACCGCGCAGTTAATTGCTGCGATATCGCAGCGAACGTTGGCGAAGTTAATGCGACGTGACGGCAACGACTTCGGATTGTTGGGAACACATCATCAACGGTTGGAGCACACAGCAGCCATACAGTTGCTGGTGGCGGTTCTTCAAGTGACTTAAGCAAAGTTGAAGCTGCATCGATGCGGAAACGATCCACATCTTCAACCACAATTACGTGCCATGGCGAACGAGTTGGAAGAAGTGACGCGCGTTCAATTAAGATTCGAGTTGCTTCGACTTTGTAGTTGATGCCTTCGGGAACAATGTGTTCCACATCTGGATGAATACCTGCTGCGACATTTCGACAGTCAACACATTCGCCGCAACCGCCATTAGGACAAATGAGTGATGCAGCAAAAGCAAGTGCGAGTGTGCTGCGACCACTTCCTGGTGGGCCAGTGATTAACCAAGCATGTGTCATGGCATCGCCACGTTCACCGATTGCAACTTTCGCAGCGTCGGTTGCAGCGTGCTTCATTTCTTCAACGGCATGCTCTTGACCAATCAAGGAATCAAAAACATTCATCGCGATGCGAGCACTCCATCAATTGCAGTACGAACTGCAGCTGCAACATCATCTTTAGGTGCGGTCGCATCAATAACTACGTTTGGATAAGGCGATGCCACTGCGATGTCGCGGAAGGCTTGGTGGACGGCTTCGTGGAAATCGCGGGACTGGATTTCCATGCGATCTGTGCCATCCATGCGCTGTTCCGCTGCTTCATGCGGGACGTCCAAGTAAATTGTGAAGTCTGGAATCAAGTTTCCAGTGGCCCAAAGGCTTAAGTCACGAATCTTGTCAGCGCCTAATCCACGCGAGAAACCTTGATAGGCAACGGATGAATCAAAGTAGCGATCACAGATAACCGTGGCACCACGTTCCAGCGCCGGACGAATCAAGTTAGCTGCATGATCTGCGCGCGAAGCTGCGAATAACAAGGCTTCGGTGTGATCTGGCATGTCAGTGATTTCTGGATCCAACAAAATATTGCGGATCTTTTCGGCAGTTGGAGTGCCACCAGGTTCGCGGGTTAGAACTACTTCATGTCCAAGCGATTGCAAGTATTCAGCAAGGCGCTTTGAATGAGTGGATTTTCCAGCGCCTTCACCGCCTTCAATCGCAATAAACAATCCGGTAGCCACGACTCAAACTCTAGCCAACTGGTGTGACGTCAGATTCGACAGGCGCTGAACCAACACCGGTCTTAGTTTTTGCTGCTGCCTTCTTGGCTGCGGCACCACTAATTACTTTGGTAGTTCCAACGGTTTTCTTGGCAGCCTTCTTTTTGGCGGTAGCTTTCTTCTTAACTGGCGGCTTCTTTGCTGCAGCCTTACGTGCTGCTGGCTTCTTTACAGATGGGCCAGCTGCGCGACGTTCAGCTAGCAAGTCAGATGCGCGCTCAATCGAAATAGTCTCTACCGAATCACCACCGCGAAGTGATGCGTTAGTTTCGCCATCAGTGATGTAGATACCAAAGCGGCCTTCGCGAACCACGACTTCTTTTTGAGTTGATGGGTCAACGCCAACAACCTTTAGTGGACCGGCTGCCTGTCCCCGACCACGACGAAGTTTTGGCTGCGCAAACAAAGCGAGTGCTTCTTCAAGCGTGCAGCCAAATATTGATTCTTCATCTGGCAAAGTGCGGGAGTCTTTACCCTTTAACAAATACGGACCGTAACGACCATTTTGCGAAGTGATTGGCTCACCTTCAGTTGGATCTAACCCAATTTCACGTGGCAAAGTAAACATTCGAAG
>JAPLBY010000034.1 GCA_026392515.1 Actinomycetota bacterium | reverse complement strand
TCAGCAAAGCTTGCTGTTGTCTTCTCTGATGCTAAGTATGAAAAGCGTCGTTACGACGAACTAGATCCATATGTTCGTTACTACGCAATCAACACCAAGAAGGTTCCAAACGTTAAGCACCGTCAAGCAATCCTTGCCGCTGTAAACCGTGACGAACTTCGCACAATTGCTGGTGGCGAGTACGCCGGTGATTATGCAGATGGCGTTGTGAAGCCAAACATCGGTGCAGACTATGCACCAACTGGTCTATGGGATGGCCTACTCGGTGATGTAGTACCTGCAGAAGGTAACCCTGAATTGGCACTTAAGTTAATTGCTGATTCTGGCGAACCATTCCCACAGCCATTCGTAATTGACTATGGTCAGAGTGAAACTGCTGATAAGGCTGCGGCCTCATTGGTTGCTTCACTTGCAAAGGGTGGCATTGTTGCCACGCTGAACCCACTAGAACCAGGCGCTTACTACGGCGTTGTTCTTGATCCAGAAAAGCAGGGCTCAATGTCTGCTGCTGGCTGGGGTCCAGACTGGTCAAATGCATCAACAGTTCTTCCAGAACTGTTTGCTGCTAATGGTCAATTCAACCTTTCGCAGTGGGATGACGAAGCCTTCTTGGCTGAATCAGATGCCGCAAAGGTAATCACCGATCGCGCAGAACAAGCTAAGGCTTGGCAGGCTCTAAGCAAGAAGTCCATGGAATTGGCACTTGCTTTACCTACCCGCTTTGGTAAGGAACAGCGCATTCATGGCTCAAAGGTTAGCGGTGCCTACATTTGGGGACCGTACGGCTCTTGGCCATACGCATCACTAGCAGTTAACTAGTTAACTAACGTTGGCGTCTGTGGGCGAACTTCGGTTCGCTCACAGACTGCCTTCAGTGTTGCTTACAGAAATAAATCAAATCTCCAACCAGAAAGGTAAATAATGTTCCCATACATAGTGCGACGAGTTTTTGTCATGGTATTTATGTTGACAATCTTGAGCATCATTACCTTCCTGCTATTTAATGCAGTGCCAACTGATCCAGCTATGTTGACCTGTGGCAAGACATGTACCCCTGACATTGTCGCGGCGAATCGAATCAGACTTGGTCTGGATCAGCCTTTATATGTTCAGTACATTGACTGGATCAAAGGCATTTTTGTTGGACGCACCTATGGCAGTGGTTCTGCCACCTTTGAATGTTCAACCCCATGCTTGGGCTACTCATTCCGCAACGGTGAAGAAGTAACCACCATGATCGTTAATGCACTTCCAGTAACTATGTACTTGGCTATAGGTGCATTCACGCTTTGGATGCTAGTTGGAATTTCAGCTGGAATCGTCGCTGCAAAGAATCACGGAAAATGGCAAGACCGAGCTATCATGGGCATTTCTTTAATTGGATATTCGCTCCCAGTTTTCTTTGTTGGGTTACTACTCTTGGTTTTCGTAATCGTGCGCTGGAATTTTTTGCCGTATCCCAATTACGAATCACCATTTGAAGATCCTGTTGCTTTTTTCCAGACCATGCTTTTACCTTGGGTTACTCTGGCAATTCTTTATGCGGCTTATTACGCCCGCCTTACTCGCTCCCAGATGTTGGAAACTATGGGAGAAGATTACATTCGTACTGCCAGGGCGAAGGGGCTTTCTGAGAGGGTAGTTTTCCGCAAGCATGCTTTCCGGGCCGGCTTGACTCCAATTGTTACTTCGGCTGGTTTAGATCTTGCTGGCCTGCTAGGTGGCGCAGTTATTACTGAATATATTTTCAGCTTGCCAGGGCTCGGAAGATTGGCGATTGGCGCTGTAACGGAATACGACTTACCAACAATCACAGCAACCGTGCTGGTCGCCGCAGTGTTTGTCATTGTGGCAAATTTGGTCGTTGACATTCTTTACGCCGCTATTGATCCTCGGGTGCGCTTGTCATGACAAACGTGATTTTAGAAGTTAAGAACTTAAATGTTGAGTTCACTACCGACGACGGAATCGTCCATGCAGTTAAGGACGTTTCTTACACCGTAGAACGTGGCAAGACTTTAGCTATCGTTGGTGAATCCGGTTCAGGTAAAAGTGTTTCCAGTCTGGCTGTGATGGGACTGTTAACAGGGTCTAATTCAAGCATTACCGGTGAAGTTTTTTTCAATGGCAAAGAATTAGTTGGTGCGGACCCAGAGGAAGTTCGTAAACTACGCGGTGACGAAATGGCCATGATCTTCCAAGATCCGTTAAGCGCACTGCATCCTTACTACACAATTGGCGATCAATTAACTGAAGCAGTGCTGGTGCACAGCAAGGTAAAGGAATCAGAAGCACGTTCCCGCGCTGCCGAGATGCTTACCAAAGTTGGCATTCCATCGGTTGAGCAACGCATGGATGAATATCCTCATCAACTCTCAGGCGGCATGCGCCAACGCGTAATGATCGCAATGGCATTGATCAATGGTCCAGAGCTTTTGATTGCTGATGAACCGACGACTGCTCTGGACGTAACGGTGCAAGCGCAGATTTTAGATTTGTTGCGGGAACTTCAAAAAGAATTCGGTACTGCAATCGTTTTGATCACCCATGATCTAGGCGTGGTTGCTGATCTAGCTGACGAAGTTTTGGTTATGTATGGTGGTAGCGCTGTAGAACATGCACCAGTTCGCGAAATTTTCTACGAACCGCAAATGCCTTACACCTGGGGATTGCTGGCATCAATTCCACAGATTTCGGCAAAGAAGGAACAGCTTGATCCAATCCCAGGATCACCACCTTCACTACTCAACCTCCCTAACGGATGCGTGTTTGCTCCGCGCTGCACCTTCAAAGATCAAGTTGCTGGAGATGCGTGTGCCAACCAGTTCCCAGACTTGCTGGCAGTTTCCGTAGACCATGAAGCACGATGCCATTTAACTGAATCGCAGCGAAGTGCAATTCGATCTGAACGCAAGATTGGCAGGTTGTAGTCATGACGGAACCAATCCTTAAAGTTAAAGACCTACAGAAGTATTTCCCAATTCATGGTGGTGGACTCTTCAACCGAGTTGTTGGAAATGTTCGGGCAGTTGATGGTTTGAATCTTGAAGTTTTCCCTGGCGAAACCCTTGGTCTTGTTGGCGAAAGTGGTTGTGGCAAATCAACTGCGGGTCGAGCCATGCTGCGCTTGATTGAACCAACTGCGGGATCAATTGAATTCAACGGCCAGGACATTACAAACCTGAAGAAGAAGGATCTAGTTCCGCTTCGCCGCGAAATGCAAATGATTTTCCAAGATCCGTTTTCATCCCTAAATCCTCGTCACACTATCGGCGACATTATCGGGGCACCATTTCGAGTCCAAGGCGTCAAGCCTGAAGGCGGCATCATGAAGGCAGTTCAAGGCCTCATGGATCGCGTTGGATTGAATCCAGAGCACTACAACCGCTATCCAAACGAATTCTCTGGCGGACAACGTCAGCGAATCGGTATTGCCCGAGCTATTGCACTTAAGCCAAAGTTAATTGTTTGTGATGAGCCGGTATCAGCTCTTGACGTTTCGATTCAGGCGCAGGTACTTAATCTTTTGGATGACATCCAACAGGAATTTGGTCTTGCCTACATCTTTATCGCACACGATTTGTCGGTAGTTCGTCACATCTCTGATCGGGTTGCAGTTATGTACCTTGGCAAGATCATGGAACAAGCTCCACAAGACGTTCTTTACCAATCGCCATTGCACCCTTACACGCATGCACTTCTTTCCGCAGTTCCGATTGCAGATCCAGATCTTGAGCGCTCCCGCGAACGCATTATTTTGTCGGGCGATTTGCCGAGCCCAAGTAATCCACCAAGCGGCTGCGTGTTTAGAACTCGTTGCTTCAAAGCCCAGGCTCGATGTGAATCAGAAGTTCCAGAATTGCGCGAGTTAACAACAGGTCACCGAGTTGCTTGCCATTACCCCATGGATGTTTCAAGCAGCGCGACAGCTTCGGGAAATGACTTCATAAGTTAACTTCGAAGTTATTCGACTCCGAGTTGTTCTTTTAAGTACTCAACTGTTAGCAGCATCAAGTTCTCCGAAATGATTTCTTGTGGTGTCATGTGAGTTACACCTGACAGTGGCAACAGGGTATGCGGCTTCTTATTTGCCAAAAGCGCACCGCTCAATGAAAGTGAATGAGCAGCGACAACATTGTCATCAGCCAGTCCATGAACCATCATGAGCGGACGATCAAGTTGGCCTGCCATTGGCATTAAAGAGTGGTCCTCATATATCTCGGGAAACTTCTCTGGATGGCCGAGGTATCGCTCGGTGTATGCAGTGTCATACCAAAGCCATTCAGTTACGGGAGCCCCAGCAACTGCGGCATGGAAAACATCTGGTCGTTTCATTACTGCCAAGGCAGATAAGTAACCACCAAATGACCAGCCAGTTATCCCGACTCGGCTAGCGTCAACATCATCAGGAAAATGTTTAGCCACATCGGCAATGGCAGCCACTTGGTCATCAAGTACCGGCGTAACAAAGTCCTGGTAAATTGCATGATCCCAAGCTGGGCCTCGACCACCCGTACCTCGATTGTCAGCAATTATCACAACAAATCCTTGATCGGCAAACCATTGATCAATGGCATAACTGAGCGCACCATTTTGAACTTGTGGACCGTGCGGACCACCGTATGGCCGCATCATGACTGGGAGTTTTTTACTGCCGTACACATGGTCTTGCGGAAACAAAACCGCCGTGTTTACTTGGTGAGATCCAGTCTGAAGCACGTGAACTTGTGATGTGAAATTCGGTGACTCAGTCAGTGAGTCAAAATAGTGTTCGGTCTTTACGCCCCGACGAAGTTGGTAGCTCCGAGAATGAGTATCCAGACGCGATTCGACTACAACTTGAAGTTCTGCGGAAGTCGTCGTTGCGCTAGCAATTCCGCCCTGTGAAATCTCCGTGATGGATCCGTCAAAACCTAGACGAATCAAGTCGCGCGACAAAGCATCCTGAGTCGCAACCACATCTATGTAGTCATCCTTGATATCGATAACTGACATAACTTGTAGCCCCGCCGGGGAAATTGCTTTTCCAGAAATCTGTAATTCCCGAGTATCGGATTGGCGATTATCGACTACTGAAATAATTTGACCGTTATGCCAACGCGGTTGACCTGGAATTACTTCGATGAATTCGTGGTCGGTAACTTCGTGCACATTCTCTAATCCAGAGGTGCCTACTGAATAAGTGACGAAATGTTGTTGCGCGCGGTCGGCAACGGTTATTAGCGCGTTGCAATCCTTTTGCCAGGAAACCGAAATCAAGTATTCAAATGCATCGACATCCCAGCGGATTGCTTCACGCGCACCACTAATCGATATCTTCTCAAGTCCAACTTTTGCATTTTTCGTGCCAGCCGCAGGGTATTTGATTTCTTGCGGAGTCTTTGCTGGAGTTGCTGGGTCTGAAATCCACCAAGTTTGCACCTCAGCATCATTTACTGACTCAACAATCAAACTGTCGCTTTCTGGTGACCACCAGTAGCCATGCATCCGACCAAATTCCTCCGATGCAATGAAGTCCGCCAAACCCCAAGAAACGTTCTCAGTTTTTTCGTTAGTTAAATTGCGTAAGCCACCACCATTGAAATCAACTATGAACAAATCTTTGCCATTTGACCAGGCAACATAGTTTCCATCAGGAGAAAGTCTTGGATCGATAACTGGTCCATCCACATTCAAGTTCTTTAAAGCTGCATCAGAAGTCTGACCAACGAATAGTTGCCCAGAAAGTGCAAAGGCAACCTTGGTTCCCGTGCGATCGGTTGAATACGAAGTAATTCCAGAAGTAGTTTCTCGCATACGTTCGCGTCGAGCTCTTTCGGCAGCCGGAACTTCAGCATCATCAGCCAGAAGAACTCGAGGATCTGCGAACTTGGTTTCGATTCGCTTTGCTACGTCATAGACCCAAAGCGAGTTAACGGAATCTCGGCCACTATCGCTTCGTAGAAATAGGACTTGCGCACCGGATTCGCACACCTGAAAACTTCGTGGTGCTCCCAGTTGAAAATTACGAGTTGCCGCACTTTGGCGTGGAAAGGATTCGGTCACCCCTTGATCCTGCCACGTTTAACTAGTAGGTGTCTCGTACAGTTGGTACATGACATCTAGCTCAGGCGTTCTGCCAAATCAACGTTTGCTATTGGTGCATGCGCATCCTGATGACGAAACTATCGGCAGTGGCGCAACTATGGCTAAGTATGTATCTGCTGGGGCACAGGTCACGCTTGTCACCTGCACGTTAGGTGAAGAAGGCGAAATTTTAGTTCCAGAGCTTGCCCATCTGGCTGCTGACCAATCGGATGGACTGGGCAAACATCGAATTACGGAATTAGCAGCAGCTATGGCTGAACTTGGCGTGACCGACTGGCGACTCTTGGGCGGCCCGCACGCTTTTCGGGATAGTGGGATGGTGGGCACACCACCAAACGATCGCACCGATTGTTTTTGGCGCGCAGATCTTTTGGAAGCAGCAAAGCATTTAGTAAAGATAATTCGCGAAACCTGTCCTCAGGTATTAGTCACTTACGATGATTTCGGCGGCTACGGGCATCCAGATCATATTCAGGCACATCGTGTTTCAACATATGCGCGGGAGTTAGCAGCAGCGCCTAGTTTTGCTCCTGAATTAGGCGCACCTTGGTCAATAGAAAAGGTTTATTGGACTGCGTTTCCAGTTAGCGTGATGCGAGCTGGCATCGAAATGCTAAAAGCTGCGGGCGAGGACACTGGATTTGCCGCGCAAGACCCAGATGAAATTCCATTTGCTTGCCCAGATGAACTTGTTACGACAGCAATTGATGGTGGGGAATTTGCAGAACAGAAAATGCGTGCCCTGCGAGCTCATGCCACGCAGATAAGTACTGAAGAAGGATTCTTTGCACTTTCTAACAACCTAGGCTCACAAGTTATGGGTACTGAGTACTACCGACTGGTGGCTGGAACTCCAGCGGCACCATTTGATGCACTGGGTAGAGAAACTGACTTATTCAATGGCATTTCAATAAAGCAATAGATTAGTTAAATGACAAAGCTTCGGATAGTTCTATTCAGTGCAATCGTCGGCGCATTTGTAAGCATTATCGCCGGCTTTGCTCATGCTGATCGAATAGTGATTCTTGGAATTCGAGTTCCGTATGGCTTAGTTCTTTCCTTAGGCATTTGTCTGTTGACAATCTTGTGGCTAAATCGACAATTTCAGACGCGGTTAGCTGGCACAGTATTCACCGTCAGCTGGGTTTTGATAACACTTCGGATGGCTATTGAATCTGGAAATGGGGACTTGGTTTTTACTGTGACTTGGTATTCCACGTCCTACATAATCGCTGGCGCCGTTCTGCTTTCTATGGCGGCGGTACTCCCTGCCATGCGCCTTCCAGGCAGAGGACAGCATTCACTTCCCGAATCCCAAGCCTGATGCGACAAAAATCCCAATAGACAGGTAAGTTTGTAGTGCTGAGAAAGTTACTTTTCTCGCAGGATTTGTATGGAGATCGAAATGACTTATGTGATTGCACTGCCTTGTGTCGATGTTAAAGACAAGGCTTGTATCGAAGAATGCCCAGTAGATTGCATCTACGAAGGCGATCGCATGATGTACATCCAGGCCGACGAATGTGTTGACTGCGGCGCTTGCGAACCAGTCTGTCCAACCGAAGCTATCTACTACGAAGACGATGTCCCAGAAAAGTGGGACAGCTTTAAGGGTGTTAACACTGCATTCTTCGAAACCATCGGTTCTCCTGGTGGCGCGTCAAAGACTGGCAAGACCAGCAACGATCCAGAAGAAATCAAGTCTCTTCCACCACAGGTGAGTTAACTGATTTCACCACTTGCAAATGGGTTACCAGATTTTCCCTGGGATCGAATTGCAGCTGCAGGGGATGTAGCACGAAAACATCCAGATGGAATTGTTGACCTTTCGATTGGCACTCCCGTAGATGACACTCCTGAAGTAATTACTGCTGCGCTAGCCGCCGCTGCTAATGCACCTGGCTATCCAACTGCAGCTGGACTAATCGAACTGCGACAAGCTTGGGTTTCTTGGGCTTCGCGAATCTTGTCGGCTGAATTAAACGTTGATCAAGTTGTGCCATCAATTGGATCTAAAGAAATTGTCGCTTGGCTCCCGGTCGTTTTTGGATTAAATTCCAACAGCACAGTTGCTATTCCAGAGCTGGCTTATCCAACATATGCAGTTGGCGCATTGATGGCGCATGCAAAATACGTAACTTACAAACAAGTCTCTGACATTCCAGATAACGCTGACCTGATTTGGGTGAATTCTCCAAGCAATCCAACTGGCGAAGTATTAACCGCGGATCAATTAAAAGAAATCATTGCCCGCGGCCGCGAGCTTTCTGCTCCAGTTGTTAGTGATGAGTGTTACATCGAACTTGGTTGGGAAGCCCAACCAATTTCAATTCTGGATCCTCGAGTTTGTGGCACAGACTTCACTGGGATCCTGGCCGTGCACTCATTGTCGAAGCGATCAAATCTTGCGGGCTATCGGTCCGGCGCAGTACTGGGCGATACCAAGTTAATTGCTGACATAGTTGGACTCCGAAAGCACGCTGGCATGTTGGTTTCAACACCAGTTCAGCTAGCAACAGTTGCGGCACTGGGTGACGATGCGCATGTGGCAGTTCAAAAAGCCAAATATGCCAAGCGACGTGATGTACTTCACACCGCACTAGTTTCAGCTGGCTTCAAAATTGAGCACTCTCAGGCTGGCCTATATCTATGGGCTACCAAAGGAGCCGATTGCCTTGAAACGGTTAACTGGCTTGCTGAGAAGGGCATCTTGGCTGCCCCAGGAGACTTTTATGGGCCAGCAGGTCAGCGCCATGTCCGCCTTGCCTTAACGGCTACGGATGAGCGAATTGCCAGCGCTGCCGCCCGGTTATCGGGCAGTAAGTAAATAGTCTGATTAGTCCTAGCAAGGGCGCAAATAGTAAGTTTGTCTCATGTCCCAAGCAAAACTGGTCCACCCAAATGGCGAACTACTTCTTGGTGAGGTCCCAGCTACGGTTGGCGCTTCAGGTTATGACGTGTCGGCGTTGCTTAAAGAAACCGGCCACATAACGCTTGACCACGGCTTCATGAACACCGCTTCATGTGAATCTGCAATCACTTACATCGATGGTGATAAGGGAATTTTGCGTTACCGCGGTTACCCAATCGAACAACTTGCAGAGCAAAGTACTTTTCTAGAAACTTCCTTCCTTTTGATTTACGGTCACCTGCCAAGTGCTGGCGAACTGAGCAAGTTCACTGAAGACATCAGCATGCACACCATGGTGCACGAAGACCTTCGCCGATTCTTTGATGGTTTCCCACGCGATGCGCACCCAATGCCAGTCTTGAGTAGTGCAGTGAGTGCGCTGTCTACTTTCTACCAAGATTCACTTGATCCATTTGATGAGCGCCAAGTTGAGATCTCAACAATTCGCTTGATGGCAAAGATCCCAACTCTTGCTGCTTATGCATACAAGAAAACAATCGGTCAGCCTTCGCGCTACCCAGATAATTCTCTTGATTATGTTTCCAACTTCATGAACATGACTTTCGGTGTTCCGGCCGAACCATACGAAGTCAATCCAGCAATTGTTAAAGCTCTAGACATGCTTTTTATTTTGCACGCAGATCACGAACAGAATTGCTCAACATCAACGGTTCGTATGGTTGGTTCTTCGCACGCAAACCTATTCGCTTCAGTTTCAGCTGGCATTAACGCGTTGTTCGGTCCACTACATGGTGGCGCCAACCAAGCGGTTCTTGAAATGCTGGAAGGAATTCAAAGTTCCGGTGACACAGTTCAACAGTTCATTCAGCGCGTAAAGAATCGCGAAGACGGCGTAAAGCTAATGGGCTTTGGTCACCGCGTTTACAAGAGTTACGATCCACGTGCTGCAATTGTCCGCAAGCGTGCACATGACATTTTGACCATGCTTGGCGTCCAAGATCCACTGTTTGATATCGCACGCGAACTTGAAGACGCAGCGCTAAATGATGAATTCTTTATCGAACGCAAGCTGTACCCGAATGTTGATTTCTACACTGGTTTGATTTACCGCGCGATTGGTTTCCCAACTCGCATGTTCACTGTGTTGTTTGCAATTGGTCGAGTACCAGGTTGGATCGCACAGTGGCAGGAAATGATCACAGATCCAGACACAAAGATTGGTCGCCCACGCCAGGTTTACATTGGTGAAGCTGAACGCGGCTATGTCGATCTAGCTAAGCGATAACTAGAACTTAGTTTTTGTGAAGGGCTTCGTTTAGCCCGCCCCAAGTACCTTCGCGAGTTACTGCTTCAAGTGCACCCGAAACTGAGTTACGTCGGAATAACAAACCGTTAGCACCAGATAATTCCTTTGCTTTGACCACAGTGTTATCTGGCAGGGTGATTTTTGATCCACCGGTGATGTAACAACCGGCTTCAACGACACAACTATCGCCAAGTGAAATTCCCACGCCGGCGTTGGCGCCCACCAAGCAATTCTCACCAATAGTGATTACTTCTTTGCCGCCACCAGAGAGAGTTCCCATAATGCTGGCGCCACCACCAATGTCAGATCCGTTACCAACAACTACGCCAGCTGAGATTCGACCTTCAACCATGCTGGCACCTAGAGTTCCAGCGTTGAAGTTTACGAATCCTTCGTGCATAACTGTCGTGCCCGAAGCTAGATGTGCTCCAAGTCGCACGCGATCAGCGTCCGCAATTCGCACGCCACTTGGAACTACGTAGTCCAACATGCGCGGAAACTTATCCAAGCCAAAAACGTTTAACTGGATACCTTTGGCTCGAGCATTTATGGCCACTTGAGTAACATTCTCAACTGCTACTGGACCAAGTGAGGTCCAGGCAACGTTGGTAAGCAATCCAAATAACCCATCAAGATTTATAGTTCGCGGAGCCATTAATCGGTGCGAAAGTAAATGCAGACGCAAGTATGCATCTGCGGCATCTTTAGGAGCAGCGGCCAAATCCGAAGTGGTGGTAATTACTTCAACTCGAACTCCGCGCAATGCATCAGTATCGATTCCTCGTTCTAGACCAGTAACGTGAGCTGCTTTTTCGCCAAGAGCTGGTTGCGGATACCAAACATCAAGTAGCACGTCAGCCGCGTACGTGGCTAATCCGGTGGCAGTTGCAATTTGACTCTGGCTCATGTCAATCCTTGAAAATAGGGGTATTAAGTAGTGAAAAAAGCATTACAGGACTACCGTAGTCGTGTGGACATAGTTGCGTTAAACCCGCACGCCGACATCGTTGCGCTGACTACCGATCTGGTCAATATTCCAAGCGTTTCTGGCAATGAAGCTGCATTAGCAAATGCCATTTTTGTCGAATTAAGCAAATGCGATTGGTTGGAAGTTCACCGATTCAAGAACTCAGTGGTTGCAAAAACTAACCTGGATAAGGCCTCCCGAGTCATAGTTGCAGGCCATATCGACACCGTCCCAGTAGCTGACAACGAAGCCGCAGTTTTTGTCTCCGGCGGCAGTGGTCTGCCAAGTGATGGCACGGTTGTTCCTGATGATGTAGTTTTCGGCCTTGGCTCATGTGACATGAAGGGTGGCGTGGCCGTAGCACTGCGAGCGGCTGTAACTATCGAGAATCCGCAGTTCGATGTCACCTACATTTTTTATGAATGCGAAGAAGTCGATAGCGAGCGAAATGGCTTGACCCTGATTGCTGCTGAACATCCAGAATGGCTGGCAGCCGACATTGCAGTTTTACTAGAGCCTTCCAATGCCAACATTGAAGCTGGTTGCCAAGGCACACTTCGAGCAAAAGTTTCCACAGTGGGCACTCGGGCTCATAGTGCGCGTTCTTGGCTTGGGGATAATGCGATTCACAATTTGGGCGACATTTTGGCCAGACTTAATTCCTACGTTCCAGCAAAAGTATTGATCGACGGTCTTGAGTACCGCGAGGGCCTAAACGCAGTGCAGGTTTCTGGCGGGATAGCCGGAAACGTGATCCCAGATTCGGCAACCGTTGAAGTTAACTATCGATACGCACCAAGCACCAGTGGAGCCCAAGCCGAAGCGCACATCCGAGAAGTTTTTGACGGCTTCCTTGTTGAGTTTGTCGATAACGCACCGGGCGCGATGCCAGGACTAGATCGCCCAGCGCTTGCGGATTTAGTCTCTCGGGTTGGTGGAAAAGTTGCACCGAAGTTTGGTTGGACTGATGTTGCGAGATTCTCCGCAATGGGAGTGCCAGCAGTAAACCTTGGTCCTGGGGATCCTGGTTTAGCGCATTCTCGAAATGAACACGTTTCTGTTGCTCAACTCAAGCAGTGCGAAGAAACCGTATTTGATTGGCTAAAGGGTTAATGGAACACATTGAGTTAGAAGTTTTGATTCAAGCTCCCGCACAAAAAGTTTGGGATGGCATAACTAACTGGCAAGCGCAAAGTCAGTGGATGCTTGGTACCAAAGTTTGGCCAGTAGATGGTGACGGAACAGGTGTGGGCGGAAAGATCGAAGCTTTCACTGGAATTTGGCGCATTGGGTTTCTGGACACCATGGAGATCACCACTTGGGAGCCACCAAGGCTTTGCGATGTGAACCATACTGGTCGAGTTGTGCGCGGAACTGGAACTTTTGAAGTTGTAGCAACTAGTGAATCAACTTCAAAATTCATTTGGAGTGAGGACTTAGACCTACCACTTGGCCTTTTGGGCAAAGTTGGATTCTTTTTTGTTAAGCCTGGTTTTGTTTACGGCGTTCGTAAGTCACTAGAAAAGTTTGCTAGCCAAGTCGAGCAAGGCAAGCTTTAAAAGCCGCTCCACATTTAGGTCGTTTTAACCTTTGAAAACCCCATTATTTGCAAGGGTTTTGAGCAATTGTCCGGATTTCGTAACCACCTGTTTTTAAGGGATAATAGAGATACCAAAGCGTAATTCACGAAACTTATCGGAAGGTGACCAAAATGGCAGCTATGAAGCCACGCACAGGCGACGGCCCAATGGAATGCACAAAAGAAGGTCGCGGCTATGTTCTTCGAGTTCCACTTGAAGGCGGCGGACGCTTGGTAGTTGAACTTAATGCTCAGGAAGTTAAAGACCTTGGAGCAGTTCTAAAAGACACAGTAAGTTCAATGCCAAAGAAATAGCTTGCTATTTCTTTGGCATCAATGAGCGCTGCCTAAACAAACATTGCCTAATCTGGCACTGCCTACTTTTTAACAGCCACTAACAATCCGCCACCAACTGGTAGCAATGAACCAACAAAATCTTCGTTACTAGCTAGCGCTTCGATAGCGCCGCGCATAGCAACCGTATCTGGATCCCGCTGAGCTGGATCAGCTAATTTATCGTTCCAAAGTGCGCGATCAATAATGAGCAGACCACCACTTCGCAACAGATTCAAAGCCCGTGAAATATGATCAGCAAGCTCGAGTGGTTTGCCAGCTATCAAAACAATGTCGTAAGCCGATTCAGTTAAACGATCTAGTACTTCATCGGCTCGACCATTAATCAAACGAACTCGGTTAGGAGCAATTCCAGCTTGGGAGATTGCATCCTTAGCAATTAACTGATGCTCTGCTTCAACATCCACGCTCGTTAGAACACCCTCGGAATTCATTCCATCTAAAAGCCAAAGCGCAGATACGCCAGCACCAGTGCCAATTTCAACAACGTTCTTGGCGTCAATAGCAGCAGCTAAAGTGCGCACGATACTTCCGGCGCCCGGCCCCATTGCGACACAGCCAATTTCGGCAGCTTTAGCACGGGCATGGGAACGGATTCCGTCCTCACCTGCCCAGCTTTCGGCATAGTCAGTAGAAGCGCGGTGGATTGCCAGGATACGTGGATCTGTTGGTGCCATGAAGTAAGCGTACGGCCACCGGTGGAATTTGGCTAAGGTCCTGCCAATTTTTGGCCAGAGGTTGTCTCTGATCTGGTTGGGAAGGGGAGTTCGGCGAGCAGGATGTCGGATTCATCAGAGAGAATAGGGGTAGACAAAAGAACGCCAAGTTACCAAGAAAGTTAGGTTATGACACAGACGCCGGAAGATCCGCATGATTTGCCCGAGACACCTTCATCTGTAGACCTGCCTAATTTGCAAGCAACCCAAGTGGCTGTGGCTCCGCTACCAACCCCAACATTTGTTTACACGCCCCCAGTTTCGTACTCTGAGCAATCAGCAGGCAGCGCTTCACCAGCCGTAAAGAAAGCAATAATCGCTGGTGTAATCAGTGGCCTACTGGCGGGCATGATCGGTTTCATGGGTGCCTCCATGATTGGAAACACTCCAGCTCCGTCGATCTCACTTCCAGCCTCAAGCGGAGATACTTCACCGCGCGCCGATGACTCTATTGCTGGAATTGCGCAAGCAGTTTTGCCGGTAGTTGTATCAATCGATGTGACTTCTGACCAAGGCTCAGGCACTGGGTCTGGATTTGTGATTAGAAGTACTGCAAAAGAATCTTTCATCTTGACTAACAACCATGTTGCTACTGGAGCTGGTGGAGCTCAAGAAATAACTGTAACTTTTCAAGACCAATCTCAAGAAACCGCAACGATCGTTGGAACGGACGCATCGTATGACTTAGCGGTGCTTCGAATTGATCGTGGAAACTTGCCGGTTGCCGCGCTCGGTAATTCTGACGATGTTGTTGTTGGTGATGCCACAATTGCGATCGGTTCACCATTGGGTCTGACTGGCACCGTTACAAGTGGAATAGTTTCTGCTTTGAACCGTCCGGTAACTGCAGGGGATGCCACTGACGTTTCATTCATTAGTGCAATCCAAACTGATGCTGCGATTAACCCTGGTAACTCTGGTGGGCCGTTGGTTAACTCTCGTGGTGAAGTGATTGGAATCAATTCCGCTATTGCAACAACGGGCAGTTCCGTCTCAGGTCAAAGCGGAAGCATTGGACTTGGTTTTGCAATTCCAATTAATCAAGCTCGACGAGTTGCAACTGAACTAATCGAGACCGGTTCTTCTAGTTACCCAGTAATTGGCGTTCAACTGGACATGACATACGAAAAGCAAGGCGCATTGGTCCAATCTGTAGTCGAAGGTGGGCCAGCTTCTGAAACGGAATTGGCAGCTGGTGATGTGATTACTGCAATTGATGGCGTCAAAGTTAGCGATGGCACTGAGCTAGTTGTCAGAATCCGAGCAAAAAATCCAGGCGACGTTGTCGAATTAACGCTTTTAGATGGCAGTGTTATCGAAGTAACTCTGGGTTCAGATCAGAACTAGCTTTTACTAGGGGAGTAAAGTCGGGTTATGAATATCGGGTGGACAGAGTTTTTGGTCATTGCGATGATTGGCCTGATCGTTTTTGGCCCTGAGCGTTTGCCAGAGATGAGCGCACAGTTCGCAAAGTTCATCAAGACCATGCGAACTAAAGCAAGCGAAGCCACCGCGGAACTGACTGGATCGGTTGACACCAAAGCGGTAACGGATCTAGCCAAAGATCTGCGCGGTCTTACGCCTCGGGGATTAACTACAAATGCAGTTTCCTCAGTGGCAGGACTAACCGGATTAGCCGGACAGGCAAAATCTTCTCCAGCTGGTTCGGCAAAAGTAAATCCAGTTTTCGATCCAGACGCTACTTAATCGCGATTAGGTGTAACGCCTAAGTTCATTCCAACTAAGCCACGTGGCCGAGTTCCAAGTTTGGTTGCCATCTCAATGATTGCTTTAGAAGCCGGCGCATCGGGATGGGAAAGCACGAACGGCATTCCTGCGTCTCCACCTTCACGTAAACCTGGATCAAAAGGAATTCGTCCAAGCAATGGAACTTCTTGGCCAACATTCTGGGTAAGGGTTTCGGCAACCATTTTTCCGCCACCAGTACCAAACATGTCGATTGGTTCACCACAGTGTGGGCAAGCAAATGCAGACATATTCTCAATCACTCCGCTTACGCGTTGATTAACTTGTGGCGCCAACATTCCAGCACGAATTGCTACGTCTGCAGCAGCTGGCTGCGGAGTAGTGACGATGATTAATTCACTTTGCGGTAACAGGTGTGCCGTGCTGATGGCAATGTCACCTGTGCCTGGTGGCAGGTCTAGAAGTAACACGTCTAGGTCGCCCCACCAAACTTCGCTCAAGAATGATTCAAGGTAACGATGCAACATCGGACCACGCATTGCGACTGGCTCGTGTCGGCCTTTTGGCTTAAGTGGAAGCATGGACATGATGCGAACGCCATGACCCTGTGGCGGCATGATCATGTTTTCGACTTTGAGTGGAGCCTGAGTGACTCCCATCATGTCGGGGATTGAGTGACCGTAAATATCTGCATCAACAATGCCAACTGACAACCCTTGAACTGCCATAGCTGCAGCCAAGTTAGTTGTTACTGAGGACTTTCCAACGCCACCCTTGCCAGAAGCAATTGCGTAGATTCTGGTCAAGGATCCAGGCAAGTTGAATCGAATCTCTTTGGTTGGTCCCTGTAACTTTTCCCGAAGCGCAGTGCGTTGCTCAGGACTCATTACATCGAGCTCAACTTCAACTTCGACAACGTCTCTGACTTTAGAAACTGCGGCTTTGACACTGTTAACGATGGTGTCTTGCATTGGGCAAGCAGAGATTGTCAGGTAAACCCCAACTGTTACTTTGCCGCCAGCAATAGCAACATCTTTAACCATTCCAATTTCAGTTATTGGTCGACGAATTTCTGGATCAATTACAGTTGCGAGAGCGGCTTGAACAGCTTCTTGGTTAACACTCATGAAGTTTCTGAATCATCCTTTTTATCGACGTTTTGTATGTCTTTGAATTCTTCCAGCAAGTCACGGATCTCGCCACGTAGGTAGTCGCGCGTGACGACTTCACCTAGTGCTAGGCGCAATGAAGCAATTTCACGAGTCAAAAAATCTGAATCAGCCATTAGGCGCGCAGTGCGATCACGATCGTCTTGTAAGACAGCGCGCTCTCGATCTGCTTGGCGATTTTGCGCTAACAAAATCAGCGGCGCAGCGTAGGAAGCCTGCAATGACAAACACAAAGTTAGAAAAAGGAAAGGAAATGCATCCACTCGAAGATCGCTTGGGGCAAAAATGTTCCAAGCAAGCCAACCAAAAACTACAAATGTCATGTAGCCAAGAAAGCGCCAGGATCCTATGAATCGAGCAACTCGTTCGCTAACACGACCTGCGACTTCAGAGTCGACAGTTGGACGTAGGTTGCGCCCTCTTTCTAAAGGCTGATCTAAACGTGGTCCTCTTCGTTCGTTGCGTGCCATGATCAGCCCTCCTCATCTAACTCGTTTTCCCGCCAGTCTTCTGGCAGCATGTGGTCGATTACGTCATCAATAGTTACTGCGCCAATCAAATGACCATTTGCATCAACTACTGGTAGCGCGACCAAGTTGTAAGTCGCAAAGTATCTAGCAACTTGGCCAAGTGGTGCGCCGGGTCCAATTGGATCTAGTGAAGTGTCCAGAACGCCTGAAACCAAACTTGAAGGAGGTTCACGAAGCAATCTTTGAACATGGGCAACACCTAGATATTTCCCAGTCGGTGTTTCAAGTGGTTGCCGAGTCACATAAACCTGAGATGCAAGTGCCGGAGAAAGTTGTTCCTCGCGCACTCGAGCTAAAGCTTCTGCAACTGTGGCATCAGTTGATAGCACGATTGGCTCAGTTGTCATCATGCCGCCCGCGCTGAAGTCATCGTAAGTCAAAAGCCTTCTAAGGTCTTCGGCCTCATCAGGTTCCATTGCTTCGAGGTATTCTTCAGCTTGCTCTGGCGGTAATTCCGAAAGCAAATCCGCAGCGTCATCTGGATCCATTTCTTCCAAAACATCAGTTGCGCGTTCCAAACCAAGTTCAGACATAATCTCAACGCGATCATCTTCTGGAAGTTCTTCGAAAACGTCTGCAAGCTTTTCAACATCAAGGCCTTGAATAAGTTCGAGGCGACGCTTTTGTGGCAACTCTTGCAGCAAGTTAGCTAAGTCGGCTGGACGCATCGTCTCAATGGATGCCAAAAGGTAATCAACAGGCTGTTGTTCACTTTCCGAAAACAATCCAGTAACTGCGCTCCACTCGACTGCAACCGTTTCGCCGCGACGACCAAAACCTGATCCAGCTTTACGAATGAAAAGTCGACTAATTGACCATTCCTGAGTTCGCTCTTGTGTCATGCCGATGTCTTGAACGGTAACGAGTTCACTAGATTCAATTAGCGTTACTCGACGATCTAGTAATTCTGCGATAACCAGAGTTTCTTCGGCGCGACCTTCAAACCTGCGCAGGTTAACTACGCCACTTGTGACAACTGATCCTGGCTCAATCGAAGTGATGCGCGCCATAGGTACAAAGATTCTGCGGCGTGGGGCAACTTCCACGACAAATCCCAAAACTGAGGGTGCCTTGCCAGTTAAGCGCGAGGTAACAACGACATCACGAATCTTGCCTACTTGATCTCCCACGGAGTCAAATACGGCAGTCCCAGCCAGCCTGGCTAGGTAGATGCGGGTTTGTGTTGTGCTCACGTGTCGAGATTACCCGTTAAGGCCTATATCTAAAGAATCCATAGTTTGACCAAATACCTGATTTCCTTCTGAATTCAGGGGATATTCATCTAGGGTCAATCTTCGAGACCAGATTTACGCCTCGATACTCGCTACCGAAACAGGGAATGGAATTTCAATGAACCAGACAAATCGTTTTACTGGAAAAACTGCAATTGTTACGGGCGGCGCCGGTGGAATCGGAACTGCTATTTGTCAGCGCTTAGCTGGCGAGGGTGCATTCGTTGTTGTGACTGACACGAACGCAGAAAATGCGCATAAAGTCGCAGCAGACATTGTGGCAAGCGGTGGATCTGCAATTGCAATTCCAGCAGATATTTCGAGCGAATCAGCCTGTACAGATTTAATTGCGCAAGCATTTGAACTTCGTGGCCAAATCGACATCCTGGTTAATAACGCAGGCATCATGCGACGTGGCAACATTTTAGACATTAGCGTGGACGACTGGAATGACTTGTTCGCAGTTAACATCAACGCAATGTTTCACTTGTGCCGCGCTGCACTTACGCACATGATTGCTGGCGGCGGTGGCGCAATAGTTAACACTGCATCGCAATGGGGTTTACATCCCGCCCCAAATTGCATCGGCTACAACGTAACCAAAGCAGCGGTTGCATCCTTCTCGCAAAACTTGGCACGTGATTACGCGCCGCATAACGTGCGAGTAAATGCAGTTTGCCCAGGTGAAATTCATACGCCAATGCTTGAAGCTGGCGCAAAGCGATCCGGACGAACCATTGCTGATCTTGATGCACTAGTTCCATTTGGTCGAGTTGGTCGCCCTGATGAAGTTGCGGCTCTAGTTGCATTCTTGGCTTCGGAAGAGGCTGCATTTATGTGTGGCTCACTTGTGGAGATCACTGGCGCGCAACCTGTTGCTTAATTCTGCTTTTAAGTCTTGAAGTAGAATTTAGAAATGCGCGGTCAACCAGGAACATTTCTATACTTTCTGTCGCGCCGACTTACAAAAATTCAAGTACACGGAGAAGCGAACTTAATTGCACTGAATTCACCTGGCCCAGCAATGATTGTGGTTAACCATACGACTGTGGTGGACGTAGTTGTTGTCGTTGGCACCTTGCACAAACTCGGATATACAGTTGACGGTCCATGCAAGGGAAGTTGCAAGCATCACCGACACTTGCGACCGGTTGGAACATCGGACATGTGGAACTTCCCGCTTGCCAAGCAAATCGTGACCGGCAGCGGAATCATTCCGACGGACCAACATGATGGTAAAAGTGCATATCGAGCTGCTCGAGGTGTGCTGAAAAACAATGAATGTGTATTGATGTACCCCGAAGGTGATGTGCAAATCAATGCGGAAGCTTCGCCGAGGCCGTGGCGACCAGGTGCAACTGCGATGGCAAAATCTGTAGAAATGCCAATCCTGCCGATTGCGCATCACGACACTAGAAAACTTGGCACCGGATCAGTTGAAAGAAGTATTTTGCAAGCGCTTTCCAGAGTCTTCCACAGACCAACAATTCATTTACTATTTGGAACCCCAGTTATGGCTAGTGAAATTGCAGGCCTAAGTATGCAAGCTACAAACGATTACTTGGAAGCCAAGTTAAGTGAAACTTGGCAGCAAGTTAAAGCCTTTAACTAAGCGTCTTTTTGAGTTCCGCGAGTACGGCTGCGTTGCCGTGGGGTGCGTTCTTTTGCTGGAGCTTTTTCGGCTGTTGCCTTTGTCGAAGAATCACCTGAACTTGTCGAACGAGGCTTTGACGCTGAATTTCGGGTGCTGCTATTTGATTTAGTGCCGGATCCGGATTTACCAGTCGCTGGTTTTCCAGTTCCAGAACGTCGGCCCTTGTTTGCGCCAGTCTCACCAAGGTCTTCAAGTTTTTCACCGGCTAGACCTTCACGTGTGCGCGCTGAACCAGGCAGTTCGCCAGTTGTTCCCTTTGGAATACCAAGACCTTCATACACATGATCACTCGATGAGTAAGTCTCAACAGGTTCGTTGAAGTCCATACCAAGCATCCGGTTAATCATTTGCCAGCGATTAATGTCCTGCCAGTCAACAAGTGTGATTGCAACACCTGATGCACCAGCACGACCAGTACGGCCAACGCGGTGCAAGTAAGTCTTTTCATCGTCAGGACATTCGTAATTGATTACGTGAGTTACATCAGCAACGTCAATACCTCGAGCTGCAACGTCAGTTGCAACTAACACATCGACTTTTCCAGATCGGAAGGCACGCAATGCTTGTTCGCGAGCGCCTTGACCAAGATCGCCGTGAACTGCAGCCGAAGCAAATCCACGATTAGCAAGATCCTCTGCAAGATTTCCAGCAACGCGCTTAGTGCGGCAGAAAATCATAGTTAGTCCGCGACCTTCAGCCTGCAAAACGCGAGCAACAAGTTCTGGCTTATCCATTTGATGACAACGCCATACGTGCTGTTCGATTGCATCAACGGTTGAAGAATCACTTGTTGGATCAGATGCTCGTATGTGAGTTGGCTGTGTCATGTAGCGACGAGCGAGGGCAACAATCTGTCCTGGCATAGTTGCCGAGAACAACATGGTCTGTCGGCTAGCTGGAGTTTTGCTAACCAGAGTTTCAACATCAGGCAAGAAACCCATGTCTAACATTTCGTCAGCTTCATCAAGCACCAAAACTTTGATTGCACTTAAGTCCAAATGACCTTGCTTAATCATGTCGATTAAGCGGCCTGGAGTGCCTGCAATAACTTCGACACCATTTTTAAGCGCTTCAACCTGTGGCTCGTAAGCCTTGCCACCGTAAAGACTTAGAACGCGAGCGCCCATGTTCCTTCCGGCAGTTTCTAAATCGTCAGCAACTTGGATAGCTAATTCACGAGTTGGAACAATTACCAAGCCTTGTGGCTTTCCAGCGTTCTTGAATTCTGCCCATTCGGGATTTGTTGGACTGATGACCTGAGTTAACAGTGGAATTCCAAAACCTAGAGTTTTTCCAGTGCCGGTCTTGGCTTGACCAATTAAGTCCTGGCCCGACATAGCAAGCGGCAAAGTCATTTCTTGAATTGGGAAGGCATCGATGATGCCCTTTCTGGCTAATGCCGAGCAGATGTCTTGGGGAACGCCGAGATCGGCAAAACTAGCGATGAGAAAACTCCTGGTAGATATACGGCAAACACGTACATTTTCGTGGCCGACTTCAATTGTACCCGTTTATCGCCTACCCTTAAGCGTTGTGACTAGTCCTGCTGTTATTGACCTATTGGGTGTTCTCGCATATGGCGAGTTAGTGGCTTTTGAGCGCACTGCTGCAGATGCGAGCTTGGCACCTACTTTGGAAGATAAGGCTGCGCTGGCACAAATGGCAGCTGCAGAGTTTGCTCACTTCGAACAAATTTCAGCACATTTAACTTCTCTGGGTTCTGATCCAATTGCAGCAATGCAACCGTTTGTCTCAGCATTGAATCAATTTCACAACACACTTACTCCACGCGATTGGCTAGAAGGTCTGCTTAAGGCTTATGTCGGTGATGGAATTGCAAATGATTTTTATCGCGAGATTTCTTCCCACATGGATTCGGAAACTGCAAAGCTTGTAACGGAAGTTTTATCCGATGTTGGTCACGCAGAATTTGCTGTTGAGCGAATTCGCACCGCAATCGAACAAGACCCAAAAGTTGCTGGCCGATTAGCGCTGTGGGGAAGACGCCTCATGGGCGAAATGATTAGCCAAGCAACATTGGTTGCTGGATCCCGTCCGGCGCTTCAAGAACTTTTCTTGCGTCCACCCGCGGGTGAAACCGCAATGACTGCAACTGAGTTAACTGCAATGGTTAATCGACTAACAGTTGGTCATGCAAAGCGTATGGACATCATTGGTTTAGCTAGCTAAACCAATGATGTCCCAATAGACACTGTGTTCATTCTGGTTGCATTTCATGCAACCAGTTTTGGCTTAGCTAGCTAAACCAATGATGTCCCAATAAAAATTAAGAAGTTGTCGTGAATCCCACGCGACCAGCAGCCTGAGCACCGATCTCGATAAACGCAATCTTGTCGCCTGGAACAATAACAGTGCGACCTTTTTCATCAGTAAGTGTCAAGAGGGAACCACTTGCTAGCGCGGCATCAATAGATTTCTGAACTGCAGCCAATGCTTCGTTGCTTTCAAGGACAACTTCACGATTTACGTGCTGAATACCAATTCGAATTTCCATGCCGGCTTCTCCAAAAGTTTTATGCGGTTACTACAGATTCTACGTTAACTTATGCGATCTTCGAGGTGGAGTACTTCAGCCTCGGGCGAAACTTCTTTGGACTGAATTGATGCCAATCCATTCCATGCCAAATCCAGGGTTTGGGAGATAGCAAGTTCCATTGAAATTGGTCTCCCTAGTCTTAACCAACGCCATGCCGCTGCCTGCGCCATTCCACTTAAGCCACCAGCCAAAATGTTTGCTTCGCCTAAGGACATTCCAGTCTGTTTTGAGACTTCGGCTCCAACAATTCTCGATACTTGTGAGACAACATCCTCGACGCGCGCTCGCACATCGTGGTTCATTGTGAAGTCAGATTCAAAGATGAGTCGATACCCAAGGTCTGCATCGTCAATCAAGTTAAAGTAGCAACCAATTGCAGATTCCAGTCGACTCTTATTCGTTGATGCAGATTCAATTGCACTGCGTACTTGCTGAACAATTGCATCAACACGTTCATCGAGAATTCCCAAATAAAGCTCATTTTTGGAAGAAAAATGTTGATACAGAATTGGCTTGCTAACGCCAGCGCGCTCAGCGATGTCATCCATGGACGCCAAATGGAATCCCTTTTCAGCGAATACCTCTAGACCAGCACGCATTACGGCAGAACGGCGCCGTTGTTCCTTAGAGGCGCTGATTTGAGAGCCTGCCACTTCGGTATCAAAAAACGGGACTTCATCCATGGCTCATACGTTAGAGGGTGAGCGCGAACTTGTCTCAATGACCCTAGTTTTCTGCAAAATCCTTGCGATAACTGTCCATGATGTATCGCGACTAACCATGAAACCGAAAAACAGGGTTTGATAGAGACATAACTTTCACAGGAGTCAAAATGTCATTACCCCCATTGGTTGAACCAGCTGCAGAGCTGACCGTTGATGAAGTGCGCCGTTACAGCCGTCACTTGATCATTCCTGATGTTGGCATGGCAGGACAGAAGCGCCTTAAGAACGCAAAGGTGTTGTGCGTTGGCGCAGGTGGCCTTGGTAGTCCAGCTCTTATGTATTTAGCTGCTGCTGGTGTTGGAACTTTGGGAATCGTTGAGTTCGACACTGTAGACGAATCAAATTTGCAGCGCCAGATTATTCACAGTCAAAGTGACATTGATCGTCCAAAGGTTGATAGCGCTGCTGACACCGTGAAGGGAATCAACCCTTATGTAAATGTAATCAAGCATGAAACACGTCTTGATTCCACTAACGTGATGGAAATTTTTGCGCAGTACGACTTGATTGTTGACGGTACAGATAACTTCGCAACTCGTTATTTAGTTAACGATGCATGTGTCTTGCTGAACAAGCCTTACGTTTGGGGTTCGATTTATCGCTTCGACGGTCAAGCAAGCGTGTTCTGGTCTGAACATGGTCCGTGCTACCGATGCCTTTACCCAGAGCCACCACCACCAGGAATGGTGCCATCGTGTTCCGAAGGCGGCGTACTTGGTGTGCTTTGTGCATCGATTGGTTCAATCCAAGTAACTGAAGCCATCAAGGTGCTAACTGGAATTGGCGATCCACTTGTTGGTTCCCTAATTGTTTATGACGCACTTGAAATGACTTATCGCAAAATCAAAATGCGCAAAGATCCAAACTGTGCAGTGTGTGGCGAAAATCCAACTGTTACTGAGCTAATCGATTACGAAGCATTCTGTGGCGCTGTTTCAGCTGAAGCAGCGGAAGCGATCGTTGATTCAACCATCAATGTTAAGCAACTAGATGAAATGCTAAAAGCTCGCGAGCGTGGCGAGAAAGACTTCTTGCTGATCGATGTGCGCGAACCAAATGAATACGACATTGTGAGTATTCCTGGTGCGGTATTGATTCCAAAGAATGAATTCTTGATGGGCGATGCTCTAACCAAGATGCCAACTGATAAGCAGATCGTTTTGCATTGCAAAGTTGGCGGTCGTTCAGCTGAAGTTCTAGCTGCGGTTAAGGGTGCCGGGTTTAAAGATGCCATTCACGTTGGCGGCGGAATCCTGGCTTGGGTTAGCCAAATCGAACCTGACAAACCTTCGTACTAGTTCTAGTTAGAGATCGCCGGTTCGCTGCAGATTTCTAAATGCAAACCAACCAGGAATGGTTGGGATCCAGAAAGTCATTAAACGAAACACCAAAGTAGCTGAGATTGCTATGCCTGCATCTATTCCCGCAGCAGTTAAACCTGCAGCAAGGGCAGCTTCGACAGCTCCCAAGCCTCCGGGGGTAGGAGCGGCTTGACCTAATACGGAACCAGCAAGATAAACCAAGGCAATTGCAGCTATCGAGGCATCCGGTGTAAATGCTCTAACTGAAGCAACTAAGCAGGCGCAGTAAGCAAGATTAAGCAGCAGAACTCCGAAAACACCGGTAATCAATTTGGCTGGCTGATTTGCAAGTGAGGAAAGTCGTGGCAGCACCTGGGAAAAAATTGGTTGAATCTTTTCGGTTGCCCAGCGCCTGACATTTGGAATTGTAAAGAGAGCTGAAGCAGAAAGTGCAACTACTAGGAAAACTATGATCGCGGTACGAGGTGGGCGGAAAGAAAAATCACTAGAAGTTCCGGCTGCAATTACCGCAATAAACAATAAGAAAATATGACTAAAAAACGCCAGGGCTTGGGCGACTGCAACACTAGCTCCGGCTAACGCAGTTTGCATTCCTTGCTTAGACAGGTAGCGCACATTGATTGCTACCGAACCTAAGGTTGGGGGTGCAACCAAAGTTGCAAATGATGCGGCCCATTGGGCTTGGAAAGTTTTCCAAAACGAAAGTCTTTCTGGAACGACACCAGATAGCGCCAGCGTTGCCGCAACGTAAGTAAGCGCCGACAACGCTAAGCCAATCAATAACCAATTTGTGTCTGCGGTATTGAATACTTCAGAAAAGTTAACTCGACCAAGTTGAGTTAACAACAAGTAGGCCGCAATGGTTCCAGCAAAAATCGTTACTAGAGTTCGTGGCTTAACTCGTTCAATTTCAATTTCTTCTGCATCGGTCTCTGGCATATTTTGCAAAATTGTGGCTCGCAAAGTTGTCAGTAAATCACGATTTTCCTTGAGCTGTGCACGGGTATGAGGGGAAAGCGCAACTGGTTGCAGCGCAGGTAGAGCGCGCGCTAAGCCTGCGTCACCAAGGACAACACGTCCGGCTTGAATTGCGCGCATTGGGTCTGACTCAATTGAAAGAGTTACCAATGCTTCGGCAAGATCGATGCGAAGTAAAACGTCCGAAACTGCAATCGTGCCATCTTCGAGCCCCTGAATGTAAACCTTGCCGTCGCTTGCTTGCAAAAAGTTTTCAGAAATCAAAGAACGGTGTGCAATTCGCGCAGACTGTAAATCGCGAACAATTTCCCAAGCGCCAGCGAGTTCAGCATCTCCAAGTGAATGACCAACTGAATCGAAGGTGCGGCCTGGAACATGTTGAAAGGCAAGCACGGCAGCATCTGGTCCAACTTCTGCAACTGCAATCAAATGTTGTGTTGGAATTCCAGCTGTAGAAATTGCCCAGCTGTTAAGTGCAATGCGTTCGAGGCGCCTACGCATAGAAGTGCCAGAGCCGCCAGAATCATCGCGCAATCTCACGGAGCGATAAATGGCCTGTGCCAATCCGGCACCTTCAAGATCGCGATCCAAAATGATTAAGTCAATCCGTTGACCATCGGTTGTGCTGGCATCGTATTTTCGTCCAGACTCTAAAACTTCAGCAGCCCGAAGCAAGGTGAGTGGTAGCCCGAGTGCAGTCATCGCTTTTGCAATTTCATTACCTGATGGGCGAGTGGTGTCCGTTCCAAGTAGGTAACGAATCAAAAGTCCTGTTGCCCAACCTGCAAGCAAGGAAACGCCAAGACCAGCTGCAGTCACACCACCGCTGACAATGTTTGCTAGCGCGATTGATCCAATAACAATTCCGGCAACAATGTTCCATCTTGGTCGGGACATGATTCGAGCCACAGTAGTGAAAGCAGCCAAACCACCTACGACAATGCTGAATGGCACAGCAGTCGCTGGATCTGTGGTTCCAGCGAAAGTTAAGAGTAGTCGTTCGGATCCTGATTGGATGAGCGCCCAAGACGAAACTGAAAGAATTACAACCGTTACAAGCAGCGCAGCAATTGATTCAACTAGTTGCCGAGTGCGTTTACGAATTAATAAATCTAAGGCAGCTGCGGCTGGGAAAATCAAGGCGCCAAAACCACTGACTAAGTTTGTGATCAAGATGATTGGTGCTGGAAGACGATTGGCACCTTGTGCGATATCTTGATCAATTCCAGTAGTTGTACTCTGCGCCAAAAATGCCAAAAGCCCAACGATCACGATGGCAAAAACTGTGAAGGCAAAGCGGGCCAAGTCAGCTGGTCTGCGCAACCGACGGTTTATAACCGCGTCTTCGATAACCAAGGTCGAGGCAGATGCCGTTGGTGCCACGGACATCCCCCAATCATTAGGTCAATTAAAAGTACTTACTTACATAATCTTGCCTGAATAATGAGGGATTGCGAAAGCCTGATGCGGATTTGTCACCCTTACATGGTGGAATAAGGAGCAATGACTCGCTTAATCCTTGATCGCACCCCGGCATTGCCTTATGTTGCGCCAACCCTGGATGAGGATCAACTTCGCGTTGTGAATCATCGCCATGGCGCCATGCGGGTTTTGGCAGGTCCAGGCACAGGCAAGACCACAACTCTGGTGGCTGCAATGGCAGCTCGGCTGTCTGGTCCCGATGCACTTCATCCAAATCAAGTTTTGGGTTTAACGTTTGGTCGTCGAGCAGCCATCGATTGGCGAGATCAAGTCACGGCTGCTGTTGGCGGTGGTGTGGTTCCGCTAGTTAGCACATTCCATTCATTTTGTTACGCGTTAGTCAGACAGTTCCAATCTGACGAGGCTTACATTTCAGCAACTCGACTTTTATCTGGCCCGGAACAACAGGTTCGCTCCCGACAGCTGTTTGCAGATGCGATCGCTGACCAACGACTGAATTGGCCTGCGGACTTAATGCCAGCAGTTGGCACCCGGGGATTAGCCGAAGAAATTCGCGCGGTGATGTCTCGAACTCGATCACACATCATGGACCCGGCAGATTTAGTAAACCTTGGAAACAAAACTGGTAGACAGACTTGGGCATCCATTGGTGTGTTCATGGACGAGTATTTAGATGTATTAGATGCCGAAGGCGTTTTGGATTATTCCGAATTGATTCATCGCGCAGTTTTGTTAAGTCATCGACCTGATGTTCAAGAGTATTTACACAAAACATTCAGTGCGATTTATGTTGACGAATACCAAGACACGGACCCAGGCCAAGTTGCATTACTAAAAGCGATGGTCAATGTTGATAGCGCATTAGTGGTTGTTGGCGATGTCGATCAGGCAATTTATGGATTTCGTGGTGCAGACGAAGCTGGGATCAGAAATTTTGAACAGGAATTTGAATCGGTATTTGGAAAACCAGTAGAGAATGTTGTGCTCTCAACTTGCCGACGATTTGGCGCGCAGATTCGATCCGCTGCCAGCGCTGTTATTGGTGATCGCGTGCCCGCTGGTTTCAACTCCGTTGATATACATAAGCATCGAAATCCAAAGTGTATTTCCGAAAATGTTGGGGAACTAAAGGTAAGAACCTTTGATTCACCTGGCGCAGAGGCATCACACATCGCAGACATGATTGCTCGAGCGCATGCAAATGAAAACTTGCAGTGGTCGGACTTTGCCGTGATTGTTCGATCTGCAGTTGTCTCAATTCCAACGATTTACCGGGCATTTGTTGCTGCTGGAATTCCAGTTGAAGTTGCAGCAGATGAAATCCCGCTACATCAAGATCCCGCTGTCGCACCGCTAGTTACTGCGCTGCGCATAACTGACAACCCACGCCATGCCACGGTTGATGTAGTTGCTGATTTGTTAAGTGGTCCGCTCGCTGCAATTGATCCCGTTGACTTGCGACGATTTGGCAGTTACTTGCGAATGAAGGATCGAACTACCGAGCATGCACCACGCCCAGCACTGGTGTTAATTGGCGAGTCACTACTCGATCCAAAGTTGTTGCTTGACGTCCCTCCTGGCAGACACGATTCAGTAGTTGCTGCGATCCAAAAAATTGGCACAGTTTTAATAGCAGCCCGAAAGCTTATGCAGTCGGGTGCTAGTCCGCATGAAGTCCTATGGAGTATCTGGCAGGGCACTTCTTGGCCAACTCGACTACAAGAGCAAGCTCTCGGTTTTGGCACGCCAAGCACGCGAGCTCATCGAGACTTGGATGCCATCTGCTCACTATTTGATCTTGCGAATCGATTTGTGGCTCGCGGTAGAGGTAAAGACTTAACTAACTTCTTGGATGAAATTGAAGCGCAAGAGATTCCAGCTGAGGCATTGGCCGAAAACGACGTTCGCAACGATTCAGTACGACTTCTAACTGCGCATCGCTCCAAGGGCTTGCAGTGGAAGTATGTAGTTGTTGCCGGCGCTCAAGAAGAACTTTGGCCAGATCTTCGCCAACATCAAAGTTTGCTGCAATCAGATCGCATTGGGCCGAATTTGGAATTAATGCCGCTCACGATGCGGGAACTTTTGGCCCAAGAGCGACGCTTGTTTTATGTGGCACTAACTCGAGCCATGCAAACCCTTTTGATTACGGCTACCGATACTTCAGTGCGAGATGACGGTGTTGCTCCAACCAGATTCATAACCGACATCGTCACTGCGATGCCACAAATTGAAATCTTGCATACATCGGGACGTCCAAAACGACCATTAAGTCCAGAGGGTGTGATTGCGAATTTGCGCCGCACACTTAGCTCTCCTGAGTCTTCTCAAGCATTGAAGCTTGCGGCAGCTAACAAGTTGGCTCAGCTTCACAAAACGCATGGCTCACTGTTTTTCCATGCCGACCCAGACAAATGGTGGGGTGTGCTGGAGCCAACACAAAACCAGCGCCCAGCTAACTCTCAGGTTTCAATTTCAGCATCCGGAATTACTTCGATAGAACATTGCCCAGCGCAGTGGTTCTTAGAACGAAAACTAAATGCGCTTTCCCAGTCTGCAACACCAATGATTTTTGGAAACGCACTGCACGCAATTGCGCAAGGTTTGTCATCGGGTGAACTTGCTTACGACATTTCTGCAATCGACGATCAGCTTGATCGCCTCTGGCCTGGCATGGGATATGAGGCAGAGTGGGAAAGTTCACGAGAGCGAAATTCAGCCCATGATGCATCAGTTCGCCTCTTAACTTGGATGCTCGAACACAAAGATCAAGTAAGCATTACCGAATCTGGACTTTCTTGGAAAACGAAGATTGCAGTCGAAAGTCCTGATGGCTCTTCACGTGATGTGGATTTAGCAATTACAGGTCGAGCAGATCGGATTGAATTCACCGAAGACGGAATCATGATTTTTGATTTCAAGACAAGTAAAGATGCCAAGAAGATCAAGGATTTGTTCAAGGACGTCCAGCTAGCGCTCTACACCTACCTTTTAGAAAACGGAAACTTCACAAAAGCTGGTGAAGAAGTTTCGCGCGAATCTGAACAACCAGTCAAAGGCGCTGCTTTAGTTCAATTACGTGTTGGTGAAAAAGACAATGCAGACTTGGCATTGGTTCAGCAAGTTTCGCCAGAGACGCATGACGAGAATTCAACGATCGGGCTAGAACAAAGAATCGGCCAAGCAGCTTTAGTAGTGCTAGACGAGCGATACGAAGCACGCTACGAAGATCAAAAGTGCAAGTTGTGTAAGGTGCGAACTTTGTGTCCAGCAACACCTGAAGGTAAGCAGGTGTTGTCATGAAAGAAATCACAACATCTGACTTAACAAAAGTCCTTGGGTTTAACCCAAGTGCCGAACAATTAGCAGCCATAGTTTCTCCGCTAGAACCAAGCATGATTGTTGCGGGAGCCGGCACTGGAAAAACCACGGTTATGGCTGGACGAATTGCTTGGCTGATCATGACCCAGCAGGTTGCGCCAGATCGAATTCTTGGGCTGACCTTTACTATCAAGGCAGCGAACGAATTATTGACTCGAGTTCGAAGCTTTTTACCAGCAGCACTCAAGTACTTACCTGATGAATCTGCGCACGCAGATTTGGGCGAACCAGTTATATCCACCTACAACGCATTTGGCTCACGGCTACTTAAAGAGCATGCTCTTCGCTTGGGGCTCGAGCCGGATGCTCGTGTTGTCGTTGATGCCACGCGATATCAATTAGCTATGCGAGTGGTTTGCCAATCGCACTATGACTTGGGCGGCCTTGGCTACAGCCCAACTACCGCAGTTACCGAGCTGTTAAAACTCGATGAGCAGTGCTCAAACTATTTGGTAGACCCAAATCTGATTATCGAAAGTGATATCCAGAGATTAGTTGGCCTGCAAAGCATTGAAAAGAAGCAAGAACTTACGCATGACATGATCAAAACCTGTAAGAAACGAATTGAACTTGCCAAGTTGGTAATGGATTTCCGGCAAGCAAAGATTACTAACGATGTAATCGATTACGCAGATCAAATTCGTCTTGCTGCACAGGCTGCGCAAAACTCGCAAGCTATGCGGGATATTCTGAAAGATCAATTTCATGTGGTCTTGCTGGATGAATATCAAGACACATCTTTGTCGCAGAAGGTTTTGTTGCAGGAACTTTTTGGTGACGGACATCCAGTTATGGCAGTCGGTGACCCATGCCAAGCAATTTACGGTTGGCGCGGTGCTGAGATCACCAACATGGAAAACTTTAAAGCTGACTTCCCGCGTGAGTTAGCAGGAAATTGGGAGCCAGCCCAAATTTATAAGTTGACGGCGAACCGTCGTTCTGGAGAAAACATCTTGACCGCAGCAAACTCTTTGAGTAACAAGTTGCGGGAAATACATCCTGAGATTGTGGAGCTGGTCACCGCTGATGATGCAAAGCCAGCTGGCGAAATTCACACTGCTTTACTTCCAACTTTTACCGATGAAGTTGATTGGGTAGCTGAGCAGATTGCAAAGATCAAGCCAGTTAAAAGTTGGAATGAAGTAGCAGTTCTTTTGCGCGAGAAGAAGAATGCGCAGTATTACGTCAACGCACTTGAGGCCAAGGGAATACCAGTCCAGGTTGTTGATCCGGGAGCGCTAGTAAATCTGCCGGAAGTTCGTGAAGTCGTTAGCTACTTAGAAGCGATCTACGATCCAACTGCAAATACTGCGCTTGCCAGAATCTTGCTTAGCCCGCGCTGGCAAATTGGATCTCGCGATCTGGCAATTCTTGGCCGACATGCATCGGAATTAGTTCGCGTCGATGTCACACCCGAAATGCCAATTGACGTTCAACTCGATCACATCGTTTCGGCAGTTGATAAGTCCCAACGCGTTAGCTTGCTGGATGCCCTAGAACTTGTAGGTGAAGACGAGTCCTTGCCTTATTCGCCTGAGGCTAGAGTTCGGCTAGTTGAATTGGCATCACAACTTCGCATGCTACGAAAGTTTTGTAATGAGTCGGCAATTGATTTGATTTCACGAATCATTCGGGTCACTGGAATTGGCATTGAAGCCATGGTGGTCAATTCCCCAGAAGGTTCCACGCACTTTGATCGACTAGCGGCCTTGATTGACTTGGCTGGCAACTTTAGAAACCTTGAAGGTGACTCGAGCGTCGGTGCGTTCTTGGAATATTTGCGCACTGGACAAAGATTCAATTCACTTGTCGAAGCCGATGTCACACTTAGTGACAATGCAGTAATTGTGATGTCGATTCACAAATCCAAGGGCTTGGAGTTTCCAATCGTGGTAGTTCCAGATCTCACGGTTGGTGTTTTCCCTTCCACTCCTAAAGATCGGCATTGGCCAAAGAATGCTTTTCGCATTCCATCGGATGCCCTTGGCGCGCCAATTAATCCGTTGTTGCCAGAATTCCCAGGTCCGGTCGGACCTCGTGGTGTGGACTTCAAGGCATTCACAACTGCTGCTGGCGAGCTTGCCACAATTGATGAACGTCGGTTGGCCTACGTTGCCATTACCCGTGCCGAACAAAAAGTTATTGCCAGCGGATCTTGGTGGGGTCCAACGCAATCAAAGATGCGCGGACCAAGTGCCTTCTTGATCGACTTGCACGAAGGCGCCACTCAGCCAGGTGTTTGGGCCGAAACTCCAGACCCAGATGCCACTAATCCGTTACTCGCTGATGTGCAGTACTTAACTTGGCCAGTTAAAGTCGACTCCACTCAGCGACAGGCAATCCAGCGCGAAGCGCAACTTGTTAAGTCTGCTGTGCTTGAGTTACATGATCAATCAGGACTGAGCGATCAAGAGATTACTTTGGTTGAGTCATGGCAACAAGATATCGACGCTTTGGTTTTGCAAGCCAGCCAATATGAATCTGTTGAGAGATTGGTTCGACTTCCTGCCTCGCTATCGGCTAGCCAGTTAATAGCTTTGAATACCAATGAAGAAGTTTTCTTGAAGTCACTAGTTCGACCAATGCCACGCCAACCATCAAGTGCGGCAGATCGAGGAATTACCTTCCATTCTTGGGTGGAAACTTTTTATGGTCGTCGGACTTTGATTGATACTGAGATGCTCGCCGGCGCGATGGATGACGAAATCTATTCAGACGAACAACTTCAAGCGCTTAAGTCAGCATTTGAATCGGGCCCATTCGTGGATCGAAACCCATCTTCACTCGAACTCCCATTTGCGTTAGTACTGGGAGGGCGAACCCTACGTGGTCGAATGGACGCTTTGTTCACAGGCACATTGGACGATCCCTCGGCAAAAGACCGTTGGCTAGTAGTTGATTGGAAAACTGGAAAACCTGGATCAGCTAATGATTTGCAGTTGTCCATCTACCGACAAGCAGCAGCCCTAACTCTGGGTGTTAATCCAGATCAGATTCAAGCAGTCTTTTACTACGTGGCAGATCAAGAAGTAACTTTGCCGACAAACTTATTGTCACTTGAAGAGTTAGCGGAACTTATTTCGTAACTTCGACTACAAGTGCGCAGTGATCGCTAATCGGTAACTGCAATACTTCAGCTGATTCCTGAGCTTGCTTAATTGATACGTCACTCAATCCTCGAGCGATGATGTGATCGAACTGAATTCTTGGCTTGAAAGTTGGATAAGTCGGTAACTCGGCAAGACTGTCCCAACGCGAAACAAACTTGGCAAGTTTTCCTGGCAAGTTAAAGTCACCAAATATCAGGACGGGATTCTTCCGCTCACTTAGCTGCTTTGTAAGTTGGCGAAGCTGTTTAACGTTAAAGCCAGGAACAAAACTCAAGTGAGTTGTTGCAACTGTGAATGTCCCAAGTGGGGTTTCAACGTCAGCAATGATCGCTACCCGTGGCTCGTCGGCAACCTTAATCATTCGAGGCCGTGGATTACTTGGCACTAGAAGCGGTAGCGAAATCGGCGCTGCTTTAAATCGCAGGACTTCAATGTTGGAGATTGGATAACGCGAAGCTAAGCCAACGCCGTAATGTGGTTGTTCCTGACCAGACTCGGAATGTTCATGCGTGTGAATATGAGAGTCAGTTGCACCTTCCCAGGATTCGCCAGGTGTGCCAGTAATTGCTGGAGCAAAAACCCAATATGGAAGTCCCATGGCATCAGCAACAATCTTTGTTTGGTGTTCATAGTTGCTTCGCTCTTGATGCCTATCTACTTCTTGCAAACTGATCAGATCCGCAGTTATTGAACCTGCAACCTGCGCCAGGCTAGGGGCTTCCAGTGGATCTACCAAGGCGATTCCATGTAGCAAATTCCACGTAACAACTCTCATATCTGCAGACTATGCGCAAGCGCGTAAGATCGCTATTTGTGGACTCCTTAATGAACGATTTACCGTTAGCGCGATTCACTGTTGATCGCTTGGCGGAATTGCGGGCTAATCCACAATGGTTTGACCAAGCTTGGGCATCCGAAAACACTCGAGTTTTAGTGCTTCACGATCGAAACATTCCAGTTACCGATGAACTTTCTATTGTTTGGGTTAAACCGTGGTCACTAAAGATGTCCCACTCTGATGCGAAGCAGGTTGCCGTTTTCTTGGGTGCTGATGATGATCACACCTACATCGCAATCATGGAAGATGAAGTTGGCTTAACAGATGTCACTTGGGCAAGCCTGCGTGATGTTGGCGCGGCACTTTCTGCCAAAGATGTCGGTCTTGCAACTGCCGCAATCGCACTAGCTGCTTGGCACGAAGGACACCAGTTCTGTCCAAAGTGTGGAGCCAAGACTGAAGTTGCAATGGCAGGCTGGTCTCGCAAATGTAATGTGCATGATTCTGAGCACTATCCTCGAACCGAACCAGCGATGATTGTTGCCGTTGAAGATTTAGCTGGACGCATCTTGCTTGGACGCCGCCGCGAATGGCCAGAAGGTTGGCTTTCAACTTTGGCTGGATTTGTTGAAGCTGGTGAGTCGTGTGAAGCCGCAGTGATTCGCGAGGTCTACGAAGAATCTGGAATTCATGTAGATCTGCAGTCACTTAAATACATGGGCTCACAACCGTGGCCTTTCCCGGCTTCGTTGATGCTGGCGTACCGCGCAGTTGCAACCAGCACTGAAGTGGAAATGCACGACGAAGAAATGACCGAAGTGCAATGGTTCTCTCGAGACGAATTGTCTGCTGCCTGTGAAGCCCAAACTCTCAAACTGCCAAGTCCAGTGTCTATCGCATTTAGACTTATTCAGTCTTGGTACGGTAATGACATACCAATCAAGTGGTGTCGAAGTTAATTAGTTAAACCGAGTACGGAGAAGTCATGAGTGAAAAAGTAACTATGTACAGCACACCATGGTGTGGCTACTGTCAGCGCTTAAAAGCTCAAATGGGCCGCGAAGGTATCGAATACAACGAGATCGATATCGAGCAGGATCCGACGGCTGCGGACTTCGTAATGGGAGTCAATGGTGGCAATGCTGTAGTTCCTACTTTGGTTTTCCCAGACGGTTCAACACGGACAAATCCCAGCATTGGTGAAGTTAAAACCCTGCTAGGTCTATAAACCTGCAGATACGTATGACGTCCCTTAGGGGACTGTCGTAGGGGCTTGGCACAATAGGGCAGTGCCTGACATTCTTGACGCCCTCGACGACCAGCAACGTGCTGCTGCGGAATGCGTCTCTGGACCAGTAGCGATTTTCGCTGGAGCGGGCACAGGCAAAACTCGAACCATTACCCATCGCATTGCGCATGCAGTGGAAAGTGGTGTCCATGATCCAAGCCAAACTTTAGCCGTCACATTTACAACGAGAGCTGCCGGCGAACTGAGAAATCGGTTAGGACAACTTGGAGTCTCTGGAGTTCAAGTTCGAACTTTTCATAGCGCAGCGTTAAGACAACTTAGATTCTTTTATCCGCAATTCTTCAATTCCAGCCTGCCAGATTTAATGCCTAGCAAATTTCGCTTCGTTGCAGATGCAGCAACACTTTGTCGAGTAGCAAATGACAAAGATTCAATTCGAGATCTGGCAGCCGAGATTGAATGGGCGAAAGTAAACATTCTTTCGCCAGATGCTTATCGCGAAAAAGCGGTTCAAGTTAGACGCGACCTAAGTGGCGACCTAACCATTGAAAAGGTTTCCAAAGTTTTCGAAGCTTACTTAACCCGTCTCGATGAAGCGCACGCCATGGATTTCGAAGACGTACTTCTTTTGACGACTGCGATGATGGAAAACTATCCAGAGATGGCTAATGCAGTACGCAAGCAATATCGACATTTCACCGTCGATGAGTTCCAGGACGTTAGCCCCGTCCAATTTGAGTTACTCAGTCTTTGGCTCGGAGACCGAGATGACGTTTGCGTTGTTGGCGATCCGGCTCAAACTATCTACTCATTCTCGTGTGCAACTTCTAAGTACTTAATTGATTTCAAGTCCCACTTTGCCCGCACCCAAGATTTTCAATTGAGCCATTCCTACCGAAGCACTGAACCAATTGTTGCCGTCGCGAATCAGGTCCTTGCTAAGGATGCAACTAGTCCAGTTCGACTGAAATCGCAGCGCGGTAAAGGTCCAAACGTGAGCCTAACTTCGTATGCAAATGATGAAGAAGAAGCCAGATTAATCGGACAGCAGATTTTGGAACTTATCGCTAAAGGCATTGCACCTAGAGATATTGCTGTGCTGTATCGAATCAATAGTCAGTCTGAAATCTTCGAAGCAGAGTTAAGCGCATTAGGAGTGCCAATCTCGTTACGAGGCGCTGAGAGATTCTTTGAACGTGCTGAAGTTAAGAATGCTTTGTTAAATCTGCGTGCTGGCTTACATGTAACTGGAACCAAGGCCATGACCGAAACGGTCCGAGACATCTTGAGTTCTGTAGGTTGGCGAGCCCAGGCTCCAGATAGTGGGCGAGCAGCTCGGGAAACTTGGGAGTCCCTAAACACAATCGTTGACCTAGCTGACGAACTTCAAGCCAAAGATTCAACTGCACAACTCCCAGACTTCGTTAAGTCGTTGGATTTACGAAGTGAAATGGAATTTGCGCCAAGTGCGAATGCGGTAACTCTGGCATCAATTCACGCCGCTAAGGGTTTGGAGTGGGAAGCCGTATTCATAGCCGGCGTAAGCGAAGGCTTACTTCCGATTTCTCACGCCACAACGGCCACTGAGTTCAATGAGGAACGTCGATTGCTTTACGTGGCAATGACAAGAGCAAAAACTCATTTGAGCATTTCTTGGGCAAAGTCTCGCCATACCGATGGCAAGGGATATCGCGAGCAGTCCACACTGTTGCGCGACTTAAAGTTTTAGCTTTTAACTTCCTCGGCAAAGCCTGGGACCCATTGCGCAAATTCATCGCGCACTGAGAATTCTGATTCGAGTTGGCAGAGAACCCCGATGCTACCTAACCAAACCCGATGAATCATTACGTAGTTTGGGGGCAGATTAATCTTCATTCCAATTGACCAGTCTGCATTTCGTGGGTCACTAGTTCGTTCAAACTGTTCGCGAATCCATTCCCGATTGTGCTTAAAGATCGGAACTTGAGCTGGCTCAGTGAATGGTCCAAGGTAATCAAGTAACGACTGAGGATCCAACTCAATTCCAGGACGAATGAAGCCTTCTTCGCGCAATCCAGCCACTACTGATTCGGAATCCCCAACGAGAGCAATCTTTAACAAAGTTCCCATTGCCGGTGGCAGACCATCAGGCAGGTCTGCAGTTGCACCAAAGTCAAGAATTGCAAGTCGTCCATCTGGCATTACTTTGAAGTTTCCAGGATGTGGGTCGGCGTGCAAAAGTCCAACCTGGCTTGGTCCGGAAAGCAAGAACCGCAGATACATCTTTCCAAAGTGATCACGTTCTTCTTGTGTGCCAGATTCAATTAGGCGAGCAAGGGATTTACCTTCAACCCATTCTGTAACAATCACGTTCTCGGCGGCAGCCAATACGTGCGGGATGAAGTAATCCGGGTGACCATCGAATCCAACTGCAAACTTTCGCTGCACTTTTGATTCGTGCAAGTAATCAAGTTCTTCCGCGACGCAATCTGTAAGTTCGCGCAAAATTGCTCGAACGTCAATGCCCGGGAAGAAGCCGGCAAATAATCTGCCGAAACGAGAAAGTTGTTGCAGGTCTGCCAAGAGCGCGCCCGATGCTCCGGGATATTGAATCTTTACCGCTACGTCACGTCCGTCATGCCAAACTGCGCGATGGACTTGCCCGATTGAAGCGGCTGCAGCTGGTTCGTCATCAAATGAAGTGAATCGTTCGCGCCAGTTTTCACCGAGGGACTCTTGTAGTACTTGGTGTACAGATTCGATCGCCATGGGAGGGGCGGAATCCTGCAGCTTGGTAAGTGATTCTCGGTACGGGCCAGCTACTTCATCAGGAAGCACGGACTCAAAGACGCTCAGCGCCTGTCCTAGCTTCATAGCGCCACCCTTGAGTTCTCCAAGGACACTAAAGATTTGTTCTGCAGTCTTTGCCTGAGCTTGCGCAGTGGCATCTTGGGCAGACATTCCGCCCAAGCGCTTACCTAGACCAAGAGCGCGTCGGCCAGCGTGGCGAATTGGCAATGCCGCAATACGAGCACTTCGGGTCATGCCACTTTGGGATAAATCGCTCACACCTAATTGTCAGGCAGTTAAGTCCCATCGGCATCCGCAGGAGGGGTGAAAGAACGTGGGATACGTCTCAACAGAACTCTGGCTAAGCCCTAACTCAATCAGTTGAGAATCAACAGATTCGGTCTTATCGACCCAGGCTGAAATCATCTGGGCTACCGCCATTGCAGTGTTCAGAACCAGCGAGATTGGAGCGCTGTCGATTGCCGGATTTTTGGAAACCTGGAGATCTATGAGCGGCCACTGTGAATCTTGATCACAACGATGCAGGTGCAAGCAACGAAGGCACGGAGTTTTCCCAGGCACAATCACCGAACTAATCAGACTTGCGCCAGTGCTTGTAGTTGCAAATAGATAAGCGGTATCGGTTGCCACAAACTGATCTGCACTGGTTGCAGAAATCCAGGGGAAATCTGCTCGTTGATCGGGGAGTAGGACTTCAATTTTCTGGTTGGGCCGATACCGCAAAAAGTTCTTATGTGCCGAAACTCCCTTAATCATCCGCTCAACTAAATTCTTTGCTACCGCATCCCGGCGCATTCCAACATCAATGCGGGATGCGCCCCAAGGGGTTAAATCAGATTCTTTAACCAAAGTTGAATCGTGAACTGTGATGTTGGGAAATCCTGCGCTTGCAAGGAGCAGGCATACCGTCATACCAAGACGACCAGCCCCACGAATTGAAATTTCACACCCAATTCGGTTAGCTATTTGATCTAAATCTCCTGAAGTTTCTCGCGCAAGATTCAAGCGTTGAATTTCAGAAACAGGATTTTGCAGATCGTAGGTAGCGGCGATGGGACCAGGTTCAACTAACCCAAGCGCGATTAATTGATCTAGAAAATTCTCACTTGACTGTAAGTCATGCCCGGCTTCTACTAATTGATTGCAGATTTCAGAGATTGAATTTGCTCCGGTAAGTAGTCGTCCAATTGTTTCGCCGACTTTCTTATCAACAACTAATGCTGAGTTTGGATTAATCCCAATTTGAATTTGAGTTTGACTGCGTTCATAAAGCCGAACGCCGGGTCCTAATTTTGGATTGGTTATTTTCACTCCTGAAGTTTGCAGAATGAATCTTGTGTAGAAATTCAACATTCCACAACGCCTTTGTGTTACTTTCCAAGTCACCTTTAATACCCAATTAGTTTGCTCAAATGAGCTCGGTAACTGTGGACTCAGACATAACCCCCATGGGGATAAAACTTATTTCTTTCCACATTCCGTGGACAAGATAACCCCTGATTAAACGCTATATTCACACGGTCACAAACAATCTATCCCCAAGTTGTTCACCAGTAATCCCCAGATAACTTGGCATCTATCCCCAGTTAGTCCCCAACCTTGTCCACAGCAAAATTCAATAGTTGTTCATTTACGTTGCATTAGTGCGTTACTTGCGCGTAGGTTTCACGAGTTGAAGCTCTCGAGATAACGAGCCGACATTCGCAAGGGGAAGGCGAATGATTGAGCACGCGGCTCGAGAGCTTCATCATTTTTGACAGGCGACTGGGCTAGCCTGAGTTCTGTGACCGGACCAAATCAGCCATCGCTCTTCGATTCTGAAGATGCTGCTAACGCAGAACACGCAAATGAGTCCGTGGAATTTATCTACCAACGAACTGACTTAACAAAAGTTGAAGTTAAGCGCAGCAAGCGAGCAAAGCGAAATGTAACTGCCTATCGAGATAACGATAAAACGATTGTCACGGTGCCAACCCGAATGGCAAAGCGAGATATTGACGCCTACGTAGTCGAGTTGGTTAATCGCTTAGATGACCGAGACGAACGAACTAGTTCTCAAGAGTCACTGGAACAACGAGCCCGGATGCTTTCAAAGAAATATCTAGGTCAAGATCTTTTTGATACCCACAAAGTTCCAGTGAAGATTCGTTGGGTTACAAATCAAAATTCTCGATGGGGTTCTTGCACTCCAGATGAAGGTTCGATTCGACTCTCACATCGAATGCAGCGAATGCCAAGCTATGTCATCGATTCTGTGATTGTTCATGAATTGATTCATCTGCTGGTAACTGATCACAGTCCAGAATTTTATGAACTTATGAACAAGTTTCCACAGCACGAAAAAGCTAAAGCTTACTTAGACGGCTACTCGCACGCACAGCAGTATTTCAAGCCTGAGTAGTTGATTAATTCAGTTAACTAAGCAACGTAAGTTACGAATTACTTTCTGGATCCTCTTTAGCCGATTCAATTGCCTTGTTAAGCTCGGCCATTAAGTCTTCAGTTCCAGTGGCAAGAAAAGCATCAATGTCATCAATGTCAGAGTCTCTTGGAAGCAAGTCAGGGTGAGTCCAAAGTGCATCTCGTGCGGCGATGCCTTGGGTTTCGGCTAGTCGCTGCCACAGCGCAGCAGCTTCGCGCATTCGACGTGGACGCATTTCCAATCCGATGAGCCCGCCAAACACTTTTTCTGCCGGCCCACCAGCAGCGCGACGTCGCCTAAACACTTCTTCAAGCGCCCCAGCGGATTGCAGACGAGTTCCGGCTGCCTGAGTTACCACCACAGTTACCCAACCTTCAATGAGCGCCAAGAGCAGTTCAATTCGGGTTAGAGCTGCTACTTGCTCCGGAGTTTGAGTCGGCTCGAATAACGAAGACGTCATCATGCTGTTGATGCTGTCTGGATTTGATGGATCAATTTGCGTCATGGCTTGTTCGATTGCACTGGTGTCAATCTTGACGCCTCTGGCATAGTCCGAAATCGCAGCCATCAACTGGGACTGAATCCACGGGGCAGCAGTAAACAACCTTTGATGTGCGAGTTCGCGAAGTGTTATGTAGAGCCTTGCTTCAGATTCATCGATTGATAAACCCTTGATAAATTCATTTGCGTTTGAAATAACTAATCCAGGTTTGCCAGAGGCATTTAATGGAATACCAACATCAGAATTACTCAAAACTTCAGTGGTCATTTGCCCAAGTGCCTGACCAAATTGCGTGCCAAACATAGTTGCGCCCATCGACTTTGCCATAGCCATAAGTGGACCGGTGATCGCAGCGAAGTCAGGTGAAGCCAAAGTTTCGCGAAGATTTGCTGCAACCTCATCCGGAAGACTTGAAAGTAATTCCTCTGGGATATTGATAGTTCCTGCATCGTTACCTGAAGGCAGCATGCCAGTCATCACACCTGCCATTGCATCGGCAACAGGTTGCACAACTACCTTCCAGGAATCAAAAGTGGAAGCTAGCCATTGAGTACGAGTTACGCCGTTGATTGTGTGACCCGCGCTTGGAATTGTGGTTGCATCGTTTAGCCACAAGTCAGCCAAGTCAGCCGCCGAGCGCAATTTCTCATTGTCTGACTCATTGATCGCTGGATCCCCAGCTTTGCTTAAGGCTTGATCAGACGCGGTGTGGGCGCTAGTCCAGTTAACTGAGCCACCAGATGGATCGCCGCCGTTACGAAGCATGCGTCCCATGTTTTCGAGCATGTCAGCTAGTTCGTTGTTCTCGTCGCCACCAGGGGCGAATCCAAACGGCATACTCATTTTTCCTACTTATCTTTTTGCTCAGAAGAACAAAAGGGCCAGTTACTTCCAAGGTTATGCCCAGTCCCACCAACCCTGAATCATTTTGCTTCTAGCCCACGGCGAACATCCAGATTCTTCACGTACGCTGTAAGCCTAGAAACTTATTGTTTTCCCAAAAAGAAATGGCATTTGGATGCGCTCAAGATTAAAGCCCACTCTGACGTGGACCCTCTTGATTTTGCTGGGCGCCGCAATGTTCATTCCAGTTCCTTATGTGATGACCTCACCTGGTCCAGTGTTCAACACCATCGGAGAAGTTAACAAGATCGAACTGATTTCAATTTCAGGTACTGAGACTTACCCAACTGAAGGCGAACTCGATATGACAACAGTCAGCGAGTATGGGGGACCGCAAGAAGGCTTGGATATGTTCCAAGCAATTTGGGGTTGGATTGATCCGGATCGACGAGTTGTGCCGCGCGAATCGGTTTACCCGGAAGGTGAAACCGAGGAAGAAAACACTGCAAGAAACGTTGAGGCATTTAGTACCTCACAGAGTTATGCAATCGCGGCAGCAATGGATTACTTAGATCAGCCAATCAAAGAGCAATTAATTGTTACCAGCGTTGGACTTGATACACCCGCGCAAGACAAGCTCCGTGCTGGTGACGAGATCTTGACAGTTGACGGTGTTCAAATGAAAACACCTGAACAAGTTGTTGAGGCAGTGCGATCCAAACCAATCGGGACCGATCTGAATTTTTCAGTTATGCGAGGTGGCACAAAACTTGATGTAGTTGTCACATCTGGAACCCGCCCTGATGATCCGGAAACGGAACAAAACGAAGAAACAATTCCATACATCGGCATTGGTATCGATATTAATTACTCAGCTGAATTTGAAATCAAGTTCGGGGTAACCGGTGTTGGTGGACCAAGTGCTGGCACGTTGTTTGCCATTGGAATCATCGACAAACTAACTCCTGGCGCATTGACGCAAGGAAAGATTATTGCTGGCACCGGCACGATCGATCCTGCCGGAAACGTTGGCGAAATCGGTGGGATACGGCAGAAGTTGATAGGCGCTCGAGATGCGGGTGCAGTTTTGTTCTTGGCACCTGAGGGTAATTGTGATGAAGTCATCGGCCACATTCCTGATGGCCTAACTGTGGCAGCCATTGAGACGCTTGAGGATGCCATGGATGAAATTGAGGCCTTTAATGCGGGTGCAACCGTAACTCCTTGCGTGAAATAGAATTTAGAAGTCTTTAGGAAAGCGGGTAAATCATGAAGGAAATTTCAGCTATCGAATTGCTGGCGATATACAAGAACGTTTCAGTTATTGATGTTCGTGAACATGATGAATACATATCAGGACACATTCCAGGTGCAGTCCATATCCCACTTTCAACAATTCCAGTTCGGCAAAATGAAATCGACAAAACCGTAACGCAGTACTTGATTTGTGAAGCAGGTGGACGATCTGCTCAAGCTGGACAATTCCTGGAAGCTCAAGGATTTGATGTTGTAAACATCGCAGGTGGTACCGGCGCCTTGAGACAAATCGGAACGCCACTAAACCTTGGCGAAACTCCTTAGAAGTTCAAAAAGTTTTAGTCCGCAAAAGTTGATGCGACGGCATCATTTAGTCGACTAACAAGATTTGGTGCTACCGCAACGGCGTCCGCTGAATCATGTGTTCGATATCGCAAGGCGTTTAAGTTTTGTCCGCTACGCAGCACCGCACTGACAATCCGTACATCTAGACGTTCTGGATGATCTGAGGCTGCTTGCACTAGTGCAGAGTCATCGTTTGTTGGCAAGTCGGATTCAGCAGATGGTGGCAAAACAATTCGCTCGAGCACCACGATCGCTCCAGCTACATCGTCTGGCCAAGCGATAGTTGCAAGCAACTCATCAAGTTCTAGGGTGTCCTCAATTTCTTGCTCTACTGAAGTGAGGGGCATTTCAGGACTGATGCCAAGCTCGTTAGCCAACTCAGGATTGGCCTTAAGCAAATTGGCAGTCGGGACTAGGGCAAATAGGCGAACTGGTTGATCCCAACCTGCGCTCGCCACATGGTCTTCAACTTCCCTAATTAAGGGTTCTAGGTTTGAGGCAAAATCCATAGGGTAAGTCTGTCGTATGTGGTTCGCGATATTTCAACGTAAGGTATTTAAGTGAGCATAAATTTGGAACGTCCTCGTCGTAGCCCTCTCGGTTTAACCCTTGCGGTGCTAGCCGGTCTTTTTGTCGCGTTTTCTATATTCGCTGGCTTCTATACCGATTGGCAGTGGTACGGCTCGGTGGGTCGAACTGATGTGTTTACCCAGCAGCTGACAATCAGGGCGATCCTTTTCATCTCTATGACGTTGTTGACTGCGCTTAGCCTTTGGGGCGCTGCCACCTTGGCTTACCGTTCCCGTCCGATAAACATGCCCGCTACACCTGAGGAATTTGCACTTCAGAAGTACCGCGAAAGCCTAGATCCATTTCGCCGCTTAGTTTTCATCGCAGGACCGATTGCGTTTGGCGTGCTGACCGGATTGTCCGCTTCAAGTCAGTGGAAAACTTTTATGTTGTGGAGCAATTCAACTCCGTTTGGTCAGACTGATCCACAATTCGGTAAAGACATTTCGTTTTATGCTTTTGAACTTCCATTCCTGAGATTCTTCTTAGGATTTGGATTTACGATTCTGATCATTTCCTTGATTGTGAATGTTGTTATTCATTACATCTACGGTGGTTTGCGCACGAGTATTTCGCAATCAACTGATTCAGCTCGTCGCCACCTAATGTTCTTCCTTGGAACTCTTGCCCTGCTAAAGGCTGGCGCTTATTCAATTGATAAGTATTCTTTAGCAACAAAATCAGATGCCTTAATCACAGGACTTAAGTACACCGATGTAAACGCAGTAGTTCCAGCAAAAACGATTTTGACTTACATCGCCCTTGCCACAGCAATCTTGTTCTTCGTTGCGATCTTTAGAAAAGGTTGGTCACTTCCATTTATTGCCTTCGGCGCAATGCTTGGAGCATCTTTTGTAATTGGCGGTCTGTATCCAGCTTTCGTTCAGCAGTTCCAAGTTAAGCCTTCGGAATTGCAGCGCGAAGCTCCTTACATTCAGCGAAACATCGATTCGACTTTGACGGCTTATGGGTTAAATGACGTTAAGTTCACCGACTATGCAGCAATTGATAATCCTTCGCTTGCATCTTTGGCTGAAGATGCCGGAACACTGTCGAACATTCGTTTGCTTGACCCAGCTCTTAACTCACCAACATTTAGCCAGTTGCAACAGATCCGTGGTTTCTATGCCTTCCCAGACACACTTGACGTTGACCGTTACCTAATTGACGGAGTTAAGCGGGGAACTGTAATTGCAGTTCGCGAAGTCAACCTTGCTGGCCTGGCTGACGATCAGCGAAATTGGTTCAATGACCACATGGTCTTCACGCATGGTTACGGCGTAGTTGCTGCGTATGAAAACACCTCTGAAGCTGATGGCGCTCCTAAGTTTGCAGAAAGCAACATTCCACCATCAGGCAAGCTCGACATTGATCAGCCACGTGTCTATTTCGGCGAGCAATCACCGGCTTATTCAATTGTTGGTAGCGATGGCAGCCAGCCTCCGATCGAGCTTGATTTCCCAGATGACAAGAGTGCAAACGGCCAGACCAATAACACCTACACCGGTTCTGGCGGTGTTCCGATTGGCAACATGATTCAGCGCGCGATTTTTGCTTTGAATTATCAAGAGACCAATATTTTGCTTTCTAATCAAATCGGACCAGAGTCAAAGATTCTCTACGACCGTGATCCAAAGACTCGTGTTGCCAAAGTTGCTCCATGGCTAACTCTTGATGGCGATCCGTATCCTGCGGTAGTCGATGGCAAGGTGCAATGGATTGTTGATGGCTACACAACTACAAATGAATTCCCATATGCAGCCCGGATCTCGTTACGTGATGCAACTGCTGATTCTGTGAACACTCAGTTTGAGTCGATTCCGCTAAGTGCTGGAAACATCACATACATTCGCAATGCAGTTAAAGCCACTGTCGATGCGTATGACGGCACAGTGAACATTTACGCGTGGGATGAAAAGGATCCGATCCTACAGACATGGAGCAAGGCATTCCCTGGAGTAGTTCAGCCTAAGTCTGCAATTCCAGCTGGAGTCCTAGACCACATTCGTTACCCAGAAGATATGTTCAAGGTTCAGCGCGATGTGCTTGCTAAGTACCACGTAGGTGACCCACAAGCGTTCTACTCTGGTCAGGATTTCTGGATCGTTCCAGAAGATCCAACTAAGCCAACTGTTGGTCAGGCGCAACCGCCTTACTACTTAACGTTGCAAATGCCAGATCAAGATGCTCCAACGTTCTCGCTAACTACGACTTATGCACCGACGAAGCGTCAAACTTTGGCAGCATTTATGTCGGTTAACTCGGATCATGGCGATGACTACGGAACAATTCGAGTTTTGCAACTTCCGCGAAACACCACGATTCCTGGTCCACGCCAAGTTCAAAACAACTTCGAATCTGACCCAGAAGTAGCTAAGCAACTTTCGTTATTGCGAAGCGGTGGGTCTGACGTGGTGCTTGGTAACTTGCTTTCATTGCCAGTCGGTGGCGGCTTGTTGTACTTCGAACCGGTCTATGTGCGAGCTTCGCAAGGCGAAGGTTATCCATTGCTTCGAAAGGTTCTTGTGTCCTTCGGCTCCAAGGTTGCCTTCGAAGATGATTTGGAAACGGCGTTAAAGAAGGTATTCACCGGACAAACCACAATTCCGGTAGATCCAGCCGATCCGGCAGCGCCAGAGGCTCCAGTAACCACACCTGAGCAAGATCTAGCAAAGGCAATCATCGACGCTAATAAGGCCTACACCGACGGTGTAGCAGCGTTGGCTGCTGGTGACTTTGCGGCTTACGGAGAAGCACAGGCTCGACTTTCTGAGGCGCTAGACCGCGCTACAACCGCTGGTAGTCAGATTGCGGGTGAGAGTCTGGCTCCAACGCCAACTCCATCCCCAGTCGCGACTCCGGCACCATCGCCAAGCCAAGCAACTAGTTAGCGATTTGGTTGGGCTGGAATCCTCGCGTATCCTTGAAAAACCGACGCGGGGTGGAGCAGCTCGGTAGCTCGCTGGGCTCATAACCCAGAGGTCACAGGTTCAAATCCTGTCCCCGCTACTAAAAAGAAAAGACACCTTCGGGTGTCTTTTCTTTTTAGTAGCGGGTCTCTCTAGTCACTCAAAATCTCAGTGATCTTTTCCGCATCTCGCAGGATCGAACCACCAATCAAAAGTGGTTGGGTGTCATCAAGGTTACGAAGCTGCGTAATGGCCTTCTGGCGCTGGTCTTGCCACTCTTCAAGGTCTTCGTGCTCAACATCGCCAGGGGAGTCTTCGGCAATCTCGGCTTGGTCGGAGATAACTTCTGCAGTTGCACTCAACACTCCAGCTAGTGCTGCAGCCAATAGCGCCGGCAACTGCTGGGAACTGCCAGAAGTTAAAACAAGTTCACGGCAGATATTGAGAACCGTTCCTGCCGTTGCTTCAGTCATTTCCATTTGTTCAACTACCGCTTTTGCTTCCGCATGATCAATAGCAGGAGACCAAGCGGAACCTGCCAATGCGGATTCAGCATTTGCTTTGATCTCATCTATTTCATTCGCAATAAATTCAGCGCGCGCCAACCAGCGACTGGCAACTTTTGGATCAACAGTTCCGTCATTTTCAGTAAGGGCTTTAGCAATGGCATTAAGTAGCGCAGACATGGCAAAGGACTGTTCAATACCAGCTTTCAAAGCACGATCTTGCGGCGATCCCTTACGCACGAAATAAGACGCGAAAGTTGCAAGTGTTGCACCTAGTAACACACCGAAAAAGCGTTGTTCAATTGTGCTGGCAGTAACGTTCGGGCCAACTACCAGAATCACGGTTACGGCAATAGCAATTGCGCCTTCTTCACCCAGCTTTAACAATCGCGCAGTAACAAAACAGGTAAAGATTGCGAGCATAACCACAACCGAGTTAAAGCCAATTAGCTTCATAGCGGCAAAGGCAACCGTGCCTCCAATAACCACACCAAGAATTTGAAGAAAGCTTTCTTGAATTGAGTCATGGAAAGTGTGGCGAACCGAAACGATTGCGGTAATAGCTGCCGATACACCAGAAACCATTGGAAGGTTTGCACCGATGAAGTAAGCCAATGTGCCAGCAATAGTCGTTAGTGTCGCTAGCCGGAAGTATGGGGCATTAATAATGTCGATGAGTGTGACTTTTTCACCCGCTACATTTCGCGGGGTAAAGAAATCCTTTACTTTTGACATGGCTTGCTTTCTGGTTGATTCAGTTCCAAGTGTAACGACGTTACGAATGATGAATTTTCCATCAGGCTCAGGTGTTGCTTTTATTGACTAAATGACTGCAGGCGTCGCGCAGATTTTGTATGGCGAGATACTTCTTCTTCAACGTTAATGCCAACGAGTTTTCCTTCCTGGACCAAAGGTGCACCGCCAACCCAGCTTGACCAAACTTGGGCAGGCCCGCCCTGCAACAGAGCAGTGACATCGTCGACGAGAGACCCCGCATACTGGATGCCATCCATTTTCCAGATTGCGATATCTGCATTGGCTCCGATCGATAATTGACCGATGTTGCCTTCTCTGCCTATCGCCTTGGCGCTACCTCGGGTAGCCAGCCACAATGCGTCCATGGCAGTCATGGCTTGGACCGTTCCTTCCCGAAGTCTTGACAAAAGCAATGCAGTCTTAGTTTCCATCCACATGGATTGGTGATCTCCGGCAGTTGCGCCATCACACCCAATTCCAACATTGACTCCCGCGTTTAGTAAGTCTCGAACTGGTGTTGGTCCACCAGGTAAACCACCGTCAATCACAGTTGCGCTAGGGCAGTGAGCTACTGAAACTCCGGCTGCAGCTAACCGTTGCATCTCTGCTTCTGATGGGTAAACGACATGAGCGCACCAAGTGTCTTCGGTAAACCAGCCCAAGCTCTCGAGAACTTCAAGCGGAGTCTTACCAAAGTGTTTTAATACGTATTCAGTTTCATCCGGGTCATCAGCTATGTGGGTATGCAGCCGAACACCGTACTCTTTTGCAATTTCTGCGCTTCGAGTAAATACGGTTTTGGTCGAGCTCATCAAGTTACTTGGCCCAAGTGCGATTTGCACCATTGCTGATGGCTTCGGATCATGCCACTTTTTGATTAATCGGATTGAATCTGAAATTACATCTTCTTCATCTTCAGCCATCCCCGGCAAGCACACACCACCATGTTCTGGCCCAAGTGTCATGGAACCGCGAACTGCCATCAGACGCATACGAACTTCAGCAGCTTCCTCAATTACTGCATCCATTAAATATGGAAATGGATGGATGTATTCATGATCCGTAGCTGTGGTACACCCAGAAAGCGCCAATTCAAACAAGCCAAGCCGAACTGAAGTTCGGATCGCTTCTTCATCAAGTTCTTTCCACATTGGAAAGTAAGTCCAAAACCATTCGGTTAGACCGGTTACACCATTTGGTTTCATCGAGCGCGTCAAGTTTTGATAAAGATGTTGATGTGAATTAACTAATCCAGGAGTCAGCAAACACCCTGTGGCATCGACAACAGTTATTGCTTCAGGCTGATCGGTGCTACCCGTACCGATTTGAACTATCAATCCGCCCTTAACTGCTAGCCAGCCGTTATCGAGGATTACCTCGCGGGAATCATTCATGGTGGCTATCGATTTAGCGTTCGTAATTAAAAGATCAACTTTATTCATGTTGAACCTCTCTAAACACATCTCAGCTAGAAACTAATTGTGGCAACTTCTTGATCAGATCTGGCATCCACAGACACCCGCATGCCATCAGTTAGCTGATCGTATTCAGCTTGCTCAAGTTCAACGATGGGAAGGCTAATGTCATAAATCTCGGCAGATACCAAGGCGCCAATTACTAGGATCGTGTCGCATTGCAGCATCACGATTGCCAGGGGACCGTCACCAGTTCTAATCAATTCAGCCAAAACTGCAGTTGCTGAACTTGAGCCACGCCCAGAAGGCATGACGAGAATCTTGTTGGTCATTTTGGCTTTGTGCTGGGCATGATGAACATCAATGATTTCGCCATGATGATCCACGCCACCCCAAAATGAAACTGGTTCGGTCAGTAACAGCACTTCACCCTCAGCAACGCCAGGATGAGAAATCTTGCCAGTCAATACTTTTGCCATAATTACGACCACAAGCTTTCGTCTCGAACAACTTTTCCAGCGCGCGCGGACGCTACACATTCGGAGAGGCTGCCTAACACTGTGTCGATTCCCAAATTTCCTGGGGCATACCAGGCCCACTTACCGGAATTTGTCATTACATTTTTCACATCTCGATTTAGTACTGGAGTTACGTAGGTACAGGTATCAGTTACCACGCGACCACCTGCAGTTAGGAATACATCTAAGTAACCAAGGTCCTTAGAGCGTGCCATAACATCTCGGCTAGTTGAAATATAGAAATCTATGTTTTCGGCAAACTTTGGACCATCACCGATTACTTCTGCTAACGCTCTAAATTCGTCTACCGAAAAATGTGGTGTGCCAAGACTCACGGCATCTAGTTTTTCACTCGATGTAGTACTTAAGGTGTCCCGAGCTTCGCGCACATCAGCTGTAGTCATTTTCAAATACTCAGCATTCGGAGCAACAATCGCTTCCAAAGTTGGAGCTTCTGGGGTAACGCCCACAACATGGAAAAGTCCGACACCGCCTGCGGATGCGCTGGTTGCACCCATGCCTTTTAGGCGATCTTCAGTAACGCCACCGTCAGAAAGATCACCAGGAAGTCCAACCATGGCAGCCACTCTGGTGCCAGCGCGATTTCCCAAAATCACGCCAAGTGCTGCCCAGGCTGCATCTTCAGAAAAAACTCTCGAATCAATTTCGGAGAAATCTAGAACTAAAACTGCCTTGCGAGCTGCATCGTGATGCAGTCCTCCGAACGGAACGCGCCCAGTTACAGCAGCAGACAAATCTAGAAAGTCGCCGTAACGATCGGAACGCGCGCCCAGTACTGAATTAACAAAGGCAATTGCATTTGATTCAGCCCATGCAACATGGCTTCCAAAGGCTGGGCGATGACCAGCTTGATAAGGCGCACATGACCAAGTTGGTTCGCAACCCAGCGCAATGTGCGCATCCATCAAGCGACGACCGTGCGACATTAGTGTTTCATCGCCATGAACTAAATTCGGATGCAACAAATCAAGTGATCCAACATTGGTTGTGGTCTTGACCTTAACTTTGCCACCGAGATCAACGAGTTTTTCTGTGAAATCTAAGCCAGCTTCACCATGATATAAAGTGCCATCAGCATGAGCAGATTCAATTTCAATCAACTTCTCCGCGCCATTGGCCCGAGCAACTCCTACGATGATGCGCATGCACATTGCAACCGCTGGCCCGTGTTCACCATCAAGCATTGCTTGCTCTTCGGATGTAAGAGTGAGCGTTGTTGACATGTTGACTCCGTTAAGTAAGTAGGCGTAACAAGACTATCTCTAGCCATACGGCACAATGGGGTTATGACTTTGCCTACGCCAATAGTTTTAGATTGCGATCCAGGCCACGATGACGCAATGGCAATTTTGTTGGCTGCAGCTCACCCAGCAATTGAACTTTTGGGTATCACGACGGTTTCCGGAAACGGTTCTCTTGAAAAAGTCACCTATAACGCCCAACGAATTTGTGCGCTAGCGAACATAACGGTTCCGATTGCAAGGGGTGCAAATGATCCGATGGCTGGCAAGGCAAGTGCTGCTCCGACCATCCACGGCGCCACTGCTTTAGACGGTGCTGAATTACCAGAACCGACTTTTAAACTAAGCCCGCTATCTGCTGTTGAGTTAATCGCAGATCTCGTTCGTAACTGCGATCGAAAAGTAACTCTGATTCCAACTGGCCCACTGACAAACATTGCGATGTTCTTGCAGGCTCATCCCGAGCTTCATGACCGAATTGAACATATTTCATTTATGGGTGGCAGTACTGAACGTGGCAACTGGACACCGTACGCCGAATTCAATATTTGGGCAGACCCAGAAGCTGCAGACATAGTGTTGCGAAGTGGGTTGCCTTTGATCATGTCTGGCCTCAATATCACTCACCAAGCGTTGGCTACTTCGGAAGTCTTGGATCGCATTTCAAAACTAGACACAAAACTGGCGCACACAATTGTCGACTTACTTAAGTTCTTTGCAGACACTTATCGAGATGTTTTTGGGATGCCAGATCCTCCGGTTCACGACCCAGTTGCCTTGGCAATCATCATCGACATTACGGTAGCCAAACTAGTTTCGGCGCCAGTGTCCGTGGAGTTAACTGGCGAACTTACTCGTGGTGCTACCGTCGTTGACTTGCATGGCACAACAGGTCAAAAAGCAAATGTTGATGTCGCAATGGAATTGGATGTTGAAAAGTTCTGGAACATGTTGATCGACGCGATTGCTGCATTGGGAGCCTAAAGTCCTGCGCCGATAGAGTTAAGGCGTGACTACACGCCAGCTGAACATGTACTTCTGGACCTTTATGTTCTGGGGACTTTCCTTTGTTTGGCTAACCAAAGTAGTTGAAACTTTTGGCTGGGTTGGCGGGGTAAGTTTCCGTGCCTTTGCAGCAGTTCTTATTCTTTTGGTTCTAGCCAAAGTAATGAAAGTCGCGCTCACTTATGACGTGAATGACACTAAGCATTTCGCGATTCTGGGTGCCACGTCAGTTGCTATGAACCTGGGCGGCATGACTTATGCGCTTTCAAAACTAGGCACTGCTCTTACTGCAATTTTGGTAACTACTATCCCGCTTTACAGTGCGCTTATCGAGAGAGTCTGGGGTAAAGCTAAGCACACTAAGTTAATGATCTTGGGTTTGTGGATTGGTTTTGGGGGAGTAGTAATTCTGATCGGACTTTCCTCGCAGGCCCTAGATTTAGATTTCTTTCTAGGATTTATCGGATCAACGATTGCTTCCTTTGGCTTCGCACTTGGCGGAAACTATTCCAAAGTTAAGGCGCAACATATTGGTGCATGGGAACAGACCATCGGAACCTTCACATTTGGCGGACTTTACCTTTTGCCATTTATGTTTGTGGTGCCAATCGTTAAGACTCCGACGCTTGCATCTTTCGGATGGCTCTTCTTATTAGCCGGAACGGCAAGCTCATTGGCTTACATTTTGTACTTCCGCCTAGTAGCCGAAATTGGTGCGACTAAAGCTCTAACAACGGAGTTCATGGTTCCAGTGGTGGCAGTAATCGTTGGCGCAGCATTCTTGGGGGAGACCGTAACTGTTACCGACCTAATCGGTGCAGCCTGCATCTTGCTTGGTAGCGCATTAGTGCTGGGACTTTTGCCAATTCGCCGTGACGCTAAGTTGATTGCTTCCTAAATGTCTGGCAAGAAGACGCCAAAGCGATACGGCTGGAACACTCCAGTAACGGCTATCGGTCCCCAAGGTGGGTCAATGCTACGAAGCATCAAGAGCATTACGTCAGATCCACTTACGTACCTTGAAGCCACTTGGTCGGAATTTGGTGATGTAGTTCAGTTCCCAATTCCCAAACCAGCGACCTACTTAGTGACAAGTCCTGAAGGCGCCAGAGAAGTTCTGGTTAATCAGCACAACGAAACTTCCAAGCGCACTTTGCAATACAACAATCTCTCGCTGGTAACCGGAGAAGGATTACTAACTGCTGATACGCAAGCTTGGCGACCACGGCGACGAATGCTGCAGCCGGCTTTTCACAAAGAGATGGTGGCACTTTCGGTAAATCACATTGAAGCTGGGTTAGCAAAACTTGATGCTCAGTGGCTGGAACTGACATCGGAAGGTACCGCGATAGTTGATATCGATCACGCCATGATGAGCCTTGCGCTTGAGATCACCTGTGGCGCATTGTTTGGAATTGATGTCGATGATGATGTTGACGAGATAACTTCAGCAACTTTAATTGCGCTTCATGGCGTAGTAGCTCGAGCGCGTAATCCAATTTCAATTCCATTAGGTTTCCCAACACCTGCGAATCTAAGAATGAAACGGGCAATCAAACGACTTGATAAAGCAGTTTATGCAATATTGAGTTCTCGGAATCTAAACAAACTTCCAGCAGATGCACCTATTCGCGACATGTTGGATGTATTACTCGATCCAGATTTAGAGATTCCGTTAACAAAGCAACAAATTCGCGACGAGATAGCAACGTTCATCGTGGCCGGTCATGAAACCGTTGCTAGTGCACTTACTTGGGCTTGGCATTTATTGGTTACCAATCCAGAGGAATTACAGAAACTTAAGAATGATCCAACTCGAGCCCAGCTGGTATTCGATGAGTCATTGCGGTTGTATCCGCCGGCTTGGGTAATCACTCGTCGGACATTAAGTGACTTAACGGTTGATGACGTACTGATTCCAGCAAATTCTCTTGTGATTGTGAGTCCATGGTTAGTGCATCGAAATCCAAAAGCTTGGGAAAATCCAACTGCATTTATGCCTGACCGGTTTAAAGCTGGTACCCCACAACTTGGCTACATTCCGTTTGGCGCTGGTGCGCGCTTATGTATTGGTAAGGAGATGGCAAGACTTGAAGGATCCCAAATTCTTGCTCACATCTCAACAACTTGGAATGTCGAAGCAGTGCACAATTCGCAAGTTCCGATTGACGCTTCCGTAACCTTGCGACCAGTGGCTGGGATGCCGGTACGAATCTCGCGCTTAGTTAAGTAGTTCTAAAACTTGATCATGTAGTAAGGCATTTGTGGTAATTGCATGTCCAGCCTGCATTGCAGTTTGACCTTTTACCCCCGTGACTTTGCAGCCAGCTGCGTTAGCAACCGCAATAAAAGCTGCCATGTCATAGTTTTGCAATTCTGGTTCGATTGCGATGTCGACCGCACCTTCGGCAACGAGTAGGTGTGACCAAAAGTCACCATAGCCTCTGGTGCGCCAAACTGCGTTCGTAATCTTTGCTAGTGAATCTTTGCCGAGTAAATCCCAGCCGACTGGATCTGAATAAGAGAATGAGGCATCGCTTAGCGATTGCACTTTCGAAGGTGAAATCTTTCGTACAGAACCATCAACATCTTTAGTAAATGCCCCATCTTCAGGACTGGCCCACCAGCGCCTTCCCATGGCAGGCGCGGATACCACGCCAACAACAGGTTCACCATCAATTGCAAGTGCGATTAGGGTGCCCCAAACTGGAACACCGCGAACGTAATTCTTAGTCGCGTCAATTGGGTCAATAATCCAGGTTCGAGATGCGGCTTCATTGGTATTTGGAAATTCTTCACCGATGACGCCGTCACCGGCACGCTTGCTGGCAAGTAAATCGCGGATTGCAGTTTCAACTGCGCGATCTGCTTCAGTGACCGGAGTGAAATCTGGCTTAGTTTCAACGCTTAGATCAAGGGCTCGATATCGAGACATAGAGAGCTGATCTGCTACGTCTGCCATTTCTAATGCCAATTCAAGATCTGAGTTCATGACTTTACGCTACTGGCAAATTCTTGAGGACAGAAATTTGGCGCCCTAACTCGAAGGTGTTTGGAGAGCGAACAAAAGCCTTCGAAGTGAGGTTAAGCGGCCTTCACCAGCACTTCCCGCATGATTTTCACTAACCCATTCATCGAGTGCACAGTCCGGCGGTGACTGGCCAACCGAGTTCACGTGTGTGCATGCTCGTGGGCATTCATTTGCACCATCAACCAATTCTGGAAAAGATTCAATAATGTCTTCGGGCTTTACATGTGCCAGGCCAAACGATCGAAGTCCCGGGGTATCAATCACCCAACCTGAATCATTTGGCAGGGGAATGGCGCGAGCTGAAGTTGATGTGTGCTTACCGCGACCGGTTACATCATTAACTTCACCAGTTGTTCGCAGCGCATCAGGTACCAGGGAGTTCACTAATGTGGATTTGCCAACGCCTGAGTGACCGAGAAACACAGTCGTTCTTCCAGATAGCGCAGCTCTAACTTGAGAAATTCCGGCGCCAGTTTGTTGATTGACCTCGATATGACGCAAGTCCATTCCGGAGTAGTTATCGAGAATCGCTTGGGGGGATCCTAAGTCGACTTTGGTAATGATCAAAAGTGGTTCAAGTCCAGCTTCGAATGCAGCCACTAGCGCACGATCAATCAAGCCAATTCGAGGTTCAGGATTTGCCGCTGCAGTAACAATTGCCATTTGATCAGCATTGGCGACGATCACTCGTTCAACTGGATCACTGTCATCAGCAGTTCGAGTTAAAACCGTTTCTCTTTCAATGATTTCAACTAACCGCGCCAAGGTATCAACAGCACCGGATAGGTCACCAACCAGGCGAACTCGGTCGCCAATGACAACGCCTTTTCGGCCAAGTTCACGTGCCTTAACTGTGGTTACTTGAACTTGATTTTCAAACAACTCACCAGCAGGCACAAGACATGTGATTCGCCCACGATCTACTCCGATTACTTGACCAACTTCGGCTTTAGAAAAATCTGGTCGATCTTTAGTTCGCCGCCTGGAATTACCTCGGGTAGGTCTACCTGAGATGGAATCTTCGTCGAATTGACTCACGCGTTAACCATCTCTTGCCACATGTTTGCAAAGTCCGGCAGGGTCTTGCTGGTTGTTGCGATATCTTCAATCACTAAATCTGCGACAGCTAGCCCAAGCACTGCGCCAGCCATTGCCATGCGATGGTCAGAGTAAGTGGCGAACTGACCGCCATGAAGTTTTGCTGGTTCGATATGTATTCCATCAGCAGTTTCCGTTGCCTTGCCACCAAGTTTGTTGATTTCGGTAACTAGCGCTGCCAATCGATCAGTTTCATGACCACGTAAGTGTGCAATGCCTCGCAAGGTAGACGGACCCGTTGCCAGTGCGCATAACGCGGCAATTACCGGAGTCAGCTCGCCAACATCATGTAAGTCAACATCAATGCCGTTGATTTCCGATCCGCCGGTAACTACTAAATCAGTTCCATCCCGAGAAACAGTTGCGCCCAGTTTTGGTAGCAGACTTACAAGCGCATTACCGGCCTGCGTGGTTTGTGTGGGCCAATCTGGAATCGTGACTGATCCGCCACAAACAAGTGCAGATGCAAGAAATGGCGCGGCATTAGATAAGTCCGGTTCCACAGTTACATTAAATGAACGTGGCACGCCAGGACGGACAGTCCAAGTGGCATTGGTCGAATCTTTGACGTCGACATCGACTCGAATTCCCAGTTCTCGCAAAACTTCAACAGACATATCTATGTGTGGCATTGACGGCAATGCTGATCCCGAGTGAATTATTGAAACTCCGGCGTCATATCTACAACCAGCAAGAAGTAACGCGCTAACAAACTGGGAAGATTCGGAAGCATCAATAGTTACGGAACCACCTGCAACGAAACCTTTGCCAACAACAGTAAATGGCAAAGTACCGCGATCATCATCGTTGATCTCAACATCCAAGCGACGTAGGGCGGAAATGATTTGCTTCATTGGTCGAACCCGAGCGTGTGGGTCGCCATCGAATCTAGTGTTGCCTGAACTCAGTGCGGCTACTGGCGGCACAAATCTCATGACGGTGCCTGCCAGTCCGCAATCAACTTGTGTTGCGTCAGATGTCGTGCCTGGCGTAACAACGAAAGCCTCGTCTTGGATTTCTACGGAACTACCAAGTGCAGAAAGCGCCTGCGCCATCAAAAGGGTGTCGCGTGCTTGGAGCGGATGATTGATCCGGCATTCACCGCCAGAAAGTGCGGCCATTATTAACCAGCGATTAGTTAAGGACTTTGATCCAGGAATGCGAACGCGCGCGGCTATTGGGTTAGTCCGGTTAGGAGCATTCCACAGATCAGGCACATCTCTAAGCCTAACGGCTGGCAGACTAGGTGAATATGTGCGGAAGATTTACGTTAAAGACCGACCCAAAGGTAATTGCCAGTCAATTCCAAGTCAGCTCAATTGCAATCCTTGAAGGGCGCATTGCTGATTTAACTTCGCCAGCAAAGAAGTTAGATCAAATTGAATCAGATCCTTTTCAGCCTAATTTCAATGTGGCACCAACGCATCAAATTCCAGCCATTGTTTCGCAAAATGAAGAAAGGCTTCTGGCTGCATTTGCTTGGGGTCTGATTCCGAGCTGGGCCAAGGATCCCGCAATTGGGTCAAGAATGATTAATGCCCGAAGTGAAACCGCAGCCGAGAAGCCTTCATTTAGATCCGCATTAGTAAAGCGCAGATGTATTGTCCCGGCTGATGGGTGGTACGAATGGCAGGGTAGTCCAGGCAAGAAGACGCCTTATTATTTTTCGGCGGCAACCGAATCAGTGCTGGGACTTGCTGGGATTTACGAATCTTGGAAGCAGCCTGATGGTCAAATGCTTTGGTCAGCTGCGATCTTGACCCAAGAGGCACGGCCAGATTTTTCATACATTCATGATCGAATGCCAGTTCTATTGACTCCAGAGTTGCAAGATTCTTGGTTGAATTCACCAACCAACCCGCTGCAGGATGTTTTAGGTTCTGCTACTGAAGTGACATTACAAGCGTGGGAAGTTTCTTCAGCCGTTGGGAACGTCAAAAACAATAACGCTGAATTAATGACAAATCAGACCTTGTTTTAACCCCAACCGCTTGGATTCGACCTGATTTGGGAGCAGATTTCCTCCAGTAACGGTTACCCCGTATTCTGTATACCTAAGCTAAATCGCAAGGAGCACCCCATGAGCAAGCGCGGCCGCAAAAAGCGTGATCGTAAGAAGAACAAGGCAAACCACGGCCGTCGTCCAAACGCTTAAGCCTATTTGTCAAAAAAAGTCTGGTTCGCCAGGCTTTTTTTATGCCCGAAAACTTTGTTCCTGGATTAGGAAATCGAGACGATTAGGTCGCCTTCTTGAACAACATCTCCAACGCTAACTGCAACTCTTGAGATGGTTCCAGATTCTTCAGCGATTACCGGAATTTCCATTTTCATAGATTCCAGCAAAACAATTGTGTCGCCCACGTTTAAGGTAGCGCCTTCAGTGACATAAATTTCCATCACATTTGCGACCATATCCGCACGCACATCTGACATACCTCAACGGTAGCCCATCTTGAATCGACTTCGGTTAGTGGCTATAGATTAGGTAAGTCAGTTTCAAATACGTGCGGAGTTGGCTCTAGGCCACGAGCACGAGCTCGCTGAGCACGTCGCTTGATAGCACGACGTTCATCTTCACTAGTTCCGCCCCAAACACCAGAATCTTGACCAGTTTCGAGTGCCCATTTCAGGCAAGGTTCAATAACCTTGCAGCGACGGCAAACAGCCTTCGCTTCCTCGATCTGTAAAATTGCAGGGCCTGTATTGCCAATAGGGAAGAAGAGTTCTGGATCTTCGTCACGGCAGGCTGCCTCATGGCGCCAGTCCACGCGATCCTCCAAGATGTAGTTACGGATAAACGGTCAATTTGCGATTTTTACTCTTAGGTTTCCCTTGGATCCAATCTGCAGTTTCCAGTTTCTCACTTCGTGACTGTTTTCACAAGGGTTTTAGCCAATAAAATCGGGATTTTTTTGTGACCTGCGACCCAGTGAGTTCTAAAAGTGTTGAAAATGGTCAAGATTCAAATTGATGGGTTCACAAATTGGCAAGGACTCTAAGCGCATTTGGGACATGAGTAGCCGTTAGTTCTGTTGACTGGGTTAGCACATCGCCATCAACCTGAATCCAAAGTGGACGATCAGATTGAATATGGACTTGTTTTTGATTTGTAAGTGCAATTACATTTCGCTCATTCTCGGCAGATTTTCCAGCTATTGCGCGTCTAACTAGCCTCAAGATGGCTCGGACCTTAAGGGAAGTAGGCGCATAAACATCAAGCGCAGTGTCATGGCTAGCCATTGGAAGTGGGTTCAGCGGCTTTGACCCTAGATAGGCCCACGGTGCCAAATTCACGATTAGGGCGAAATGCGCATTTCGATGAACTTCACCTGAATCAGAGACCAAACTGAGCCCAGCGTTCTTTCGGTCCGTTCTGGCAAACAACTCTCGTAGCGCCAGTCCGGCATAGGCTGCATCGCTGACCATTTTTCCACCAGCTCTGCGGGCTTCCATTTCTGCAATTACGGCTGCGTCTAATCCGATACCGGCGTTGAAAAGAAACCAGCGCGAAATATTGTTTGTCGCAATCTTGCCAACACCGATGTTTTTAAAGTTGCGCGCTTCAAGCGCAGTTAGGATTTGTGCTGTTGCCTCAAGCGGATTCTCGGACAGCCCCATGTTCCGCGCAAATACATTTCCATTTCCGCCAGGTATGGCAGCAAGGAGAGGACCATCGGGGTTTGGCCCATCTAGCAAAAGCCCATTTGCAATTTCATTAACTGTGCCATCACCACCCAGGCCAATCACCAGTTCGAATCCTTGCTGGTGCGCAGATCTCGCGATTTCTATGGCATCGTTGCGAGCCTTGGTATTCACAACCGTGATGTCTAGATGCTTTGAAAGTTCATTCACTACCTGGGTTTGGATTGCATCATCAGTAGTAGTTGCAAATGTGTTTGCAACTAAGAGCGCCCGCATGCCTCAACTCTATCTGCGAAGTTTAAGGAATCCGATATGGTTGTTATGTGAAGAAGTTAACTTTAGCCATTGGCGCAATTGAATCTGCAGCCATATTCCTTTATGGGATTTCTATTGTCATCAAGGGCACCGTAGACCATAGCTCAGTCGGATCACCTCCAGTGCAATTCATCATTTACACAATTTTCGCTGCATCTCTAGCTGCCTGCACTCGTGGAATCTCAAAGCAACAAAACTGGGCTCGCACTCCGTTTTATCTGCTGCAGCTATTCATTGGAATCGCCGGATACACATTATTTAGTGGTACCTTAATGATCTATAAGGTTCTCGGAGTTATTGTTACTGCATTTGGTGTAGCAGGATTTGTGGCATTACTCAGAACGCCACAGCAGTAATCAGCCGCTAATCAAACCTTCTCGAAGATGAGTTAGTACTTTATTCAAGATTCTCGATACGTGCATTTGAGAAATTCCAAGCTCAGTTGCAATTTGGCTTTGACTCAAGTTGTCAAAGAACCGCATTTGCAAAATCCTTTTCTCACGGTCGTCCAGTTGTGCGAGTAACGGTTTTAGAGATTCGCGATATTCAACGCCTTCAAGTGCTTCATCTAAAGCGCCAAACGTTTCACCAATACTTGTAGAAGTTTCAGAGGTCACATCCAAACTGACCGTTGAATAAGCAGCATTCGATTCCAATGCCTCAGCAACATCATCAACAGTTATCCCTAGATGTTTAGCAATTTCTTTGGGAGTCGGTGACCGATCCAATTTCTGCGTCAACTCAGTGGTTGCCTTAGTTACCGATGCGCCCAATTCTTGAAGTCTTCGAGGCACTCTAACTGCCCAGGTCTTATCTCGGAAGTGACGCTTTATTTCACCAACTATGGTTGGGGTTGCAAAAGTTGAGAATTCGAATCCTTTAGAAATTTCAAATCTGTCGATTGCCTTTATTAAGCCGATAGTGCCGACTTGAATCAGATCATCAAGAGGCTCGCCGCGATCAGCAAATTTTCGTGCCATGAATGTAACCAAAGGTAAATGGCGTTCAATCAGCGCAGCACGAAGCGCCTCGTGTTCACTGGTACCTGCTTCTAGAGCTGCAAGTTGCTCGAACATCTCACGATCAGCTGATCGTAAGTCGTTTTTAGGCACTAGCCACCACTTTGGCAGTTAGCAACAGAGTCACTAGACCTGCCGGTGAAGCGTCTGCGGAAACCTCGTGCACCAAGGCACTTAGAACTGTCCAAGCAAACGAAGTTTTATCTGGCGGGGGACTTCCGGCTGGGCCAGTAAGTTCAATATCTAGTCGCTCGGAGTGAATCTTGAACTTAATGGTGACAACACCGGATTCCGGTTTGTGCGCAATCAGAACTGCGAATGCCTCATCAACGGCCAATCGCAAATCATCAATGGCATCAATGGTTAAGTCGGCATGTGCTGCAATGTGTGCTGCAGCGCTTCGAATCAATCCGACATACTCTGGAGTAGCCGGAACGGCTAAATCAATTGTGTTCACATTACGACGTTAACCTATTTCACAGTCGCAACGGGTGATCGCCTAACTATTCGCTGGCGAGATCTTTAAGTTCTTGGCCTGAGACTCGATAAACCGTCCACTCGTCCATAGCCTTTGCGCCCATAGCGCGGTAAACCTCGATGGCTGGTTGATTCCAATCCAATACCCACCACTGGAAACGTGAGTAATCGTTATCGATACACACTTGAGCCAATCGCTTCATTAGCGCTTTACCCATACCTTGACCACGGAATTGTGGTCGCACATATAAGTCTTCAAGATAGACGCCATGTGTGCCATCCCAAGTGCTGTAATTCAAAAACCAGATCGCCATTCCAGCAAGTTGATCTGAATCATTCGGATCTTCAATTACAAACGCATAAACCGCGGGTTGCCCATGAGGGGTATTTGCCGAACCTGAAGTCGAAATGCTGTCGTGCTGGTCGAACTCAGGGGAAGAAAAATCGCGACCGAACAATGCCTTCATCAGGTCAAGTTCGGTCGCGATTACTTCTTTTGGAGCTTTTTCGTACTCTGCTAACTCATTAATCATTTGGTGCATTTGGGCGACATCTTCAGGAGTTGCCTCACGCACTGAAATCATAAGTTAGGTTTTACTTCTTTGAGTCGGCGAAGATTGCTGCAATTTCGTCAATCTTTGCGATCAACTGGTCTGCAACTGCAACATCGTTAGTGCCCTTGGTGCCACCGGCGCCAGCAAGCTTTGTTGCTTCATTGAAAAGTCCATTTAGGTTTGGGTACTTTTCGAAGTGTGGAGCCTTGAAGTAGTCAGTCCAAAGAACCCATAGGTGTTCCTTAACTTGGTGCGAGCGCTCTTCCTTGATTGCAACTGCGCGGGCTTTGAAGTCTGCATCATCAGATGCGTGGTACTTCTCCATGCAGGCTTTTACAGAAAGGGCTTCAATCCGAGCCTGAGCTGGATCGTAGATGCCACAAGGTAGGTCGCAGTGAGCATTCACTGCAATTGTTGATGCGAAAAACTTCATAATTCCTCCGAAGATATTGCGGATACCCGCTTGCCACAAGATTACCTCCACCGGTTCTGGCCCGCAGAATAGGGCTGGAACAATAGGAATATGCGTTATGGAATGGCAGTGGTTTCAGGCTTGAGCATGATTCCTACTTTGGCACCAGGTGAGCGGTTGTTGGTCCGCCACGATGGTCCAATGGTTCTTGGCGATCTTGTGATTTTCAAACGCGATAATCAATACGACATCAAACGACTAATTCGAATTGAAACCGACGGCATTTTCGCACAAGGCGACAATGATTTAGTCAGCACCGATTCCAGAACTTATGGACTTATTCCACATGACAATGTTATCGGTGTTGCAACTTATCGACTCTGGCCTAAGCCAGGTCGCATTAAGGGATAAGTGTATTTGCGAAGATCTGCCAAGCTAAGAGGGACTTTGCAACCAAACTCAACACAATATAGATCCGCTCACCATGCAAGTAGTTACTCCACTTACCCTGTGCTTTGTATTGCTTGTATTGCACCCAAGCAAATGAGTTGAACAGCACAAATATGGTGACAATGATGCCGATGACAAAGCCTGGTGCGCTAGTTTCTGGCGGACCACCAGGAGAAAGAACGTAAACCAGAACTGCAAGCCATGGCACGATTCCAGCGATACAACCAAAGGTAAATGGAACCCAGCCACCATTTCCTGGCTGCTCGTATTTTTCCTGTAACCAACCAAAAAGAATCATGGATGCATTTACACCAAAGATTGCAATCAGTGCAGATATGTCGGCGATACCTGTAATCTGAGCAATCAAAACAATCATCACTGATGAGCTAATTGAGTATTCAACCCAACGGAAGTAGTTTCGCTTTTCTTGTAGACCATTGCCATATCGGCCAAAGAATTGTGGGCTTGCCACGATGAAGTGTGCAATTGCCGATAGGCCAAGGAACAGCGCAACGGCAAGTGCAAGCGGAGTTTCGAATACTACGACAGGTGCAGCAAACGAGGATCCCGGCGGACCAGTCATGTATGTTGCGGTAACTGGAAGACTGAAGTCAGTGGAAAGGGCGATTACTGCAGCCATCTGCAATAAGTGCACAATGCCTGCAATTAAATTGAATCGACGAAGACTAGGAATCGTTAATTTGCTCATAACTCAAGCGTGCCATAGTGACGTGTCGATTCAATAGATTTAAGAAGTTAAATCCCAAGAAAAACAACAAATTAAGGAACGATTACAAGCTTTCCTTGAATATCGCCTTGATGCATAAGTTCATAGCCTTGCTTTGCATCTTCAAGTGAGAACACTTGTTGAATGTGCGGACGTACTCCAGTTTCACCAAGGAAAGTGATGAGACCTTCGAATTCAGCACGTGTGCCCATAGTTGAGCCAACAACTTCAAGCTGCAAGAAGAATAGGCGATTCAAATCAGCTGGGGGATTAGCACCACTTGTTGCGCCGCAGATGACAATCTTGCCACCCGGGCGCAGACTGCGCATGGAGTGTGACCATGTTGCTTCGCCAACACTTTCCATTACCGCATCAACTTTTCCTGGCAAGCGTGCACCGGATTCAAAAGCTTCTGTTGCTCCAATTGATTTTGCATATTCGCGCTTAGCTTCATCACGAGAGGTAACCCAAGTTACAAAGCCCGCAGCATTCGCAAGTTGAATCAATGCAGTTGCAACGCCGCCGCCAGCTCCTTGAATAAGTACGGTGTCACCCTTTTTCAAACCCGATTTTGTAAACAGCATTCGGTAAGCGGTAAGCCAAGCAGTTGGTAGGCAAGCTGCTTCTTCATATGTAAGGAAATCAGGCTTTGGAATCACGTTGTACGCCGGAACTGTGACAAATTCTGCGTGCGTACCATCATGAACTTCACTAAGCAGTGAACGCTTTGGATCAAGAGTTTCATCACCATTGGAAGGATCACCAAGAACTGCATGAACTATGACAGCAGTTCCATCATCCAAAGTTCCGGCAGCATCAGAGCCCAGAACAATTGGCAGATTTTCTGGCGCAGTTGCTACACCGCGCAGAGTCCAAACGTCATGGTGATTGATCGCAGCAGCTTTGACGGCAACTCGAACCCAACCTTCAGGCACAACTGGATCTGGATGATCACAAATTGAAAATCCTTCAAATGGATTTTCTTGATTTCCGCTAACAGCAACTACAGCACGCATTAGACATCTTCCTCATCATCATCAAGTCGAGCCAGCCAAGTTGCTAGTCGCTCAGTTGGTACTTCAAAGTCAGGGAAAGTATCTACAAATTCCCGCATCCGTTCAGCTAACCATTCAAAGGTAACTTCTTCTTCTCCGCGACGCTTCTCTAATTCTTCAATGCCTCGGTCAGTAAAGTACATGTTTGGCCCTTCCGAGAAATTCGATTAGCTAAATGCCTGGGCAACAAGTGCTTGCTGCTCCAACTCACTGCGATGGTGTGAGCCAACGGCAGGAGAGCTTGAAGCAGGTCGGGAGATACCAGTAATCGCGCGGTTGATTAGAGCCGGCAAGTTCATGGCCATAAAGCTCCACGCACCTTGGTTTGCAGGTTCTTCTTGAACCCAACGAACGTTAGCCAAGTTCTTGTAACGAGCAAGTTCTGGCGGCAAAGTAATTGCTGGCAATGGGTACAGCCGCTCAAGTCTGATAATTGCTACATCTTTGCGACCTTGCTTTTCGCGTTCTGCAGCTAGGTCGTAGTAGACCTTTCCGCTACAAAGCAAAACCGAAGTCACATCATCTGGATTCACAGTTGTGTCCCCAATGATGGCCTTAAAGGTTCCTTCGGTGAAGTCACTAACTTTAGAGGTTGCGTACTTCGCACGAAGTAATGACTTAGGAGTGAAAACCACAAGTGGTCGCGTCAACGAAGACTTAACCTGCCAGCGCAGCAAATGGAAGAAGCTTGCTGGGGTAGTAGGCATAGCCACAGTTATGTTGTCCTGTGCACATTGCTGCAAGAAACGTTCAACGCGGGCAGAGGAGTGATCCGGTCCCTGACCTTCATAACCATGTGGAAGTAACAGGACAACGCTGCTCTTTTGTGCCCACTTTTGCTCACCGGTTGTTATGTACTCATCAATAATGGTTTGCGCACCATTCGCGAAGTCACCGAATTGAGCTTCCCACATGGTTAAGGCTTCTGGGCGAATCACTGAGTAGCCGTATTCAAATCCCATTGCTGCGTATTCACTTAGCAAGGAATCGTAAACATCTAATTTGGCGCCAGCTTCGTAACATGTCTTAAGAGGTTTGTATTGCCAACCCGTTTGCTTATCAACAATCACAGCGTGACGGTGACCAAAAGTTCCGCGACGGCTATCTTGACCAGCTAATCGGATTACGGTTCCCTCGGTAAGTAGTGAACCAAGTGCAAGTGCTTCGCCCATACCCCAATCGATGGCGTCAGTTGAAACCATTTCAGCGCGCCTAGCAAGTTGTGGTGCAAGGCGAGGATGAACTGTGAAACCTTCTGGCATGTTTGTCTGACTTGCGACAACACGATCAATAACCTCTCGGCTAATTGCGGTTGGAACTTCCCAAGTTGGAGTTTGTGGCGCCAAAGTTTGCTGACCATGGGAGATAACTTCGGATGCAGATGCGTTGAAATGCTCAGCAGTCTCGGACTTAGTTGCTTGGAAAACACCTTCAAGTTCGTCTTGATAATGCTTAAGGGCTGCTTCGGCCTCTTCTAAAGTTATGTCGCCACGACCAACTAGGGCTTCAGTGTAAAGCTTTCGCACTGAACGCTTCTGGTCGATGATGTCGTACATAAGTGGCTGAGTAAGTGAAGGATCATCAGCTTCATTGTGACCACGACGTCGGTAGCAAACTAAATCGATTACTACGTCTTTATGGAATGCCTGACGGAAGTCGTAAGCCAATTGCGCTACGCGTACCACTGCTTCCGGATCATCACCGTTGACATGGAATACCGGAGCTTGGATAGTGCGAGCTACGTCTGTGGAGTAAACACTTGTGCGGCTGTATCGAGGAGACGTTGTGAAGCCAACTTGATTGTTAATAACCAGGTGAATCGTTCCGCCAACCCGATAGCCCTGTAGTTGACTCATCTGAAGTGTTTCAGCAACTACACCTTGACCGGCAAACGCGGCATCACCGTGCATAAGCAACGGTAAGACGGAGTACTTATCTTTACTGCCTTCTTGAGTTTGGGCAATGATGTCTTGCTTAGCGCGGACAATTCCTTCAAGGACTGGATTAACTGCTTCTAGGTGTGAAGGGTTTGCAGCTAGATAAACCTTGACTTCTTCACCACCGGCAGCCTTGTAAGTGCTCTTGGTTCCAAGGTGATACTTAACGTCACCAGATCCTTGCACTGACTCTTCGCCGTAGTTACCTTCGAATTCATTGAAGATTCGGCCGTAACCCTTGCCAGCAATGTTGGCCAGAACGTTCAAGCGACCACGGTGCGGCATACCAATGCAAACTTCATCAAGCTCATCTTTAGCTGCTTCGATCAAAATCTGATCAACAAACGGAATCGCACTTTCGCCACCTTCAAGGCTGAAGCGCTTTTGTCCTACGTACTTTGTCTGCAAGAAACTTTCAAAGGCTTCCGCTTCATTTAGTTTGCGCAGAATTCGAAGTTGTTCATCGCGATCGACCTTGTCTTGCTTGCGTTCTAGGCGATCCTGAATCCATTTACGTTGCTCAGGATCCTGCAAATGCATGTATTCGATGCCGATGGTGCGGCAGTAAGCATCACGCAGAGTTCCCAAGATATCGCGCAACATAGCAAAAGGTCGGCCACCAAATCCACCTGTGGCAAATTCGCGATCTAGATCCCAAAGTGTCATTCCATGATTTGCAATGTCCAGGTCAGGGTGGGATCGCTGATGGTATTCAAGGGGATCGATGTCAGCCAATAGATGTCCACGAACTCGGAAAGCATGGATCATCTCTTGAACTCGAGCAGTTTTATCTAGATCTGCATCATGAGATGTTGCAAGATCTTGTGCCCAGCGAATTGGCTCATAAGGAATTTGGAGCGCGCGGAAGATGTCATCGTAGAAACCATCAGCGCCAAGAAGCAGTTGATGAACCCGACGTAAGAAATCACCTGATTGCGCACCTTGAATTACTCGGTGATCATAAGTGCTGGTGAATGTCATGATTTTGCTAACAGCATTTCTAGCTAAAGCATCATCGGAAGCGCCTTGCCATTCAGCTGGGTAATCCATGGCACCCACGCCAATGATTACACCTTGTCCTGGCATCAATCTTGGAACGGAGTGAACCGTGCCAATAGTTCCTGGGTTTGTCAGGCTAGCGGTAGTTCCTTGGAAGTCTTCGACAGCAAGTTTTCCAGCACGCGCCTTGCGAATTACATCTTCGTACCCAGCCCAAAAAGCAGCAAAGTCCATGGTGTCGGCGGACTTAATGCAAGGAACAAGTAGTTGGCGTGAGCCATCTTCCTTTGCCAGGTCAATAGCAAGGCCAAGGCCAACTTGTTGGTGTCGTGCAATTGCTGGCTTGCCATCAATAGTTGTGTACGAAACATTCATGTCGGGCATTTCGCGCAAAGCACGAACGATTGCAAATCCAATTATGTGAGTGAAGCTAACTTTGCCACCACGGCCGCGGGCTAAGTGGTTGTTAATGACAATGCGATTGTCAACCATAAGTTTTGCTGGTACCGCGCGAACTGACGTTGCGGTTGGAATTTCAAGACTGGCTTCCATGTTTGTTACAACACGGGCCGAAGTCCCTTTAAGTTTTTCAATGACATCGTCAGCCAGTGAAGCTGGTGCTGGTTTTGCACTCGGTTCAGTGGGAGTAGCGGTAGGGGTTGCAGATGCTGGCGCAGTAACTGTTGGCGTAACTACGGGTTGCGCTGCAGGTGCCGGCTTCGCGGTAACAGCAGACTTGGTCGCCGTTGCATGTGGCGAGTATTCACTCGGGGAGTAGTCGGCGAAAAAATCCCACCAGGCTGGGTCTACGGATTGCTTGTCCTCAAGGAACTGTTGATACAACTCATCAACGAGCCAATCGTTTGCACCAAATGGACTATTTGTTGGTCCGGACACGGCTTGGGGCCTTCCTTGTTGAACTATAGAAACTGCTCTATAAACAAAGCGTATCGCCCATTTGGCGAGGGCTTCAACGTGCATAAGGCTTGGCCCTAGGGCAGGCTTGAGCCATGACCTCGATAGCCGATGCTGCTAACCCCTTATCTTCGCTAACTGACAAAGTTGCAGTGATTACAGGCGGATCCAGAGGGATCGGATTTGCGGCTGCAAGGGAGCTTGGCGCATTGGGTGCCACTGTTGTCCTGGTCGGGCAAAGTCCTGAAAATCTAAGTTCGGCTGTTTCAAATTTGATCGCACTTGGGGTAGATGCTGACAGCATTTGCGTGGATGTAGCTGATGGCGAAAAAGTTTCAGAGGCAATAGGCAATCATTCGTTGGCGCTGGAGGCTGACATCTTGATCAACTCCGCTGGGGTAATGAGCGAAAAGATGGCGAAGACCCTGCGGACTTCCAACCAAGAGTGGCAGCGGGTAATGGGCATCAATTTGGATGGAACCTTCAATTTGATTTCTGCAATCGGACCTCAAATGGCCCAGCGTAAATCAGGTCGCATTATTAATGTCTCGGCATGCCTTGGAAGATTTAGTGGGCCAGGGTTGGCTGGAGGATTGGCTCCGTATCGGATTTCAAAAACGGCAGTCAACGCATTAACTAAAAACTTGGCAGCAGAACTTGGTAATGGAAGTCGGGGAGTTCTAGTGGATGCAATGTGTCCAAATCACACCCGCACTGACATGGGTGGTCCCGATGCTCCACGTAGTCCAGAAGAAGCAGCCGACACAATTGTTTGGCTGGCAAGCAGAGAACATAACTCGGAGACTTTAACTGGATTGCTTTGGGAAGATCGTCAGATTGTTCCTTGGTAGTTGCGGCTACTGTCCACGCAGGTGAATCTGCGCCGCGTTCTTTACCTCATGTAACTCAAAGTAGGCACGTTCTCGAGCTTTCCAAATCAACATCTCATCTCGGACCACTTCACCATCGCGTTCAACTACTCGATCTAACAGAATGTGATCATCTGCCTCAACCCAAATGGCTTGAGACACTTGTTCGCGAAGCGAGGTATGTCCTGATCCAACGCCTTCGATAATCACAATGGGCGTGACTGGAAGTTCTGAAGCCAAGGTAGTTTTGCCCGATCCAGCCGGACCGTCTATCGTGACAATTTTGGTTTCCCCACAAAGTGCATCACTATTTGCAATGGCTGACTTGACTTTCGACAGCTCAAAAAATGTCATGAGCTAACTAACCGTGCGTTGAAGTTTTTGCCAGTTAATCCAACCGCGCAGGGCGATCGCAGCAAAGGCTACATATAGCAACGAAGTGAACTTAAGATCTTGTGACCAGTAGAGCCCTACGAAGACAATGTTGACCACCAGCCAAGCAATCCAATTCTCACGAAACTGCAAAACCATAAGGACTTGTGCAATAACGCTAAAAACTAAACCAAAAGAATCGGGACGAGCTGCGGCTGCGCCAAGTGAAACTAGGAATGGCGTAATCAGCAACCAGATTACAGTTCCGGCACTTATCAAACTGACGCGAAGTGTCCAAGATAAATTGCGCGAGCTTGCACCTTGCGGACCCCATCCGAACCAGCCCCAAACTGCAGCAGCTATAAACACAAGCTGCAAAGAAGCACTGGCGTAAAGGTCATAGTTCAGGAAAAGCCAGCCGTAAAGCACTCCGCTCAATCCATACCAAGGCCACATGATTCGTTTACCAGTTGTGCCTAACCAAACACCTGTGGCAGAAGCAATAACTGCTACTAACTCCAGCAGGGTTACCTGATAGCCCAAAACTGTAAATAGAACAGTTGAAACAAATTCATTGATTTCTGAAAACATAGATTGCATTCCTCCTGCAATCCGCATTACCGGACTGGTTAAACGGTCGGTGTGATGATCAAAAGATCGGACACCCTCTCAGCCCACCTTGTTGTGGACTCCCGTGTCTTGCTACAACCATTGTATGTCATCTCTGCTATTTATGTGGGGTTGAATGCAGCACTGATAAAGTCACTCAGGCAGGTAGTTTTGCCCGCGTAGCTCAGTGGATAGAGCGTCTGCCTCCGGAGCAGAAGGTCGAAGGTTCGATTCCTTTCGCGGGCACGTGAGTGAGCAACGTCCAACTAGAGCCACATTTCTGGTTCGCCGCATCCTGGTATTTGGATTAGCGCTATTGGGTTTGATTCTGATTTTACGATTTGTTTCAGGGGCGATCTCGTCGCAGCCAGTTGATGGAACCTCTGCTCCAATTCCAGTTCCGGTCGTCACGCCAGCATTTGATTGTGAAGCCAACTCGCCACTACCGCAAAGCTTTGTCGATACTTGGACAACCGAATTTCAGCCGACAAGTTTCAATGTGACTGTTGTTGATTTAGTTGAAGGTTGCACATATTCACTAGGCGATACCGCAGCAACTTTTCCAACTGCCTCGACGGGAAAGATTATCGTTGCAACTGGTGTGCTGGAACTAGTTGCAGCGGGAACCTTGGATTACGCAACTGTTACTTCAGACATGGAACTCATGATTACCGAATCTGATAACAGTGCAGCGGATCGATTATTCAAAATCATTGGCAAGAATGACGCGGTGGTTTCAATTGCAAGTCGTTATGACTTAGCAAGTACAACCACGGGTGGTGCCTGGGGAACAATCATGACGAACTCAAGTGATCAAGCACTGCTGTTGAATCAAGTGGTTGGCACTGCAGCGAGTCCACTACCTGAGGCGCAACGGGTAATTCTTCGTGACTTAATGTCCAGAGTTAATCCGGAACAAGCCTGGGGAGCCGGACCTAGTGGTGGCATTCCTGAGCTTTGGACTGGCGCAGTAAAGAATGGCTGGTACCTATCGGTCGAAGGGGATCGCCCGCCAGTTGGACTTTGGCGCATTAATACTTTGGGTTATGTCTGGGATCCGAACAAAACTCCACGGTGGATTTTCACTGGTTACTCAAATACTTGGACCACCCAAGAACGTGGAATTTCTGCTTGGAACTCAGTTACCAAGCAACTGTCAACTTCTTTAGGCGTTCGCTAAGACGCGTAAGGCTCCATCACGGGACATTGTTGTCCAGGTGCTACCAGTGGTTCAAAATGCCACCACTCATTTTCATATCGACGGCACAGGCCATATAGGTAACCATTCTTTTCTAACCAGGCTGCCGCTTTCTTTCCTTTAGTTCCACCAACACCGTAGTTAATGTCGATTGCAATTCCCCAAGGGTGATTGGATTTCTCCGGTGGCAAGACCCACTTACTCGCTTCCTCAGCAGATCCATGTCGCTTAATCGCACGTTGATACAACATCTCTTGTCGTTCAAGACTGCGATAACCGCTGGTTATTGCAAGGGTGTGACCCTTTTTAGCTGCTGCTGCTTTTGCGGCTTCATAGCGAGCTTTGAATTGTGGAACTAGCGCGCTGGGGTGAGTTTCGCCACGGACTATCGGCCCGGCACCAAGGGATCTTTCTTTTTTAGTGCACGCACCTTCTGCTATCGCTCTGACTTTCCCCGTGGTTTTCTTGGCGCAATAGTCGATAACAGGCGCTTCATTGGCACTTGCCGGAACAGTGGTGAGCGCTAATGAAATAGCAACGGTCGCAATCGAAGCAAGCAAACGTGGGGCCTTCATAACTAATGAGTCTACTTGGCTACCGAGATTGTTTTAGCGAGCAGATAGAGTTTTGCTTGTGGCTGTGGTCATGATGGCACTTGGAATTGGTGTAATCATTCCAGTATTGATCGGCCAATTGAAATAGCAACGACCGGCAACCCCAAGGGGGATTGCCGGTCGCCTAGTAATTAGTCAGCTAGATTCTTGCGAACTTTTCCAGCACCGAGGTAGCCGGCAACTCCGATCAAAACAACGATTACGAAAGTTCCAAGCGTGAAGCCCAAAACTGCGCCTTGCGTTGTTCCCCAAATATCGGCGTAGTCATATTCCATACCCAATGTTGTTTCCAAAGTACCTGGGAACAGCGCCACAATAGATCCAATAACTATGTAGGCCATTACCAAACTTCCTAGAATGTGGAAGCCTCTGGATCCACCAGGAACTTTGTAATTCCGCGGAACATCAGGATATATTCGCTTCAACTTCATAAGGGCTGGAATGATTGCTAAGTAAGAAACTAGCAGCGTGGAAATTGCGCAAAATAGCACAACACTAAAGAGCACTGCCGCGTCACCTTCAACCAATAGCGTTGCAGCCACCACGAATACGGTAGACATAACTCCAGAAAGTATGTTAACGCGAAGTGGTGTGCCTAGTTTTTCGTTAAACTCGCCAAAATATCCGCCGAAGAATGTTCCATCAGCTGCTGCCATGGCTTGAATTCGATCAGTAGCAATCATCCATGAACTACCTTGGTTTAGTAATGCGTAAACAAAAAGTAGCGCAGTAATTGACAGCAAGGTATTTGCTGCAGACCCGAATACGCCTGCAAATACTGTTGCGACTGCTCCCATAAAGCTATCTACACCAGCTACTTGGTCTGCTGGAATTACAAGCAAAATAGCAAGAACTGGCAGTAAGTAAGCGAGCATTGCAATTGTTGCGCCGCGACGGATTGCCGGTGCGGTGTCTTTTGCGGGATCAAACATTTCTTCGGAGGCAGCATTAGGTGCCTCAAAACCAACATATGCAAATGCAAGCACTGGTGCTACCGCCAAGAATCCACCGAGTGATGGTGATAAGCCACCAAGGTCAAGACCTTGGAACCCATTTTTGAAGCCATAAATGACAGTGGTACCCACTAGTGACATCAAGACAATAAGTTTTGCCCATGCGCCTACGTTAACGAAAATCTTTCCAGTTTTCAGACTCACAATTGCAAGTAAAATTGCGATCCAAACAAATGCAAGTTTAAAAATCCAGTCCAAAGTAGCATTCGTTGATAAATCAAACACGTAGGCATTAAATGCTTCGTTAGCAACCAGGACTAGAGTTCCACCCAGCCAAATTGGATTTGTAATCCAGTACAAGACACTTGTAATGCCAGCAGTTAACCGGCCATAAGCGAATTTAACCCATTGGTATGGCCCACCTTCTTGCGGAAAGGCACCACCGGTCTCGGCAAAAATCATGCTAAATGGAATCATGAAAGTTAAAACCATAAACGCGCCCCAGAATAGATTTTCAAGTCCACCCGATGCAATGGTTCCAATAGTGTCTAGCGCAATAACAGCGGCAACAATAAACAAAACTATGTCAGAGCGCCGTAACGACTTAACTAATTTCTTTTCTTGCTCGACCGCTAGTGCAGTCTGTTGCCGATTAACCGATTGAGACATATTGACCCTTTCCTTACTGCTCATGAATTACCCCATCTGGAGTAGTCCGTTCCAGAACTTTTCGCATAGCTTCAACCATGCGATCAGCTTCTGCCTCAGTCATTATGAGCGGTGGAGAAAGAACTAAGTTATGTCCACAGTCACGCACAATAACTCCTTCTTCTCGTCGGATCACATCCGGCAACATTGGTTGCAGCATCGGAAGTGGAGTACGAGATTCCTTATCTGTTACAAGTTCTACCGCATGCATCATGCCAACAAAGCGAACCTCGCCGACAATTGGTAGATCCAAGAGAGTGCGCAAACCTTCGTGCAGGTATTGACCCATCTTCTTAGCCTTTTCCAGCAGTCCTTCTTCTTCAATAATTTCAAGATTCTTAAGTGCTACTGCAGCGGCGGTTGGATGACCGTTGTAAGTGAAGCCCATTGGGAATCCGAAATCTTTTTCAAGCTCCGCAGCCACTGCATCAGTTGTCAGCACTGCACCTAATGGGATGTAGCCGGATGTGATTCCCTTTGCAGTAATGATGATGTCTGGCTGGACATTGAAGTGCTGGGCAGCAAACCATTCTCCGACGCGACCATATGCAGTTACTACTTCATCAAAGATCAAAAGGATTCCATGCTTACGTAGTACTGCTTCAACTCGTGGCCAGTAATCATCAGGTGGAACCAACATGCCACCAACACCCATGATTGGCTCACCAACCATGGCGGCGATTTTGTCAGCGCCGATACGAGCAATGGTTTCTTCTAGTTCATTGATCAAGAAGTCAGTTGGATCTTGCCCGTTGTAAAGTTCTTGACGATATGGCCAAGGAGTTGTTAAATGCGCAGCATTTGGCATGTTTGGTCCAAAGCCGTCGTGATAAACATCAAAGCCGGTTAGTGTTCCGCCGCCATAACCAACTCCGTGGTAAGCCCGCTCTCGAGCTAAAATCCAGTTGCGCCCAGTGTCACCTTTCCGGTGATGGTAAAAGCGAGCCATCTTGATTGCGGCCTCGTTACCCTCGGATCCACCGCTAGTGAAGTACACGTGGTTGATATTTTCTGGAGAAATCTCTACTAGCTTTGCAGCCAATCGGATTGCTGGTTCATTGCTGAACTCCCAGAAACTGGTGAAGTATTCCAAAGTTGAGATTTGTTCCGCAGCAACTGCAGCCACTTCATCGCGACCGTGACCAATCTGTGCCAACCACAAGCCACCGGTTGCATCTAGGTATTCCTTACCATCGGTATCCCAAAGCGCACAGTCTTGACCACGAGCCATGATTACACGCTCAGTTGTAGACTTTGGCAGGTATGGATGAATGATGTGAGCGCGATCAATGTCCGCTAGTTCTTGTGTTGACTTTTTACTGGTTGCCATTTTTTCTCCTAGTTTTGTTCTAAGTTCTATTCGTATCTAATCCAAGTTGTTTTCAACCCGGTGTATTTGTCTAAAGCATGAAGTGACAAGTCGCGTCCAAATCCAGATTGCTTAAAGCCACCAAATGGAATGTTCATGCCAAGTGCATCGACGGTATTAACTGAAACTGTTCCAGCGTGCAGTGCGTCAGAAACTCGATGTGCTCGACTCAAGTTAGAAGTCCAAACTGAAGCGGCCAAGCCGTAAATGCTGTTGTTAGCAATAGAAATTGCTTCGGCTTCCGTTTCAAACGACAGGATCGAGAGGACTGGTCCAAAAATTTCGTCTACCGCGATCGAGCTTTGTAGCGGAACGTTTGTAAACACAGTTGGCTCGATGTAACAATCGGATCCATCGATAGTGACTCGCTCGCCACCGTGAGCCAGTTTGGCAGAACTGGAACCACTTGAGATAAATTCAGCTACGCGGCCAGTCTGATTGCGATCAACTAGGGGACCCATTGTGGTGTTTGGATCTAGAGGATTACCAAGCTTGATTTTCTTGGCTTGATTAATCACTAGTTCAGTAAATTGCTCGACGATACTCTTTTCAACAAGCAAACGTGAGTTTGCTGAGCAAACTTCACCTTGATTGAAGAAAATTGCTCGGGCGGCAAACTCTGCCGCCTCTTCAAGATTTGCAGTGTCAGCAAAAACTAAGTTCGGACTCTTGCCGCCGCACTCCAACCAAACTTGTTTCATATTCGATTCACCCGAATACTTCATAAAGTACTTACCAACTTGCGTTGATCCAGTGAAGGTAAGCACGTCAATGTCTGGATGTAACCCAACGGCAGCACCAGTTGTTTCACCTTGCCCGGTAACAACGTTTAAAGTTCCCTCTGGCAGCCCGGCATCAAGTGCTAATTCAGCAAGACGTAGCGAGGAAAGAGGTGATTGTTCAGCTGGCTTAAGTACGACAGCGTTACCTGCTGCCAGGGCAGGGCCAAGTTTCCAGATGGCCATTTCCAATGGATAGTTCCACGGAACTACCGCACCAACTACGCCAAGCGGAACGCGTCTAACTAGTGCCACATTGCCTGGGTCAGTAACCGGTATCTCGCCACTGACTTTGTCTATTGCCTCGGCATAAAAATTCAGAATTGCAGCAGACCCAGGAATATCAATCGTGGTTGCATCTGAGATTGGTTTGCCCATATCTAGAACATCAAGAAGAGCTAGTTCGTCTGCATTGGCAAGAATCAATTCGGAAAGTTTGTGAAGTGCACCTTTGCGCGCACCAGGGGACATCCGAGACCAGCCATTTTCAAAAGCTGCGCGGGAACTTGCCACAGCTTGATCAACTTCATGCTGTCCACACTCAGAAACATCGGCCAGTGACTTGGTAGTAACAGGACTGATGTCTTCTGAAGTTTTTTCAGTGGCGACTCGTTTCCCGCCAATTACCGCACGCCCATCGAACGAAAGGCTCGATGCCGCCTTCTCCCATTCATCCCGAGTTTTCATTACGTACCCCACGTATTCTTATGACGCAATTTCATGGCCTTGAATACCCCTTAACATACTCGCGAAGAGCTGGATCTGAGGCTATGTCTACCAAAGTCATAGCCATAGCTTTCGAAGCATCAAGCACAGCTTGGTCAGCATCAGCAGTTATACAGGCCGCCGCAAACTCCTTCTGGTGGTTAACGGCGGATCCGCTATTAACACCAATGTATGGATGAATACTTGCAATGACTTTTGAAATATTCCCAAGGTCGGTACTAGCACGATTCATCTTGATCCGAGGGTCGTTGTCATCAAACACCCGTCCGATTGCCTGCGCATTTAACTTGTAGATGTCATTTAGGTTCGGATGATTTGTGAACTCCGAATATGGTTCGCTCTCATCGTGGATTTCAAGGACGCAGCCAGTTGCAAGCGCTCCAGCTTCAAAACACTTTGCCACGCGATCAAAGGCTTCTTCCATTAACTTGGTGGAAGTTGCTCGGACATACCAGCGACCTTCAGTAACTTCTGGAATTGCGTTAGGGGCTTCGCCACCACGCGTCATCACGCCATGAACTCGCACAGTACTTGGAAGCTGTTGACGAAGTAATCCAATTGCAACTTGCGCAATCGTGAATGCGTCCGCGGCATTGACGCCTTGTTCAGGGTAAGCAGCAGCATGTGCAGCTTTTCCAGAAAACTTCACTGCGATGTGGCGAACAGCAAATGGTTCAGCGAAGGCAACATCAACTGGACCAGGATGAACTAAAGCTGCAACGTCGATGCCATCAAAAGCGCCACGTTCCAGCATTACAATTTTTCCACCGCCACCTTCTTCGGCTGGAGTACCAAGAACTACAACCCTTATGTTCAAATCTTTAGCAACTGAAGCTAAAGCTATGGCTGCGCCAACCGACGAGGACGCGATTATGTTATGTCCACAGGCATGACCTAATCCAGGTAGCGCGTCGTATTCAGCGCATAGTGCAACCGTTAGATCGCCAGAGCCAAACTCTGCTCGAAACGCGGTGGGAAGTGCAGACACTTGCTCAACGACATCAAAACCATGATCACTCAGTGCCTTGATGACGGCTGCAGAACTTTCAAATTCTTTCCAAGCAACTTCTGGATTGGCATGAATTTTGTGACTTAATGAAAGTAATTCTTTACTTACTTCGTCTACACGACTAATCACATTTTGTTTATGGTCTGACATGGCTACTCATCTCCTGGAACACCATAGGAAGGTGCCGAGTTGGGATTAAGTGCTCGAGTCAAATAATCCTGCGACTGCGGAGCCCAAACTTTGTAGAGATCTCTAAGTTTTGAAATCGGATTTTCATCCCAATCAATTCGCAAATTAGTAGTAGGCCAGGAAACTTCAGTTGCAACAATAACTGCAGCTGAATGCACCGGCCCAGCTTCGCCGCCAGCCTTAACGCCCGCTTCCAACGCTTGAATCAAACGATCAGCAAGCTCGTTATCGGAAGTTGCACTAAACGAATCCACCATCGCTTGAATCACATCAGGATTGGCAAGCATGTTTCCAGCGGCTGCAACATTCTTTGCAGTTACTTCCGCGTTAATGCCAAGTGACTTTTCGCCTGAGTAAACCGCTGATTCACCGTCCTTATCTACAACGGTTAGTTGCCTAAATTCCGGATGAGTTGCAACCGAACTTACCTTTGCCAACGCCTCATGTGCACCCAGCCCAGATTGCAGGGCGTCTAAAAGCGCTCGCCCCAAACTTGGGTCTGTTACGTTTTGACTTGATACTGCGCCAACACCAGCCCGAACATTTGGGCAACGCGAACCTACCGCAGGACTTGAGCTACTAATTGCAACTCCAAATGCTCCGGTGCGCTCGCAGCGAGCAGCGATACTAATTGTCATTAATCTCTGGTTTCTGGAATAACGGCAGTTGCATCTATTTCAACTAGCCATTCCGGTCGAGCTAATGCTGATACAACCAATCCAGTTGAAACGTAATGAACACCCTTTAGCCATTTGCCCATTACGCGATAAACCGGTTCGCGGTAACGAATGTCGACTAGGTAAATTGTAATTTTGGTAATGTCACCGAGTTCAGACCCACATTCTTCTAGCAACATTTTGATGTTTGCCATTGCCTTTTCAGCCTGTGCTTCAACATCGCCAATACCAACAGACTCTCGAGTATCCAGGTCTTGACCGATCTGTCCGCGCAAATAGACAGTATTACCTGCAACGACAGCCTGGGCCAAGTCGTTATCCAAATTCTGCTCAGGATAAGTGACCTTGGTATTGAATGGTCGGATTCTCTTGTGAGTCATCGTTTTCCTTTTAGTAGGTTCAAGTTTTACGTTAGTCGAAAGCCGGGGTTAGCTAATGGTCATTTCAATTATTGGACCGTTCGAGCTGAGCCGGAGTAGCTCTTGTAGCTACGTTGAATTTGAATTTGATCCGCGAGGAATTTTGCATCATGCCAAACACCCCAGATAAATGCCGAACCTCGTCTTGAAAGCCAAGCTTGACCGAGGAAGTAGACCCCACTTGCATTTGAAACTCCGCGTTGATGTTGCGGCTTTCCAGCTTCAGTTAGCGCTTTTGGTACCTGTAGCCAACCGTAATCAACTGAGTATCCAGTTGCCCACAGAATTGTTGTGATTCCCGAAGCCGCTAAATCAATCTCTCGAATTGGATTTACTGCGGATTCAGGCATTGGTCCCAATATGTGAGCCTCGGGCTCCAATGGTAGATCCAAGTTATTCAGCGCGATGAAATCATCGGCTTCAGTAAGAACCGATAAGTAGTTTGCATCGCCGCGTGCAATGTTTCGCTCTAAGTCATCTGCAAATTTCAGCACGCCATTTTCATAAGTTGTAGTCAGTCCAAGAAGTGTGATGCCGCTACCAGCTACATTTCGAAAATCTACGGTTCGACCGCCTTCAAATCCACTGACAGCAATCGTGACATGTTCGGCTCCAGCTGGAGGAGTTGCCAGATCCCACTTACCTAATACGCCCAACCACCAAACATTGTCTCGGCCTCGGTATCTCCTTGGTGGTCGATCATGTTCACCTACGGATAAATACACTTCTCGGCCAGCACTTCTCAAATCTGCAGCGATCTGTACCCCAGATGATCCCGCACCTACAACTAATACAGCTCCGGCTGGAAGTTGAGCCGGATTTAAGTAATCACTTGAGTGAAGTTGATTGATGTTTGAGTTTGCTGGAACTACTGGTGGGATCGCTGGCTTCTGGAATGGACCGGTTGCAGCAACTACATACTTCGCTTCAATCTCACCGTCAGATGTTACGACCTTAAATCCAGCGTTTGTCGAATTTCTGGTAACTGACTTAACTTCAACACCAGTTCTAATCGGCGCGTTAAATTTCTTGGCGTACGCGACAAAGTAATCTGCAACTGCTTCTTTAGGGACGAATGCATCTGGATCGTAGCCTTCAAATTCCAATCCAGGAAAGCGGTCATGCCAAGCTGGGCCGTTAGCAACTAATGAATCCCAACGTTCGGAGCGCCAGCGCTCTGCAATTCGAGCCCGCTCTAAAACGACATGTGAAATTCCAGCATTAGTTAGGTGCTCACTCATCGCAACGCCAGCTTGGCCGGCTCCAACCACTACTACTTCAAATTCCTCGGATGACATTTATCTCTCCTAAAAGGGCAACTGTTTAAAGAATGGAGATAAATCTAGATTCGGTCAAGCCGAATTAGATACTTTTTAAGTTCGATTTATTCGATACAATCATTCGACAAGCACTTAGTTAAAAGGAATCAAATTGCCCGCTTACACCTTGCGCCAATTGGAATACTTACTGGCGGTTGCCGAAAATGGTTCAGTAACTGGAGCGGCAAATTCCTTACATGTTTCGCAGTCCTCACTTTCCAGTGGCATAAGTGAACTTGAGCGCGCCATGAATCTTCAACTCCTAGTTCGCCATCACGCTAAAGGAGTTTCATTAACTGATGCTGGCGAGCGACTACTGATTCAAGCTAGAAACCTAATTGAAGATGCCCAAAGCCTCGAGCAGGTTGCACACGATTTAGGTACTGCGCCAAATGGACCAATCTCAATCGGAATCTTTTCGGTTATTGCTCCCTACTTTGTGCCGGAATTGGTTTCCCGACTGGCAAAAGATCACCCTGAAATAGATGCCCGAATATCTGAAGTCGATTTAGTCGAATTGAATGAAGGCGTCTTAAGTGGAAAATTTGAAATTGGCTTTGGGTACGACTTCGGACATTCCTCGCAAGTGACGATTGAACACTTAGTTGATGTTCCAGCCCACGTAGTAGTTTCGGCAAATCATCGATTAGCGAAATTAGCAAAAATCTCTCTTCGCCAATTAGCGGGGGAGAAGTTGGTTCTCCTGGACCTGCCGCATAGTCGCGATTATTTTGCACAAGCCCTTAGCAAGGCGGGTCTCGAGCTTGAGATTGCATACCGCTCGACAAGTGCGGAACTCGTCCGGGCGATGGTTGCTCGCGAAGTCGGCGTTGCTTTGTTGAATCTAAGACCGGCACACAACCAGTCTCTTGAAGGTAAGAAATTTGCGATTCTTGAAATCAGCGATCCAATTCCACCTGCCAGACTTGTTGCGCTGGTAAATGATCCAGAAAAACTCACCAGACGAGCATCAGCTGTTTTTGAAGCGTCCAAGCTAATTCAAATTATTGGGGCATAACAAAGCAGCCCCACCCGAAGGTGAGGCTGCTTTGTTTAACTAGTGAATTATCACTGGCTATCCAACCAAGTGGTGAACACCTGGGTGTATAGCTCGCGAGCTTCTTCGCCACAGTTAGGGATTGGGCTAAGTAGTGCCTTGCTCTCTTCCGGAACAATTACACCTGGATCATTCTTTAGTTCGTCATTCATAAGAGCATCAGATCCCGTGATTGCATTGTTGTAACCCGAGAAGTTACTTGCTGCAGCCATGTTTGCTGGATCCATTAGCCAGTTGATGAAGATCTTGGCGTTATCAAGATTTGGGGCACCGACTGGAATAGCCATGTGATCTGACCAGAAGTTCAGGCCTTCACTTGGGTAGATGAAGATGATGTCTGGATTTTCCATCTTCATACGGTGAGTGTCACCGTTCCAGGAAGTACGGATATGTGCCTGTCCGGTAATCATGCGCTCATTGCCACCATCGCTGTCGATGACATCAGGCTTGAATCCAGCCAGTATTTCTTCTGCAGCAATGTACTTCTCTTTATCAGTGGTACATAGATCGGAAGCAGGAACGCCAGTTGCACGAAGCGCAGCAGACACAATTTCTACTTGATCCTTTAGTGTGTTGACCTTGTCAAAATTGCCAGTGAATAAGTCTTTCCAAGACTTGATGTTTGCACATTCTGGTTCAAGCTTGGTGTTACATGCGATACCAGTTGTGCCGTACATGTAAGGTCCAGTGAACTTGCGACCTGGATCGAAGTAAACATCCATGAATTCAGGAGCAATGTACTTGCCATTTGGGAATGAAGCTACATCAATTTCCTGAAGAAGATTCAAGCCAATCATCTGCTCAACCATATAGTCAGACGGCATGATGATGTCTTAGCCAGTTGCGCCGGATTGAAGTTTTGCAAGCAAAGTTTCATTGCTATCAAAGGTGTCAAGGATGACTTCGATGCCAGTCTCAGTTTCAAACTTATCTAGTAGCGCTGGATCAATGTAGTCAGTCCAGTTGTAAAGATTAACTACGCCAGAGCCGGAAGTTGGAAATTCTCCTGATGCAGCAGTAGCAGGAGCGGATGCTCCGTCAGTTGCAGTGGATTCGCCACCACAAGCGGATAGGAGTAAAGCACCAGCAGCAGCGAGGGCTGCAACATATATTGCTTTGCGCTTATTCGTAATCTTCATGGATCTCCCTTAAAGATAGGAATGTATTTAAAGGATGCCAGATGAACCTTGATTCGGAAAGACATTTGAGTGCATTCCCCCCTTAAATGATCACAAAAAAGTAACGCCCGCTCTGTGGAATTCACAGGGCGGGCGTTACTTGATAACCCGAAGGTTTTATTGACTAGTTGTCCAAGTAGTAAATACCTGGGTGTACAACTCGCGGGCTTCTTCACCACAGTTAGGAAGTGGTGAAAGTAGTGCCTGCTTGTCAGCTGGAACTACAACGGCTGGATCTGTCTTCAGTGCTTCATCCATGAACGCATCTGAACCCGTGATTCCATTGTCGTAGCCAGAGAAGTTACTCTGGCGGCCAGCAGCTTCTGCACCCATCATCCAGTTGATGAAGATCTTGGCATTATCCAAGTTAGGCGCACCTACTGGAATTGCCAAGTTATCTGCCCAAAGGTTTAAACCTTCACTTGGGTAGATGTACTGAACATCTGGATTTTCAACTGTCATGCGGTGAGTTGAACCGTTCCAAGCGTGACGCACGTTTGATGTGCCAGCTGTTACGCGCTCGATACCACCGTCTGATTCAATTACGTCTGGCTTGAAGCCAGCTAGTAATTCTTCAGCAGCTAAGTACTTAGCCTTATCAGTTGTGCATAAGTCATCTTTGCCAACGCCGGTTGCGCGAAGTGCAGCAGATACAACTTCAACCTGATCCTTTAGTGAATCCATCTTGTCTAGATCTGCAGTGAAGTAGTCCTTCCAAGATTTGATGTTTGCACAGCCTGGTTCAGCAGCGAAGTTACATGCGATACCTGTGGTTCCGTAGTTCCAAGGAGCGGTGTAATTACGTCCTGAATCCCAATAGACATCTACAAGATCAGGTTTGATGTTGCCACCGTTAGGGAAGCTAGCTACACCAACGTTTTGCAGAAGATCAAGTTCGATCATTTGTTGCACCATGTAATCAGAAGGAACGATTACATCGTAGCCAGTAGCACCAGACTGCAATTTAGCTAACAATGTTTCGTTGCTGTCGTATGTGTCCAAGATAACTTCAATGCCAGTTTCGGCAGTAAAGCGCTTTAACTCTTCTGGATCGATGTAATCGGTCCAGTTGTAAACATTAACTACGCCCGAGCCAGTAGTTGGGAATTCCCCTGCAGCTGCAGTTGCTTCGCCTGCGCCTGAATCTGCAGTAGTTTCCCCGCCACATGCAGAAAGCAGTAGTGCGCTTGCCGCGGCAAGTGCAGCTACATATGAAGCGCGACGCTTCTTGTTGCTAGCCATTCTTATCTCCTTTTTCGTTGGATCAAATACGATCCGATTAGCACGCTGCCCGAGAACAACAGAAGCAAGGTAGAAATTGCATTCACCTCTGGTGTAACTGTTGAACGAATCATGCCAAAAATGTAGACCGGCAATGTCGTAGCGCCAGGGCCTGCGACAAAGAACGATGTAATGAAGTCATCAATTGATATTGCGAAGGCCAGTAAGGCTCCAGCGAAAATTGCCGGTGCGAGCAATGGCAATGTGATGCGACGCAAGATCTGACGTTCGTTAGCACCAAGATCTGAAGCTGCTTCAAACGGCGCCATATCGAGCTGACTTAAACGGGCGCGAATGGGCAAGAGCGCAAATGGAATACAAAATGCCGTATGCGCAACCATTAGACCCACTTTTCCAAGCGGCACTCCAACTGCAATGAACAAACCAAGGGTTCCAACTGCCAACACAATTTCAGCGATGATAAGCGGTGCTCCGATTAATGCCATAGCGACTGCTTTTCCAGCGCGCTGCATTCGAAGCAAACCAAGTGCTGCCATTACTGCAAGTGTTGTGGACAAAATTGTTGCGACAAGTCCAACCTGAAGTGAGTTCTTTAGCGCTCTTTGGATATCTGTGTTCTCAAAGACTCTGAAGTACCACTTAACTGAGAAGCTCTCCCAGACGGCGCCAATACGACTTGAGTTAAATGAATAAATCACGACGTATAACAGAGGGCTGTACAAGAAGAAAAGTACAAACCATGCAGTCGGCTTAAACCCAGGGAAGTTGCGAAGATTAACTAGCTTGCCGCGTTTGCGCGAAGAAGTTTGGGTGTGACTCATACTAATTCCACCTTGTCTCCACGTCGCTGGGCTGCACCTTGCATTATTAATACAAACAGCAGGGTTAACACAATGAGCAATACCGCAAGCGCGCTACCAAATGGCCAATTTCGAGCCTGACCAAAGTTGTTCGCGATTACGTTTGCAACCATGTTGGTTTTACCGCCACCCAACATGTCGGATTGTAAGAACGATCCAAGTGCTGGGATAAATACCAAGGCAATACCTGAAATCACACCAGGTCTAATTGAAGGCAAAATGACTCGGCGAACTACCGTCATTCGCTTGGCACCTAGGTCATAAGCTGCTTCGGCAAGCCGGAAATCGAATCGCTCCGCCGAAGCGTAAATCGGCAAAATCATAAATGGTAAGAAAACATAAATCAGACCAAGGATTGTCGCAGGCGGTGAATACAGAATGCTCCACTCAATATTGAAGATGCCGAGGAACTTTCCAATTGGGCCTTCATCCGCGACGATCTGACGCATGCCATAAGTTCGAATCAAGATACTGATCCAGAAAGGCAGTGTTACTAAAGCAACGAGAAGATTTCGCTTTCGGGCATCGCGTGTTGCAATCCACATTGCAACTGGAATTGAAAGCGCCAAGGTAACAACGGTTGTTAGTAGCGAATAGTAAAACGAAGTCCACAAGACCTTGATGTAACGGGTATCAAGCGCAGTTGTGCCATCAAGCTTTTCTTGAATAAACAATGCCTTGTAGTTTTCGAGCGTGAAAACCCACTTAACTCCGGTTCCTTGCGAAGGCTTCTCAAGGAATGAGTAAACGACAATTATGAGAAGCGGCACCCCAATTGCAAAGGCCAAGAAAATGATTGGCAGATAAGCAAGTTTTGGAGATGACTGACCTGGTCGGCCGCGTTGCGCTTGCTTCTTTGGCGGAGTCGTTACTGCGGTCATGAAGCCACCGTGCGAGCAGCGCGATGCTCTGGATTTAGCGTGACCTTACTTCCTTGTTCCGGAATCTCAGTTCCGTATGATGCTAGTGATGCAATCACTTCAACGTCACCAACAGTTACGTGTACTCGAACTGAATCGCCAGTAAAGATCACGTCTCTGACGGTTCCACTAATCATTCCGTTTGCGGCAAGCACAAGATCTTCTGGACGAATCGCAACTGTCACATCACCAGATGCTGGGATAACAGAGTCGGCCGCTAATTGATCAGTAGGAAGGACATTGCCACCAGGTAATGAAATTCCGCCAGAAACTACAGTTCCCTTTATCAAGTTTGTTTCACCGATGAAGTCAGCAACGTAAGCATTTACTGGACGTCGGTAAACCTCAACTGGAGTATCAAGCTGAACGATCTTGCCTTGGCTAAACACTGCAATGCGATCACCCATCGACATAGCTTCTTCTTGGTCATGGGTAACGAAGACGAAAGTGATTCCAGTTTCACGCTGCAGACGCTTGAGTTCAACCTGCATTCCTCGGCGAAGCTTTAGGTCAAGCGCAGAAAGTGGCTCATCAAGAAGAAGCACCTTTGGTTTTTTGGCAAGTGCGCGAGCTAATGCAATGCGCTGTTGCTGACCACCAGAAAGTTGGGACGGCATGCGTTTTGCATAGCCAGCAAGCTGCACTTGCTCTAGCGCCTCTTCTACACGCTTAGCAACTTCATCTTTATCAACATTTTCCATCTCTAAACCAAATGCAATGTTGTCGCCAACAGTCATGTGTGGAAACAGCGCGTAAGACTGGAACACGGTGTTTACGGGGCGGTCATATGGTGGCTTATCGTCGATACGCTCACCTTGCAAAATGATTTCACCGCTATCTGGATATTCCAGACCAGCAATACTTCGAAGCAAGGTCGTTTTTCCACAACCAGAAGGACCTAGCAAGATAAAGAATTCACCACTGGCAATATCCAGGGTCACATCATCCAGTGCGCGAACTTCGCCACCTTCAGGAGTTTGGAATACCTTTGTAATGTTGCAAATCTCGAGATACTTCTCGCTCAATGCGGCCTACTTTCAAATGTCCGATTTACCCACGAAAACCTAAGCTTTCTCAAGTGAAACTTACAACGAAATAGCATTGAATAATGGCAACTCACTTAAAGTAACAGTTTGCTAACGCTGAAGAAGGTAATTAAAGACGGGGTCTGGCGGGGGAGAATTTCAAGACATCACGAGAAACCGGACGTCCGGCAACCAAATCGGATACAAACTTTCCAGTGCCAGGACCCATCATTAGGCCCAACATTCCGTGACCAGTAGCAGCAATTACACGGGGCGCCTTTGGAAGCGCACCAATGTATGGCATGCCGTCTGGACTGGCAGGCCGAAGTCCAGCAAGTTCATTCTTAACTTCGAATTTGTCTGGCAAGTTCAAAGCTTGGCGAGCGGTAGCGATCAATTTCTCTGTTGCTTTTGAGTTAACCGACATATCACTTGAAGATGTAAGCGCGAAGCCAGTACTCATTCGAAATCCCCATTCAAGCGGATTCGTTGCGATTCTTTGGTCTGCCAACATCAGAGTTCGAGACGGCATGTTTGTTACGCCCGGAAGAGTTACGGACTGACCTTTTGCCGGCATGATTGGCAGGTTTTCACCAAGAGTCTTGGCAAGTTCGCGAGACCAAACGCCAGCTGCTAAAACTACGTAGTCACTTATCCATGAGTCAGTTGCAGTTACAACCGTTACGTTACGACTTGTTGAAGACATTGCAGTAACTTTTTCATCGCGGAAAGCAACGCCAATTGCTTCGCAATTTCTGCGATAGACCTCCACGAGCTTTCCTGGATCCAAACCAAAATCAGAACTAAATTCAACAACTGCCTTAACGGTGTCCTTGAGCATTGGCTCTTTTTCTAAACTTGTTGCAAGGTCAAGCTGCTTTGCATCCACACCGTACTTTGTCACTAGATCAACTTCATGTTCAGCATCAGCTTCGGCATTGTCGGATGTGTAGACGTACCACTGTGGTTGATTAGTTCGCGTTAAGTCCGTTGTTTCTGTTAGGCCTTCAATGACATCCATGCTGGTATCGAGAAGTTCTTTTAGAGCAGGCGCGCAATGTTCAACGTGCGCATCGGTGCAGGAGCGAGCAAATTTAAGAGTCCAAGGTGCAAGCAGTGGACCAGCACCAGGTGTCATTGCAAATGCGCCGGTGCGTCCAATTAGATTTTTGAATCCGGTTTGCACCATGCCTGGAGCCGCAAACGGAATGATATGACTTGGACTTATCCAACCTGCATTTGCAAGTGACGTGCCGTAGCTTGAGCCACCGGTCTCAACAACTGTTACCGAGGCACCGTCTTTTGCTAATTCCCAGGCGCAGGCAAGGCCGACTATTCCGCCGCCAATTACAGTGACATTGTTTTGTGAACTCATGTCCCTAGCCTAGGGACTTTAGGGAGTGCGCACATGTGCAGACTTAAAGAAAATCAACTTCTTCGAAAGCGCCACCATATGCTGGGGCAGCATTAACCCAAGCTTGCTTGGTACCGCAATCGCCAACCAGCCCCATAAACGAGTACATGTCTTCGCGCCAGCGACCAAGAGTTATGCAAACGCCAGAATCCTTGTCGAGCAGAAGATTCTTGATATCTTCGGCTGTATTTAGGTGCTCTCGGTTATCTTCGACTGCTGCCATGCGGGCGTAAGAACCCTCCGACCCGGTGTATTCGCGCGTGAATGCATGGTTGGTGTGTCCAGATACTTCAGTATGAGTTGGTACATCAATCACTTTGTCTGCGGCCGCTTCAACCATAAACAAATCTTTACTATCTAACACTGTGTAGTTTTGCCCAACAGCGTGTGGGATCTCGCGGATGTAGGCAATCGCGTCTGCAGCGGTTGGCTGATGCAAAGCTCCACGAGTGACGAAATCTACGGGCATCCCAGTCATGTTTGTTGCAAGATCAAGCGCGTTAACAACCACAACAACTCCGTTGGAATTCATTCCCATTGTGGCAAGTGAGCCTGGATAAGTTGCGGCAATCACACCTAAACCTGACTGGTCCTTAACTCGCAAAACGGTTTGCAGCCCGTTGGTCCAATCGGGTAAATCCATGTTTTGTCCCGCAGCTCGCGAATCCTCACGAGTTATGGCGATGGCAGTGCAACCCATGCCACCCGTAAGTGCCCAAGATTCATCCAACATTGAAAGCGCAGCCACCTGATACCAAGGCATGTTCGCAGCTTCAGCCATTGCTTCGAGTTCTGCAACCAAGTCTGGACAGTATCGCTCGGCAGTTTCCCAACCACCTACTTCAGTCAATCGCTGCGCCAAATCTTCAGCGTCAACATCGTTCTTGCTGAAGTGAAGTACCCATCTATTCCAAGCAGTTTCAAGTAGTTGTGACAGTTGCTCACCAAGTTGTGCGCCACGTTCCGCACCTGACCCAGATGCAGTGACTAGGTTTAACGCCATCGCGAACTCCTAAAGCAAAAATGTGCGGGTGAGTGTCGCTGCGTTTTGGGGATCACTCGTAATGTGCTGACCATTGAACGTTACGACATTTCCAGTGTGATCGACATGGATTTCGCCAAGAATTCCATGCCGAATCATGTCTGAACTTCGAATGGTTCTGGTGTTCTTCACTGGAACACTTCGCCGGCGAGACAACGAAATGTCTGAATTGCTGTTGGTGAAATGGACACCTAGATCTTCAGCGGTAACACCAAAGGCTCCAAATTGTGGACCAATTAGCAGCGGCTGAGCATTTGAAACTGTTGCCCCAGGGTCACCAACTACACCCCAAGCTGGCAGACCATTCTTGATAATCATGTTTGGCTTTGAAGCAAAAGTTGAATATGGCCAAAGCACTATGTCAGCCATCAGTCCGATTTGTATTGATCCAATTTCATGAGACAAGCCATGCACCAGAGCGGGGTTAGTTGTAATTTTTGCAACATGCATTAAAACTCGATCGTTGTTAACAGCGACATCATCAGCAGCGACAGAACCATCGAGTATTGCGTGATCTGCGAACATACTTGCCATAGCAAAAGTTTTGCGCCAAGTGTCATCAACTCTGCCCATGCCGAGGGCATCAGAAGAAGTAACTGGAATTACACCCATATCGTGCAGACGGTTCTCCGCTGCCATAGTTGCGTTGCGAACTCGATTACGAGCCATTTGAACGTCGCTTGGTAATTCTGGATTCATGCCGTGTGCAGAAATAATCATTGCCACGTGTTCATCCGCAGCATTGACACCATAGGCAAGCGTTGGATTTGTCGAAGATGCCAAAATGTTTTCGCGCCCGGCCATGGTCAATACATCAGGGGAGTGACCACCACCACATCCTTCAACATGGAAAGCATGAACTGCACGACCATCAACTACGTCAATAGTGTCAGCGACGCTGAGCATCTCATTTAATCCATCAGTGTGTAGTGCGACTGCGACATCAAATTCATCAGCGAAAGTTAACGTGGTATCAATCGTGCGGGGATGAGCTCCGGTATCTTCGTGAATTTTAAATCCGCAAACTCCACCGGCAAGGGCCTCTTCAAGTGGCGCTCTAGTGGATCCGGCTGCGCGACCCAAGATGCCAACATTTAATGGCCAAGCACCATACATATTGTGGGCTTGTTCAAGTGCCCATTTTGAGCTAACACCCACACCCCAAAACGGGCCGAATTCTTGGGCAATAATCGTGGTTACACCGCTGGCAAGCGCTGCATCACAGACTCGTGGTGACATGGCATGAACATGAGTATCGATGCCACCGGCAGTTGCGATTAACCCTTCGCCAGGAATCACGATTGAGCCACTGCCAATGATTACATCGACGTTATCCATGGTGTCGGGATTTCCAGCTCTGCCGATAGCGCTAATTCGGCCACCACGAATTCCAATTGAACTAACCCGAATACCTTGAATTGCGTCAATGATCAGAACATTTGTGATTACAACGTCACAAGATTCGCTACTTGGTACTGATCGCATTCCAATGCCATCACGCATGTTCTTGCCAAAACCAATTTGAACTTCATTTCCAAGTTCCCGATCATCTGCTTCAACTCGAACTACAAGTTGGGTATCACCTAGGCGAACAAAGTCTCCTTTGCGAGCGCCATGAATTGCAATGTCTTGTTGGCTATCGGCTAAGTCATGACTGTTCATGATTCAAATCCCAAATATCCGAGCGAGCGAGCTTTTGATATTGCACTTTCTTTTTCCCCAGGAGCATCTAATGGACCATCCACTAATCCGGCGAACCCAATTAGGATTCGGTTTCCGGAGATCGGAACGAGGTTCACTGAAACTTCCACACCTGGTGGGAAGTCAACATGTTCTCCAGCAGGAATGTGCAGGTGTCTGCCATATGTGGCAACCCGATCAAACTGAAGTTTTGGATTAGCTTCAAAGAAATGCATGTGAGTCGTCACCGAAATTTGAATTTCAGATTTATTCACGACGACAACAGAGTTCACGTTTGGATTTGGGATGCTTGCGATTGGCTCAAGGCGAGTTACTTTACCTGGCACATCCAGATCTTTAGATTCAAAATCAACTACAACTAGTCTGCGACCGTCAGAGAAAACTGCCTCAACTGCGATCCCACTTAACAGCGGTCCAACACCTGGCAATAAGTCAGCGTCGGTTACGGCATTGATTCCAGCTTGCAGGGCTTGCGAATGGCTGGCGCCATCTCGCGCAGCTTCGATAACTGCATGGGAAATTAAGGCAACTGCTTCTGGTTTATTCAGCTTTACGCCGCGCGCCCTTCGGGACTGTGCAAGTTGGGCAACGTTAAAGATCAACAGTCGATCTAGTTCCGAAGGGGTTAATTCCACGGGATAAACCTATCTTGACCCTTTATTGACCAGGCTCTAGTAATTATCCAAATACCCTTACGCCACCGAGCCAGGTACCAACTACTTTCGCTCGGCGCACCTGCATTGGTTCCAAGGCATGAATATCAGAATTAAGTACTGCGATGTCGGCGCGCTTACCGATAGACAGATCGCCCCAAAGGTGTGACTCATTTGCTTGCACTGCTGAACCCATCGTATAAGCCGTAAGTGCTTCATCAAGGGTTAATCGCTCATGCGGAACCCAACCTTCTGGCGGAAATTCCTCGTCAGTTTGTCGAGTAATTGCAACACCGATTCCTTCCATAGGTACTGGAGAGGTAACTGGCCAGTCTGAGCCAAAAGAAATTTTTGTACCACTACGAAGCAAAGTAGCCATTGGGTATTGCCGATCGGCTCGTTCTTGACCAAGTCGAGGAACAGTTAACACAACCTGTTCGTTAGCAAGTTGTGCCCACAAAGGTTCAAAGTTTGCAATCACATCCAATTCTTTGAAACGTGGCAAATCAGCCGGATCAATTAATTGAGAGTGAGCAATAACTGGGTTAATTAGATTGCCATGCAAATTGCGGGCATGCTCAAATGCGTCTAATGCGTTACGAATGCCAGCATCACCAATTGCATGGATGTGTGCTTGGAACCCACCCTTTACAACTTCGGCGACAGCTTCGATTAGTTCTTCACGACGCCAATTTGGAATGCCTTTACTTGGGCAGTCGCAATAATCTTCCAGCACTGCTGCGGTGCCACCCTCAAGAATCCCATCTGCGAAGAACTTAACGGTATTTCCCGTTATCCATTCCGGCGCTTCTTTTGCAACGCGATCACGACGAGCTAAGTTGCTTTCAAGTTTTGTGCGCCAAACACCTTCAGGTTCTGCTAGCCAAGCTAAGTTCACGCGAAATTTTAGAGCTCCGGCTTTTGCTCCCTGTAGCCAAGTCTCTAATGTGTCGTCTTCAACCCAAGCGTCTTGTGCCCAAGTAACTCCACATGCTGAATATGCATCGGAGGCAGCGCGCACAACTTGATCCCTTTGCTTGGCATCAAGTTTTGGTAAAAGTTTGTAAACCATGTTCCAGGCGCCCCACTCGCGCAAAGTTCCAAGGACGGTACCGTCTGGGCGCAAAAGTATTTCGCCATCATGAGGCTGTGGTGTTTCTGGAGTAATGCCAGCAATTTCTAAAGCCTTGGTGTTGACCCAGGCAGTGTGGTAATCCATAGCTCGAAGTACAACTGGACGATCCGGAACAATATCGTCTAGCCACTTAGCATCAAATTCACCACGTGGTGCCAAACTTGGGTCGTAGCCCTCGCCGCGAACCCAAGGTGCATCTGGATTTTCATCTGCCCAAGTTTTAATAGCCTCGAGTAGTTGTTCAAGTTTTTCAGGTCCGCGAACGGGTGCGAATAATGTCTCGGTGCCACCAAAAACCGGATGAGCATGTCCGTCACCAAAACCCGGCAACAAAGTTGCACCCTTAAGGTCAATTTTTTCATCGGCTTGCAGGGCTAACGCATCCGCACCATGAGCAACGATTACTCCTTCAGACGCTGCAATTGCGTCCGAAGTCTGGTTGTCGTTTATCCAAACCTTGCCATTGTGCCAAACTGTCGTTGCCATTTTTCCCCTAGATTCGTTTCAAAAAATTAATACTTATACCTTTACAGATTTTTTGAAATACGGGGCAGGAATTCAAATACAAATTTAAATTTGGGAAAGACCATAGGCAACGGCATATCTATGGCCAAGTTTCCCTGCAACATTTCCGCGGCCAATTCCTTTAATACCTGGAACGGCTCCGATAACTGGGAGCAGTTCATCATCGGCCACAGGTCCGCCGACTACGACAAGATCTAGCTCTTTGGAATTTCCAGTTCGGGCTTCCAAGCTTCTAATCAACCGTGACACATTTAACCCAATTGCAGCCTGCTTTAAGCCCTGGCGCATGATCCGCCATTCGGCAGGCTGCAAGTTCTGTCCGAAAGTTAGAAATCCTGCCGGACCTGGCGTGACTAAGGAACCCATGGCAGAAGCTGGATATGGTGCAGATTCGGCAACGAATGCTTTGCTGCCATCTTCGGAAAGAAGCACTTGTGGCGACTCAAGTCTTTGAGCAGGTCCGCGTTTGATCCAATCTGCAGCTCCTCGAGATGTTCCTAATGCAAAAGCAACTGCGGCAGTTAGCAGTTCGCCAGCACCTGCTGCGGATAATTCAATCTCCGAAATCAAGTCGATGGTGCCGCCCCCAATGTCAAGGATTGCGGCGCCCGATCCAACACCAGGTGTACTTGTTGCACCTATTCGCGCAGCGAAACTTTCTGATTCCGCAATTTCGACTGGAACTCCAAACAGCGCCGATAAGTCAACATCTGAGTTAAAGCCGTGTGGCGAAAGTTGCGCTAGCGCTAAGTCTCGAGTGTGTCCTACTTGTCGTAAACCTCGATCCGCTAAAACTTTTGTAATGTCAAAAGCCCAAATGTCAGAAGTGTTGATTGGATCTGTAATCACAACTCTAGAAACATGGCCGATTAGGGAGTTTTCGATTTTGGCAATTGCTTCAAATAGCTCAGTTGATGTGCCATCAATCCAATCAATGAAACCGTTCTTGGTTTGAATTGAGATTTGAGTTTCTGAAAAAAGTGCAATTAATGCAGTCCGTTCGTTTTTAACCCAACGCACAATTTCATTCAACGGACTTGCATCCATTTCGGAAAGCTCGAGTGCTGAACGTAGTGCCCAAACATCAGTGGCGATTTTAAGTGAAGAGTTTTGTGGCCTCACTTCAAGAAAAAGTCTCTGCGCGGTACGCGCTACTTCTACATCCACACCATCAGCGATAGGAATTTCTGCACTTATGCGCTTAGCAACCAGTACGGCTTCGTCATCGGCGATTACAGCGCCAACTATGTTTGAACCATTTGCCAACTCTCGATTGATAGCTGCGGCAGCAAACTCGAATCCCACACCACTTGGGACGATTGCGATCAAGGGACCGTTATTAACTACTTCTTTGGTCATCAACCAGGGTTTGCCAATTGCCCAGCCATCACCAACAACACTTTGATGAGCGGTCTTTAGGATTTGCAACCGACCAGTATCTGGCAATGGTTCGTGAATAGTTGAAGTTAATGTCTCAACTGGTTGCCACGGAGCCACTACTACCTTTTCGACCACAATCTGGTGTTCACGCTGCAAACTCTGTAGCAATGAAACAGCCGCCTTTATTGAGGCTTCCGAACCCTTAATGCCCCGAGTGGGTCTGCGATCCCAGGCAATTGGCTCACTTCCAGACGCGATCACAATTTCAGTCGTGGAATTACCAATGTCGATTCCAGCAACAAGTCCCATGAGAACTATTTTGCTGCTAAACCACGACGAGCATAGACATCTGCCGCTTGCCTAAATAGTTCTGCGTTCTTTTCCGCACCATGCTTTGATAAGTCGTCGGCAATTTCTAATAGCTGTGTGGGAGTTGAACGTCCCGGACGCAAGGCATCGTAGTAACCCATAACTAACTCGTCTGATAACGAAGTTAGCTCTGCGGCGCGAAGAAAGTTTTCAGCTAATTGTGGATTGCCATTGTCTCTGGCTACTTGGGCTTGCTTTGCCAAAGTTTCAGGATGGATTCTGACATCGTCGAGAGTAATGTCGCCGCGTCGAATTGACTCAACAGTTACTTCAGAAACGTTTTTCCCAGAAAAACCTTTTTGTTCACGCATAACTATCTAAGCTCCATAACTTCAGGTCCGTTACTATTCACGCACTCACGCTCAATCGCAACTAGCGAAACTACTTTGGTGTGATAGCGCGCTTCGATTGCCTCGTCTGAGTAAGGATTTCTAACGGGCTCAGGAGTGGCGCCCTTGGCATGACGGCCAGCATTGATACCCATCATGCGATAAAGCTCACGGGTGATAGTTGGTGCTACTGAATACAGTTCTAGATTTGCTAACGGCGCAAGATCTCTGCGATGAATCAAGGCCGTACCTTTTGCTTGTAGTCCAACGCTGACTCCTGAACCAGAAAGTCTGGCTGCAGTAAGACCAATCATTCCTAAATCGAGAGAGTCGTTAATTCTGACGATTCGTCCAGTGCATCCTTCTTCTTCTAAACCTGCGAGGACTTCTGATATTGCGTCAGCAAGACTTAATCCAGAGAGCGTTACCCAGATATCTTTTCCAGTTGCTGGCGAAACTCCAATAACAACATCGCGAGGATCGTAACTTGTCTCAGCAGCACCAGATGCAAAAATATTTTTATTCGCAAAACTTTGCTGCTCAGTCCGCAAGTCTGAAACTGAACGCTGTTGGCGAATTGTGTCGATTTCCGTTTGCCGAGCGCTGCTTGGTTGGTAACCAGTACCTGGTCCTGAATATTCATTTGGATCAGTGACCAGCGATAGAACATTCATTTGCTCATCAAAAATTGCTGAGGTTTGTAAATAGTCACCGGCCACACGAGCTTTAAGCATATCGAGACATCTTTGGGCTTCTAGATCAAAACCATTTTCCGCAAGCGCGGCAATAACGTCGAGCATCGTGACGTTAGTTTCCATTATTGTGCGGGCAGCAGTTAGTGGAAGCATTAAGTCGCCAGAAGAAATGTCTTTTGATCCAGCTGCGTCGATAGCTTCTTCGGCCCACTCTTGCGAGAAGTCTCCAAGTCCAAGCCAGGAATAAACCGCAGTAACTGCTTCAGTAGCTCGGCGCCTAAGTCTTTCAACTTCTACTTCGTCCGCAGTTCTAAGCCCGCCATCAACACCCCAGTCACGTTGCATGGCTAAGAAATCATCTATGTCCTCTGAGTTCCACTGACTAGGACCAAACATATTGTCGTAGCGCTGAATCGAACCAAAGCCGCTATTTATGAAGTCAGAGCCACCGATAAAGATTGGATGAGTGCGAGAGGTTCGCCTGACATCTGACTCACTCATCAAAGCGTCGTTTCCAGTACAGGCTTCCAAGTTTCGCATCATAACCATTACGTTTTCTGCCATCAGAGAACGAACGCCACCAGGAACGGCGCCGGCTACCGCAGCAGAATCAATGCCACCGTTCTGCACACCTTGAGCGCCAATTGCTCGGGCTAGTGCAACGCATCGAGCTTCAAGGTAAAACATGCTGCACATTTCAGCGCCACCCATCAGGGCTTCAGATCCGCCACCGGAAGTTACACGCATCTTTATGCCGCGACTTGCGTAAGCGCTAGTTAAGAATGCTTTTGACCAAGGAGTGTCATCACCATCAATAAAGATTTGCTCTGTTCCATAAAGCGAAACCGTTTCGGCATAGGAAACCAATCCACGCATACCTAATGCCAACTCTGCTGATTCTTCAACCGAACATTGAACTAAGACGCCAGGTGACCCAACTGCCGCGCCAATAGAAACTGCAACAGCATTAGATGGTGCATCTGCTGCTACCGGGACCGTAGTCTCAAGTTCGCGAAAACCAAAAGCGGCGGCAGTTGCAGCGTCAGCTGCAAGCAAGAGTGGATCATCAGATCTATTTGTGACGTGTGCCTGGTTACTTGGCGTTCGTCGTGCCCGCATTTTTGCCATTGCGATAACAAGTTCTGCAGCACTTAATAGCGAAAGAACTGCTGCCAATTTCGCAGGTGTCATGCCTGAGGAAAGTCGCACAATGTCTGCGCGAGAGTGATTTGGATCCACAAGTCTTCGAGCAAAGTCAATGTCTGCAATTGCCATTGCTTCTTGGGCAACCCCTAGATCTAAACCATGGCGGGCAATGAATTCATCAATTGAGTCGAATTCAGATTCAGCACGACCATCCATTTCGATAATTCGGTTATCACGAATTATTAAGGAAGGTTTTGGATCGTTTAATCCGTTAAATGCAACTAAGCCGAGTTCAGGTGCCGGTGTAGCGAAGCCGTCTAAATTGACCCGCTGTTCATTCATGAACCGAAAGCGGCCAATCGGTTCTTTGTTAGTCATGCGCTACAAGCTCGCTTGAAGACTTCAATTCCAGCTTCAGCACAAATTTGATCCTCTTCCCAAGAACCACCACTTACGCCAATTGCTCCAACTACTCGATCGCCATCCCAGCACGGAATGCCACCAGTGAATGCGATGTAACGACCATTGCCATTTGCACTCATGCCAGGCAAGTCACCATCAGGAGCAACGCGACTTCGCAAGTCACCGGTATCAATTCGATTCGTTACCGAGGTGTAAGCCTTATCAACCGCCAAATTCGGTCCAGCTAATTCCGCGCCATCCATTCTTTGGAAGCTCAGCAAGTTAGCGCCAGCATCGAGTACTGCAATTGACATAGGCGCACTTATTTCAATCGCCTTAGCCTTTGCAGCGTTGGTCATTTCGATGGCTAGTGCTAAATCGATTTCCATACGTTCAACTCTTGGCATTACTTACCCTTCTGATAGTCGTGCCATTGCGCTGCGCGAGCTCGCATTTTTTGATGCATACCCTGCATGACGTTCACATTACCCAAATAATCTTTAGCGACTTTAGCCACCATGGTGTAGTTCGTATCAACAACGTTTGCTACTGGAGTAAGTGCAGTTTGCGAGACAAACTGGTAACTATCCAAAGTTGATTGACCAGTTAAGTCACTGACCCAATGCACCATCTCACAGTGGGCAATTCGAAACGCATCTTCAAGAGGTTTGGTTGATCCAGTTGTCATGATGTGATAATCGGATTCAATTCGCGGCCATGGAGTTTGGCTGCCTTTAATAAGGTCCAAAATCAAGACAGTATCCATTGCGGTTTCAACTGCCACGCCACACGTTTCACCTTCGCCTTGACGGGCGTGACCGTCACCAAATGAAAACAGTGCACCTTCAACGTTGACGCCGAGATAACAAGTAACGCCAGCTCGCATTTCTGGAGTATCCATATTTCCACCCCAGTTACCTGGTGTCAGTGACGATCTAACTTCACCAAGAGCCGGTGCCACACCAACCGTTCCATGCATTGGATCAAGCGGAAGTGCAGCAGTAAATTTCGTGTCTGCAGCTGCATAACGCACAAGACGATCTTTTAGATCCAACTCATAGATCCAAGTGCGCTCCAGAAGTGCTGGTTGCAAGGTTGCAGTTGTCGGAGTGGAAGTCAGCGCCCCAAAAAATGGAACAGTTGTGCTGACGCCCCAAGCTTCTCGGGGTTCAATCGACACAAAGTGAACAGCAAGCGTGTCACCAGGCTCTGCGCCTTCAACATAAAACGGACCAGTTTGTGGATTTAGGAATCGTGGATCGCAAACCTGTGTTGACATGTCGGTTGCTGACTTGACGCGGCCACCAAAGCAATCAAATGACCAGGAGTCAATTATGGTTCCTGGCTTAACACTGATTACTGGTTTGCGTCCGCCGAAAGTAAAGGTGTGCGTTGCCGGATCGGCGTCTTCGTCAGGGGACCAGTTACAAACTTCAATTTCAGTTGCCATCTCTTTATTCTTGTGGATCAACCGCTTTGACACTTAAGTTTTAACCCAAATATGTGATCAAAAAAACTGGGTGCCAGCAATGCTGACACCCAGTTTTTGGTGAACGCTAAGCGCGTTCGTGAGCTTCTTCCATAGTCGTACGACCAATTTCTTCGTAGATTTCTGGATGCTTTGACTTAACCCATAGGGCGTAAAGCAAACCGAAGATCAAGGTGCCAGCAATTTCGTATGGCAAGTACTTGACCATCAACGAGTTTGACTGGTACCCAGCTGCGAAGCCTGAGCCAACAGCGCCGAATAGAAGTGTCAAGGCGTAGATCATGCCTGCAGCACCAACAAGTGGAGCAACCAGGGTAGTTAGAACATTGCCCTTGTGCTTCTTCTTGCCCCAGAAGTATCCGATAACTGCAAATGAGCAGATTACCTGTACCACCAAGATAAACGCAGTTCCTACCAGTGAAGGCACGGTGTAAATAACGCCATATGGAATCAAACTTGGATCTGATGTCGCTCCAGCTTCAGCTGGATCGGATGTCCAGGCAGTTGAGAAGGTTGCGAACAGCAGAACCATCACGATGTTGATTACTGTAACGACAGTTGATGCCACAGCTGGTGACTGATGCTTTGGATGAGTGCTCGATAGTCGGTTACGAACTCCAGCGAATGGAAGTTCGCGGCCAAGCGCAAATACATATCGAGATGCAGCGTTATGGAACGCCAATGCACATGCGAATGATCCGATTACCAGCAGCACGCGATAGAAGCTGGTTGTCAATGATCCTAAGTTGTCGGTAACTGGAATCAACCACAAGTCGATTGGGTTTCCAGTCGAGTATGTAGATACTTCGACGGTTGCCTTTCGACCGTTAGCAACAACTACCATCCAGGAAACAAAGGTGTAGAACAAGCCAAGTCCGACAACGGCGATCATGGTTGCACGAGGAACAACACGCTTTGGATCTTTGGACTCTTCGCCGTAAGCAGCAGTGGTTTCAAAACCAATCCATGACCAGAAAGCGAAGAAGATACCTAGAGCAGCAGTACCAGCGGCAACTGTTGTGCCGTAGGCATTAGCTTCTAATCCGGTAAAGGCATTGGCAAGTGAAACGGTTTCACTAAACATGAACCCATCTGGACCACCCTTAGTTAGAACACTGATACCAAATGCTAGAAGTAGCAAAACTTCAGCAACGAGAGTTACGCCGAGTACGGCTGCAGCAACCGTGATGTCAAAGTAAGTCAGAACCCAGATCAGGATCATTCCGCCGATTGCAATAATCAACCAATTGACTTCGATCCCGGCCATTGAACTCAATGTGTTGGCCGCGAAAAACGCGAAGCCACCGATGAGGGTGCCTTCAAAAAGAATGTAGGCAATGGTTGCGAGCAAGCCAGCTGCCATACCCCAAACTTGTCCAAGGCCATGTGAAATGAAACCGTAGAAGGCACCAGCAGTCGTGATGTGCTTGGCCATTGCCGAGAAACCAATTGCGAAGATGGATAGAACTATCGTTGCGAATAAGAATCCAGCCGGTACGCCGAGTCCGTTACCGTAACCCGCGCCGATTGGAACGTTAAAGCTCATCGCAGTGATTGGTGCAGCGTTAGCTACGGCCATGAACAGAACAGCGGTTAAGCCAATGGCACCCTTGCGAAGGCCTTTTTGGCTTTCGTTATTTGTCGACATGTATTCGACCCTTTCGTTGTAACGCCGGGAAGTTCCCAACATTGCTCACTTGATATTGCTCAGTTGCGGGTGACCTGAGTCACACGATTGGATCGACCTTGCCAGATAACGAACCCAAGCACAATGAGATTTGGCTAGTTTCTCGAACTTTTTTGGTTAACAAAACTTCAATTTTGGTCTAAAAATCTCGATTTAAATACGCAAATCGGACATACTTGCCAGTAAATCCCCGTTTTTAAGCGGATTTATCTGTTAAACCAAAGTTCAACCAAAAGTTGCTAAAAGGTATGGTCATTTGGTGTAATTTTATGTAATCATTTGTTTACCAAGGCATCGCGCGGATAGCGCACAAGATTGAGAAAGGGTTCGGGATGACACAAGAAGACACAGCTGCACCTGAATTCGACTACGGCTTATTCTCATACGACTCGAAAGAGCAGATGCTGGAGAAGTCAAAAGAATTTTGGAATCCAGGCAAAACTCAATTCTGGATCGACTCGGGTGTCCCACTAGTAATTGACCGACGCGAAGAGTATTTCATTTACGACATGTCGGGTAAGCGTTTAATTGATGCGCATCTAAATGGTGGAACTTACAACCTTGGTCATAGAAATCCGGAAGTTGTTCAGGCCGTAACAATGGCAATGCAACATTTTGATATTGGAAATCACCACTTCCCATCGTTAGCTCGAACTGCGTTAGCCGAAGCTCTAATCAAGTCAGCACCAGCTGGACTATCTAAAGTTATTTACGGCTCTGGTGGTGGCGAAGCAATTGACATCGCACTAAAGACTGCGCGTCATGCCACGCAAAAGCGCAAAATTGTTTCCATCATTAAGGCCTACCACGGTCACACTGGACTAGCTGTTGGAACTGGCGATGATCGTTTCTCAAAACTGTTTCTTTCAGATCGTCCAGAAGAATTTCCACATGTTCCGTTTAATGACCTAGAAGCCATGGAAGACGCGCTTCGTGACCGAGATGTCGCAGCCGTAATTATGGAAACCATTCCAGCAACGTATGGTTTCCCACTTCCAAATCCTGGCTACTTAGAAGCTGTTAAAAAACTGTGCGAAAAATACGATGCTCTTTACATCGCAGATGAAGTGCAAACCGGTTTGATGCGCACTGGCGAACTTTGGGGTATTACCAAGCATGGAATTACTCCAGACATCCTTGTTACCGGCAAGGGGATTTCTGGCGGCCTTTATCCAATCGCTGCAGTTCTTGCTACTGAGAAAGCAGCCGGTTGGCTTAATGAAGATGGCTTTGGCCATATCTCAACTTTTGGTGGTGCCGAACTTGGTTGTATCGCAGCGCTTAAAACTTTAGAAGTCTGCTCCCGTGAAGAGACACGTTCCATGGTTCATTACATTGCCGATTATGTCGGTCAGCGCCTAGCTGCAATACAGGCAACTTACCCTGATTGGTTTGTTGGCATTCGCCAAAACGGTGTAATCCTTGGCTTGGAATTTGCTCACCCACAAGGTGCCAAATACGTAATGCGTCACCTTTACGAAAATGGTGTTTGGGCAATCTTCTCAACTCTTGATCCTCGAGTACTTCAGTACAAACCAGGTATTTTGTTGAAGCCTGAAGTTGCTGAAGAACTGCTAGATAGAACGGAATTGGCAATCGGAAAAGCGTATGCCGAAGTTCGCAATGAGCGCAGGTCAGCATGAGCGAAATGACTTTTGAGCCGTTAATGGTTGAACCAGCCGGTGTTCCACGTGGTCGCGCAATGGTGGAACGTGCTGATTGGGCTGCCCGGGCCTACGCAAAGTACGACATCGCAACGGTGAATCGCATTGTTGACGCGGCTGCTTCCGCCTTGGCAACCAGAGCACAAGAGTTTGCTCGAGATGCCGTATCCGAAACTGGCTTTGGCGTTGCTGAACATAAAGTTCTTAAGAATATTGCGTGTTCAACCGGAATCGTCGAGTCTTACCGTGGTCAAGATTTTGTTTCACCAGAGATAGATGAAGTTAACAAAATTGTTGCGATCCCTCGTCCTGCTGGCGTGATCTTGGCACTGACCCCGTCAACTAATCCAGTCGCTACCGTTTCTTTCAAAATCATCTTGGCCTTGATGACACGTAACTCCATCATCATTAGCCCGCACCCAATGGCAAAGAAAGTCTGTGTTGCAGCAGCTAAGGCAATGTCTGAAGCGGCAGTTGCAGCCGGAGCTCCGGATGGCATCATCCAAATTGTTGAGGACCCTTCAATTCCATTAATCAATGCTTTGATGACTGATGAGCGAACCGATGTCGTGGTTGCAACCGGTGGCACGCCAGTTGTGCGATCGGCATACCGAAGCGGAAATCCGGCAATTGGTGTGGGACCTGGAAACGTTCCAGTTTTAGTCGATGCCACAGCAGATCTTGCCAAGACTGCTGCACGAATTATTGAAAGCAAGGCATTCGACAACTCAATTCTTTGCACTAACGAAAGCGTTGTAATCGCTGAAGAAGCGATCGCAGATAAGTTGCTAGCGGCTTTTGCTCGCGAAGGTGCATATGTATTGAAGGATGACGAGCGCGATGCCGTTCGTAATGCAGTTTTTCCAGAGGGTCACTTCAACACCAAGATGGTTGGCAAGGATGCGGTCTGGATTGCTGAAAAAGCGGGCATTAAAGTTCCAGCCAAAACTAGAGTTTTAGTTGCACCATTTGATCTAGTGGTGCCTGAAGAACCTCTAGCTCATGAAAAATTGTGCCCAGTCCTAGGTTTCGTCCGCGTACCAACTGCAACTCGGGGAATCGACATTGCTCGAGCGATCTTGCGCATTACAGGCGCTGGACATTCAGCTGCAATCCATAGTTCAAATCCTGAATTGATCATGACGTTTAGCGCAGCAGTTCCGGTACTCCGCGTTTCGGTAAATGTCGGCAACAGCCTTGGCGCTTCTGGAATTCAAACGAACTTAGCTCCAACCATGACTATCGGAACTGGTTTTGCCGGTCGATCTTCGGTCGGTGAAAATTTGCAGCCAAAGCATTTGATCAACTACACGCGCCTTGCCTACAACGCTGATGCGCGCGAAGTGATGCCATCTTTTGCAGGCCTGAATCCATGGATGAGTCCAAGCGGTCCGGTTCCTTCATATCCAGTTGCATCCAATGAAGAAAACTATGGAACTGGAAACTCCTATCACCATCGCGAGCCGATAACCCAAGACGTTGCTGAGTTACGAGACGAAATCCGCAAGTTGATCGTCGAAGAACTTCACGCATTGATCAAGAACTAATCAGAGAAGAGATACAAATGGCAGAGCTACGGTCGTTCATCTACATCGACCAAATGCAACCTCAAACCATGTGCTACCTAGGTTCATGGGTTAAGGGTGCTTTGCCACGCGCAAACATGGCTGCTCAAGTAATTGAAGTAGCACCTGGTCTGGACATCGAAGCACTTACCGACGTTGCACTAAAGCATGCGAACGTTCAAGCTGGAATTTTGTTTGTGGAACGAACTTTCGGTTACCTTGAGATTCATGGTCCAACTGAAGAAGTTCGCGCCGCTGGTCAGGCAGTACTTGCTGCTTTAGGTGCCACTGAAGCAGAAGCGACGAAACCAAAAATCTTGGCATCACGCGTAGTGCCATCGGTTGATCAGCAGCATGCATTCCTTATTAATAGGAACAAAGTTGGATCTATGATTTTGCCGGGCGAATCTCTTTACATCCTGGAAGTCCAGCCGGCTTCATACGCGATCTTGGCAACCAACGAAGCTGAGAAAGCAACCGACATCAAAGTCGTTGACTATCGAATGATTGGTGCAACTGGTCGCGTCTATCTTTCCGGCAAAGAAGCTAACGTTCGAGCAGCCGCTGAAGTTGCTGAAAAAGTTTTGAGTGAACGCTAATGTCCACTGATAATGAAATGCTGCGCTCGCTAGTGCGCGAAGCACTACGTGATGCCCTCGGGGGAGCCGACGGTATTCGCGATGCTGCAAAAGCACTCTCGGGTCAAACTCAACAACCAACGAAAACTGCGCAAGTAATAGAAGTGGTTTTGCTAAGCAGCAATTCAGATGTGTCCAATTTTGTAAATCGCGTACTTGACCTAGCGTCAGACTCAAAAACTCTTAACGCTATGCGCCAAGGCGAACTTGTATTTCAGCTAGGCAATGCAACTTCGAGCCATAGCAATCATGATTCTGGTACCACTCGCATTGAAAAGGGTGCCGTCACCGAATCAACAATCAGAAAAGCTGCCGAGTCAGGATCAACTTTGATCGTGGCTCGGAAGGTAGTCGTTACATCACTTGCACGCGATAAAGCGCGCGACTTGGGAGTAACGATTATTAGAGAAAGTCAACAAGATAATCAGAAGGGATCGGTGATGCGCTGATGTTAAAAGCGCGTGTTATCGGCAATGTATGGGCGACTCGTCGTCTAACCGAGATTCCCAATGGGGCCTTTCTCGAACTCGAAGTTGAGGGTGGCGCACACTTGGTTGCCTTTGACGTTTTAGGTTCTGGAATTGGGGAAAGCGTTTTGGTTTCAACGGGCTCGGTAGCAGCCTCGTGGTTCCCGGACGTAACCCCGCCAATTGACGCTCTCATCATCGGTTCGATTGATGAGAACACTAAGAGTTCTGGGAAGCACAGCGCTTCCTAGTACAGCGCCTGAGAAATCAGGTTAAGAAAATGCAAGACCCGAAAGCGGACAACCGTTCGCAATCACAAAGTAGGAGAAAGTTATGTCAAGCAACGCACTGGGCTTGATCGAGACCAAGGGATATGTAGCTGCTGTAGCTGCTGCAGATGCCATGGTTAAGGCAGCCAATGTAACTATTGTTGCGCGTGAAGAAGTTGGCGACGGCCTTGTAGCTGTAGTCATCGTGGGAGATGTCGGTGCAGTTAAGGCTGCAACTGATGCAGGTGCCGAAGCAGTTAACCAAGTTGGCGAACTAGTTTCACAGCACGTAATTCCACGTCCACACGCAGAACTAAACAAGTTCTTCAAAGTTGGCGATTCCGCGTGAGTACGGGCCCGCTCGTAGCAGGGCCCGAACTACGCGTCTACTTGCTTGTTGAAGAGCTCCAGCAGCAATTCGCTGCTTACATGAGCACGCCGACGCGAGCCCGTGGTTACCCGCCTTACGGTGGTCAGCACTCGTTGATCATTGAGGTGGCACCCGGGCTTGCGATCGAGCGAGTAATTGACTTGGCGCTGAAGTCGGTACCTGAAGTTGAACCTGGCATTTTGTTCGTAGAACGCCAATTCGGAGTTCTGGAAGTACATGCTTCCGACATCGAGTTAGTGAAGCGAGCTGGTCAGGCAATTCTTGATGGCATTAACGCATCAGCAGCTGATCAACTTCGCCCGCGGATTCTTTACAGCGACATCATCGAAAACATCACGGATCAGCATGCAATTATTCTGAACCGAAATCGTCAAGCTTCGATGGTTATGCCCGGTGAATCACTCTTGGTATACGAAATGACACCAGCACTTTTTGCAACGGTTGCAGCTAACGAAGCTGAAAAAGTTGCACCTGATGTGACGCTGGTTGATGTACAAATGATCGGCGCAGCTGGTCGGGTATACATGAGTGGAACAACAGAAAGTGTTACAAAGGCCCGTGATGCAATTACGCAGGCTCTTGAAGCAGTAGTTGGTCGCGATCAAGGCTAATCATTTTTCTTCCCAAAAAGTGACAAAACATATTGGTAACTAAGCCAAAATATAGATGTCGGTAGGAGAGATAAATGAGTGGGTACTCGAACGAACCTGCAAAGCTTCATGAGTTTGCCAGGGATGCCGTTGCGAAGTTTGGATATTCACCAGAGTCCGAGGTTTCACTTCTAAACATTTCTGAGAATGCCACTTTTAAGGTTGTCGATAGCAATACCGGCACTGACACGATTCTGAGAATTCATCGGCCGTTTTATCACACTGCGCAAGCAATCCAGAGTGAGCTTGATTGGGTGCAAGCATTGCGCGAAGTTCAACTTGTCAGAACTCCCGCAATTTTGCCTGCGGGATCTGGTGAGCAAATTATCTCTGCGCAAGATTCAACTGGCGAAGAGCGTCATGCGGTCATGTTTGAATTCATGCCAGGCGTTGAGCCTACTGAAGATCGCCTTGTTGATGACTTCAAAACTTTAGGTGCGATCACAGCTCGGCTACATGATCAATCAAAACAGTGGCAGCGTCCGAGTAACTTCTTTAGATTTACTTGGGATTTTGAAACCGCACTTGGCCCTAATGGTCACTGGGGATCTTGGCGTGATGGTCTTGCAATGGGACCAAGTGAATTAGAAATCCTTGGCCGGCTTTCCGACACTTTGGGATCTCGACTAGAACGATTTGGAAAATCAAAAGATCGTTTTGGTTTAGTGCATGCCGATATGCGACTTGCAAATTTACTCGTTGCGGACAAAGACGTGACAGTCATTGATTTTGATGATTGCGGCTTTAGTTGGTTTATGTATGACCTAGGTTCATCAGTTTCATTTATTGAAGACCACCCTTTGATTCCAGATATGACTGCATCTTGGGTAGATGGTTACCGAAGCGTCGCCGATTTGAGTAAGGAAGAAGAGGCAGAGCTTCCAACTTTCATCATGTTTCGACGCCTTTTGCTCGTCGCCTGGGTGGGAACGCATCAAGATACAGATACTGGCAAGGAAATGGGAGCCAATTTCACCAAAGTAAGTTGCGAATTGGCCGAAAACTACCTGTCAAAGTTTGCATAATTGTAAGAAACCTTCGACAACTCGTTAGGAAACTAGGAGAGAACATGTTTACTTCAGTAAGTGGATATTCCGTTGTTGTTACTGGCGGAACAAAAGGCATCGGTAAAGGTATTGCCCGAGTCTTTGCAAAAGCTGGAGCAAATGTTCTTATTACAGGACGCGATGAAGCAAGCGCTAAGTCTGCCTGCGCAGAACTGACTGCCCTAGGTGGCGGCACCGTTACTTATGTCATCGCTGAAGTTAGCAGCAAATCAGCTTGCGAAATGGTTGCCAAAACCGCAATCGAACGCAATGGCGGCATCGATGTACTTTGTGCAAACGCGGGAATTTTCCCAGATTCCAAACTTGCGACCATGTCTGAAGCAGACATGGACTTAGTGTTTGGAACAAATGTTAAAGGCACCATGCTTTCAGTGCAGGCTTGTCTGCCTGCTTTAGAAAAGTCAGGTCATGGTCGAATCGTTCTCACTTCATCGATCACAGGCCCGGTAACAGGTTTTCCGGGCTGGTCGCATTACGGCGCAAGCAAAGCAGCACAACTTGGTTTCATGCGCACAGCCGCAATCGAGTTAGCACCAAAGGGAATCACTGTTAATGCGGTACTTCCAGGAAACATTGCAACCGAAGGTCTTGCAGACATGGGACCTGAGTACCGCAAAGCAATGGAAGCTTCGGTTCCGCAAGGACGCTTAGGCGAAGTTGATGACATTGGTAATGCTGCGTTGTTTTTTGCAACAAAAGAAGCTGCTTACGTAACTGGGCAAGCCTTGGTAATTGATGGTGGCCAAATTCTTCCGGAATCACTTGCTGCCTTGGAAGCAATGTAACTGCTATCTCGTTACTGTTGAGTTGTGAGCGCAAACGAAGACTTAGGTCGTACTGCTGAAGAAGTTCGGCAACGAATCTTGGCGCAAATCAGCGCAGGTCAATTGCGAGCCGGGAAAAAGCTTGGGGCCGAGCGCGACTTAGCCATTGAATATCAAGTCAGTCGCTCAACTTTGCGAATTGCACTTACTGCGCTCGAAGAGACGGGTGTAGTTCGCCGCTTACCAGGACGTGGTGGCGGAACTTTTGTTTCACCAGAAAAAATCGACCGCGACCTTTCACAGATTGTGGGCGTGCCATCACTGCTCAGAGGTCAAGGATTTACCGCTGGCACTCGATTGATTAGCGCATCCGTTATGCCGGCCGGTTCTAAGACACAGCAAGCTCTCGGGCTGTCTGATGGCGAACATATTTTTGATGTAGTGCGAATCCGTCTTGCGGACAGCATTCCAATCTCGTTGGAACATGCAAGATTTCCAGCAGAGTTTTTTCCTGGGTTGTTGGAGCGCCCGTTGGGTAACTCTTTATATGAATTGTTAAGTAAGCACTACGAGACAACGCCAGATGAAGCGGTTGAACAGATCGACTTAGTGAATGCAACTTTGGATGAAGCCAGAATCCTTGAAGTTCCACTTGGCGCACCACTGCTAGCCGTCACCCGAACGACTATGGATACCAAAGGTCGCAAGATTGAATACTCACATGATCTTTTTCGTGGAGATCGAACTCGAATCACAGTTCGCACCAAGGGACGACCAGCGACGCCAGACCAACCTGGCGAGCGTGGCAGAACGGTTGAATTAAAAGAGTTTTAACTGGCAGTTTTGCCATCAAATCTCCCCAACAAGATTGGATACAATCTTCATATGGGCCCATTAGACGGAATCGTTGTTGCCGACTTCACTCGAGTTTTGGCTGGTCCCTACGCAACTATGTTGCTTGGTGACATGGGCGCCACAGTAATTAAAGTTGAGCGTCCAGAAGTTGGCGACGATACTCGCCACTGGGGCCCGCCTTATGACGCAGCCGGGCGAGCAACATATTTTGAGTCAGTAAATCGAAACAAGACATCAGTTGCAATAGATATGACAAACCCGGCTGGCTTAGCTGAAGCCCATGAACTAATTAAGCGCTCTGACATTGTCATTCATAACTTCCCACCGAGCAATAGTGAAAAGTTTGGATTGGATTACGAGGCGGTAAAGAAGTTAAAGCCTGAAGTTATCTACTGTTCAATTACTGGATTTGGATCTGGCGTTGGGGCAGCGATGCCAGGTTATGACTTGTTGGTTCAAGCCATGGGCGGCCTGATGAGCGTTACTGGTCCTGCGCCAGGCGAACCAACCAAAGTTGGTGTTGCACTTGTCGATGTAATCACTGGAATGCATGCCACGATCGGTTTACTGGCTGCGTTGAATCATCGAAATGTAACGGGCGAAGGTCAGGAAATTGAAGTCAACCTTTTATCATCGTTGCTTTCAGCAATGGTCAATCAAGCCAGCTCATATGTTTCTGGGGGCGTCGTTCCTGGAATTTTAGGAAATGCTCATCCTTCAATTAGTCCATACGAGGTTTATCAAACTTCAGATCGCCCAATTGTTGTTGCAGTTGGAAACGATGGGCAGTTTGCAAAGTTGTGCCAAGAACTTGGAATCCCAGCAATTGCCGGTGATCCAAAATTTGCAACCAACCCAGATCGAGTTGCTAATCGAGTCGAACTAAATGATCTGTTGGTTAAGCAGTTCGCGCAGCATGGCGCAGACCATTGGTGGAAGCTGCTTTCTGATGCTGGAGTGCCGTGTGGGCCAATCAATTCAATCTCTGAAGCCTTCGAACTAGCTGAATCTTTGGAGTTAAATCCAATCATCACAATTAATCAAGAAGGCGAAGAACGAAAACAAGTTGCAAACCCAATTATGTTTTCTCTAACGCCAGTTCGATATGCGGTAGCCCCACCAAGTTTGGATGAAGCATGAGCGAGAACGTAACCGCCCAAGAAGGAGTTCTTCGCGAACTTCGAGTCCTAATTGCATCTGGGCAACTTGAACCGGGTCAGCAAGTGGTTCAAGATTCATTAGCTGCCAGCCTTGGCGTGAGTCGAGTTCCGTTGCGGGAAGCCCTTAAAGTTCTCGAAGGTGAAGGTCAAGTCACGTATCACCCACACCGCGGATACTTTGTCGCTGACTTGAGTGTTGAAGATTTAGTAGAGGTGTATCGAATTCGCTCCTTGCTAGAAGATGAAGCAATTCGAGTTGGCGTTCCGCTACTGACCGACGAGGACGTTGAGTACCTCGAAGACATCCTTAATGATGTGGAAGCAGCGGCTAAGTCTCAAGACGTATCAGCAGTTACTGCTGCGAACCGCAGATTCCACTTCGCATTGTTCGAGGCGAGTAACATGCCTCGGCTGGTCAGACTCATTAAGAACCAGTGGGATGCAACTGATGCCTACCGCGGGGTTTACTTCGCAGCACCTGCAAATCTTGCCCACATGAATCAAGAACACCGGACGATGGTGGCAGCTCTTAAGGCCAGAGACGTGGAAAAATCCATTGCACTTCAGGCAGCACATCGTGAGAATTCTGTATCTGTTGTCAGTCAGGTAATCAAAAAACCTTAGCCATTCATTGGTGGGGGATTTCCTTAATTTGCAAGGCTTTCGCTAGTCTTACTTTGTATGACCCCACAGGAATTAGCTGGCCACATTAGGGCCGCCTTGCTTAGTGCAATTTCCAGCGGTCAATTGAATTTATCTGCCGATGACATCCCTGCTGAAATTGTGGTTGAACGGCCAAAAAATTTGGATCATGGCGATTGGGCAACCAATGTCGCTATGCAAGTGGGTAAAAAAGCTGGGTTGAATCCGCGTGCAGCAGCAGAAATTCTGCAACCAATCCTGAATGAGCTCCCAGGCGTAGAAGGTGTTGAAATTGCAGGTCCAGGATTTATAAACATCCGGCTGGATGCTGCAAGTCAAGGTGAGCTAGCGCGAGACATCATTGCTAAAGGAAATAGTTTTGGTCGTGGCACTCAGCTAGTGGGCAAAAAGATCAATGTGGAATTCATTTCTGCGAACCCAACTGGACCGCTACATTTAGGTCACACTCGTTGGGCAGCAGTTGGAGATGCGATCGCTCGCGTCCTTGAAGCCGAAGGCGCAGAATCTGCGCGCGAGTTTTACATCAATGATCTTGGCGTTCAGATGGATAAATTTGGAACTTCGGTTAAGGCAGCCGCATTAGGCGAAGCAATTCCAGAAGATGGTTATCACGGCGCTTACATTCCAGAGCTTGCTAAGCAAGTAGTTTCACAAAATCCAGGAATTAAAGAATTGCCAGAACCACAAAGAGGCGATGCGTTTCGCGATGCTGCATATGCATTACAACTTGCGGATCAAAAGCGAGTTCTAGATAACTTCAATACGCATTTTGATGTTTGGACTTCTGAAAAATCACTCCACACCTCAGGAGCCGTTAATCGAGGGTTTGAAAAGTTAAAGTCTCAGGGACATATGTTTGTCGAAGAAGGCGCAACTTGGCTTCGAACCAGTGATTTCGATGATGACAAAGATCGTGTGCTAATCAAGGCGGATGGCGCATTAACGTACTTCGCATCCGATACTGCTTACTACGTAGATAAGCGCAATCGTGGCTACGACCTATGTATCTATTTATTGGGTGCTGACCACCACGGATACGTGAACCGACTTCGCGCAGTCGCAGCTTGTGCTGGAGATAATCCAGATGAAAACATTCAGCTCCTGATTGGGCAAATGGTAAAGATGCTCAAGAATGGTGAAGAAGTTCGCTTATCAAAACGCGCTGGCAATATCATCACGCTTGAAGATCTTGTCGATGAAGTTGGCGTGGATGCTGCGCGTTATTCATTGATTCGATATCCAGTGGAATCTCCGTTGGTTCTTGATCTTGATCTATTGGTGTCCAGCACAAACGACAATCCGGTTTATTACGTGCAATACGCACATGCCCGCATTGCATCAGTTGTTAGAAATGCTGCTGAACTTGGTTTGATCCCGGCAAACACTTCCGATTGGGATCCAGCAACTTTTGATCCTTCGCAGCTAACCAATGATCGGGAAGGCGCCCTGCTTGGATTATTAGCTGATTACCCACGCGTGGTCGCATCAGCTGCCGAACTTCGCGAGCCTCACCGAATTGCTCGCTATATAGAGGAAGTAGCAACCAGCTACCACTCGTTCTATGCTGCTTGCCGAGTTCTGCCACAAGGGGACGAGCCAGTTACTGAGCTAAACATCGCACGGCTTTGGCTATGCGCTGCAACGCGTCAAGTGATTTTCAACGGTCTTGAATTGCTGGGTGTTAGCGCACCCGACAGGATGTAACCATGGCTTCGGATTTAAACCCATTGATATGGCCTGCTTCTGCGACCCGAAATAGCCAGGGAGAAATCTCAATCGGTGATGTGACGGTTACAGACCTTGCAAAAAAATATGGAACTCCGCTTTATGTTTTTGACGAAGCAGATGTTCGTAAACGTGCCCGAGACTATGTGGCTGCATTCACTGTTTCAGATATCGAAACCAGCGTTCACTATGCCGGCAAAGCTTTCATAACAACAAAAGTTGCCCAGTGGGTAAATCAAGAAGGCCTTGGAATTGATGTCGCAAGTGCTGGGGAATTAGAAGTTGCACTTCGCGCTGGCATTGACCCAACACAGATAGTTATGCACGGCAACAACAAAAGTGTTAAGGATTTAGAGCGAGCCGTGGAAGTCGGCGTTGGTCGAGTAGTCATTGACAGCTTGATCGAAATTGAACGTTTGAATTCCGTGGCCGCGGCTGCTGGAATTGTTCAGCAGGTCTTACTTCGACTAACTGTTGGTGTTGAGGCTCATACGCATGAGGCAATCTCAACCGCTCATGAAGATCAAAAGTTTGGACTCTCAACTGCTTCCGGAATGGCAATGGCCGCGGTGGACAACGTTTTGGAATGTGATGCGCTGTCACTTGCCGGACTTCATTCACACATTGGATCTCAAATATTCGATGCCACAGGTTTTGAATTAGCCACTCATCGAGTTGTCGACTTCGCAGTTCAAATCAAAGAACGCCATGGCATTTCGGTAAGCGAGTTAGACGTTGGCGGCGGCATGGGCATTGCATATGTAGATGGTGATGACCCACTTGATGTAACCACAATGGCTAAATCGATTTTGGACATCGTTCGCACGGAATGTGCTCAAGTAAAGATTTCAGTTCCAAAAATCAGCGTTGAACCAGGTCGCGCAATCATTGGAAATCCTGGCATCACGCTTTATGAAGTTGGAACGGTAAAACCAGTTGAATTAGATAGTGGAATAACCCGCAATTACGTTTCCGTAGATGGTGGCATGAGTGACAACATTCGAACTGCTCTTTATGACGCTGAGTACACCGCTGTTATTGCAAATCGTGATTCCGATGCCAAAAACGTTTTATCTCGTGTTGTTGGCAAGCATTGCGAAAGCGGCGACATCGTTGTCCGCGACATTGAATTACCAGCTGACACTCGACCTGGTGACTTGATTGCTGTCGCAGCTACTGGTGCTTATTGCCGATCGATGGCAAGCAATTACAACCACATCCCGCGCCCAGCAGCCGTAAGTGTTGCCGCTGGTAAATCCCAAGTACTTCTGCGCAGAGAAACAATCGAAGATTTATTGATCTTCGATGCTGGAGTTAACTAGCCTTTTCTTTTTCAATCGACCTAACTAGTAGTCGATTGAATTCGAAAATTGCAGTTGCAATCATTAATGCCGAAGCTATGAACAGCAAGCCACGCAACGCAACTTGAGTATTCATTACTATGAACGCACCTAGTGCTACGAAAATGATGGCCCGAGCAAATGAAATCCAAACATTTGCTGGTCGAGTCCAAATCTTTTTCCAAGTTTTCGCAACTTCGCTCGGTACATCAACGTCAGGTAAAACTCCACCTAGCAAGGTGTAAGCCATGCCACCTGCCACGATCAAGATCGCAGCTGGAATCCAGAAAGCAGCATCAAATTGATTCCATGAAGCAATTAGGTAGATTCCAATATCAGGATCGCGACCGAAAATGTTCGTTGCAATCCAAATCGCACCACTGATTCCAGCAATGATGCCACCTGAAATCATTACTGACTTAGCAACCCGCTGCGCACCTTGACGACGATATGGTGCGAGCAAGATAACTGCAACGAACATAACTGCAGCAGCAATCGGCAAGGCCATAGATAACGTGTCAGAAATCTTTAATACCTTTTGCAGCGTATTAATAGTTGCCAAAATGCTTCCAGCTGGTGGTTCAAGACTTAGCGCAGCAATCGGTTCAATCCCAAGCTGAGGCGCAAACATGTTTACTTTTTCAATTGCAACGTTTGCAGTCTCAGTAAATTCAAGTTTTAGCGCTTGACCCTTTACAAATGCATCACGCAATTGACCGGCAGCGCCACGAATTGGTTCGGAAAGGGCATCGCTAGAAAGAATCTTGGCAGCAGCATTCTCGATGACCGGGCGAAACGGGGCGGCATTTGGCGCCTTCTCGATTAACACATCAGTCAACTGGACACTCATTTTGGCGATTACTGCCGGGTCCTGTCGAATGCTCTCAATATGGTCAGCCAACTTCGGGCCATTGAGCAGGTTATTGTTTACGATTCCAGCAAAAGCTCCGAGAGTTAGGGCAAAAGTGCCCAGAACTATTAGGACTTTGGACAGCACTCGTAAAGACTTTGTATTTCTCATTTATTACCCCGTTTTTCGAATTCTTGACTAAACCCTATTCGATTATGCGCACTAAACTGCTTCTTTTGGCTTGTTTCAAGGGTTTCTGCCAGACTTAGAGCACGCAGGAGTACGGGATTTTCTTGGTTTCTGCACAGTATTAATAACAGCAATTGATACCAGAAGTTAATAAGGAGAAAAAGATGAGTTCCCCGCTAACAGTTGCATTACTTGGTGGCGGAACCGTGGGCGCATCGGTTGCCCAACTTATCTCCGAAAGCGCTGACGATTTAACGGCTCGAATTGGTCGCGAACTGAAATTAACTGGAATCGCAGTTCGTGATGCTTCAAAACCACGCCCAGGTGTTGATTCCAAACTTCTTACCGAAGATGCAGCAGGCCTAGCGGCATCCGGCGCAGACATTGTGATCGAGGTAATTGGTGGAATTGAACCTGCCAAAACATTGATTGAATCTGCAATCGCAAACGGTTCATCCATTGTTACTGCCAACAAAGCTTTACTTGCCGCCCACGGCGCTCACCTTCATAAATTGGCAGAAGAAGCTGGCGTTGATCTTTACTACGAAGCTGCAGTAGCTGGCGCGATCCCATTGCTTCGCCCATTGCGTGAATCTTTAGCAGGGGACAAAGTTACAAAGATTCTTGGAATCGTTAATGGCACCACAAACTTCATTTTGTCGAAAATGTATAACGATGGCGCAGACTATTCAGTTGTGCTTAAAGAAGCCCAAGACTTGGGTTATGCCGAAGCTGATCCAACTGCAGACGTTGAAGGTTTCGATAGCGCGGCTAAAGCTGCAATTCTTGCCGGCTTGGCATTCCACACCAATGTAACTTCTGATGACGTTTACCGCGAAGGCATGACAAAAGTTACTGCCGATGACATCGCAGCAGCTAAGTCACTTGGCTATGTAATTAAGTTGCTTGCTATTGCAGAACTAACTGACGATGACAAGGGTGTAATCGTTCGCGTTCATCCAGCAATGATTCCGGTAACGCATCCATTGGCAAGTGTTCGCGATGCATTCAATGCCGTATTCGTGGAAGCTGATGCTGCCGGTCAAGTTATGTTCTATGGCCGTGGCGCCGGTGGCGCACCAACAGCAAGCTCCGTCGTCGGTGACGTTGTGGCCGCTGCTCGCCACCGAATCACCGGTTCCGTTGGTCCGGCGCAAAGTATTTACGCCGACCTTGAAGTGCGCTCAATTGGCGAGGCCAAGACTTCCTACTATTTGAATCTCAAAGTTTCGGATGAATCAGGCGTGCTGGCTGCAATTTCAAATGAGTTCGCCAAGCATGATGTTTCAATCCAGGCAGTTCGCCAAGACGGTGAAGGCGATGCCGCGAGTTTGATTATCAGAACTCACGAAGCACCAGAGAGTCGCTTGCGGGCAACTGTTGAAGCCTTAGAAAGTATGACTGCAGTTCGCGAAGTTCTAGGTGTTATGCGTGTTGAAGGTGCGGGCGCATAGTAATGGCCCATATTTGGCGCGGTGTCATTGAGGAATATCGTGACAGATTACCAATAGCTCCGAATGACATCGTCATTTCTTTGGGTGAAGGTGGAACTCCACTTGTTTATGCCTGCACTCTTTCCGAACTAACTGGCGCCAAGGTTTACTTAAAAGTCGAAGGCATGAATCCGACTGGATCTTTCAAAGATCGCGGCATGACTATGGCCATTACTGATGCTGCGCGAAATGGCGCCAAAGCTGTGGTTTGCGCGTCAACTGGAAACACCAGCGCCTCAGCCGCGGCATATGCAACTAAAGCCGGAATGAAAAGTGCGGTTCTAGTTCCACAAGGAAAAATTGCCATGGGCAAATTAGCTCAAGCCGTAATTCATGGCGCAACTATTTTGCAGGTTGATGGCAACTTCGACGATTGCTTAGACATTGCTCGTGACTTGGCTGAGAACTATCCGATTGCACTTGTTAACTCTGTTAACCCAACTCGACTACAAGGCCAAAAGACTGCGGCATTTGAAATTGTTGATGCCCTAGGTGACGCCCCAGATATTCACTGCTTGCCAGTTGGCAATGCCGGAAACATCTCTGCATATTGGATGGGATTTACCGAGTACTACCACGACAAAGTTTCAACTCAACTTCCAGTCATGTGGGGGTTCCAGGCAGCAGGCGCAGCGCCATTTGTTGCGGGCCATCCAATTGAAAAGCCAGAAACAATTGCAACTGCAATTCGAATTGGTAAGCCAGCGTCATGGGATTTAGCAGTTGAAGCACGTGATGACTCCGGCGGCCTAATTGACGCGGTTACTGATGATCAAATTTTGGATGCTTATCGAGTGCTGGCGGATAAAGAAGGATTCTTTGTTGAGCCATCAAGTGCAGCATCAGTAGCAGGTTTGATCCAGCAAGCTCAACGTGGATTAGTTGATGCGGGATCAACAATTGTTTGCACCGTTACTGGCAATGGTTTGAAAGATACCCAGTGGGCTTTGGAAAGTGCCAAAGATCCAGTCGTAGTTCCAGTTGACGTTAAAGCCGCCGCAGCAGCCTTAGGTCTTGCCTAATGTCACGCATAGTTTCGGTTTCAGTTCCGGCAACCAGCGCCAATCTTGGACCTGGTTATGACGCACTTGGATTAGCCCTTGAAATTCGCGACTTTGTCACTGCGCAATTTACTGACGAAAACAAGATCACTGTTGTAGTAACTGGCCAAGGTGCTGGCAAACTTCCAACTGATGGCACTCACTTGATTGCCAAAACAATCATTGATGCCTGCAAAGCATTCGGCACGGATGTCACCGGGCTGCATGTTGAATGCAAGAACGCAATTCCGCAAGGTCGGGGATTGGGTTCAAGCGCAGCAGCAATTGTTGCTGGGCTAGTTCTAGCAAGCGAGCTAACTTATGCTCGCGCAAGTGAAGATGAGTTGCTTCAAATGGCAAATGCCATCGAGGGCCATCCTGACAATGTTGCTGCCTGCTTACTTGGCGCTATGACCATTGCTTGGCTGGAAGATGATGGCAAAGCAAACTCAGTTTCAATGAATGTTCATCCCGATATCTCTCCAGTGCTGGGTATTCCGCAGACTGAGTTAGATACTCACAAGGCACGAGGTTTAATTCCTGAATCAATCCCTCATGTCGATGCAGCATTTAATGCCGGTAGATCAGCACTGCTAGTTGCTGCCATGATCGGTGATCCAGATTTCTTGCTAGAAGCAACTGAAGATAAGTTGCATCAGCCATTTCGCGCCCAGGCTTATCCAGAATCTATGGAACTAGTTGCCCAACTGCGTGAGGCTCAAATTGCTGCTTGCATCAGCGGGGCTGGACCGACTGTGATTGCCTTAAGTACCAATGATCAGGTTGCCCAGGCTTCGGAAATCATTGCTAAATCTGGGTTTACTGCAGCTCCAGTGGGCGTCGCGGACGAAGGCGCGATTCCTGACAACAATGACGTTGAACCAGAAGCGGATTAAAACCTCAGGATTTCAAGGCAATTTCGCGTCAAAGTGCCTGACCTGCTAGTCTTATGACATCGGTTGAATCTCTTTCACCGAAAATCCCGCAAAAATTCTCGCGAAATTTCCGTGCATTACTTGCTGGATAGAAAACCACTCAAAACATAAAGGACACATACGTGACCGAGACAACTGCCCAAGACAAAGGGCTGAACTCAAAACTTCTTCCAGAACTAAAGGCGATGGCTGCCGGACTGGGAATCGATGGCGCATCAGGTATGCGTAAAGCCGAACTTGTTAAGGCCATTGGCGCCAAGCAAGGTGGCGGTAGCGGCACTCGTTCTGCATCCCGCCCAGCTGGCGCTGCAAAGAGCGAATCAGCAAAAGAAGAGCGCGCACCACGCGAAGAGCGCGCACCTCGTGAAGACCGTGAAGAACGTGCGCCACGTAACAACGATGGTGATAGTGAAGGCAACGATCGTGGCGATCGAAATGACCGTAACGACCGCAACGGACGCAATCGCCGTGGCCGTGATCGCAATGATCGCAACAGCAATGGTCGCAACAATCGTGGCGCCCGTGGTGGAGATCGCGATTATGACTTAGAAGTTTCCGAAGATGATGTATTACTGCCTGTCGCAGGAATCATCGACATTCTTGACAATTACGCATTCGTTCGTACTTCTGGCTACTTGCCAGGTCCAAACGACGTTTATGTCTCAATGGGATTAGTTAAGCGTTTCTCACTTCGTAAGGGCGATGCAGTAACCGGTCAGGTTAAGCAGCCGCGCGAAGGCGATCGCCCACAGAAGTTCAACCCACTTGTTCGCATCGAGTCCATTAATGGACTCGAACCAGACGAAGCAATTAAGCGTGTTGATTTTGGCAAGCTAACTCCGCTTTACCCACAGGATCGTTTGCGCCTTGAAACTGTGCCAAACAACTTAGTTACTCGTGTAATTGACTTGGTTGCACCAATTGGTAAGGGTCAGCGCGGTCTGATTGTTTCGCCTCCGAAGGCGGGCAAGACCATGATTTTGCAGAACATTGCAAATGCGATTGCTGAAAACAACCCGGAAGTTCACTTGATGGTTGTTTTAGTAGACGAACGACCTGAAGAAGTTACTGATATGCAGCGTTCGGTAAAGGGTGAAGTTATTGCTTCAACTTTCGACCGTCCAGCTGAAGACCACACCACAATTGCTGAACTAGCAATTGAACGCGCAAAGCGTTTGGTCGAAATGGGGCATGACGTTGTAGTTCTTTTGGACTCAATGACTCGTCTTGGTCGTGCTTACAACCTTTCTGCGCCAGCATCGGGCCGTATTCTTTCCGGTGGTGTTGACTCAGCTGCGTTGTATCCACCAAAGAAGTTCTTCGGTGCTGCTCGCAACATCGAAGAAGGTGGCTCACTAACAATTTTGGCAACAGCTCTTGTTGATACCGGATCTCGAATGGACGAAGTTATCTTCGAAGAATTCAAGGGAACCGGCAACATGGAACTTAAGCTTGATCGTCGCCTGGCAGATCGTCGTATTTTCCCAGCTGTTGACGTGGAAGCATCCGGAACTCGTCGTGAAGAAATTCTGCTTGCTGCTGATGAACTAAAGGTCATCTGGAAGCTTCGTCGCGTACTACACGCACTTGATTCCCAGCAAGCTCTTGAACTGTTGCTAACTAAGCTTCGCGAAACCAAGAGCAACCTTGACTTCTTGATGCAGGTTCAGAAAACCACACCTGAAGCTCCAGGTGGCATGGGTTCTGACTCAATGGACAATGTGGACTAAAAATTCATTCAGATACCCCGACAAATTTTGGGTGTGATCCTGTTAGCCTTGGCGACATGAGTCAATACACAATCCAAATGTTGCCCGGATCTGAACTTTTACTTGCTGAACATGCAAGTGAAATGCCGCAAAAAAATGAGTTATGCGGTGCATTTTGGATTACGTTAGCGCTTCGTGCGCTGGCCTCAGTAAAAGTTCAACAAGATCACGTTGGCCTCGCTGCGGGCTCAATCCTCAGTACGGTTCAAACCAGCGAATCACTGCCACCAAATGATGGTGGGCGAGCTGACTACATTCTTGAATTGCCGCGGATTGATGACAGCAACATAACTGGTACTTCACCTGAAGGTCTTGTGGTTGCAACTAATGAACTAGCTGATTCAAAACTTGTTGCAATACCGTTGCGAGGAGAGTGGACTGCAGAAATTATAGAAAACCTCCTCGAAGCATTAGTTGACCTAAATCAACCTGCATTATTGATTGCAAATAGTGCCACACGCTTCTTGTGGGGTGGCAAATCCGAACCGGCAACGGCTTTTGGATTCCTCTCTGGACGTAAGGTTCAAGAGCCACCAGCCGACTGGAATGTAGGCCATTACATCGGAATCATGGGCTGGGCCCAGGGTGGCAAAAACAAGCTTGCAATTTGTGCCGACACCTACCGAAGCATCGGCTGGGAGGGCATGCATTTCCAGCCACTTGATCGAATTGCCGATTCTTTAAGACGCGATGATAGTGAATTCTCCGGAGGGGTCTTTATTGTGATAAACCCATCACATGAAGGGATAATCCGAAATCTGGCTGCAAACCTGAAGTTAACTTGCGAATTATGGGATAACGGCACCCCTTACATAAAGACCGAGGAATAGCGAACGTAACGAATTGCACCTGTTTCCCCGTTTCCCTTGACGCCCCTTACTTCCTAGGCTTTGATTCAAAGAAAGCCTGTATGAGGGGATTGGGGTGCGGTGTTGCAACTTATTCCTGAAGCCCTGACTAAATCCCGATTGTCCAGACGCTATACGTCCATGGCTTTTTGGTCACTTTTGATTGCCTTGGTGGGTTTCTTCGGAAACGGTATGTCGAAGGCACCTCAGCTACTTTTGGCAAATGCTTTGACGCTTTTAATTGGTGTGTTAGCGCTTCAAATATTTAGCGGCAATAGTGGCATTCTAAGTTTCGGTCACGTCGGTTTTGTTGGCGTTTCGGCTTATACAACTGGCATCTTGTCCATGACTCCAATTGTTAAGCAGACATCGCTTTCAACGCTCCCAGTGTTCTTGCAAGATACAACTTTTATCTTTCCAATAGCCATGTTGTGCGGAGTGCTAGCAGCAACGCTTGTGGGTGCGCTATCAGGTTTAGTAATTGCCAGACTTCGGGATTCTGCATCGATTGCGACGGTTGGAATTCTAATCATTATTCACAGCACGCTTGTTGGTGCTGAAGATTTCACCAGAGGTAGTCAGACGTTCTATGGCGTTAAGCGCTTTACCAGCGTTCCGGTTGCGGCAACAGTTGCAATAATCGCATTGATTATTGCTCGATGGTTTAGAGATTCAAAAACTGGAATCCATGTCAGGGCTTCACGTGATGACGTTATTGCAGCTTCGAGCGCTGGTGTGCGCATCCAACGAAGTCAATTCAAAGCCTGGGTGCTTTCAGCAGCTGTCGCGGGTGGAATGGGTGCATGTTATGCCGGTCTTCTTGGTGCATTTTCGCCAAAAGATTTCTACTTCACGTTAACTTTGACACTTTTAACAATGCTGATTGTGGGTGGCTCAGGTTCGGTAGCCGGCGCAGTCGTTGGGGTTGTTCTTGTAATGGCCGTTATAGAAAACTTGCGAAAGATTGGCGACAGCATTGGCTTGTTTGGTTTAACCAATGCAGGCCTTGCAATCATTATTTTATTGACTCTGTATCTGAGGCCAAAGGGAATTATGGGCTTCCATGAACCTGAAGAAATTTCTGCGTATCGTGGGGACTCACCGAATCTTGATGCAACAATTCCAGTTGCCGAACAACTCCCGTCCTGTCAGCCAGTTTTAACTGCAACTAACATCACCAAGCGATTCTCAGGTTTAGTCGCCCTTGATGATGCCAGCATGTTTGTCGAGCGCGGCAAAATCTCCGGATTGATTGGACCAAATGGCTCAGGCAAGTCAACTATGGTCAACTGCATCACAGGCATTTCTAAGGCTGATTCTGCGGAAATTCAACTTGGCGACTTAAAGATCAGCAAGGAAAAAACTTGGAAGCGTGCTAGGTCTGGTCTTGGTCGTACTTTCCAAAACATCAGACTGTTTAAAGAGTTGACAGTATTGGACAACGTCGTTGTTGCTTGCATTTCTGCTGGTGAATCAGTTAAGGATTCTGATAAATCTGCACTATCCCTACTTAACCAAGTTGGCGTTATGCATCACGCGTATCGATTCGCCGGCGAACTTTCATTCGGCGATCAGCGGCGAGTAGAAATTGCTAGAGCTCTTGCTTTAAAGCCCTCTGTTCTTCTCTTAGATGAACCAGCTGCTGGAATGAATCCAGCAGAATCAGCTGAACTCTTGGCTCAATTTCGCCAAATCATGAAGCAAGCAAACGCTGGCATGCTACTGATCGATCACGATGTGACGTTGATTAGATCAGCCTGCGATTCGCTAACCGTCTTGGATCACGGCCGGGTAATTGCCCAGGGAGATCCAGAAACAGTCTTATCTCTACCCGAAGTGCACGCTGCATATTTAGGCTGGGGAGAAGAATCATCAGTTGATGAAAAAACAACAACAAATAACGAAAGGTAGTGAACTAATGCAACGAAAGTCTGGACCTTCTAAGGTCACAAAGATGGCCGTGAGCCTAAGTGCAATCATGCTTGTGTCTGCTTGTGCTAGTGGTGACGGAGAAGCCACAGCGAGCGGCGAAGCAACTGCTCCTGCAGCTGGTGCGGCCTGCACAGTAAAAGTTGGTGTAGCGGGAAGCCAGACTGGTGGCCTTGCATACATTGACGTACCAAATCTTGAGGGATTTGAACTATGGGCAGAGCAAGTTAATGCCGCTGGTGGAGTAGACGGAAAGTTTACGATTGAAACAGTAGTCAAGGACACTCGCTCGGATGCGGCACAATCCGCAACCGTGGCAGCTGAATTGGTAGCTGAGGAAATCAGTATCCTGATCACTCCTGGCGATGCTGACCCATCAATCGCAGCCGGTCAGTTGGCTCAGGATGCGGGCATTGCGGCCGTATCTTGGTTTGGCTCCTCACCAATTTTGCCGCTTGCAGTTGGCGACCACATGTTCTCTAATGCATTTGGTGACAACACACAAGCCAAGGTTCTTGCAGACCACGCAACCGAAAAGGGTTACAAGAATGCATACACACTTGGATCACCTGATAGTGCTTACACAAACTTGTTGCCAGGCTATTTCAAAGAAGCATTTGAAGCTAACGGTGGCAAAGTTGTTGGAGAAGGCACCTTCTCAATGGGACAAGCAAGCTTCAGCGTGATTGTTGATGAAATCAAGGCACTAAGTCCAGCGCCAGATGTCATCATGACTCCTGCGTATGAGCCTGATTTCCCAACTTTCATTAAGGCACTACGTGGTGCAGGAATCACTGCTGCTGTTCTTGGAACAGATGGTATCGATTCACCTACAACATTGGCGCTTGCAGATATTGCTGAAGGTGTTACCTACACAACTGCTGGTGTATTGAAGAATGAAGGCGCAATGAGCACTTTCTTCACTGACTACAACGGTAAGTACGGTAAAGATCCTGAGACCATCTATGCGGTAACAGGTTATGAACTAGGACTTACCCTTGACGCTGTTGTTAAGCAGGCACAAAGCTGTGACGCAGATGCGATTTGGCAAGCATGGTCAAATCTTGAAGGCGCTCAAGGCATAACTGGAGCAATCAGCTACAAGGGTGGCGATCGCATGGCTATTCGTGAAGTTGCCTTGGTTGAAATCAAGAACAGCGAACGTTCACTTGTTGGAACGTTCTCTCCAGATCCTGCAACCGTGCCAAAGGCTCAGTTGTAGAAATGAGTAACACCCTGCTGACAACCACAGACCTTTCCATTTCGTATGGAGCGGTTAAGGCTGTGCGCGGCAGCAACCTTGAGGTCAAGGAGGGCGAAGTAGTCGCCCTCCTTGGCCCTAATGGTGCGGGCAAATCTTCGACTTTGCGAGCAATTGTGGGTTTGATTAAATCCCAAGGCGCGGTAAATTTCGCGGGTCAAGATATCACCGGTGCGCCAACTGAACGAATTGTTTCGTTGGGACTGTCATTAGTGCCCGAAGGGCGTCGACTTTTTCCTCATCTAACAGTGCGCGAAAATCTGATGCTAGGTGCACCACGTAAAGCCAAGTCCGATGACTTATTCGATGATTTATTAAATCGCCTTCCGATTCTTCGGGAAAGACTTCAACAAGTTTCCGGAACTTTGTCTGGTGGCGAACAACAGCAAGTTGCAATCGCTCGAGCATTAATGTCTCGACCAAAACTTTTATTAATTGATGAGCCATCTCTTGGCTTAGCCCCGACAATTGTTGATGCAGTTTATCAGTTGTTGTCCGACTTGCGCAAGACCGGCCTTGCCATGGTCATTGTGGAACAAGAAGTAATGCGAGTTTTAAAATTCGCCGATCGCGCATATGCAATGTCTACTGGAGAGATTGCACTTGAAGGCCTAGCTGCAGACTTAAGAACTTCTGATGAAGTTAAAAAGGTTTACTTAGGAGGTGCTGAGTAGTGGATGCTCTAATTTCCTACCTTGTAAATGTCATCTCGCTAGGTGGCACTTATGCACTATTAGCACTTGGCTTGGCAGTCATATTCAGCGTGCTGGGACTTATTAACTTTGCACACGGTGAATTAATGACCCTAACCGGTTATGTTCTTCTCGCTGGAATTTTGACGGGACAGCCGTTCTGGTTGGCGGTTTTCGTGGCTGTAATTGCAGGTGGCATTTCTGCGGCCTTGATGGAATTTGCCGCTTTCAGACCTGTTCGGAATGCCAGTGGCGCAACTCTACTTATGACAAGTTTCGCAGTTTCGATGTTGCTCCAAGTTTTGTTTCAAAATGGAATCTCACCTAGAGGTCAAGCAGTCCCGGTACCAACTTGGTTAACTACTTCGCTTTCGATTGGTAATTCTCAGATTTCAAAAGTACAAATCATGTCGATCACAGTTGGTGTTCTTGCGCTGTTAGCCCTTAAGTTCTTTTTCGACCGAAGTTATTGGGGTTGGGCAATTAGAGCTGCGGCTGATGACTTTGAAATTGTTGGCTTAATGGGCGTTAAGGCATCTAGATTGATTTCGTTTGCCTTTTTGTTGTCTGGATTACTAGCTGGTGTCGCTGGCGTGCTTTGGGTAATCCAAAGAGGTTCAGTTGACCCCTTAATGGGATTCAAGCCAGTGTTAGCGGCATTTATTGTGGCAGTAATTGGTGGCCTTGGAAGCCTAACTGGAGCAGTAGCAGGCGGATTCATATTGAGCGCAATTGAAATCGCGCTACAGACTTGGTTGCCACCGAATGTAATGCCTTATCGTGATGCGATCACTTACACGATCGTGGTTATCATCTTGTCAATTTTCCCCAATGGTATTTTTGGGAAACGTACTCAGGAAAAGGTGTAACTTTGTGCCGATTGTTTGCTTGGCATAGCACCAACCCATTGAGTGTTGATGCGGCTCTTGGTTCAGATCTTCCAGCCTTTACAGAGCTCAGCACGATCCACCGCGATGGCTGGGGCATTGCCTATGGCGAAGCCGATGAAATCAGATTAGTGAGAGACACTAGTCCAGCTCATAATTCCAAGGTTTATTCAGATCTTGTTACGCAAATGAAATCGACTGATGCCATTGCACATTTGCGGTGGGCAACCGAGGAACTTGCGGTTTGCATTCCAAACACCCATCCATTTGTTAAGAAAAGCTCTATGGGAGAAATCGCTTTCATTCACAATGGGGGAGTTGCCAGAGGTGATTCCTTAAATGCATTAATCGATGCTGATTACCAGGCCGAACTAGAAGGCGATACTGATAGCGAACGGTACTTTGCTGCGCTACTAACTCAGTTGCGAAAATCTGACGGAGATTTAGTCGCGGCTTATCAGGCACTTGTAAAGGATTTTGCGCCGATACATTACACGTCGATTAACGCCATAATCCTGACGGAAACCGAACTTGTTATTGTGTGCCAACATAAGCCTGAAAATCGGAGTCCAGAATTGCAGCCAGATTATTACGATCTGTTTTGGCAATCAGTTGAAGGTGTAACTTCTGCCTGGTCATCCGGTGTTAGGCCGAACCCTAACAACTTTAATGAACTTAAGAACGGATCACTACTGAGAATAAACAGAAACACAGGAGATGTAACAACTCATGAAATCGGATAGCGTCGAACCTTTTGCATTCATTGCAGTCAATGATTTAGTTGCCATTACGCGCGGCAGGTCGTTGCCTAAATCCGAACTAAATCCAACATCAGGCGTGGGATGGGTCCCAGCAGATCTAGCACTTAATGCCTTTGGTGCCCTTGCTGATCCAAACCCATTTGGCGCATTAGGTGACTTGAGACTGATTCCGGATTTAACAACGAAAGCGGTATTTCGGGGTAAGGAATATGGTCGTGACGTAGAGATCTATTTAGCTGATCAGTACACGATGGACGGCAAGCCTTGGGAGTGCTGCCCAAGAAGTAACTTGAAGATAGCTATCGAACGACTTCGCAACGACCATGGACTAGAAGTTGTTGCATCTTTTGAACATGAGTTTGTTACAAAGCGCGAAGATGGCTCTTCGCTACCAGGATCACCGTTTGGTCTTGATTCCATGTTGGCTTCAGAACCATTCGGTAGTGAAGTTTGGGATGCTTGCGTTGCTGCTGGAATTGAATTGGAAAACTGGCTTCCAGAATATGGTGCAGGTCAATTTGAAGTAACTATGACACCGCAAGGCGCCCTTACTGCATGTGATCACGCAGTAATTCTCAAAGAATTAATCAGACATGTGGCACGTGAGAATAAGCTGCGCGCAACATTTGTGCCCATTCCACACCCTGATGCAGTCGGTAACGGGGTGCACGTTCATATCTCCTTGACTAAAAATGGCAAGCCATTCACTTACGATCCGAAAGGAAAAGCTGGGCTATCGAGTGTCGCTGAGTCGGCTTTTGCTGGAGTTTTGGATCATGCTGAGGGAATTTTGGCTTGGACTGCTCCAAGTCAGATTTCTGCATTGCGCCTGACTCCACATCGCTGGAGTGCTGGGGGAATTTGCATTGGGCGACAAAATCGTGAGGCCTTACTTCGAATTTGCCCAATTCCAAGTGGCTCAGACCCTAACAAGATTTTCAATGTTGAATATAGAGCTGCGGACGCAACCGCAAACCCATATTTGGTTATGTCTTGTCTCATCAATGCCATGTCCGATGGCCTGGATCGAGATTTGAAGATTGATCAAATCGTGGATGATCACGTGGATAACGTCGATGTTCCACAATTACCTGCGACCTTAAATGACGCAATTGCAGCATTTAACGCCAACAGTGTCATGCAAACCTGGTTTGCAAAAGATCTAATTGATACCCACTTGGGAATCCGAGCAAGCGAGGAAAAAACTTTGGCTGGCCTTGATGGTGCTGCAAAGTGCGCTCGATACAACGAAGCTTATTAAGGTCTTTGATGAGTTCAGAAATTCAAGATTATGTAGATCATGTTGGATTAGTCGATCATCATGTACATGGGGTTTATGAAAATAATCCAACCGTAGATGAGTTTTCAAACATGATTACTGAATCAGATCGGCAGCCAAAGTCTTTAGATATTGCTATGAATAGTCAAGTCGGTTTTGCAACCAGAAAATGGTGTGCTCCATTACTTGATTTGCCAACTCACTGTGATCCACAAAGTTATTTCGCTAGGCGCATTGAACTGGGCGCCTCCGAAGTCAATCGTCGATTTCTAACAGCGTGTGGTGTAACCCACTCGTTAATCGAAACTGGCTTTAGGGGCACTGAAATTCATGGACCAGAAGGAATGGCAAAGTTAGCGGGGCACAAAGTCGATAAAGTCATTCGCCTTGAGACCACAGCTGAGAAACTGTTAGATACGGGTACGGTGACTTCCGAATCGTTCGTCACTGATTTCGCGCGTGAACTTGCAATTGCCGCCAAAGGTGCAGTTGGCCTGAAAAGCATTGTGGCTTATCGGTACGGATTACATTTTGAACCGTCTCCTCCAAGTCAACAAGAGGTGCAGAAAGCTATCGAACCAGTGCTTCGACAAGTGGATTCTGGGGCACCAGCCAGAATCGATGATCCAATCTTGTTAAGGCACCTTATTTTTGCTGGGCTAGAACTTAATCTTCCGATCCAATTTCACATTGGTTACGGTGATCCAGACTTGTACCTACATTTATGCGATCCACTATTGATGACAAATTTCATTAAGCATGCCGAGTCGCGAAAAGTTCCAATTATGTTGTTGCACACGTACCCGTTCCATCGCAACGCAGGCTACTTGGCCCAAATGTTTGAAAATGTCTATCTCGATGTTGGATTAGCAATCAACTACACTGGTGCTCGCAGTGAAGCGATTATCGCTGAGTCATTAGAACTTGCACCCTTTCACAAAATTTTGTTTAGCTCAGATGCTTGGGGTCTATCTGAGCTGACGTATATGGGCGCAGCAATGTTTAGATATGGCTTCGGCAGAGTTCTGGCAGAGTGGGTTGACCAAGGGCTTTGGAGTTTAGCTGACGCAAAGCACGTAACCGATAGCATCGGTTACGCAAATGCCAAACTCGCTTACGAACTTAACTAGGGAGTACTTATGGCCTCAACTATTCATCCGTTAGTTCAAGATTTACTTACCCGTGATGCAGCCAGCGTTGCTGGGGTTGAGAAGTTAAGGTTCTTTCCGCTAGTTGCAGAGTCTGGCAACGGCACAGTTTTGGTTGAACCAGGGGGTCGCGAACTTCTGGACTTTTCCAGTAGTTGGACTGCAGGCGGTCTTGGTTATGGGAACCCGACAGTCACTAAAGCCATTGTTGAAGCTGCCACAAATCCACCAGGCTTTGGAGGCATTTCAGCAATCCACCCAGACTTGGTGAAGTTTGCAGAACTTTTGTTGGCCATAGTTCCTGGTGAAGAAAATCGACGGGTTTACATTGGAAACACTGGCTCTGACGCAAACGATGTTGTGCTGAGATCCTGCAAATTCAACACCGGAAAGTCTCGTGTAATCACTTTTGAAAACAGTTACCACGGTGGGGTCGGATTTGCCATGGGGGTTTCGGGTGTTCATGTTGGAACAAATACCACTGCCGCAGATGGTGCGACATTTATTCCTTATCCTGATCCCTTCCGACCACATCTGGGAAGCATTGCAGATTCTGTTGCAGATTCATTGCAGCGAATCCAAAGCGAATTTGAGGCTGGCGATGTTGCCTGCTTAATCATGGAGCCAATCCAATCTGACGGTGGCTTAATCGTTCCACCACCTGGATTTATGAAGGCAGTCGCAGCCCTTTGTAAGACTTACGACGTTTTGTTTATCTGCGATGAAGTAAAAGTGGGCCTTGGTCGAACTGGCCTACTGCACGCTTTCCTTCTCGATGACGTCGTGCCTGACATTGTGACTTTCGGCAAGATGCTTGGCGGCGGTTTGCCGTTATCGGCAGCAGTTGGACCAGCAAGAATTCTTGATGGTCCAACAGGTTCGGCATTGATGACTGCTGCGGGAAACCCAATTTGTGTTGCTGCGGGAATTGCTGCGCTGGAGGTTATTATTTCGCAAGACCTTGCAAGCCTTGCTAAACATTCGGGGCAAAAACTTCGAGAGTTATTCAGTGATCTTGTAACTGAATTTGATATTGCTGATGTCGTTGGCGATGTCCGTGGACACGGCCTTGCCATCGGAATTGACCTAGTCACCGATCGGGAAACTAATAATCGAAACCATGATCTAGCTCGGAAAACGGTGTATCGCGCCTGGGAACTTGGAGTCGTTGTCTATTACGTTGGCGCGAATGTATTGGAAGTAACGCCACCGCTTACGGTGCAGGCAAATGAAATCGAGCAAGGCATCCGTATCATCGCTCAAGCAATTGCAGACGCTAAATCGGGCCTAGTAACTGATGAAATGATTGCGGCTTTCACAGGCTGGTGAATTGAATCAGGTAGATTCATCTCGTGCGAATGAAGGTTTGGCTATTTGTCATCGAAGGCGCCTTGCTCGCCATTGCAGCTTTTGCTGTCGTTTTGGCATTTAGAATTTGGCAGACCCCGAACTACGTATTGAATCAAGAGCCTAAAGGTGGTTGCCAACAGACAATGTCTATTGGGGCCTCAGTTCAAGGCATGGCAATTGAAGCATGCCAGTTGAATGGCTCGAATCCTGAAGCGGAAAACATCCTCTTAGTAATTGGCACAATTCATGGTGATGAACCTGATGGCAGGAGAGTTGTTGATGAACTAGCTTCAACTGGGGCTCCAGCTGATACCAATATTTGGTTAATTCGTGATGGAAATCCAGATGGTTCAAATTTGGCTACCCGCCGCAATGCAAATGGCGTTGACCTAAATCGAAACTTTCCAGTTAAATGGGTTGCTTCAGATCCAATGGCAAGAACCTATAGCGGACCAAGCCCAGCTAGTGAGCCAGAGACGCAGGCCTTGATGAATGCAGTTGAACAGATCAACCCAACTCGGATCGTGGTTTTTCATCAGCCTTATGCCCAGATTGATTGTCCGCCTGAGCGACCAGCAACTATTAGCGATCGACTTTCGCAATTAACCGGCTATAAATCAGAATGTATTCCAGGCGAAAAATCTGGATCACCAACTAATTCCTACACCGGAACATTTACGATTTGGGTTAACTCAACCTTCCCTGAAACGACAGCGGTGACTTTCGAACTCGGCTTAACAACGATGCAAGCCAAGATCGAAACGATT
>JAPLBY010000023.1 GCA_026392515.1 Actinomycetota bacterium | reverse complement strand
GTTGCATTGAGCCGCAATGGTGGCACAAGTCTGGCGCCGTTTGATTCGCTTAATCTTGCCTCGTATGTGGGGGACTCGGCGGAAAATGTTTCTGCAAACCTGGCAACTGCCAAAGGCTTGGTTTCAGCCAGCAAAATATCGGTCATGAATGCCGAGCATGGAAACACGGTTCATGTTGTCAGCGAACCAGGTGTTGCACACCCTGGTGATGGCTTAATCACAATGCAAACCGATCTAGCTTTAGTTGCCTTGGCCGCAGATTGCGTTCCGTTTGGATTAGTAGATCCAGTTAATGGTGTGATTGCTGTTGGTCACGCAGGCTGGCGCGGAGTTTTAGCAAATGTTATGCAAGCGCTACTGGATGAATTCGTTTCAACAGGCGCGCAACTTAAACACACTCAAGCGGTAATTGGGCCGGCCATTTGTGCCAAGTGTTATGAAGTGCCTGCGGAAAGAGTCGAGCAATTTAGAGATGCTCGCTCTGAAGCAATTGCATCTACTAGGCACCTAGACCTGATTGCGGGTGTTAAGTCAGTGCTGGCAACCCAAGTAACAAAAATCCATGAAATTTCTGGTTGCACTTTAGAAAGTTCCGATCTGTTTTCATATCGTGGTGCCGCGGGGGAGCCAACTGGTCGTGGTGGGTTAGTTATAGCAATAAGTGCTTCTTAGTTCCTGAACTCATAGAGTGGTCATCATGGATCGAATGCAGGAACTGCAGGCAAATTTGCAGGACGTCGAGCGCGAAATCTCACAAGCCTGCGTAGCTGCAAATCGAAATCGCGACGCCGTAACTTTAATAGCCGTAACCAAAACTTGGCCAGCCAGCGATGTTGACTTGTTGGCACAACTTGGCGTTACGGATGTTGGCGAGAACCGAGATCAAGAAGCTAAACCAAAACACGATGAAGTTGCTGCAAAGAATTTAACTTGGCATGCAATTGGTCAACTGCAAACCAATAAAGCCAAAAGCGTGGCTGCTTGGGCCGATGTCGTACACAGCGTTGATCGAGTTGATCTGGTTACTGCATTAACTAAGGCAGTTGTTACCAGGGAAGTGCCTCTTGGGGTTTTGATTCAAGCAAACCTTGACCCGGAGCCAACTGAGAATCGTGGTGGCGCGCTTCCTTCCGAATTAATGAGTCTGGCCGAGATGATTTCCAACAGCGAAGGCCTGCACCTTCAGGGGGTAATGGGAGTGGCACCACTTGCTGGGGATGACGACATGGCGTTTGCCAGATTGCAGGACTTCGCAAGCCAGATCCAAAGCTCCTTTCCCGAGGCAAATTGGATCTCGGCGGGCATGAGTGGCGACTTCGCAACTGCCTTGAAATATGGCGCGACACACCTTCGAATAGGCTCATCGATCCTCGGAAATCGGGCTTTTCAAGGGTAAGTTCGTATTACTTACCCCTGCAAGGAGCGAACCAAATGGCTAACGCAATGCGAAAAATGGCTGAATACCTCGGCCTTGTCGATGGCGGCGAATACAACGACGAATTTGGCACATATGCCGATACCGATCTTCAGGGATACGACGATCAAGCTTCATTGCGCCCAGTAGCGTCAAACTCTTCTTATGACCACGTCAGCGAGCACACCCAGACCTCGTACGCGGCTCCAGTTCGCACTGCAGCACCACTTGCGGATGTTTACCGCATTACAACTTTGCACCCAATCACTTACAACGACGCTCGTCGCATTGGTGAAGAGTTCCGTTCTGGTACTCCAGTAATCATGAACTTAAGTGACATGGACGAAGCAGATGCCCGTCGCATTGTTGATTTCTCTGCAGGTCTTGCATTTGGATTACATGGCAGCATTGAAAAGGTAACAAAGGGTGTATTCCTGTTGTCGCCAGCAAACGTTGACATTGGCGCTGCTGCTCGTGCTCAGCTGCGCGAAGATCCATTCTTTAACCAGAGCTAATTCCTTTTATCGTGTCATCAATTGCCGCAATAATTTCGTCGCTCTTAAATCTTTATGTTTTGATTTTGATAGCCAGGCTTGTTCTGGAATATGTTGCAATTTTTGCCAGAGATTGGCGTCCTAAGGGTCCGCTGTTATTGCTCTCGGAAACAGTTTTCACGCTAACTGACCCACCGCTAAAAGCCATTCGCAAAGTGGTGCCAAGTGTGCGACTGGGCAGCGTTTCATTAGACCTTTCGTTCATCATTTTGTTAATCGCAATCTCTATTACTCGTGGGCTCTTAGCTTCGGTCTAGGGCTATAAATGTCCGATTTCAGGACCTAGCAATAACCCTTAGAAACCCTAGAAACATAGGCTCGGGTTTCACTTTCTGCGGATTTATCCCTAATCTAGAGGACACGGGGTTAGAGGTTTTCTCAATAATCACGGACATTATTCAAGACGGAAGGTTTTCATTATGGCTTTGACGCCTGAAGACGTGCGAAACAAGCTGTTCACTACGGTTCGATTTAAAGAAGGCTATGACCTTGATGAGGTAGATAACTTCCTTGACGAAATCGAAGAGTCACTTGCTGCAGTAACACGTGAAGCAGAAGACCTACGTGCAACCACCAAGGGTGAAGTGCCGGAGTCAATCCGTGAAGAGATTCGTTCACTTGGTGACGAGAACGCTCGACTAAAGAGCGAACTTGATCAGTCTGCTAAAGCACTTGTTGATGCAGATGCTCGCGTTGTTGTTTCTTCTGACAGTGCAGCAAGCGACGAAGCACTTAAGACTTCTCAGGCTCGCGTTAATGAACTTGAATCAGAACTTTCATCCGCTCGCGAAGAACTTGCTGCCAGCCTGGCTGCAGTCACAGCACTAAAAGAACAGCTTGCTACTTCACAGTCCGAAGGTGTGGCAGCAGCAGCGACAGCAGCAACGTCATCACCAGCCGAACAAGGTGTCGCATCAGTTCGTATTCTCGAATTGGCTCAGCGCACTGCAGATGAAGCAGTAGCCTCAGCTCGCATTGAATCTGAGCAACTACTTTCTGCTGCGAAGTCCACATCGGATGAACTAGTAACAGTGGCTAAGGCCAATGTTGCTAACATCACTCGCGAGTTTGAGACGCAGCGGGTGGCGATGGAACGTCGCGTTGAAGAGCTTCGCGCTTACGAGCGTGAGTACCGTGGTCGCCTACGTAGCTACCTAGAGGGACAGCTTCGTGAGCTTGAATCCAAGAACATCAGCGGTGACCGTCAGGTAACCGAAGATTAAGAATTAGATAAAAAGAAGGCCTGGGATTTTCCTAGGCCTTCTTTTTTGTCTAGTTACGCTTTTGCGATTAATACCTTTAACTCAAGTTCATCATCACTTGCAGTTGGATTGGAAACCGATCCTTGTGTCCAGGTAGTAGCAAGAACTTCGCTTGCAACCAAATCAGCATGTGAAGTTAGTGCTGAAATCGTTGATTCATTTCCAGATTCCCAAGTAACCGAGATGCGATCACTGATGTCTAAGCCAGAAGTCTTCCGAGCATCCTGAATCAACCGAGTAACATCTCGAGCAATGCCTTGCCCAATTAATTCCGGAGTCAGAGCTAAGTCAAGAGCGAGCGATTCACCGGAATCACTAGCAACGGTCCAGCCTTCTCGAGGGACCTCTGTGACAACGACGTCATCTGGGCCAATTTCATAATCCACACCAGAAGCCGTAACGGTTGCTGAACCAGATCGCAGCGCCTCAACTAATGCGTTTGCATCAGCTGCTGCTACTGCAGATGCAATCTCTGGTGTGCTCTTGCCATATCTTGCTCCAAGGGTTTTGAAGTTAGCTTTAAGGCTGACATCAACAAGTTCGTCGGTTCCCGAAAGACTTTCCAGACTCAAGACGTTAACTTCATCTCGGATCTGCGCTTGCAGACCTTCAGGCAAAGCATCCCAACCAGGAGCAGCAACTAGAGCTCGCTGAAGTGGCTGACGAGTTTTAACGCCAGATGTAGCGCGGGCTGATCTGCCAAGTTCAACTAAGCGACGGGTTAAATCGACTTGATCGCGCAAGGTGTCGCTGATCTGCTCGTCTGACCATTCTGGCCAAGTACTTAAGTGCACAGATTCGGTATCTGTTGTCGTATACAAGTCTTGCCAAACGCGTTCGGTTATGAACGGCGTGAATGGTGCCATGACTTGAGTAACTACCTTCAGGCAGTGATGCAAAGTGCTTAACGCAGCGTGATCTGCATCCCAGAAGCGACGACGCGAACGGCGTACGTACCAGTTACTTAAATCATCTACAAACTCTGCGATGAAACGTCCAGCGCGCTGAGTATCGAATTGCTCTAAAGCTTGATCAACATCTCGTGCTAGGCGAGTGGCTTGCGAAACTGCCCACTGATCCAAATCAGTTAGATTATCCAGCGATGCCGTGCTGCTATCCCAATCACCTGCGCGGGCATAAAGACTTTGGAATGCCACAGTGTTCCATTAAGTAAGAAGTGTTTTGCGAACAACTTCAGCGATTGTGGCGTGACCAACGCGACGAGCGCTCCATGGCGAACCGCTAACCAGCATGAACCAACGAAGTGCATCAGCGCCATGTTCATCCATTAGGCCAATTGGTTCCAGTACATTGCCCAAGTGCTTACTCATCTTGCGGCCATCTTCATCGAGAATGTGACCAAGGCAAAGTACGTTTTCGTATGACGATTCCTCGAACACTAAAGTTCCAATTGCCATCAAGGTGTAGAACCAACCACGAGTTTGGTCAATTGCTTCACAGATGAAATCAGCTGGGTAGCTAGCTTCGAATGTTTCCTTGTTGTTTTCTGGGTAACCCCACTGCGCAAATGGCATCGCACCTGAGTCATACCAACAGTCAATTACTTCTGGCACGCGAGTTGCAGTGCCATTGCACTCTGGGCAAGCAAAAGTGATGTCATCAACGAATGGTCGATGCGGATCAACAGTTAATGTTTCATCTCCAGCAAGGGACGCAAGTTCAGCGCGCCCACCTATGCAAGTTAAATGGTTTTCTTCGCAGCGCCAGATTGGTAGCGGAGTGCCCCAGTAGCGATTGCGGGAAAGTGCCCAGTCGACATTGTTATTGAGCCAGTCACCAAATCGACCATTCTTAATCGTTTCTGGGAACCAATTAGTTTTTTCGTTCTGGGCTAGCAACTGATCTTTAGTGTCAGTGGTTTTGATGTACCAAGACGGTTGTGCGTAATAGATCAACGCAGTGTGGCATCTCCAGCAATGTGGGTAAGAGTGTTCGTACGGTAAGTGCCGGAACAGTAGACCTTTTTCCTCTAACAATTCAACTAGTCGAGGATCGGCCGCCTTGAAAAATACCCCAGCGACTTCTGGAATGTCAGATTCAAAAGTTCCATTTGGCAATACTGGATTCACAACTGGCAAACCATAAGAACGACAAAGCGCAAGATCCTCGGCGCCAAAAGCTGGAGCCTCATGAACGACTCCAGTGCCATCTTCAGTTGTTACAAAGTCAGCAAGCAAGACAGTATGAACCGGAGCATCAGTTTCCGGGAAAGTTACCCAGTCAAATGGTCGCTGGTATCCAGTGCCTTCTAAGTCGCGGCCCACAATGGTTTCCAAAACTTTTGAATCTTCGCCAAGAACTTTTTCCCGCAAAGCATCCGCAACAATCAGGTACTCACCAGTTGCAGTTTGCGCTACAACGTAATCAACTTTGGCATTAACCGCTGCAGCAGTATTGGAAATCAAAGTCCAAGGTGTTGTGGTCCAGACCAGAAGTGAGATACCCGAATACTTCTCGGGTAAAGCACCAGTTGTAATCGGGAATCGCACGTAGACCGAAGCATCGACTACATCTTCATAACCTTGAGCTAACTCATGATCTGATAACCCAGTGCCACAACGCGGGCAATATGGCGAAACGCGATGATCTTGAACAAGAAGACCTTTATCAAAAATCCGCTTAAGACTCCACCAAACACTGTCGATGTATTTCTCATCCATAGTCCAGTAGGCCTGATCCATATCAACCCAGTAACCCATGCGCGAAGTCATGCTTTCAAATTCATCCACGTGGCGAAGCACGGACTCTTTGCATCGAGCGTTGAACTCAGCAATGCCGTACTTTTCGATGTCTTGCTTTCCGGTGAAACCTAATTCTTTTTCAACTGCAAGCTCAACTGGAAGTCCATGGCAATCCCAACCAGCTTTGCGTGGAACGTTGAAACCCTTCATGGTGCGATAGCGCGGGAAGATATCTTTGAATACTCGGGCTTCTACGTGATGAGTTCCTGGCATTCCGTTGGCGGTAGGAGGTCCTTCATAAAAAACCCAACGTGGACCCTCGCTAGTGCGCGCCATAGATTTGTGAAAGATGTCATTGTCTTTCCAAAACGAGAGCACATCGTGCTCCATCGCTGGAAGATCAATCTTCGCGGGTACATCGCGGTATGCCATCAGTTTTCCTCGTCGCTTGCAGTCAATTACCAAGGCCACCGATTGGTGACTTTGATTTCAAGGGACGAGGTGATTTTTAGGCCATTCCCGCGGTACCACCCTTGTTGACCTTGCCGTTGCGACGCAAAATCCACTTAAGTTTCAGTCAGCTGACTCGTTCTACTGGGCAATATCCCTGGGGTATTTCCCGTGGAATTGCTTTTCTTCGAGCCAACTCAGAAGTGATACTGCGCAAACATCACCTTTTGGGCTTACACCGTCCCCAAATCGCTGCTTTGGTGCTGCTGGCTGCGCAATGTGTCTTCATCATCGTTTTGCCGACTAATAGAAAAGATTAGTGGGAAAAACCCATTATTCCCATTTCCCAAAGCGCAAAAGCCGCCGCCAAAAATGCGGTTAGGCCCGTAAGCATCCAAAACTTGGCCAAGAATTGCAGGAATTCGCGTTTTAACGTACCTTCTAGCGAGCATTATGTAATCGACTCGGTAGAGTCTAGGGACTTAGTCGATAAAAATTAGGCGTTAACTAAAGGGGAATACCATGGCTGCGAAACCAGCTAAGAAGGCAACTACTAAGGCAAGTGTGGCCAAGAAGGCCCCAGCCAAGAAGGCCCCTGCCAAGAAGGCCCCAGCCAAGAAGGCCCCTGCCAAAAAAGCCCCAACGGTTAAGAAAGCTGCTTCCAAAAAAGCACCAGCAAAGAAGGCTCCTGCTAAAAAAGCACCAGCAAAGAAGGCTCCTGCTAAAGCGACCAAGAAGCCAGTTGCCAAGAAAGTTGCTCCAGTTAAGCCTGCTAAGAAAGTTGCTGAGCCAAAGCCAGTAGTAGTTAAGGTACCAAAAGTTACTAAGGCCCAACTTGCAGCAATTGCAAAAGCCGAAGCCGCTGCCGCTGCCGCACTTGCTGGTCCGCCGGTACAAGTTATTAATCCAATTGGTTCAGTTGGACTACCGTCAGTTCGCAAAGCAGTTCCAGGTAAGAAAGCTGCGCCTAAGCATCCAGTAGTTCAGGAAGATGAATCCAACTGGACCAAGACTGAATTAAATGCAGTGCGCAAAATGCTTACCTCTGAAGCTGAAGAACTTAAAGTTGAAATTGCTCAAGCCGAAGAAAGTTTCCATGCCTTGATTATGGAAAGCGGCGAAGGCGCTGGTGACGATCAAGCTGATGCTGGAACCAAGACTTTTGAGCGTGAACACGAAATTTCTATTCTTTCGAATAAGAAAGATTTGCTTGATCAAACAAATCGCGCATTAGAACGAATTGAAGCTGGCACTTACGGTGCATGCGAGAACTGTGGAAAGCAGATTGGAAAGCTTCGCCTACAGGAAGCTAACCCAAGAGCAACAATGTGTATGCCTTGCCGCGAGCGTGAAGACCGTTCCTAACGTCGTGTATCGTCGCCAACTTTTAATAACTGCTCTAATTGTCATCTTGGTCGATTTAGCTACTAAAGCCTGGGCAGTTGCCAGACTTGAAAATCAGTCTGAAATCAAAGTAATTGGTGAACTCCTTAAATTCTCATTTGTGAGAAATCCCGGTGCAGCGTTTTCATTTGGAACCAATTTCACTTGGGTATTCACACTGATAGCGATTGCAGTCAGTATCGCAATTCTTTATGTTTCCAAATCGGTTACAAACAAGCCATGGGCAATTGCACTTGGTGGTCTACTTGGTGGGGCAGTGGGTAACTTGATTGATCGAATATTTCGAAGTCCAGAGATGTTCCATGGACATGTTGTGGATTTCATCTCTGTTCCTAATTATCCGATGTTTAACATCAGTGACAGCGCAGTAGTTCTGTCAGCAATTGCGATGGTCATATTGTCACTGCGCGGTGTCGATTACCAAACGCCAAATGCTTTGCCAGAGTTGCCAGATTCGGATCAAAAATGATTCGTACCTGGCCGATTGATGAATCACTTGAAGGCGAACGCTGCGACGTTGCACTTGCGCGATTAACTGGCGAATCACGAGCAGCCTGTGTCACGTTACTCGAAGAAAAGCGGGTGACTCTCAACGGCAAAGTCGCTCAAAAAAGTGCCCGCTTAGCTTTCGGTGATGTAGTTGAAGTAGATCTACCAGACCCAGATATGTACGATGCGGAACCAACCGTTGAGCTACCAATTGTGTTTGAAGACGATTCATTCGTAGTAATTGATAAGCCAGCTGGTGTGGCAGCGCATCCAAGTCAAGGTTGGTCTGGTCCAACTGTTACAGGGTCCCTAACTGCAATGGGAACTGTCCTTACTTCATTTGGTCCATCCGAACGTAAAGGTATTGTGCATCGATTAGATGTCGGCACAAGTGGCTTGATGGTTGTTACCAAGTCAGAACGCGCTTACGTCAGCATTAAAGACCAATTCCGGGATAGAACTGTTGACAAGATTTACCACACTTTGATTCAGGGCCGACTTGATCCGATTAATGGAACTATCGATGCACCGATCGATCGACATCCGTCATCTTCTTATCGATTTGCGATTATGAGTGGTGGCCGACCAAGCATTACCCATTACGACACTTTGGAATCATTTGCTTATGCCTCGTTACTAGAGGTTCATCTGGAAACCGGTCGAACTCATCAAATTAGAGTTCACATGTCCGGGTTAAGACACCCATGCTGTGGCGACCTTACATATGGCGCAGACCCTACCGTGGCAGCCAAACTCAAACTCGACAGGCAATGGCTTCATGCCGTCCGATTAGGTTTCGAACATCCAGTGTCAGGTGAGCGGGTTACTTTCCACTCCGAATACGCCCCAGATTTAGCCAAGTCCTTAGAACTGGCTCGTAACCTCTAAATCTTCAGCCACGAAAAAGTGTCTTAGCCCCACTGCACTTTCTTGTCACAGGTCGCAGGTAACCTAGGGGAGCGTCCTTCCTCTCGCGTACTTACCCTCTGAATAAAAGGAACTAATCCTGTGAGCAATGACTCGTTCGTGCATCTACATGTGCACACCGAGTATTCAATGCTGGATGGCGCTGCTCGCCTAGGTGACCTTTTTTCAAAAGCTGAAGAACTGGGTATGCCGGCCATTGCGATGACGGATCATGGCAATTTATATGGTGCGTTCGAATTCTGGAAAAAAGCACAATCCACAAATGTAAAACCAATCATTGGCATCGAAGGATATTTCGCGCCCCAGGGTCGTGCACTACGCGCGCCATTTGATTTCGGGACCTCGGCAGTTGATGACACTTCATTAGATGGTGCCGGTCGTGGCAGATACAACTACACCCACATGACGCTTTGGGCTGAAAACAACGTTGGATTACATAACTTGTTTCGGCTTTCCAGCAAAGCCAGCCTGGAAGGCTATTACTATCAACCAAGATTTGATGCCGAGTTACTTGAGAAATACGGCAAAGGAATTATCGGTACAACTGGCTGTCCTTCTGGTGAAGTTAATCGCTGGTTGCAGGCGGATAATTACGACAAAGCTCTAAGTACTGCTGCAACTATGCGCGAGATCTTGGGGCAAGACAATTACTTTGTTGAGCTGATGGATCATGGCTTAGGTATTGAACGCCGTCACCGCGAAGACTTGCTAAAGATCGCAAAGAATTTGAATTTGAAGTTAGTTGCCACAAATGATCTTCATTACGTCTACCCAGAAGATGCGCGGATGCACGAAGTGCTGCTTTGCATTGGTACTCGCTCCACAATGGATGACCCAAAGCGGTTCAAGTTTGATGCGCAAGACTTCTACCTAAAAACCGCCGCTGAAATGCGCGAAGTTTGGCGTGAACTTCCTGATGCCTGCGATAACACTTTATTGATTGCAGAACGTTGCAACATTAACTTCGTTGAAGGTCAAGATTTGTTGCCGTCCTTCGCAGTTCCAGCCGGCGAGTCTGAGAACACTTGGTTAGTTAAAGAAGTTGAGATTGGATTAAACCGCAGATTCAATGGAAACAAGATTCCAAAGGAACATCTGGAACGAGCGAAGTTCGAACTAGCTGTTGTTGAGCAAATGGGATTCCCGGGCTACTTCCTAGTGGTAGCCGACTTGTGTCGTCACGCCCGCGAAGAAGGCATTCGCGTTGGTCCAGGTCGAGGCTCGGCAGCTGGTGCATTGATTGCCTGGGCGCTTGGCATTACCGAACTTGATCCAATTAAGCACGGCTTACTTTTTGAGCGCTTCTTGAATCCAGAACGAATCTCAATGCCTGATATTGATATTGACTTTGATGAACGTCGACGCAGCGAAATGATTCGTTATGCAACTCATAAGTATGGTGAAGAACGCGTTGCCCAGATCATTACTTACGCTTCGATTAAAGCTAAAGCGGCAGTAAAAGATTCAACTCGAGCACTTGGCTTCCCGTATGCACTTGGCGACAAAATTACTAAGGCAATGCCTCCAGGTGTTATGGGTAAAGACATTCCACTTTCGGGAATCTTTGATCCAGAACATGATCGCTATGGCGAAGCCGGCGAATTCCGAGACTTATACGAAGATGACGCTGATGTGCGGGCAGTTGTTGATACTGCGCGCGGCATCGAAGGTCTAAAGCGACAGCCAGGCGTGCACGCTGCTGGCGTTATCTTGTGTAAAGAAGAATTGATCAACGTTTTACCGGTCTGGCGCAGAGACCAAGACGGCGCAATCATTACCCAGTTTGATATGGGCGCATGTGAATCACTTGGTCTACTAAAGATGGACTTCTTAGGACTTCGAAATCTAACGGTGCTTGATGACACTTTGCTCAACATCATGTCGAACCGAGGCGAAACTGTAGTACTTGAGGAACTTGGCCTTGACGATCTAAAGACATATGAATTGTTGGCCCGCGGCGACACCCTGGGTGTATTCCAACTCGATAGTGGGCCGATTAGATCTTTGTTGCGCTCAATGAATCCTGACTCATTCGAAGATATTTCTGCGGTACTTGCTTTGTATCGACCGGGTCCGATGGGTGTAAACGCGCACACTGATTACGCGGATTACAAAAACAAGCGCAAAACCCAAGTTCCAATTCATCCAGACTTAGAAAAGCCATTAGCAGCAATTTTGGGTGATACCTACGGACTTATCGTTTACCAGGAACAGGTTATGGCGATCGCCCAAGAGGTTGCTGGTTACACACTTGGCCAAGCAGATCTATTGCGCCGAGCTATGGGTAAGAAAAAGAAAGAGATCCTTGACAAGGAATACGTGCCATTCGAAGCTGGCATGAAAGAACGCGGATTCTCCCAAGTTGCTATCAATAAGTTGTGGGAAACTTTGGTTCCTTTCTCGGACTACGCATTTAACAAAGCGCACAGTGCTGGCTACGGCCTTGTTTCGTATTGGACGGCTTATCTCAAGGCCAATTACCCAGCTGAATACATGTCTGCGCTGCTTACCAGTGTTAAAGATGACAAAGACAAGTCCGCGGTTTATCTCAACGAATGCCGTCGAATGGGTATCAAGGTTCTGCCACCGGATGTCAATGAATCCGATGTTGATTTCACCGCAATTGGTACTGATATTCGATTTGGCTTAGCTGCAGTTCGAAATGTTGGTGTGAACGTTGTTGAATCCTTGAAGGTTAGTCGGGTTGCAAAGGGAAGGTTCTCCTCATTTGGCGACTTCTTAGCAAAAGTTGACGTCCAGGTTTGCAATAAGCGCGTAATCGAATCCTTAATCAAGGCCGGCGCCTTTGATTCGCTGGGCCACACTCGTCGAGGTTTGTTTGCAGTACATGTTGAATCCGTTGATTCAGTTCTCGATACTAAGAAAGCCGAAGCCATCGGACAGTTTGATCTGTTTGGAACTTCTGAAGATTTCTCGGACGATTCAATCGGTGGCATAGAAGTATCCATTTCACTTGATGAATGGGATAAGAAAACTTTGCTAGCCCAAGAACGCGACATGCTTGGTCTATATGTAAGTGACCATCCACTATTTGGTGTTGAGCACGTTTTGGCAATGAGCACCTCTATGCCAATTTCTGGTGTTGCCGATGCCTCAGACGGAGCGGTAGTCACGCTCGGGGGACTAGTTAGCAGCGTTCAACTTAAAACCACGAAACGTTCCGGTGATCGCTGGGCCATTGTTGCGCTTGAAGATCTTGAAGGTGTCGTCGAAGTTATGGTGTGGCCAAATACGTTTACCAAGTTTGCAACGCTGCTAAATGACGACGCGATCTTGTTGATGAAAGTTCGAATTGATAAACGTGATGATGAAGGCCCAAGAGTAGCTGCGCTGGAAGTTTCAGTTCCAGACATCAGTGCTGCTTATTCCGGCCCAGTCAATGTTTACATTCCAGAAACTCGCGTTAATGCGGCAGTAATGGATTCGTTGCGTCAGATTCTTAGTGCGCATCCAGGAACAACTGAAGTGCACCTAACCGTAGTTCAGACAGATAAATTTGTTTCCGTTAAGACCGATGACAAGTTGCGAGTAGCGCCGTCACCTTCACTTTTTGCAGACTTAAAAGCTCTGCTAGGCGCAGCGTGTTTAGAAGCTCCGGTTTTACAGACTAGTTAATTCGCAATCTCAGCAAATATCGCTGAGAGTAAATCTGCTAAATCAGTTGGCGAAAGTTCAATGTCAAAGCCACGTTGGCCACCACTAACCAGAATTGTTTCAAATTGTTTTGCAGACTCGTCAATTACGGTTGCAAGAAGGCGCTTTTGCCCCAACGGGCTGATCCCGCCGACAACATATCCCGTTAGGCGTGCTGCATGTGTTGGGTCTGCCATGGTCGCGCGCTTGGCGCCCAGACTTCGCGACAGTGATTTCAGACTCACTTGTTGGTTAACGGGAACAATTGCAACAGCAAAATTTTCATCTACATTGGCAATCAAGGTTTTGAACACTCGATTTGGATCTACTCCAAGTTTTTCAGCAGCCTCAAGCCCAAAAGACGTGGAATTGGGATCATGTGAGTACTCATGCTCCTTGAATTCAATCCCAGCGGACTTTAGCAATTTAGTCGCTGGAGTACCTGTGGCCATAGCAACAAATCCTATGCCCAGAAAATCAAGTTAAACTTTGACTATGTTGGCAACCCTAGATTTACGTGGCGGATCCAGAAAGGCTTCGGATCTGCGAAATCTAGTGCCACGCGCCAAGTTCGACCTTGATTCAGTGGTTGAGCAAGTGCGTCCAATTATTGAAGATGTGCGAGAGCGCGGAGTTGCCGCAGTCCAAGACTGGTCGGAAAAATTTGACGGCGTTCGCGCGCCACAGATCCGTGTGCCACAAGAAGTTATTGATAAGTCGCTGGCAGAACTTGATCCGAAAATTAAAGCAGCACTAGAAGACGCAATCTCGCGTGTGCAAATAGTTCATGAACACCAACGTCGAAGTGATACCACTGTCACAGTTGCCCCAGGTGGAACGGTTTCTGAGCGTTGGTTACCAGTTCAGCGCGTTGGCCTTTATGTTCCTGGTGGAGTTTATGTCTATCCAAGCAGCGTGATTATGAATGTTGTACCGGCACAAATTGCTGGAGTTCAGTCACTTGTTGTTTGCTCGCCACCTCAAAAAGATTTTGGGGGATGGCCGCACCCAACAATTCTGGCAGCTTGCGCTTTGCTTGGCGTGACCGAAGTTTATGCCGCAGGTGGATCCCAAGCGATTGCGTTGCTGGCTTATGGCGCAACTGATGTTGAGATTGAGCCGGTGTACTTAGTCACTGGTCCTGGCAACATGTATGTAACCGCTGCAAAGCGAATGCTTAAAGGTCTAATTGGAATTGACTCCGAAGCCGGTCCAACTGAAATCGCGATCTTGGCTGATGACTCAGCGAATCCAGATTTTGTTGCGGCAGATTTAATCAGCCAAGCCGAACACGACGAAGTAGCAGCGTCGGTTCTGGTCACGGATAGCGAAGAGTTGATCAAAAATGTTCGTGCCAGCCTGGAGCGCTTAGTTCCACTAACCATGAACAAAGATCGAATCCGGATTGCACTAACTGGTCAGCAAAGTGCATTCGTGTTGGTTGATGATTTAGATCACGGTCTGAAGGTTGTAGATGCTTACGCAGCCGAGCACTTGGAAATTCATACCCGTAATGCTTCTGAAGTGGCAAGGCGAGTAAACAATGCAGGCGCTATTTTTGTTGGGGATTGGTCGCCAGTATCACTAGGTGACTACGCAGCTGGATCGAATCACGTATTGCCAACTGGTGGCTGTGCTTGTCACTCATCTGGACTTTCGGTTCAGTCTTTCTTGCGTGGCGTTCACTATGTTGAGTACAACGAAACCGCACTCAGTGACATTGCCCAGACTGTAATTACTCTTGCAAACTCGGAAGGCTTACCGGGTCACGCTGCAGCGATTGAAATTCGTTCGAAATGACTCAGTTACCCATTCGCAAAGACTTAGTTGGCAAGTCACCATATGGTGCGCCGCAAATTGCTGTGCCAGTTCGCTTGAACACCAATGAAAATCCATTTGGACCTTCACCTGAACTAGTTGCGGAATTGGCAAAAATAATTTCAGAGATTGGCCCGAATCTAAATCGATATCCTGATCGTGAAGCCAATGAATTGCGCGCTGACTTGGCCAACTACTTGAACGCAGAGAGCCAAGTTAGTTTGTCTGCCATAAACATCTGGCCAGCTAATGGGTCAAACGAAGTTATGCAGCAACTACTCCAACTTTTTGGGGGACCAGATAAGTCTTTGGTTTCATTCGATCCCACTTATTCAATGTATGAAGATTATTGCCGGAACACTTTTACTAAGTATTTGAGTGTGGCGAGAAATGAAGATTTCACGATCGATAAATCTGTTTTGGATAGTGCGCTAGCTCTTCAGCCAGACATCATCGTTGTGACCTCACCTAACAATCCAACTGGCACCATCATTGATATGTCGGACATTGATTACTTGCTGGCAAACTTTGCTGGGGTACTAGTAGTCGATGAGGCTTATGCCGAATTCAGACCAGCCGGCACACCTTCTGCCGTGTCTCGGCTAGCAAAGAATCCACGCTTAGTTGTAGTGCGCACCATGAGTAAGGCATTTTCTTACGCTGGAGCCCGAGTTGGATATGCCGCGGCAAGTCCTGAAATAGTCCAAGCCATTCAATTGGTTCGCTTGCCTTATCACCTGTCAGCAGTTACTCAGGCAGTTGCCCGAGTTGCCCTGCGATTTAGTGATGAGTTGCAAGGCCAGGTGACATTACTTCGCAACGAACGAGATGACCTGGTGTCGTGGTTTAAGGAGCAAGGCTTTGAAGTGGCTCCAAGTGGGGCAAACTTCCTGCTCTTTGGAACATTTGGAGATCGCAACGAGGTATGGGAACAATTAGTTGAGCAAGGTGTATTGATTCGTCAGACTGGCCCAAGTGGCTGGTTAAGAGTCAGTATTGGAACTCCGGAAGAAAACCAAGCTTTCAAGACCGCACTACTTCAAGTAACTAATCGAACTAACGGAAAGTAATCTGATGGCACGCACCGCACGCATTGAACGTAGTACTAAGGAAAGTTCAGTCCTTGTTGAACTCAACCTAGACGGCACTGGACAGATCGACATTGAAACCGGCGTGCCGTTTTTTGATCACATGCTTTCTCAGTTGGGACGTCACGGCGGATTCGATCTAAAGGTAGTTACTAAGGGCGATGTAGATGTCGACTCACATCACACTGTAGAAGACACTTCATTAGCAGTGGGCGAAGCGATTCGGACTGCACTGGGAGACAAAGTCGGTATTCGTCGATTCGGCGATGCCTATGTACCTTTGGATGAAACCGCTTGCCATGCAGCAGTGGACCTATCGGGTCGTCCCTACCTAGTTCATGAACAGCCAGAGATTGTCGAGTTAATCGGAACCTTCGATACAACTTTGATTCGTCATATTTGGGAATCGATTGTTGCAACAGCGCAGATCTGTATTCACATTCGAATTCTGAGCGGCCGCAATGCACATCACGTAAGTGAAGCGCAATTCAAGGCTGTAGCGCGCGCACTTCGGGATGCAGTTGCGATTGATCCACGCGTTTTGGACGTTCCTTCAACAAAGGGAAGTCTCTAACTCGTGACTTCTGTTGTCATTCTTGACTACGGATCAGGAAATGTAAGGTCGGCACAACGCGCTGTTGAAACAACGGGCGCAAAAGTTTCGATTTCTGCCGACTTTGATGAGGCCTTAGAAGCCGATGCGTTATTGGTGCCAGGTGTCGGCGCATTTTCAGCTTGCGTACAAGGCATCAAAAATGTTCGTGGTGAACAAATAATTGGTCGGCGTTTGGCTGGTGGACGACCAGTTTTGGGAATTTGTGTTGGTATGCAAGTTCTGTTTGAACGAAGTACAGAGCATTCCGGTGACAGTTTCTTTGAAGGTTTAAACGAATGGCCTGGCACAGTCGATAAATTAAGCGCACCGATTCTTCCCCACATGGGTTGGAATAATGTGGCTGTCGCAACCGGATCACAAATGTTTAATGGAATTGCGGATGAGCGCTTCTATTTTGTTCATTCTTATGCCGCGCGAAAGTGGGAACTGGATCCGCATGAAATGCTGGCTGCTCCCAAAGTTAGTTGGGCTAACCACGGTGATGATTTTGTTGCTGCGGTTGAAAATGGTCCGCTTTGGGCTACCCAGTTTCATCCCGAAAAATCTGGCGAAGCCGGTCTGACATTATTGGCAAACTGGATAGCAGCGATCAAATGAACCTAATAACCCGCAATCGGAGCGCGACATGACATCTTTAATTCTGCTACCAGCAGTTGACGTTGCTGATGGCTTGGCCGTGCGCCTAGTTCAAGGTGAGGCAGATAGCGCAACATCATTTGGGGATCCGTTAGCGGCCGCTCTTGATTGGCAGGCAAGTGGTGCGCAATGGATTCATTTAGTTGATCTTGATGCCGCCTTTGGTCGAGGTGAAAACCGAAAACTGTTAGCTGAAGTAGTTGGCAAACTCGATGTAAATGTTGAACTCTCTGGTGGCATTCGAGACGATGAATCACTGCGAGCTGCGCTGGCAACTGGCTGCCGTCGCGTGAACTTGGGAACTGCTGCACTGGAAGATCCAGAGTGGACCGCACGAGTCATTGGTGAATTTGGCGATCGGATCGCTGTTGGTCTTGATGTTCGCGGCACTGTACTTGCAGCCCGTGGCTGGACCAAAGAAGGCGGCGACATTTGGGAAACGCTTGAACGCCTGGAATCAGATGGTTGTCAAAGGTATGTCGTTACAGATGTAACCAAAGATGGAACTTTGCGTGGACCGAATGTTGATTTGCTTAAGCAGATGTGCGAACGAACTGACATGCCGGTGATTGCAAGTGGGGGAATCGCAACGCTTGATGACTTGATTGAACTTAGAGCGCTAACTGACATTGGTGTTGAAGGCGCAATTGTTGGCAAGGCGCTTTATGCGCGCGCTTTCACCCTCGAAGAAGCAATTGAAGTTTCCGGACCTCAGGTATAGCAAATGAGTGTTGCAGTTCGAGTTATTCCTTGCCTTGATGTCGATGCTGGTCGAGTTGTTAAAGGCGTTAACTTTGAGAACTTAAATGATGCCGGCGACCCCGTTGAACTAGCTCGACGATATGGAAACTCTGGCGCAGACGAACTTGTTTTTCTTGACATCACCGCATCAAGTTCGAATCGCGAAACAACTTACGAAATGATTCGTAAAACAGCGGATGAACTTTTCATTCCACTGACAGTTGGTGGTGGCGTAAGAAGCACAGCAGACGTTGATCAACTTCTGCGGGCCGGCGCGGACAAAGTTGGAATTAATACTGCGGGTATTGCGAATCCAGAATTGATTTCAGATTCGGCGAAACGTTTTGGCGATCAGTGCATCGTCATTTCGGTTGACGTGCGGCGTAGTCCAGATTCTCCAAGTGGATTTGAAGCCACAACTCACGGTGGCAGAAACAGCAGTGGCCGGGATGCCTTGGAGTGGATTGTTGAGGCTGCTGAACGCGGGGCTGGCGAGGTGCTCCTAAATTCAATGGATGCCGATGGCACTAAGAATGGTTACGACTTGGAACTTATCTCAGCAGTGCGGGCCGCAGTAGAGATTCCAGTTATTGCCAGCGGCGGGGCTGGAAAGCTTTCGGACTTTGCACCCGCAGTTAAAGCCGGCGCAAATGCAGTACTAGCCGCTAGCGTTTTTCACTTCAATGAGCTCACAATTGTGCAAGTAAAGGACGAACTTGCTCGCAGTGGGCAAGAAGTTCGCTAATTCAGTCCAGCCTGCCAAATAACGGTAGGCATGACTTGCCTGATTTCGACTACTTTGTTTAATCAAGGCAGAATAGAAGCATGGAGAGCTCGCCGTTCGTTGAAACCTTAGTTTTCAACGACCAAGGATTGATTCCGGTGGTAGTTCAACAAGTCGATACCAGAGAAGTTCTTATGGTGGCGTGGATGAATTCCGACACTGTTAAGCAAACTCTGGAAACCGGAAAGGCTACTTTCTGGAGCCGCAGTCGATCTGAAGTTTGGGTAAAGGGCGAAACCTCTGGAAATCACCAACGAGTCATCTCGCTGGCAAAAGATTGTGACAGCGACACCTTGCTATTAACCGTTGATCAATCCGGAGTAGCTTGCCACACCGGCAATCACACTTGTTTTGATGATTCCGTTACGCATCCTGAGGTAAGTGGATGACCACTCCCAATCTCGAATCCTTTCGGCAGTTGGCACAAAATCGACGCGTAATCCCGGTCTTTAGAAAACTGTTGGCTGATGGCGAAACTGCGCTGGGTCTTTATCGAAAACTTGCTGATGAACGTGCTGGAACATTTCTACTTGAATCAGCCGAACACGGAAGATCTTGGTCGCGCTATTCATTTGTAGGGGTAGCAAGTTCGGCAATGCTTTCGGAGCGAGATGGCCAGGCGCTTTGGTCTGGAAAAGTTCCGCAAGGTGTGCCAGCAACTGGTGATCCCATCGCTGCGTTGCGAGAAACCTTAGATGTGCTTTTCACACCTGGCGTTAACGAAGGCATCACTAATGAAGAATTACCACCACTAACCGGCGGAGTAGTTGGCTACTTGGGTTATGACATCGTTCGACGCTTAGAAAAACTACCAAATGAAACCGAAGACGTTTTGGGCTTACCTGAATTAGCGATGCTAGTTGCAACGGACTTGGCAGTTTTGGATCACAAAGATGGCACAGTCACACTTATTGCTAATGCAATCAACTACGACAACTCCGATGAGCGTGTTGATGAAGCCTGGCTTGATGCGGAAAAACGACTCGATGCAATGGAAACAGCGTTAGGCAGTCAAGCACCTTCAAGTGCATCAAGTTTTGATCGAACTGCTAAAGCAGAGTTCACGCGCGAAACTACGGGCACCGAATATCAAGAATCTGTGAGGGTCGCACAGGACCGGATTCGAGCAGGAGATGCATTTCAAATTGTGCTGAGTCAGAGATTTGCAACTAAGTGCCAGGCTTCAGCCCTTGACGTGTATCGAGTGTTACGTGCTACTAATCCGAGTCCGTATATGTTCCTGTTTAGAATTCCTGAGCTAACTGGTCCTGGCCAAGAACTCGGCACCAAAGTCGCATTTGATGTTGTTGGATCAAGTCCAGAAGCCTTAGTCACACTTCGTAACGGTGAAGCGATGCTACATCCAATTGCCGGAACTAGACCTCGCGGCGAAACCCCACAAATTGATGATTCCAATGCCGCAGATTTACTCACTGACAAAAAAGAGCGTGCTGAGCATTTGATGTTGGTTGACCTTGGCAGAAATGATTTAGGTCGAGTATGTCTACCTGGGTCGGTCGAAGTAACTGACTTTATGAGTATTGAGAAATACAGTCACGTAATGCACATCGTCTCAACCGTAATTGGAAATATTGATCCTGAGGTCAGTGCTTTTGATTTAGTTGCTGCTACATTCCCAGCTGGAACACTCTCTGGCGCCCCAAAACCTATGGCTATGACAATCATTGAAGAACTAGAGAAATCAAAGCGCGGAGTTTATGGCGGTTGCGTTGGGTATTTCGATTTTGCTGGAAACATTGATACTGCAATTGCGATTCGCTCAACCGTCATTAAAGACTCGGTGGCGTACGTGCAAGCGGGAGCTGGAGTAGTGGCAGATTCTGTTCCTGAGAGTGAAGATGCTGAATGCCAAGCAAAAGCGATGGCCGTTTTAAACGCTGTGGCCGTTGCAAATTCCTTAGTGAGTAATTCCGCATGAAGTTAACTTTGCGAAACCTAATCTCACTTGAGCTATTGAGCTCAGTCATTGTTCTTATCGCACTGAGTCGACCATGGGTTGTTGCAACATATAAAGAAACTGGATTTCCCACCGTTAATTTGAGCCTTAGTGCGAATCAGTTGAATTCCACGCTAAATGGTTTGGCGATTGCCGCCGCAGCCTCTGCACTTGGCGTCGTTGCTACGAGAGGAATCTTCCGAAGGCTAGTTGGCGCAGTGATTATGGCAATCGGGTTTGGAATTGTTTTAGCCACTGCCAACTTGGTCAAGAACTTAGATGTGTTCGTTGGATTGCAATTCGAACAAGCGGTGGGACGTGAAGTCACTGGCTGGGTTGCGCAGACTTCGTATTACGAATGGCTAGTTATCCCAGCAGGTGTCTTGATTGCATTATGTGGATTAGCTATCGCATTGAAATCATTTGAAACTGGGTTGTCGAAGCGTTACGAACGAAACCCTGCAACGGAGAGTCAATTGACGCCATGGCAGGCACTTGATCAAGGAATAGACCCGACAATCGAGAACCCATCCCGCTAACAGTTAGAATGAAGAAAGATTCGCTAGAAGGAGAACCAATGTCAGACTCACACGCAGATCACGGTCACACCGTAGCGGCATGGACTGCAGTGTCTATTGCAATGATCGCCTTCTTAGTCGGATGTATCGGTGTTGTGATTGCATCACCAATGGTTTTCTGGATTGGTATTGCACTGCTTCCAGTTGCAGGAATTGCCGGAAAAGTTCTAGCGCTAATGGGCTACGGCAAGCAAAAATAGTTTTTTCGAAACCTTATTAGGACAGATTTTCGGCCTTAGGTTCTGCTAGTCCCCAAGAGAGGCACAACATGACTTCTGTTCTGGATTCAATCATCCAGGGAGTTAAAGAAGACCTTGCGGTGCGAAAAACTTCAGTTTCACTCAGTGAACTTAAAACTCAAGTTAATGAAGTTCCACGCGCATTGCCGGCTGCAGACTTACTCCTTAAGAATTCCTTCAGTGTCATCTCGGAAGTTAAACGCGCAAGTCCAAGTAAAGGTCACCTTTCTGATATTCCAGATCCAGCTTCATTAGCGATGGCGTATCAAACAGGGGGAGCGCAAGTCATTAGCGTTCTGACCGAGCAGCGTAAATTCAACGGCAACCTTTCTGACCTTGATGCAGTTAGACGCAAAGTCTCAATACCAATTTTGCGCAAAGACTTCATGGTTGATGAATATCAAGTGTGGGAAGCTCGAGCGCATGGCGCCGATGTAATTCTGCTAATCGTGGCCGGATTGTCGGATTCTCAACTTTCAGAATTGAATCAACTAGCCGATGAACTTGGCATGTCAGTTCTAGTTGAAGTTCATGATGAGCCGGAACTACACCGAGCCCTAGCGATTAATCCGAAACTCATAGGGGTCAATGCTCGTAATTTAAAGACCTTGGAAGTTAGTTTGGACGTCTGCCACAACTTGATTCCGCAAATCCCAAATGAGATTTTGGCCATTGCAGAGTCTGGGATTTCCACTACCGATCAAGTCGAAGCCTTAGTTTTAAGTGGCGCTGGAGCAGTACTGGTCGGTGAGGCCTTAGTCACGGGTGGTACTCCGGCCGAAACTGTCGCAGAATGGACTCAGGCGGGAATTCGGGCCCGTAAAAAATTCTTATTGAATCGTTCTTAGGACTGGCGAAAATGACAGCAAATGATGTTGTATCAGTGCCAGATCTGCGCGGCCACTTCGGAAAATTCGGCGGTCGCTTCGTTCCTGAAGCGTTGATGGCAGCTCTCGATGAATTAGACGAGGCATTCCGCAAAGCATCAGTAGATCCAAGTTTCTTGAAACAGCTTCGAGATTTGCAGGTTAATTACACGGGTCGACCGAGCCCAATCACCGAGGCAAAGAGATTTGCTGAACATGCTGGCGGCGCAACCATCCTGCTAAAGCGCGAAGACTTAAATCACACTGGCTCACACAAAATCAACAACGTTCTAGGCCAGGGACTGCTAACTCAGCGCATGGGTAAAACCCGCGTGATTGCCGAAACTGGAGCCGGACAACATGGTGTTGCTACTGCAACCGTTGCAGCACTGCTTGGTCTTGAGTGCGTTGTTTACATGGGCGAGGAAGACACCAAGCGTCAGGCTCTAAACGTTGCCCGCATGAAACTTCTTGGCGCAACCGTCGTACCTGTAACTATCGGTAGTCGCACTCTTAAGGATGCAATTAACGAAGCCATGCGCGACTGGGTTGCAAATGTAGAAACTACGCATTACATGCTTGGCACAGTTGCTGGGCCAGCGCCGTTTCCAGAAATGGTTCGTGACTTCCACCGAATTATCGGAGATGAATCCCGCGAACAGATGCTTAGCCGTTACGGTCGCTTGCCAGATGTTGTTGCAGCCTGCGTTGGTGGTGGCTCAAATGCAATCGGAATCTTCACCGCATTCATTGGCGATGCTGACGTTCGCTTACTTGGGTTAGAAGCCGGTGGTGACGGTATTGAAACAGGTCGCCACGCTTCAACAATCGTAGGTGGCGCAGTCGGAGTTCTTCATGGCGCGCGTTCTTACATCATGCAAGATGATGACGGACAAACTATCGAAAGCCATTCCATCTCTGCCGGCTTGGACTATCCAAGTGTTGGACCTGAGCATGCGTACTTAGCTGACATTGGTCGCGCTGAATATCGTTCAGTTACCGATGTTGAAGCGATGAACGCATTCAAGTTGCTTTGTGAGACCGAAGGAATCATTCCTGCCATTGAAACTGCCCACGCACTGGCTGGCGCAATTGAGATTGGTAAAGAACTTGGCGAGGGTGCAATCATCTTGATTAATCTTTCGGGTCGTGGCGATAAGGATGTCGAAACTGCGGCCAAATACTTTGGTATGAATATATGAGTTTGTTGCACGATGCATTCGCGCGCGCTAAGTCGGAAAATCGTGCGGCGCTGATTGCATATTTGCCTGCTGGTTATCCAACTGAAGATGGCGCAGTTGAATGTATTACGGCCATGGTTGAAGGCGGCGTTGATATCGTTGAAATTGGTTTTCCATACAGCGATCCCGTAATGGATGGCCCAACAATCCAGGACGCAGTGAATATTTCACTTGAAGGTGGCACAAAATCTGCAACTGTTATTAACACAGTTAAGCGCGTTGCAGACCTTGGAGTACCAGCACTTGTCATGTCTTACTGGAATCCCATTGAGCGATATGGTGTTGATTCCTTTGCTACCGACTTCCATGCTGCTGGTGGTGTTGGTGTGATTACACCTGACCTAACTCCAGAAGAAGCCGACGACTGGATTTTGGCAACTAATTCACATGATGTTGATCGAGTTTTTTTGGTTGCACTTTCCAGTTCCGACGAACGAATTGCAAAAGTCGCAAACGCAACTACAGGCTTCATCTATGCCGGAGCCGTCATGGGAGTAACTGGCGCACGCACTTCAATTTCAGATGCGATTGAAGGGCTAGTTGCGAAAGTCCGACGACATAGCGATCTGCCAGTGGCTGTGGGGCTTGGTGTTTCCACACCAGAACAGGCTCATGAGATTGCCCAGTATGCAGATGGCGTAATCGTGGGTAGCGCATTTGTTACTGCGATCAAGAAGGATGGCGCAGCTGGCGCGAAGGCTTTAGCGCAGGCACTTTCTAAAGGCTTAGCCCGCTAAATCTGCTTACTTTTTAGCAAGTTCCAGCACTTGAAAAAGTGCGACATAATTAAGGGAATGTAAGTTTTCACTTGAATAGCAACCTTAATTAATGGAGTTTTCGTGTCACAAGAAAACATGAGTGCCAAAGCCGCCAAAGCCGCCGCCGCTGCAGCTCGTCAAGAAGCCGCTGCAATTGAACAAAAGCGTCAGCGCAAGATTCGCATCATTGGTGGGCTAGTTGTAGTCGCTGTTATGGCCGCGTTGATCGCGATTCCAGTTCTTTCCAACAAAGATGCAGTAGTGCCAACAGACGCAGCTCTGCCAACTGGCGTTACGTCCGATACCTATGGCGTAAAAGTTGGACCAGCTTGGACTGCACCCGATGCTGACAAGATTCCAGTACTTCAACTATGGGAAGACTTCCAGTGCCCAGCCTGTGCTCGTTTCGAAGAAGCCTCAGGCGCTTCGATTCAAGGGCTCATTGACGCTGGAAAAGTTCGCGTTGAATATCGACCAACTATTTTCTTAGACAAGAATCTACTTTCTTCAAATACTGCAGCTGGTAATCCAAATTCTTCCCAGCGTGCAACCATCGCGTTTGGTTGTGCGGTAGATGCAAAGGCTGAAAGCAAGTTCCATGCAACGGTTTTCGCAAACCAACCTGCTGAAGAAGGCGCCGGATACTCAAATGACACCTTGGTTTCATTTGCTGAAACTTCAGGTATTACCGGTGATGCACTTACTGCTTTTAAAGATTGCCTAACATCAGAAAAGTACGCCGGTTGGGTTGCTAATTCATATGATGCATTTAACTCAGAGGGCGTTTCATCCACGCCAACTGGACTTCTTAACGGCACCGAGTTAAGTGGCGATGTTTTGTTTGATCCAGCTCAGCTCACTGCAGCCATCGAAGCTGCTACCAAGAGTTAAGTGATTTAACTTAACAATGCTTTTGATTCCTGCTTTTATTCCGAGTCCTTCGCAGAGCGTGTGGCAACTGGGTCCAGTTCCACTGCGCGCTTATGCCTTCTTCATTTTGGTTGGCATCTTTGTTGCGGTTTGGCTAGGAAATAAGCGCTGGATTGCTCGTGGTGGACTCGATGGACAAGTAGCGGACATTGCAATGTGGGCAGTGCCATTTGGAATCATCGGTGGCCGGATTTATCACGTGGCGACTGACTGGGAACTTTACTTCAGCGAAGGTGGCAAGGGCTTCCTAGGAGCTTTGCGAATTTGGGAAGGTGGCCTTGGAATTTGGGGAGCTTTAGCTCTTGGCGGAGTAGGTGCCTGGATTGGGGCTAAACGACTTGGCGTTCCATTTGCACCTTTTGCCGATTCAATTGCTCCAGGCATTGCATTTGCGCAAGCCATCGGAAGATTAGGCAACTGGTTCAATCAGGAACTTTTTGGTCGGCCAACTACGTTGCCTTGGGGTTTAGAAATCGCAACTGAAAACCGACCAACGGAATTCACGCAATTTGAAACCTTCCACCCAACGTTTCTGTATGAAGCACTGGCATGCATTGCAATTGGATTCTTTGTCATATGGGCAGACAAGCGATACGTAATGGGACACGGTCGAGTATTCGCGCTCTACGCTGCGCTCTACTGCGCTGCTCGTGGCTTGATCGAGACTATGCGAATTGATGATGCCCGCCACATACTTGGCCTTCGCTTCAACGTGTGGACGGCATTGATTATTGGAGCTTTAGCGCTGCTTTACTTAGTGCGATCAAGTGAAAAGAATCCAGGGCGCGAACTTATGTCGGATGGAAAGCTAGTGATACAAGGCCAGGAACCAGTGGTAGCAGCAGCTGTTGCAGTTTCATCAGGCGAGAATGTTTCCGAAAATTCAGAATCGCTTACCAATAGTTCATCTTCAGTTCAGACCAGCGAATCCAAACCACGCGGACGTCGAGCGAAACCAAAGCAATAGCTTCTTACTAGCGATAAACTAGCCCTAATCTCTGGTTAGGAAAAATTGTGCGCCGCGCGAAAATTGTTTGCACGCTAGGTCCGGCTAGTGCTTCCCCTGAAATCATCAAAAATCTTGTCGCTGCTGGCATGAATGTTGTGCGACTTAATCTTTCACACGGTGAACAAGCAGATCATGCCCGCTCATATGAGATGGTTCGCGCTGCTTCAAACGAATCTGGTAAAGGTGTTGGAATCCTTGCAGATTTACAAGGACCAAAAATCAGGTTGGGTCGATTTGCATCAGGCCCAGTCGAACTACATCTGGGCGATTCATTTACGATCACAACGCGCGATGTTGCGGGCGATGCAACTATCTGTGGCACTACTTATTCAGGTTTGCCTGGTGATTGCAAGATTGGCGATCGCATTCTGATTGATGACGGCAAAGTCGGTTTAGAAGTTCTGGAAGTTACCTCTGACTCTGTGCAAACCCGCGTTACTGAAGCTGGAACTGTAAGCGACAACAAAGGAATCAATTTGCCTGGTGTTGCTGTTAGCGTTCCAGCGCTTTCCGAAAAAGATATTTCGGATTTGCGATGGGCGCTTAAGCAGGGCGTTGACATGATCGCACTTTCATTTGTCCGAAGTGCTGCTGACATTGCCGATGTTCACAAGATCATGGATCAAGAAGGTCGTCGCATTCCAGTCATTGCCAAGATTGAAAAGCCACAGGCTGTCGATAACTTGCAGGAAATCATCGATGCGTTCGATGGAATTATGGTGGCACGTGGTGATCTAGGTGTAGAGCTTCCACTGGAACAAGTGCCGATGGTACAAAAGCGCGCAATCGAATTGGCCCGCGCTGCAACCAAGCCAGTAATTGTGGCAACCCAGATGCTTGAATCAATGATTGGTTCTAATCGACCAACCCGCGCTGAAGCTAGTGACGTTGCAAATGCTGTCCTCGATGGCGCCGATGCTTTAATGCTCTCGGGGGAAACCAGTATTGGTATTGACCCAATCCACGTAGTGCAAACTATGAGTCGAATTATCAGTCACATCGAAACTGAAGCCCTTGAATCCTTGCCAGAGCTTGCTGATGATGCCCAAGGCGATACAGCAAAAGCGATGTGTCTAGCTGCTGTAGATGTGGCAAGTCACGTCAATGCAGTGAGCTTGGTTGCCTTTACTGAGACTGGAAGTTCAGCGCGTCTAGTGGCTAGGCACCGAAGCCGTACGCGATTGCTGGCATTCACACCGAATGAAGATGTGCGGAATCGACTTTCATTAGTTTGGGGGACTGAAGTTTTCCTAGTTCCTGGGGTTTCGCATACCGATGAAATGGTGGCCCAACTGGACAAGGTCCTACTGGGTCTGGGAATTTTCAAAATGCATGACCCGATTGTGGTTATAGCAGGCGTCCCACCAGGTGTTCCTGGCTCTACAAACGGTATGCGGGTTCATAGATTGGGCCATGGCGCAAATAACGCCTGAGCCTGCTACAGTAATGAAAGCTTGAAAGCACGCCATCCTTTAACACCTGTCCCGTGAGGCAGGAAAGGAGGTAAGAAGATGACGCACGACTTTGAGCCACAAGGACACGTAGTCCTAGATTCCAGCGATATATCTCGCGCCCTCACCCGTTTAGCTCATGAAATTATTGAGCGCACTCAGGGTGCCAGCAATTTAACTTTGATGGGAATTCCAACCCGAGGTGCATCACTTGCAACGCGCCTTGGTGACAAGATTTCCGCAATCCAAGGCAGCCCGGTTTCCGTTGGAGCCATCGACATCACGATGTACCGTGATGATCTTCGCTCCCGACCAGCTCGCGCCTTACTTCCAACCACGATCCCACCTGAAGGTATCGAAGATCGCTTAGTGATCTTGGTGGATGATGTTCTCTTCTCAGGTCGAACCATCAGAGCAGCACTAGATGCTCTCTCTGAACACGGCCGCCCACAACTGGTTCAACTAGCTGTCTTAGTCGATCGCGGTCATCGCGAGTTACCAATTCGCGCAGATTATGTCGGCAAGAATCTTCCAACTTCCAGATCCGAAAAGATCCAAGTCAACTTGGTCGAGCACGATGGTATCGATGAAGTTCGAATCGAGCGTGAATCATGAAGCACTTATTGAGCGCTGCTGACTTAAGTTACGAAGATGCGATCCTAGTTCTGGATACCGCTAAGCAACTTGCTGCGGCAACCGAGCAAGGTGTTGGCAAGCTTCCACCATTGCGCGGTCGTACAGTTGTAAATCTCTTCTATGAAGACTCAACGCGTACTCGAATTTCATTCGAAGCCGCCGCCAAGCGACTAAGTGCAGACGTAATCAACTTCTCGGCTAAAGGTTCAAGCGTTTCCAAAGGCGAAAGCCTGAAAGATACCGCATTGACGTTAGAGGCAATGGGAGCCGATGCTGTAGTAATTCGCCATAACAGCAGCGGCGCACCTCATCGCTTGGCAAACGCTGGCTGGATTTCCGGTGGAGTTGTAAATGCTGGAGATGGTACGCACGAACATCCAACTCAAGCACTGCTAGATGCCTTCACACTTCGCAACCACCTTCGCAATGGTGAAGGTGACTTAAAGGGTGTCAACGTCACGATTGTGGGCGACGTGCTTCATAGTCGCGTAGCACGATCAAACGTCTTGCTACTCAATACCCTCGGTGCCAAAGTGCGCTTAGTGGCTCCGCCAACTTTGCTACCTTACGGTGTTGAAGATTGGGATTGCGAAGTCTCATACGACCTCGATGCATCCCTGGAAGGTTCAGACGCAGTCATGATGCTTCGGGTGCAACGCGAGCGCATGAATGCGGCTTACTTCCCAAATGCTCACGAATACAGCAATCGCTACGGCTTGAATGTGACACGAATGAATCGACTCTCTGAGTCTGCAGTCGTTATGCACCCTGGCCCGATGAACCGAGGTATGGAAATATCCGCAGACGTAGCGGATTCCCAGCGCTCGGTGATTGTCGAGCAAGTTGCCAACGGCGTAAGCGTGCGCATGGCTGTCCTGTACTTAATTCTCGGTGGATCGGAGTCAATGTAGTGGCAAGCAGTGCTATGACAAGTTATGTAATCAAGGACGTCGCAATTTTGGATGGCAAGTCAACTGACATTGTTGTCAAAGATGGTGTGATCGCTGAAATTGGTAAAGGTTTAACCGCTGACCAAACTGTAGATGGCTCAGGCTGTATTGCCTTGCCTGGCCTGGTAGATCTACACACTCACTTACGTGAACCAGGTCGCGAAGATGCCGAAACAGTTTTATCTGGAAGTCGCGCTGCGGCAATGGGTGGATTCACGGCAGTGCATGCAATGGCGAACACCAATCCAGTTGCAGATACCGCAGGTGTTGTTGAGCAAGTTTGGCGACTTGGGCAAGAAGCTGGGTTAGTAGATGTTCGTCCAGTTGGCGCAGTCACTATGGGACTTGAAGGAACTGCACTTGCCGAACTAGGTGCGATGGCTGATAGCGCTGCAGCAGTGCGAGTGTTTAGTGATGACGGTAAGTGTGTGCATGACGCTGCATTGATGCGTCGCGCTTTGGAATACGTCAAGGCATTTGATGGTGTTGTAGCTCAGCACGCCCAAGAGCCAAGATTGACTGAAGGCGCGCAAATGAATGAAGGCGTAATTTCAGGCAAATTAGGTCTTGCCGGTTGGCCAGCAGTTGCTGAAGAAGCAATCATCGCGCGCGATGTGCTGCTAGCTCACCACGTTGGCTCGAGATTGCACGTTTGCCATCTCTCAACTGCGGGCAGCGTCGAGATCATCCGTTGGGCTAAGTCCCGCGGCATTAATGTCACTGCTGAAGTAACTCCACATCACTTGTACTTCACCGACGATGTTGTCGAATCCTATGATCCGATCTTCAAAGTCAATCCACCACTTCGCACCAAAGCTGATGTCGAAGCAGTTCGCGCTGGATTAGCCGATGGCACGATCAACATCGTGGCAACTGATCACGCACCACATCCTTCCGAAGACAAAGATTGCGAATGGACCGCAGCAGCATTTGGCATGAATGGCCTAGAGAGCGCCTTAAGTGTGGTCTACGAAACTATGGTCCAGACCGGTCTAATGAACTGGGCCGCAGTTGCCGATCGAATGTCAGTAGCACCAGCCCAGATTGGTCGAGTCAGCACTCAGGGCCAGCCAATTGAAGTGGGCTCACCAGCGAACTTGGTAATTTTTGATCCCCGTGCAAGTCAAGAAGTCGACGCACGAAAGACTGTAAGTGCAAGTAGAAACACCCCGTACGCAGGACGCACCCTTCCCGGCAAAGTTGTTGCAACGTTCTATCGCGGTAAACCAACTGTGCTGAATGGAGAACTCAACGCATGACCCGAGCCGTCCTAGTACTTGAAGATGGTCAAGTATTCACAGGTCGTTCATATGGTGCCGATGGAAGTGCTTTTGGTGAAGCAGTCTTCTCAACTGGAATGACTGGCTACCAAGAGACGATAACTGACCCTTCGTATTGTGGCCAGGTTGTAGTGCAGACTGCGCCACACATTGGTAACACTGGTTGGAATGACGAAGACGATGAATCACAACAAATTTGGGTTTCCGGTTATGTAGTTCGAGATCCAGCTCGCCGCCCATCAAACTGGCGCTCCACGATAAGTCTTGATGACGAGTTACGAAAGCAAAACGTTGTTGGCATCAGCGATGTTGATACTCGCGCATTGACTCGGCACTTGCGGGAACATGGCGCGATGCGCGTTGGAATTTTCTCGGGCCCAGCTGCTGAGCAAGACATCGAATCACTGTTGAGCAAAGTACGCGAAGTTCCAGAAATGTCTGGTGCGAGTTTTTCCGAAACCGTTTCTACAAAGCAAACTTATGTCGTGCCCGCAGTGGGCACCAAGAAGTTTCAGGTGGCAGCTCTTGACTTAGGCATTAAGTCAATGACTCCGCATTTGATGGCCCAGCGGGGGATTGAAGTGCACGTCGTACCAGCGAACATTTCTGCTGAAGATTTACTAGCAGCTGGCCCAGATGGCATCTTCGTTTCCAACGGCCCGGGCGATCCAGCAACTGCATTGCACGCGATCTCACTTGTGCAAGCAACTCTTGATGCCAAGCATCCATTCTTTGGAATCTGTTTTGGTAACCAAATCTTGGGCCGTGCCCTTGGGTTTGGAACTTACAAACTTCGCTACGGTCATCGCGGAATCAATCAACCCGTTATGGATCGCACTACGAACAAAGTTGAAGTCACTGCGCATAACCATGGCTTTGCAGTTGATGCTCCGATTGATCGAGATTCCCAAACGCCTTACGGCACCGTAAGAGTGAGCCATATCTGCCTTAATGACAATGTCGTTGAAGGTTTGGAATGTGTTGATGTTCCAGCATTTAGCGTTCAGTATCACCCCGAAGCTGCGGCTGGTCCGCACGATTCGGCTTACTTGTTTGATCGATTTGTTGAACTGATGGAGGGTAAGCGATAATGCCACGTCGCAGCGACATCAAATCGGTAATGGTGATTGGCTCTGGTCCAATTGTGATCGGCCAGGCATGTGAATTCGATTACTCCGGAACCCAAGCTTGTCGAGTACTAAAAGCTGAAGGCCTTCGAGTAATTCTGGTCAATAGCAATCCGGCCACAATCATGACTGACCCAGAATTTGCCGATGCCACATACATCGAGCCAATTACTCCTGAAGTGGTTGCAACAATTATCGAACGCGAGCGACCCGATGCCTTGTTGCCAACACTTGGTGGCCAGACCGCACTAAACACCGCAATCGCACTCTTTAAAAACGGCGTACTTGATAAGTACAACGTTGAACTAATCGGCGCTGACGTTGACGCCATTGAACGCGGCGAGAACCGCGAACTGTTCCGACAGATTGTTGCTGACATCGGAGGCGAAAGCGCCAAGTCATTTGTTTGTCACACTATGCAGGATTGCTTAGATGGCGTGAAGGAACTTGGCTACCCAGTTGTAGTTCGACCATCCTTCACAATGGGTGGCGCTGGTTCTGGTATTGCATATAACGAAGAAGATTTACATCGCATCGCTGGCCTGGGTTTACAAGCCAGCCCAACTACTGAAGTTTTGCTCGAAGAGTCAATCATTGGCTGGAAAGAGTATGAACTTGAGTTAATGCGTGACAACAAAGACAACGTGGTCGTAGTTTGTTCCATCGAAAACGTAGACCCAATGGGCGTGCACACTGGCGATTCGATTACGGTTGCGCCATCGATGACGTTAACTGATCGTGAGTTCCAAAAACTTCGCGATCTTGGAATCGCAATTATCCGCGCCGTAGGTGTTGATACCGGTGGCTGCAACATTCAGTTCGCAGTTAACCCAGAAGATGGTCGCATCATTGTGATCGAAATGAATCCACGCGTTTCCCGATCATCCGCGCTAGCAAGTAAGGCAACCGGTTTCCCAATCGCAAAGATTGCCGCTCGGTTAGCAATCGGTTACACCTTGGATGAAATTCCAAACGACATAACTAAGGAAACTCCAGCTTCATTTGAGCCGACTCTGGATTATGTAGTTGTAAAGATCCCACGCTTTGCATTTGAGAAGTTCCCGAATGCTGATCAGACTTTAACTACAACGATGAAGTCAGTTGGCGAAGCTATGGCGATTGGCCGTAACTTCACAGAAGCACTTCATAAAGCGCTTCGCTCAATTGAACGTAGAGAAAACCTTTTTGTCTGGTCCCAAGATCCAAAGTCAATCGACATTGCGGATTTGTTGACCAAGATGAAAATCCCAACCGACGGGCGACTAAATCAAGTGCAATTAGCACTTTGGGCTGGCGCATCTGTCGAACAAGTATTCGAAGCCACAAAGATTGATCCATGGTTCTTAGATCAAATTGTTTTGCTTTGCGAAGTTGCCCGAGATCTTAAGGCCGCATCAGCGCTGGATCGCCACACCATTGTTGCGGCTAAGCGTCATGGTTTCTCGGATGCCCAAATCGGTTTGATTCGCGGAATTTCTGAAGCAGAAGTTCGCGGCATCCGCCACACCTTGGATGTTCGTCCGGTTTACAAGACGGTTGATACTTGCGCGGCGGAATTTGCGGCGCTTACTCCGTATCACTATTCGTCTTATGACCAAGAAACCGAAGTTGCACCTCGTGCCAATCCGGCAGTGATCATTCTTGGATCGGGTCCAAACCGAATCGGGCAGGGAATTGAATTCGATTATTCCTGTGTGCACGCCTCGCTGACTTTGCGTGAAAAAGGTTTAGACACCATCATGATCAACTGCAACCCTGAGACTGTCTCTACTGACTACGACACATCGAGTCGTCTCTACTTCGAACCGCTAACCCTGGAAGACGTACTTGAAGTAATCCATGCCGAAACTTTGGCCGGACCTGTGCTTGGTGTAATCACCCAACTTGGTGGCCAAACTCCACTTGGTTTAGCGCAAGGTCTTAAAGATGCGGGCGTAACTCTGTTGGGAACTGCACCAGAAGCGATTCACTTAGCTGAAGAGCGCGGGGCATTTGGCGAAGTTCTAGAAAAAGCTGGATTACCATCACCAGAACATGGCATGGCAACTTCATTTGAAGACGCACGAGAAATTGCGAATCGAATTGGCTACCCAGTTCTAGTTCGCCCATCATTTGTGCTCGGCGGCCGTGGCATGGAAATTGTCTACGACGAAACCATGTTGCATGACTACTTAACTCGCGCAGCCCAAGTTAATCCGGAACATCCAGTACTGGTTGATCGCTTCCTTGACGATGCAATTGAAATCGATGTCGATGCGCTGTACGACGGAACTGAGCTTTATCTCGGCGGCGTAATGGAACACATTGAAGAAGCCGGAATCCACTCGGGTGATTCCGCTTGTTCACTACCGCCTTACACATTGGGGCCAGCTGAAATTGAACGGATTCGCACCTCAACTCTTGGTATTGCAAAGGGTGTAGGTGTGCGTGGCTTGCTTAATGTGCAATACGCACTTGCCAATGGAATTTTGTATGTCCTAGAAGCCAACCCCCGCGCCTCGCGAACCGTGCCGTTTGTTTCAAAAGCCACTGGCATCTCGCTTGCTAAGGCTGCAGCGCGAATTGCAGTAGGGGATTCCATTGCAACCCTTCGCAAGGAAGGTTTCTTGCGGCCAGTTGGTGATGGCGGTGACGCTCCAGTTGGTAGCGCAGTCAGCGTAAAGGAAGCCGTGCTGCCATTTGCTCGCTTCATGGGCGTGGATACCGTGCTGGGTCCTGAAATGAAATCAACTGGTGAAGTCATGGGAATTGACGTTGACTTCGGAACTGCTTTCGCCAAGTCACAACTTGCGGCATACTGTGATGGTTTGCCACAAAGCGGATCAGTTTTTGTCTCGGTAGCAGATCGTGACAAGGAACAAGCCGTAGCTCCAGTTCGAAAGCTAGTTGAAATGGGCTTCACGATCATGGCAACTGAAGGCACTGCAGCGTTTTTGAAGCAAAATGGCATTGAAAGCAAATTAGTTGCTAAGCAACACATCGGATCAAGTGAAGGTTTGAAAACTACCGTTGAAGCAATCATGGATGGCGACATCGATTTAGTTGTGAACACTCCATACGGAACTGGAGCTCGTCGCGACGGTTATGAAATTCGAATGGCAACTGTTCTAGCAAACACTGCATCAATTACTACCGTGCAAGGTTTAGCTGCTGCAGTTGAAGGTATTGCATCATTGCAAGCTGGCCCAATGAAGGTTAAATCCATTCAAGAGCATGTGGCTGAGTTAAATGCCTTGTTAGCGAAGCAATCATGAGCGCGAAGCAAATGCAGTGCACGATTCGATCGATTTCACCAGTAGGCAACTACTTGCACTTGATTTTGGATGCCCCAGAAGTTGATGAAGTTGCACCTGGGCATTTTGCTGCAGTTGCAGTTGGTGGAATCGGTGGCGGAATGTTGCTGCGTCGAGCATTTTCAATTCACAAGTCAACACCTGGTCAAACTCTGGAAATCATTTTTGCGGCTCATGGTCAAGGCACGCAGTGGCTAGCAACTCAAAGTGCTGGTGACGTCATTGACGTAATTGCCCCGCTTGGTAAGCCATTCGTGTTACCTCGCCAACCAATCTCCTGCGTTATTGTGGCTGGCGGTTATGGCGCAGCTCCAATGGAATTACTGGCACGAGAACTTCGTGGACGTGGTTGCCGAGTTGATGTTGTGCTGGGCGCAGCTACTCAGGAAAAACTCTTTGGAGTTTTAGACCTAAAGGGCGTCGCGGATTCAGTAATCGTTACAACCGATGACGGAACTTCAGGAGTTCGCGGCCGAGTAACTGACGTATTGGCTGATGTGATCAACAAGAACAAATCGCAAGCGGTCTATGCCTGCGGTCCAATGCCAATGTTGCAAGCAGTTGCGAAGGTATCTCAAGACAACGGGGCATTTAGTCAGTGCGCTGTCGAAGAGTCGATGGCATGCGGCATTGGCGTTTGCATGACCTGCGTACTTCCAGTTATTGGCGATGATGGCGTAACTCGGATGTCTCGCTCTTGCGTAGATGGTCCAGTCTTCCGCGGCGATCGAGTTCGCTGGGATGACGTTCACACTGTGCCAAGTGATGCGTTTGGCGCACCACGTCCAGGTGGTCACTAATGTCTGTTGATTTAACAACCAGCCTTGGCTCACTTCAACTAGCTGCTCCAACATTGACTGCATCAGGTTGCGCTGCGGCCGGTAAAGAACTTGCGCAGTTTGGCGATGTCTCAACACTTGGCGCAGTAGTAACCAAGAGCATCATGATGGCTCCGCGTTCGGGTCGAGCAACACCTCGAATGGCAGAAACTCCAAGTGGCATGCTCAACTCCATTGGCTTGCAAGGCCCAGGCATTGAATCCTTTTTAGAAAATGATTTGGCTTGGCTTCGCGCCAACAACGTGACAACTATCGTTTCGATTGCTGGTAATAACGTAGATGAATTCGGTGAGCTCGCTCGAATTCTTGCCAAAGTTGAAGGAGTCGATGGGTTAGAGGTAAACATATCTTGCCCAAACGTTGAGTCACGCGGTCAAGTTTTTGCTTGCAACCCGGTCTCAGCCGCTCAAGTCATCGAAACTGTTCGATCGGTTTGGCATTCTGATGCCCCAGTTCTGGCAAAGCTTTCACCAGATGTAACTGACATTGTGGAAATTGCTCACAGCGTTGTTGATGCTGGAGTTGATGGCGTATCGATGATCAATACTTTGCTGGGCATGGTCATCGATGTTGATCAAATGAAGCCAATGCTTGGCGGACGCACAGGCGGTCTATCTGGTCCAGCAATTCGCCCAGTTGCAGTTCGCGCGATTTATCAAGTGCACGCAGCGCTGCCACATTTACCAATCCTTGGCATGGGCGGAATTCGAACTGGTCATGACGCACTTGAGTTCATTGCAGCTGGCGCAAGCGCAGTCAGCATCGGCACTGTGGTCTTTGGTGACCCTGGTGCACCTTGGCGGATTGCAAATGAATTAGGTCAAGAACTACAGTCCCGTGGCTACAACTCGCTTAGCGAAGTTGTTGGCTTGGCACACCACAACTAGAAGGATCAAAGATGTCTAAAGCTCCGATCGCAGTAGCACTGGATGCCCCTGATCTAGCAACCGCGCGGGAATGGGCAACGGCAGTTGCACCGCATGTTCAGGTCGTGAAGGTTGGCCTTGAAGTATTCCTACGCGATGGGCATGACGCGGTACATGTTGCCCGCGAAGCAAGTGGTTGCGACATCTTCCTGGATGTAAAACTTCATGACATTCCAGCAACTGTTGCTGGCGCAGCTCACGCAGTAGCCAAACTGGCGCCTAAGTACTTAACGGTTCACGCCTCAGGTGGCCAAGACATGGTGAAGGCTGCCGTTGAAGCGTTGCCAGACACTTATGTAACTGCGGTAACCATCTTGACTTCACTTTCCCAAGATCAACTTGCGGCCATGGGCTGGAATGGTTCGGCTCAAGACATCGTGAAGCGTCTAGCTGCGCATTCGGTTGCAGCTGGAGCGCGCGCAATCGTTTGCTCACCACAAGAAGTTGCTGCCGTTCGAGCTGAAGTAGGACCAGAGACCGTTTTGATCACACCTGGCGTTCGTCCGGCTGGATCTGATGCTGGTGACCAAAAACGGATTGCAACCCCAGAGCAAGCACTCTCAGATGGGGCTAACTTGTTGGTTATCGGACGGCCTATCACCGCAGCTGCGAATATCGCTGAAGCCGCAGCCACCATTGCTAGTAACATAGCGAAGTGGCCGTCCCAGTCTTAACCAATGAGCAACGCATAGCTGCGTCTGCCAAGGCTGTTGAAGTTCGAACCAAACGTGCCGCACTTCGTCGCCAATTAAAGGATTCAAAAGTTACCTTTACTGAAGTTCTTTCAGTTGCAGATAGCGATGACATTGTTTCTGGAATGCGCGTAGTAACAATTTTGGAATCACTCCCAGGCATTGGAAAAATCAAAGCTTCAGCATTAATGGAAAATTGCGACATCGCGTTATCGCGCCGCATGAAGGGATTGGGTTCGACTCAGGCCCAGAAACTTAAGGCAGCTCTCAATGGACGGGCATCATGAGCGCCCATTTAGTTGTACTTTCTGGCCCAAGTGGCGTTGGTAAATCTTCAGTTATTCGCGAAGCCCTGAAAGAGCTTCCAACTACTTGGCTTTCGGTTTCGGCAACTACTCGCGCCCCACGTCCGGGAGAAGTTCACGGCGAAAACTATTTCTATGTCAGCCAAGAAGAGTTCACGGACATGATTGCCAACAATGAACTATTGGAATGGGCTGAGTTTGCTGGCAATCGTTATGGCACACCTCGCAAATCTGCTGAAGAAAAACTAGCTCAAGGCATTCCAGTGCTTTTGGAAATTGAAGTTCAAGGCGCTCGCCAAGTTAGGGAATCAATGCCCGAAGCTGTCCTAGTTTTCCTTGAGCCACCTGCCTGGGCAGACCTAGAAGCTCGCCTTGCTGGCCGAGGGACTGAGACTGCTACGCAAATCCAAGAACGCTTAGATACCGCCTTAAAAGAGTTGGAATCATCGGGTTTCTTTGATCATGTGATCGTAAATGACGACGTTTCGCGGGCAGCCCGCGAGTTGGTACAATATCTCCAGTAAGAGTTTTCCCAAATCACTGATTTCAAGGAGTCCAACGTGACTGCAGCTGCTCCAGAGGGCATCACCAACCCACCGATCGACGAACTTTTGGCCGTCGCGGACTCCAAGTATGCATTGGTTATCTATGCAGCCAAGCGCGCCCGTCAGATCAACGCTTACTACTCACAGCTTGGTGAAGGTCTTCTTGAATACGTTGGTCCACTAGTTGAATCCGGTAATCAAGAAAAGCCGTTGTCAATTGCACTTCGCGAAATCAACGAAGGCAAATTGACCATTGAACCGGAAACTGCTGCTTAAGTCGGTTTAACCGACCGTAGTTATCGGAACTTTCCGTGACTTCCTCAGCACGAACAAAATCACTTAACGTAGTCCTTGGCGTTAGCGGCGGCATTGCTGCTTACAAAGTTGCGTCAATTTTGCGCCTACTCACCGAAGCCGGACACAATGTACAAGTTGTTCCTACACAAGCAGCGCTAAATTTTGTTGGCTCAGCAACCTGGGAAGCGCTTTCGGGCAATCCAGTTATCTCTGAAGTGTGGGATGACGTTCCTGATGTGCCACATGTGCGCATTGGTCAGGCTGCAGATTTAGTTATTGTTGCTCCCGCCACCGCAGATTTACTTTCTCGCGCCGCAAGTGGCGCAGCAAACGACTTACTTACAAATGTTTTGCTCACTGCTCGTTGCCCAATTGTGTACGCACCTGCAATGCACACCGAAATGTGGCTTAACGCAGCTACCCAAGAAAACGTCGCAACGCTTCGTTCCCGTGGATCGATAGTTATTGATCCAGCGGATGGTCGACTAACTGGAGCCGATAGTGGTCCAGGTCGATTACCTGAAGCCGAAGAAATTGTTTCGGTAGCACTTGGCGTATTAAGCGAACAAGATCTTTTGGGCCAAGACATTGTGATCACTGCAGGTGGCACTCGAGAGTTCTTAGATCCCGTTCGCTTCTTGGGAAATAGTTCAAGCGGCAAGCAAGGTGTGGCATTAGCAATTGCAGCTCGTGATCGTGGCGCGAAAGTTACTTTGATTTGTGCCAATGTTTCGGTGTCAATGCCAGCTGGCGTAGCCATTGAAAATGTAATCACTGGCGAAGACATGCACGCAGCCGTAATGAAGGCATCAATGACTGCGGACGCAATCGTGATGGCAGCAGCAATTGCTGACTACAAACCAAAATCAACTCATAGTTCAAAAATGAAGAAATCTGACGATGGTTCATCACCAACAATCGAGCTGGTTCGCACCACCGACATTTTGGCTGACCTGGTAACTCATCGAAATACTTCACACCCAGACCAGATAATCGTGGGCTTTGCGGCCGAAACTGGTGACGATCACGGATCCGTACTCGAGCACGGCATCGCAAAATTGCAACGCAAGGGCTGTGACCTATTGGTCATCAATGAAGTAGGTCCCAACCTTGCGTTTGGTACAGATGACAATGAAGTGACGATCTTGACTCGCGAGCCAGCCTCGCAAACTAAGGTTTCGAAGACTTCAAAGACCCAGATAGCCCACGCCATTTTGGATCATGTCATTTTGCTCCTAAATCATAAATAAGTCACTAATTAAAGACTTATTTTGAATTTTGCCAAAACCATTGTTTTTAGGTGGTTACAGATTTAACCTTTGCCTAACAAGCTACATGTATTTGCATGTACGCGATTTAAGGGAGAGACAATGTCAGATTTAACAAAATCTTTCGATAGTGTCCTAAACGGTGTCGTAGACGGTAATCCCAGGGTTCCCGGTGTTGTTGCGATGGTTACCGACCGCAAAGGAAATATTTATGAAGGAGCAGCAGGAGTAAGAGACTTAAGTACAAATGCACCTATGACAACAGATTCAGTTTTTGCCATTTTTTCTACAACTAAAGCAATCACTGGTACCTGTGTTTTACAGTGCGTAGAAGAGGGTTTACTTGACCTAGATGCTCCAGCCAAGAATTATGCGCCTGCTCTTGGAAAGCTACAAGTGTTAGATGGGTTTGACAATTCTGGAAATCCAATCACTCGAGCACCAAAGCGTGATGTAACGACTCGAATGCTAATGCTTCATACTGCTGGCTTTGGATACGATTTTTTTAATGCTCAGTACAACCGCCTTGCTGAAGATCATGGGCAACCTAGCGTTATTACGGCTTCGCGCGGATCAATTGAAACACCACTTCTCTTCGATCCAGGTGATCAGTGGGAATATGGAACCAATATTGATTGGGCTGGCCAAGTTGTTGAGGGAGTCCGCGGCAAACGCCTCGGTGAAGTGATGAAGGATCATGTTTTCGATCCACTTGGGATGTCAGATATTGGGTTCGTCATGAATCCAAGCATGGCAAGTCGTCGAGCTACTATTCACCTTCGAGGCCAAGACGGTTCACTAGATCCCCAGACTGATCTTGTTTTGACTCAAGAACCAGAAGTAGACATGGGCGGACACGGATTGTATTCAACGGTTGGTGAATACATGAAATTTATCCGCATGTGGCTCAATGACGGTGATGGTGCTAACGGTAGAGTCCTGAAGAAAGAGACTGTCGCTATGGCTGTAAAGAATGGGCTTAAAGACCATCAAAAGGTTGTTGCCTTGCCTGGTGTAATTCCGTGGCTTTCTAATGAAGCGGAGTTCTTCCCAGGATTAAAGAAGTCATGGTCGTTCACATTTATGGTTAACGATGAACAGGCACCTACTGGCAGACCAGCTAATTCCATCGGCTGGGCCGGGCTGGCAAATTTGTATTACTGGATAGATCAAAAAAATGGAATCGGCGGTTTTTGGGCAACGCAAATCTTGCCTTTTGCTGATGCCAGCTCCTTTGGAGGGTACATTGATTTTGAATCCACCGCCTACAAACAACCGGCTCTGGTTGGGTGAATCTAGTTTTGCCATAATTGGTGGGGATGAGTTATTTGTCATCCCCACCAGTTGCAAGAATCATTCTCAGACCAAAGACGTTGGAATCCAACTTAATCAAGAGGTTTTCACATTTCACAGAAGAATTGTCCAACATGCAATTTCACAGAGTGAATCTTGCCCTGCTACAGTTTCTTAGGAAATGCGCACCTGACCAGGAGCCCCTAAGTATGCGCGCAGCCCACATACTTATTGTTCTCTATTTAGCAAAGGCACTTACATGTCAGGTCGTTTATTTACTTCTGAATCAGTTACTGAAGGTCACCCAGACAAGATGGCAGATCAGATTTCTGATGCCATCCTTGATGACTTATTAGCCCAAGATCCAAAGAGCCGCGTAGCGGTTGAAACCATGCTTACAACTGGACAAATCCACGTTGCTGGCGAAGTTACAACTAATGGCTTTGCCGACGTTATGGCACTTGTCCGCACTGTTGTTAACGAAATTGGTTACGACAGCTCCGAAAAGGGCTTCGACGGAAATTCCTGTGGCATCTCAGTTTCAATCGGTGCTCAGTCACCAGATATTGCACAAGGTGTTGACGATGCATTCGAAGAGCGCGTTTCAGGTTCCGAAGATCCACTAGATCGCCAAGGTGCTGGTGACCAAGGTCTTATGTTCGGTTACGCATCTGATGACACACCAGAACTAATGCCACTTCCAATCACAATCGCTCACCGCCTAGCTGAGCAATTAACTTCAGTTCGCAAGTCTGGCCAGATGGGTTACTTACGTCCAGACGGTAAGACTCAAGTAACTATCGAGTACGACGGCGATCGTCCAGTACGTCTAGACACAGTTGTGGTTTCATCACAGCACGCAGAACACATTGATCTTGATAAGCAGCTTGCGCCAGAAGTTCGCGCAAATGTTGTTGAGCCAATTTTGGCAAGATTCGATATTGATGCAACTGACTTCAAGCTATTAGTTAACCCAACCGGCAAGTTCGTTGTTGGTGGACCTATGGGTGATGCTGGTCTAACTGGTCGCAAGATCATCGTTGATACTTACGGCGGCATGGCTCGTCACGGTGGTGGCGCATTCTCCGGAAAAGATCCATCAAAGGTTGACCGCTCTGCAGCATATGCAATGCGTTGGGTTGCAAAGAACGTTGTTGCAGCTGGCCTTGCAAAGCGTTGTGAAGTTCAAGTTGCTTACGCAATTGGCAAAGCACAACCAGTAGGTGTTTTCGTTGAAACTTTCGGAACCGGAACAGTTCCAGAAGAGAACATTCGCCAAGCAGTATTGAAGGTCTTCGATCTTCGCCCAGCTGCGATCATCGCTGATCTAGAACTTCTTAACACCAGCGTTGTTAAGTACCGTCCAACAGCTGCTTACGGACACTTCGGTCGCCCAGGATTCACTTGGGAACGCACCGATCGCGCCGAAGCGCTTAAGGCCGCAATCTAATCCCAGGCAATTTTTCAAATAGCCAAGCAGCGATGCTTGGCTATTTGTTTTTTCTCAACGGAAGTTTCAGATTTGCTTATTCTTGGGTGAAACAAAGCCGAACGTCTAAAAAGCAATTTATGCCAAAATCTGATGGCCTAAATTGCGGGTTCGGTGTGTTTGCACCCAAGGGTAAGCACGTAAAGTCAGCACCAATACGTCATGTCAGATAAGAGTGAAAGACTGTATCCGTGAGTGACGATCAACTAAGCCTGGTCCCAGGCAAAAAGAAGCGAGTTAAGGCAGAAGTTCCGATTGCCAAAATCGCACCCGTTGCCCACATCGTTATCGACAGCCCACTCCCACATCTTGATCGCGTATTCGATTACGCAGTGCCTGAGAAGTTTTCTGATCTTGCTCAACCAGGCGTTCGAGTCCGCGTTCGCTTCGCCGGAAAGTTAACAGATGGCTGGCTGATCTCGCGTTCGGATGAAAGCGATCATCCGGGAACGCTAGCGGCATTAACCAATGTGATCTCACCAGAAGTTGCCTTAATTCCTGAAGTACTTGAATTGGCAAAGTCGGTTGTTGCCAGACAAGCAGGCACACTTTCAGATATCTTGCGAAGTGCTATCCCTAATCGTCATGCCACTGCCGAAGCAACAGTCTTCGCACCTGCG
>JAPLBY010000028.1 GCA_026392515.1 Actinomycetota bacterium | reverse complement strand
GGCTGTTGGCTGCGCGTATCAACTTGATGCTAACGATCCAGTTGCCAGTATCTATGCAATCGTGCGTGGTTATCACGAAGTATCGGCACTATCCCCTGCCGAACTTGAAGTTTTGTTTGATCTAATTTATTTACGGGTGGCCACAAGTGTCGTTATGGCCCACAAGCAATTAGCTGCAGATCCCGACAATGAATACTTATCAATCTCGCAGGACTTCTTCCGTTCTCTATTACCTGCATTGACTTCAGTATCGGATCGCTTGTCACATTATCGATTGCGTAATGCTTGTGGTTACGATGCCCATCCAGACAGTCGCCATGTTCGCCAGTGGCTAGCAACAACTGATGCCAAGATTTCCGATGTTGTCATGCCACCGTTTGCAGATGCCAAGAAAATCTGGTTGGACTGGTCAGGTGAAAACAAAAATATTGCTCGCTCTTGGGAAGCCATCGAAGCTGAAATGAAATCAGCAGGCGCAGATGTGGCAATTGGACATTACTGCGAAGATCGCAATGTTTATGAATCTGATTTCTTTGTTGATGAAGGTAAAGAATCTCGCACAGTGCACTTGGCTGTTGATTTATTCGCACCAGCTGGCACTCCGGTTTATGCAGCACTTGATGGCAAAGTCTTCTTGTTCCATGACAACACTGCGCACCTAGACAATGGCCCGATGATTGTGCTGGAACACCAGACTGATCAAGGCATTAAGTTCCATACCCTTTACGCTCATCTATCTCGGGAATCCCTAGAAGGATTGTCTGTTGGTAAGGAAATCAAGTCCGGTCAGCAAATCGCCACTATGGGTACCGAAGAAGTTAACGTTGGCTGGCCACCACATACCCATTTTCAAATCATCATGGACCTTTGCGACATGGCCCATGACATTTGGGGCGTAGCTGCAGTCAGTGAATTACCGGTTTGGCGCAGTATGTGCCCAAATCCGAACTTGATCCTGCGAATTCCTGAAGGCACTGATGTTCACGCTCACATGAAGACCGAGACTTTGGCGCAAGAACGGGAAGTCGTTTTATCCCGCGCACTTAGCTTGAATTTCCAAAAGCATTTGGAGATTGTTAGCGGTAAAGGTGCATATCTATATGACCGCGCTGGCGGCAAGTATTTGGACTTGGTCAATAACGTTGCTCACTTGGGGCATAGCCATCCCCGCGTAGTTGCAGCTGCGCACAAACAAATGCTTACTTTGAATACCAACACTCGCTATTACAATCAAAACGCTATTGAATACGCTCGTGCTCTAGCTGGAACTCTGCCAGATCCATTAAGTGTTGTGTTCTTTGTTAATAGCGGCAGTGAGGCAAATGACTTAGCGCTGCGATTAGCCAGAACTCATACCAAGGCCAACGGCATGATGGTTTTGGAACATGCGTATCACGGCCACATCACCAGCATCATCGACATCAGTCCATACAAGTTCAATGGTCCTGGTGGCGAAGGCTGTCCTGACCATGTTCGAGTCGCACCTATTCCAGATGCATATAAAGGTCTCTACCGTGGTGAAGGTTCTGGCGACAAATATGCTGCTGACTTTGCCAAAACTTTGGAAACGTTGGATCAACCGCTTTGTGCCTTTATCTCAGAGTCAATCGTTAGTTCAGGTGGGCAGGTGCCACTTGCGCCAGGATTCTTAAAGCAAGCATTTGCAACAACTCGAGCAGCCGGTGGGCTTTGCATTTCCGATGAAGTGCAAATTGGTATGGGCCGGATGGGAAGCACCTTCTGGGGCTTTGAATTGCATGATGTAGTTCCTGACATCGTGACAATTGGTAAGCCACTTGGCAGCGGACATCCATTAGCTGCAGTTGTCACTACACCAGAAATAGCTAACTCCTTTATTACTGGTATGGAGTATTTCAATACCTTTGGTGGCAATCCAGTTTCAGCGGCAATCGGTCAAACCGTACTGGATGTAATAGTTGATGAAGCATTGCAGCGTAATGCGCTAACCGTCGGTAACTACCTGATGGATGGTGTACGTGAGCTTGGTAAATCTATCGAAACTATTGGCGATGTTCGCGGTAGCGGATTGTTTATCGGTGTGGAATTTGTAACAGATCGCGCTTCGCAATCCCCTGGCACCCAAATCACTAAAGACTTGATTGAGTTCGCTCGGGAAAACGGAGTGTTCTTATCCAGTGATGGCCCAGCCGACAACGTTTTGAAGATCAAGCCACCAATGATTATTGGTAAGGCAGAAGTCGATCAGTTCTTAGATGTTTTGCAGCGCGGATTAAGCCGCTAACTAAGTTACTTCTTTGAAGTATATGTAAACGCGGCTAAGGCAAGTACGACTGCGCCGGCGCCAACACCGTAATACATAACTTCATTTGGTGATTTGGCGTCAACTAGAACACCGACGAAGATAACCGCGATGATCGCAACTACGACACCGATTAGCTTGGCCTTCAGGTCATCTAGGGTATTGATTTCCAACCAGTCTGGAACTTCAAGGTTGGTGTCGATAAACAGTTCATATAAGCCATAACCGATAACCAATAAAACGGTTCCCAAAAGAATGGCATCCACTGATGTAAGGATCGCAACTACGGTTTCTTTAAGTGGAACTTGCTTCAAAACCACATCAATGGCAGAGCGAACAATCTCAATGGATCCCAAGATCATTAGGACGATGGCTCCAATGATCGATGCCGCCGAAGGGATGATTACGGCATAACGGGAAATCTCAAAGAGTCGGCGCATTTGCCCAGTCTACAATCGCCCAAATAGAACTGTCCTATCAGTGAAAACCCCGTAACTAATGGGATTTAGCCCCTGCGACTAAGTGCCTGCCGTGGTACGTTTATAGGCAACAAGCCATTGTTTTCGGGAGGAATCACATGTCTGAAGAGACTACTCAAGCCGCAGAAGCCATTCGCTCTATTTGGCAAGGAAATCCTGCAACCATGGCTGAACTAGATGACGAGTGCAACCCAAATAAGGTTTGTCGCAATATGAAGGACGTAACTTACGAAGGTTTTGGCGATGAGGGCACTGACGTAGCAACTTCATGGAAAGCTAAATTGGCTCGTGAAGGCAAACTTGCTACTGGCGCCTCAATAGCTGACTTAGTTTTCGGTACAAAGAACTAATCCAACGGAATTCTCGGATACCTAATGACTACCGCTCGCCCATTTGCTGATTTAACGGTTGAAAAACTTACCGAAGACCTGCGCGAACTTGGCTACATTGCCGATCGCGGTCTAGCTACTTCCATTCTGATTTCCCTAAAGCTAGGGAAGCCACTTCTCCTTGAAGGCGAAGTCGGCGTAGGTAAGACTGAACTAGCCAAGACTCTTGCCGTAATGTTCCAGCGCGAACTTATCCGTTTGCAGTGCTACGAAGGTATTGACACTAACCATGCGCTTTATGAATGGGATTATGCCCGCCAGATGCTTCACATCCGGTCACTAACCAGCGCCGAACTTAGCAACAACGCTGATGAGCAACTGTTCAGTCCAAAGTTCTTACTTGAGCGACCACTTCTTAAGGCCGTTCGGGCTGGCGATGCTTGTGTATTGCTAATTGACGAAGTTGATCGTGCGGATGACGAGTTCGAAGCGTTTTTACTTGAATTGCTTTCTGACTTCCAGGTCACTATTCCTGAAGTTGGCACCATTGCAGCGATCTCTCGCCCAATCGTGATCCTGACTTCTAACCGAACCCGCGAGCTGCATGACGCCCTTAAGCGCCGCTGCCTTTACACCTGGATCGGTTTCCCAGATGCAGAACGCGAAATTGAAATTGTTCGAGCCCGGGTACCTGGTATTAGCGAACGCCTTGCTACTCAGGTGGTTGGCGCAGTGAATCAACTTCGTCAGATGGAACTTGAAAAAGTGCCAGGCGTAGCCGAAACCATTGACTGGGTTGAATCCTTAGATGCCGTTGGTGCCAGTGACTTAAATGAAAAGAGTGCTGCTGACACTCTTGGTGCTGTAATCAAGGATCGGGATGATCTGGACTACACCATGAAGAACCTAAATGACATCGTCCCAAGCTCCTGAGTTAACTGGCTTTGACGAACTCTTTATAGAGTTTGCCCAAGACCTGCGCTTTCATGGCATGGTCATTGGATCAGATGATGTAATCACTTACCTTTCGGCGATCTCGGTTCTGGATGCCAGCGACATCATGGATGTTTACTGGAGCGGTCGAATTGCTCTAGTTCGCAAGAAAGACAACATCCCGCTTTACAACAAGAGATTCCAAGCCTTCTTCTTAGATATTGGTGAAAACGAACCTGATGCCCGAAAGGTCAAACTAAAGTCTTCCGCGAATGCTGGCGCGACACTTGAAGTGCCAAATGTTGAGCAAGGCCTGCCTGGCGAAGTAATTGAAGATGAAACCCGATTGGGATACATGGCATCAGCAGCTGACATTTCACGTCACAAAGCTTTTGCTGATTGTTCAGACGAAGAAATCAACCGTTTCCGCAAATTGATTTCAATGCTTAAGGTTTCTCCCCCAAAGCGTCGTACTTACCGAACCCAAACCACACCAAAAGGCAAAGTTCTAGACATGCGCCGGATGGCAAGGGAAACTATGCGTTCTCTTGGCGAACCTAAAGATTTGATGTACATCAAGCGCAAGGAAAAACTTCGCTCGATCGTATTCATCCTTGATGTTTCTGGATCAATGGCTGATTATTCGCGCAACCTGTTGCAACTGGCTTATTCCGCTCGCCGAGCCAACACCAAAGTTGAAGTCTTTTGCTTCGGTACTCGATTGACCAGAATCACCAAGTCCATCGATAAGCGCACGCCCGATGAGGCCATGCGCCTGGCTGGCGAGTCAGTACTGGACTGGGACGGTGGCACCCGGATTGGTGATGCCATTGCCGCTTTTGTTAAGGAATCTCGTCGCTCCCGGCTAGGTCGTGGCGCGATTGTTGTGATCTGCTCAGATGGTCTGGATCAAGGTGAACCCCAAGCCCTAGATAAGGCAATGCAGACTCTGTCTCGACTTGCGCACAAGGTCATTTGGGTAAACCCTCATAAGGGTGACAACGAGGATTACAAGCCAAATACCATTGGCATGATGATCGCAGATCCATACATCGACCGGATCTTCTCGGGACATAACTACAAAAGTATTGAAGAATTTGCTAGAGAACTATCAAGGATGGGATAACGGGTATGAAGTTCAGTGTTTCATTGGTAGCTCACGGTGATCGTGAGATGACCCTGGAAGAAATCGTAGAGCTTGCTGACGCAGTTGCTCCGTTAAGTGGCATTGCGTCTGGCATGGGAACTACTTCCTATGGCGCACAGATTATGGTCGAATCGGATAACTCAGCAGATGCTGTGCTTGAAGGTCGCAAACTATTCGAAGCCGCAGTAGCCAAAACATCATTACCTAAATGGGAAGTCACCGATGCTGACACCATGAGCGAAGATGAAGACTTTGCAGATTTGGATCTAATCCCCGAATGATTAGATTAGGCAGCTTGGCCGGATACCCGTTTGAAGGACCACGAGTTCTTTCAGGCTGGACTCCGCCTGCTGTTCCTGCGGTTTACGTGATTTTGTCCCGTAATGACATTGAAGGTAAGCCACAGGATTACTCCGTAATCTTTGTTGGTCACTCAGATGATCTGTCCACCGTTGGATTCCCATTCAAACACCGCCACTCCCCTAATTGGATTGAGCGCGCAGGATCCAAATACAACTTGCACGTTGCCTACTTTGATATTCCAGGTGGACTTGCTTCACACCGCCAGCAGATTTGTGAAGAGTTGATGGCGATTTATGATCCAAGCTGCAATGAAGAAAAGTTTGAAAAGACTTGGAAAGACGAGTGGATTGGCGAATACTCAACCCCAGTTACTGAACCTCTAACAACTGATCGAGATCCAAACACGTCACATTAACTTTGACAACAAAAAGAGCCGCAGTTTCCTGCGGCTCTTTTTGTTTAGGTTTCTTGATTTAGATGTCTACGCCTACGCCATGCATCTGACGGGAGCGACGAACACCCATAGCAGGCTTGTTGACTGAGTCAACGTGAGCCTCTGGAACATAAGTAGCGCCAGTAACAATGCCTTCAGCCATTCCGTAAAGAAGTGGCAAAGCACCGGCAACGATTCCACCGGTCTGGTTGATCTGGGTTAGTCCGCTGTGAATTACTTCAGCGTCCTTCTTGATTTCCCAAACTAGGTCGGCTGCCTCTTCAAGAGCGCCAGCCACTTTTGTAAGTTGACGACCCACGATGAATAGGTAAACCGCAAGACCTGCGATTAAAGCAGTTACATCAATAACTGACCAAAGGGCTAGTGTGCTCATGAACGTACCTTTTCTAGTACCCGGCCTAGGAACAAGTGATGTTCTAGACCTTCATTTAATACGGCATCTACACCAGCGGCAGTTTCGCCGATTAGTGCAGTGTGTGCTGTGTTGGCCTTGGCTGCTGCCAAAGTTGCCTTGATGGCTGCAACTCGCTTATCGATAGTGCGAACTAGCAATACCAAGATTGTTAGTAGTAGTGCTACAGCAACCACCACAACAATTCCAAGGATGTTTGCAACAGTCCACAATGTCTCTACTGTGATATCCATTTTCAGCCTCCTAGCTTTGTGCGGCCACGATTTAGACCAGCAACGATGTTTGTTGCTGATTCAATTGTGATGCGGAGTTTTCTTAGGCCAGCAGTGTTTTTCTCTGCAGTCTGTAGACCGGTGTTAATGCGCTTTGCTTGTCCGCCGATGCGGCCAGCTAAAAGCAAAATCGGTACAACGAGTGCGACAACGACTAGTACTACGACTAGACCGATGACATAACCAAGTAGCCAACCTGTGTGACCACCGAAGAAATCTGTCACGACTACCCCTAAATCGATTCTGCGAAGTTACGCACTGGAGCCAAGTTCGCGTTGACTGAGTCAACGGTGCTTGTAACGGTTGATGTCTGTGCCACGATCACTGCTACGCCACCGTCTAGTGCGTCAAGAGTCTTGACTACCGAACGAAGGTGAAGAATCACTCGGATTAATCCAAGTGCAGCTGCAGCAATAATGATCGTGAAGATCACGAGCGATACTACGAATACGGTTGGCATTTTGTGATCCCCTTATCCCAGCAACTTCGCAACGGATCCGGCGTAACGTACTGCACCGTTTGCTACTTCTTTAATGGTCTCGTCAGTTGTTTCCAACAAACTAGGAGTAGTTCCAAGTTCACCGATAAGTGCAACGCCACCGGAAAGTGCATCATCTGCAGCTCCGCGGATACGTTCCAATGCACTTAGCACTACGTTAAGCAACCAAACCAAAACCGGAATGATTACAACAACTAAGACGATGTTGAAAATTGCCCAAATACTCATCTCTGTACCCCTTTACCGACGTGCCACTGGCTTGTAAGGAAGGAAGAAGCGGGCTAGTACGCGACCGGTAGCACGCTTGAATGCGTTGATACCAATCGATAGACCGCTGGCTGCCTTAGCGCCACCAACTGAGTTTGGATCCAAGCCCTTAGAGATTGCATCCATACGAGCTTCCATGTTTACAGTCGCGGTGTTAACCAGAACTGCAGTTACGTCAGCAACTAGGCCACGGCCATAGTTAGCAGCCGCACCGGAGATGGTTAGGTCCATCGAAAGATCAACCTTGGTTCCGCCTGGAATCTGATTCAAGGATGCGGTTAGAAGTACCGAGGCAGCGCCGCGACCCTTCTTATCCGAACCTGAAGCGTCAAGAACCAAGATGCGCTTTGCGTTATCGCGGCTCTTAACTTCAGCAACACCATCGAATTCCAACTTAACTGGACCAGCAGAAACTACTACTCCACCTTCGTACTTGTCCTTGGTTACTTCCTTGGACAGGTTTGCACCTGGAATGGATGCTGCCACCTGTGGAATGTCATCAAAGAACTTCCACACTGCGTCAATTGGTTGCTTCACCTCAAATGATTGTGAGATCAGCATGATGCCTCCTTTAGGCCCGAGTTTGCATTAACTGTTTTCACGATTAGTCGCCCATCTTTACAGGTGGCATACCGCTGATGTCTTTACCGGTTGTTAGTGCTTCGTAAACGCGGTTTGGCATCATTGGCATGTCGATGTTACGAACGCCTAGGTGACCAAGTGCATCTACAACTGCGTTAACAAACGCTGCAGGTCCAGCTACTGTGGCACATTCGCCAACACCCTTGGCACCGATTGGGTGGTGCGGGCAAGGTGTAACTACTTCGTGCAATTCAAAGCCTGGAGTTTCCCAAGCTGTTGGAAGCAAGTAGTCCATGTAGTTAGAACCGATGCAGTTACCTTCGTCATCGTAAGTCTGGTACTGCATGCTTGCCATTGCGTAAGCCTCTGTTAGACCACCCATGATTTGTCCTTCGACCACCATTGGGTTGATACGAACGCCACAGTCGTCGACTGCTACAACCTTTAGAACATCCCAAACGCCAGTTTCAGCATCTACTTCAACCTTTACGAAGTAGGCAGCGAACGGCCAAGTTAAGTTCGGTGGATCGTAGTAAGCGTTGTTCTCTAGACCTGGTTCCATACCATCTGGCATGTTGCTGTAAGCAGCAAGTGCGCAATCCTGAATCGTTACGCCACGTTCCTTGTTTGAGCGAACGTAGAAGCGACCCAACTCCCACTCGATGTCTTCTTCTGAGACCTCAAGTAGGTGTGCTGCAATCTTGCGTGCCTTGGCACGAATCTTGCGAGCAACCATTGCTACTGCAGCGCCGGCAACCGGAGTACTACGTGATGCGTAAGTACCCATACCGAATGGTGCAGTGTCGGTATCGCCTTCTTCGACTGTTACGTCATCAGCTGGAATACCTAGTTCGTGTGCAACGATCTGTGCCCAAGTGGTTTGGTGACCCTGACCTTGGTTCATTGCGCCGGTACGCAAGATTGCCTTACCGGTCATGTGAACGCGAAGTTCAGCCGAGTCAAACATCTTGATACCCAAGATGTCGTATTCACGACTGTTACCTGCGCCCAAAGGCTCGGTCATTGTCGAGATACCAATACCTAGCAACTTGCCACGGGAACGAGCTTCAGCTTGTTCAGCTTTGTAAGTGTCGTAGCCAATTGCCTTCATACCTATGTCGAGGCACTTACCGTACTGACCCGAGTCGGTTAGGAAACCGAAGGCAGTGCGGTACGGGAACATGTCGTCCTTGACCAAGTTGATGCGACGGAACTCTGCTTGATCCATTCCTAGATCGTTAGCTGCAGCGTGAACCATGCGCTCCTGGAAGAACATTGCTTCAGTTACTCGGAAGGAACAACGGTAAGCAACGCCACCTGGAGCCTTGTTGGTGTAGTAACCAACAGATTCAAGGTGAGCAGCTGGCAAATCGTATGCAGCAAATGCTGAGTGCATGAGACCAATCTTGAACTTTGAAGGCTGAGCATCTGCGTAGAAAGCGCCGTGATCTGAGATCGTCTTCATGCGCATACCCAGCATCTTGCCGTCCTTGCGAAGCGCCATTTCACCCTGAAGGTAAACGTCGCGACCAAAGCCAGTTGAAATCAAGTTTCCGGTCTTATCTTCAATCCACTTGACTGGAACTTCAGTCAAGATCGAAGCCAAGATCGAGATTACGTAACCTGGGTAAATCGGCACCTTGTTACCAAAGCCACCACCCAAGTCAGGTGAAACAATGCGGATCATGTGTTCTGGAAGTTCCGCAACCATGGCTACTGCAGCGCGCACAATGTGCGGAGCCTGCGAAGTCATGTAAACGGTTAGCTTGCCAGTTGCACGATTGAAGTCTGCGATTGAACCACAAGTTTCCATTGGAGATGGATGTGAACGTGGGTAGTGCAGTTCCATCTTGGAAATAACATCTGCTTCAGCGAATGCCTTGTCAGTTGCAGCCTTGTCGCCGATCTCCCAATCGAAAACTTTGTTGCCTGGCTGGTTTTCCTTGTCGTCACGAATTACTTCGGAACCGGATTCCATTGCCTGGAACGGATTGACGATTACTGGAAGTTGTTCATACTCAACAACGATTGCCTGGCAGGCATCTTTTGCGATGTATGGATCGTCCGCAATAACTGCAGCAACTTCTTGGCCCTGGAAACGAACCTTGTCAGTAGCAAGTACTGCCTGAGTGTCATAAGACAATGTCGGCATCCAAGCAAGGTTACGAGCTGCCATCATTTCGCCAGTTAGAACTAAGCGAACGCCTGGGATGTCGTATGCCTTGCTGACGTCGATTGACTTGATGCGAGCGTGCGCAACAGGGCTACGAAGTAGTTCCATATGAAGCATGCCCGGCAACACGATGTCATCGACATAGTTACCTTTTCCGCGGATGAAGCGGTTGTCTTCGACGCGACGACGGCTAGCGCCTAGTCCGCCAATTTTGATTTCATCTAATGCCATGACTAAATCCCCTACCTATTTAGATTCCGCGCGCATTTTTTCTGCGGCCCATAGAACTGACTTAACGATGTTTTGGTAGCCCGTGCAGCGGCATAGGTTGCCGGAAAGTGCCCAGCGAACTTCATCCTCTGTTGGATTGTCGTTCTTATCTAGAAGTGCCTTAGCTGCAAGCATCATTCCTGGAGTACAGAAACCACAATGCAGACCATGCTCTTGCTTGAAGCCTTCTTGGATTGGGTGAAGTTCACTTGCTGATGCAAGGCCTTCAACGGTTTCAAGACTGTGACCATCAGCTTGCACGGCAAGCATGGTGCAGGACTTGATTGGACGACCGTCAAACAGAATGGTGCAGGCACCACAGTTTGATGTATCGCATCCTGTATGTGTGCCAGTTAGCTTCAGTCCCTGACGCAACAAGTGCGCAAGTAGCAAACGTGGTTCAACATCAACAGTGCGATCGTCGCCGTTCACCTTGATAGTTACGCGTCGAGTTGGCACACCTTCTCCGGGTGCTGCTTGTACTTCGTCATAAAGGCTTGTCATTGTTATGCCGCTTTCTGTGATGTGTTTAGAAGTCCAGTAAGAATTCGCTCTACGAATGTCTTAACAATCTGGCGCTTGTAGTCGGCAGATCCCCGATGATCTGTACGTGGTTCTGCAACAGCAGCAACTGCTGCTGCCACTGAAGCAATGTTTTCAGCGGTTAGCTTCTTGCCAACAAGCGCTGAAGCTGCCTCGTTTGCATTGATGGTTCGACCGCCAACACCAGCAAGAGCAATACCTGCGTAAGCAACAGTGTCGCCCTGCATATCTATTGTCACTGCAACAGATGCAGTTGCGAAGTCACCAACACGACGCTCAAGCTTTAGGTAGTTGCCAACACGAACACCCTTTGGTGCTGGAATAACTGCTTCAACTGCAATCTCGTTGAATGCAAGTGTGTTTTGGAATGGACCAATCACAAATTCAGCAATTGGAATGTCGCGCTTACCCTTTGGACCTTGGGCAACAATATGGCCACCCAATGCAGTCATTGTGGCGGCCCAGTCTCCTTGTGGATCTGCGTGACACACAGAGCCCACGAAAGTTCCACGAGTACGAACAATTGGATCGGCAACTAGTGGAGCTGCTGCTGCAATTGTTGGAATGGCTTTGGCGATAGCAGGGTTGTCTTCAAGTTCTTCGTGACGGCACAATGCGCCAATACGAACAGTGCCATCTGCCTCGACACGGTTGTAATGAAGATCTTCGATGCCATTGATGTCAACGATCATTTCTGGGGCTGCGAAGCGCAGGCGCATCATCGGCACCAAACTTTGGCCACCTGCTAATACCTTTGCTTCACCACCATGTGCGTCAAGAAGCGCTACGGCTTCTTCAACTGTCTTTGGTGATTCATATCCAAAGCGGGAGGGATACATTTGTTTCCTTTCGGTGACTTGAGTTAAGTCAGAGAGTTTTAAAGTTTAAGAATTTACTTGTTGTCGCGAACAGCTACAGGCATGTCGCTTGCATCAGGATCAGGGCGCACGTCTTGGTGCGGTGGCCATGGACCTTGCACTGGTTGGCTGGCAACTTTTAAGAACTCAGTAATCTGCGGCCAGGCCCAGATTGTTGGGCTCTTGCCGGTCTTTGGTGCATTTTCGATCAATGCATAAAAACGCGGATTTCCGCGTTCTTGACCTGTAGATTCAACTGCCATTTTGGGCTCTCCCCTATTCATTATTCATTCCAATGAAGATTTGGGATTGAACTTAACACTCTCAAAGGTCACTCGCAATAGGAAAAGGGAAATAGTTATGTGTCGATATCTTCGGAAAATCTCACCATTTGGGAGGGGCTAGTTTTTCTTTAGTTCCGCGATCGCCTGAGCCAGCACTGAGATGGCAATCTCGACTGGCGATGAGGCAGATATATCAACGCCTGCTGGGCCAAACACTCGAGATAGGTCCGTCACATCCTGATAAGCCAGCCAATCAGCTCGATCTTGCTGCATCTTCATGGATCCCAAAGCGCCTATATATCCCGCAGCTCCTTCTAGGGCTGCACCTAGGTTTCGGCTAGACATTTCAACTTCGTGACCCATGATTACTGCAGCATCGAGTGGCGATAATGAGGCCAGCAAGCCAATTGCCAAATCGTTTCTCATCATTACTGTTACATTCCAACCCAGGGTTTGCCCAAGGCTGGCAATTGCATCCGCAACTGGACCTTGCCCGGCAACAACAAGTCGAGTGACTGGGAATAGAACTGAGATAACCCGATCTGGGTGAATTTCATAGGCAGTTGCACCTTTGGCGAAAAGCTCCGAGGTTTGCGCATCCGCGGTAACTATTGAAGATTCGTCAAAAACATCGACTCGCGTTACTTCGTCTTGGTTTAAGTGGGCAACGATTGCGATTGGCACACGATCGATCATGGCTGGCCAAGTATCTGGGTCAAAATGATCTGCTGGGACAACTAAGAATTGTGCATTAGTGCCGGTTGGAATTCCAGAAATCGTGGCTTCGAACTCGTTAACTTGGATGTTTAGTAAACGTCCAGTTGGAAGTTTACGATTCGAGTGATCTGACATCGCGCCATCAAATGCGCCGTCAAAGATTTTGCCGATGCGACCGCCGCCAGGGGTTAGCGCCAAAGCGTGCACACCATTATTAGGCGAAACCAACCAAGCGATTTCAGCGCGAGTTTTGGATCTTACGCAAGCGTTAACACTTAAGGCGATGTCATACATAGTGAAAGTATAGGTGTCGTTTGAATCAGTGCAGCAAGTGTTATTCGTCTAGGGGCGGTGCGGCATGATCGCATCAACTGGGATGTGACCAAAGCGTCCTTTTTGGTAATCCTCCATTGCCTGCATAACTTCTTCTTTAGTGCTCATCACAAACGGTCCGTACTGGAAAACCAGTTCGCGCAGCGCAATGCCACCGATTAGGAAAATGTCGAGACCATCATGGCGAGATTCTTGAATCTGGTTTGCCTGAATCGAAATGTAATCACCGTTTACCAATACAGCCATCTGGCCAGTTTGAATTGGATGGTTTGCTGGTCCAACAGTTCCCGAACCATTAAGAACGTATGCCAGAGCATTGAAATCACTGCGCCATGGAATTTCAGCGCGAGCACCAGGAGCAATTGTTATGTGAGTGATGGTGATCGGAGTGTGTGAGATTCCAGGACCTGAGTGATCTTCAATCTGTCCAGCTAGCACTCGGATCAATGCGCCACCATCTTGCGTGGTCACCATTGCAGAGTCTTGACCTTGCAGGTCTTGGTATGCCGGCTGAATGCGCTTCTTTTCCTTTGGCAAGTTAATCCAAAGCTGCACGCCGTGGAATGTGCCACCGGACATAACTAAATCTTCTGGTGGAGTTTCAATGTGAAGGATGCCATCCCCCGCAGTCATGTACTGGGTGCCGCCTTCTTTAATAGTGCCACCGCCACCATGGGAATCTTGATGCAGGAAGCGACCGTCCATTAAGTATGTGAAAGTTTCAAAACCACGATGTGGATGCCAAGGTGTTCCCTTTGGCTCACCTGGCAAGTATTCGACTTCACCCATTTGATCCATGTGAATAAATGGGTCTAGATCTGCATTGGGGATGCCAGCAAATGCGCGACGTACTGGGAAGCCTTCGCCTTCGTATGCCTGTGGTGCATTTGTAATCATCTTGACTGAGCGTGGTTGTGCGCCAGGGGCGACGAAAACTCTCGGCAAAGTCAAAGTATCTGCTGTTACAGCTGGCATAGCGGCCTCCTCAGGCTTAGTTGAATGTTCAACTACCTTTAGTCTAGATGCCAGTTTGGTTAAACGCAACCGTTTTGACCTCAAACCCCATAACCTAATGGACAGAATCAGCTTTAGGAGTCCGGCGTGGAGCCAATTATTCGCAAGTTATCTGAAGGTGAATGGGCTGGCTGGCCTGAAGATCAGGTTGGTGCCCGCGGAAAAGTCACTTGGAAGGCCCTGCAAGGTGTTAACGATGACGAAGAAACTGACATGGTTCTGGGCGTAGCTCGGGTGTTCAAGGATGAATCCCTTGAAGCACATCGCCACTTGCAACCAGAGACTTACTACGTATTAAGTGGCAAAGGTAAAGTCACAATCGAACACGTTGAATACGACGTAGAAGCTGACACCATGGTTTACATTCCTGGCGATGCTTTGCATCAAATCAATAACTACGACGACGAGCCGCTTCGAATTCTTTACTTATTTGCCACGCCACATTTCAGTGACGTCATTTACAAGTTCTAAGCGGCGTAGTCCGGCTGGCTGCGATCAAGCATTCGCTTGAGTGCTGCAAAGTGCAAATCAATTCGGCTGTAACCATCAAGGTGAGTTGAATCCTTGAACTGCTCAACAGTCATATCCACGATGTCTTTTGGAACTTCGCGAATCATCTGGCCAGTTGATTGCGCTAGGACCTGAACTTCAGCAGTACGTTCAAAGAAATACAGATGATGGAAAGCTTCGGCAACTGTCGAGCCAGTGGTAACAATGCCATGGTTACGAAGTAACAGGATTGACTTCTCCCCCAAGGCACGAGTCATGCGCTCACCTTCGGAACGATCTAGAGCTAGGCCGTTGTAATCGCAGTCATAGAAAACGTCATCGCGATAGCCAAGCGCATTCTGGCTAGCCATAACTAGATCTGGTTCATCCAACATCGCTAATGCAGTTGCATACGGCATGTGGGTGTGCAGGACTGCGCGTAGTTTGCGGGCGCTGCCATGCATTGGCGCATGAATAAAGAATGCAGTTTCTTCCACTAGGCCACTGCCTTCATAAACCGTGCCATCAAGGTCAACGATCATGAAGTCGCTGGCTTGAATTTCTGACCAGTGCAATCCAAATGGAGCTAGGAAGAATCGATCTTCGTAACCTGGAACTAACAGGGTGAAATGGTTGTCGATTCCTTCATGGAAACCATAGAAGACTGCCAAGCGATGAGCCGCAGCTAAATCAATCCGAGCCTGACGAATTGGATCTGGATCAACTCGCAACATTTCATCTGGTGAAGTTAGCGACATGGTTTAGCCCTTCTTGTCCGTAACGTTTAGTGCCATTAGTGACATGATTTCGTAAGCCAAAGTGGCTGCAGCAAGTGATGTGATTTCGGCATGATCGTAAGCCGGAGCCACTTCCACAATGTCAGCGCCAATCATCTGCTCTCTTGGCATTCCGCGAACCAGGCTCAATAACTCGCGGGAAGTGAAGCCACCCATTTCTGGAGTTCCAGTACCTGGCGCAAATGCAGGATCTAGCACGTCGATGTCGATAGATAGGTACATCGGGCTATCCCCTACGCGTTTGCGAGCGAGTCCAATAACTTCTTCCACACCCATACGATCAAAATCGGCTGCGCGAACGGTTGAGAAACCAAAGTTCTTGTCGTTGATTAGATCTTGTTGGTCATAAAGCGGGCCGCGAATACCAACGTGAAGTGACTTGTCTTCGATTAGCAAGCCTTCTTCGAATGCCCTGCGCATGAAGGTTCCATGCGTGCGATCGGCTCCAAAGTAGCTATCCCAAGTATCAAGATGGGAATCGAAGTGAATCATCGCAATTGGTCCATGCACCTTTACTAATGCGCGAAGTAATCCAAGTGTGACAGTGTGATCGCCACCAAGGGTTACTAACTTGCGACTATCGCTGACTAATTCACTTGCACCGTCATCGATTTGCTTGAGTGCACTATCGATGTCGAATGGATTACATGGAATGTCCCCTGCATCAACAGCTTGAATCGTGCGAAACGGTGCAACTTGTAAATCTGGATGATAAGCCGGACGCAAGTGGCGAGATGCCTGACGAATTGCCATTGGACCAAAGCGAGCACCGGGACGATACGAAACTCCACCATCAAATGGTGCGCCCAGGATTGCTACGTCGTAATCAGAAACTTGATCGATACGTGGCAAGCGAGCAAATGTTGATTCACCAGCAAACCGTGGAACCTTAGTTCCTTCAACGGGACCGACAATGTCTTCAGGATTCATTTCAGGTACCTATCTATTGCGAGTTACTTCTTGAAGCGTCGAATTACAAACATTTTGCGGATTGGCTCGTGCACAACCCAAGTTCCGCGCCAGCCCTCTGGGGTAACGATCGTTGAATCAACTTTTAGTTCAACTACAGTTCCGTCTTCGCCAGTGATCGTTGCTGAACCCGAAAGGATTTGAGCGATTTCGTCATAGCCATCGCGATGCACGATAAATGTGCCTGGTGAACATTCCCAAATACCAGTTTCAATTGCTTCATCGGGCGAGATCCAGGCCATAAGTACTGATTCCATTTGGCCGTCAATGCTGTTTGGCTTTAGTGCTGCTGGCGGTACTGCAATATTGCTGCCACCGAGAACTGTGATTGTTGGTTCGATTCGATCTGACATGAAAAAGGCCTTTCGGGTTTAGTTTCTATCAGTCTAGGACTCGCCAAACCCGAAAGGCCATTGGATTGCTCACTTAACTTGATACGTAACAGTTCCAGAAGACTTCGTTGGCTTTGGTTTACCTTTGACTGATTTGGGCGAAATTGTGACAGTAATCTTGCAATTTCCTGCCTTCACTCCAACAACCTTAGATCCTGAAACTTTACAGAATTTCTTTGAGGTCTTTGCTACCGAGATTGTTACTGATGCCTTACTCGGCACCTCAAGCCCAGCATCTTTTGCTGCCTGAGACTTGGCAATTGTTTTCTTGACAGCCAGCACTTTGTTGGAACTGCTGCTGGTAGTTGGCACAGGCGATGACTGCGCTGACACAGAGAATTGATAGTCCGAAGTTACGGGATGTCCATCATTGGAAACGATTCGATACGTGACGAAATAACTTCCCGGAGACAGAGTAGGCAATCCCACCGTAAGTACCGATCCATTTACTGCAGAGTTACCCAGATCTACTTGCGGGCCAGATTGTGATCCAGAACGAACAATAATGATGTTGGCGTTATCGGCAACAGCAATTAGCTCGTCATCGAAAACTAACTTCACTTCCAATGGTGAAGTTGGATTTGATGAATTACGCGCAGGCGAAGCGCTGACCAATGTTGCATGCGCCATTACTGGCGTGCCCTGGAAAATCCAGGTACACGCCAGTAATGCTACTGCGATTCTTCGAATCAACTTGCGGTAACCGTAACCTTTGGTGCTTGGTTGTATTCAATGGTCATGTCGGTGCTGTAAGTGGCTGTTGAACCACTTACATCTTTATTCCATTCAATAACTAGATCACGAGTGGCTGGTTTGCCACCTTTCCAACCCTTAACAACTCCAGTTGAATCAGTAAATGCAACTAGGCTGCCTTTTGCTTGAATTAATTTGGAGTTGGCTTTATTTGCCTTGATTTTGGCATTGCCCTTTTTGTCGAGAGTTACGGTGTCAACAGTTACGCCATCGATCTTGAAGTTCAAGACTTGTCCAGCCATTGACTTCGGTCCCTTGAATGTGACTACAGAACGAGTACCAACTTTCGTGACGGCAACTTTATGGGCACTTTTTGTGGCAGAAATTCCGGAAATGTCCTGCTTGCAAACCTGGGTGCTTGGGAAGTACACATCACCAGTTGCATCAGCTGTCCACTTACCCGAGATTCCAAACTCAGCAAACGTTGATGAATCTAAATCATCCGCAGCCGCAGCATCAGCTGGAACGGCAAATGAGGCATCATTAGCGGTCCAAGTGAATTTGTAGGTTCCATCTGCGTTTTTAACCGTTGAAACTGTCCAACCTGGAACATATTGTGGCTTTGGCACAGTAGCACCGTTATTGGTTGCCTTTAATGGCACAACAACGCTAACCGATGAAGTATCAACAAGGCTTCCCTTTAGTGCGCTGCCATCGAGTTTGCTTAGCGTTGCAGTTTCATCTTCACAACCGTGTCCAATACGGAAATTTAGATAAAAGCTTGCACCTTTCACTAGTGGTGCAGTTGAGCTACCGGTGCCACTCGGGCTTGGGTAGATACTGACATGGGCTTGCGCAGGAACAGCGCTAAATAGCAGTGCCCCGGCAGCAATGGATGCAATTGCACCCGAGTAATTTCTAGCCTTTGCAAGGCGCTTTCGATTGGAATTCAATTAGTTTCCTTAAAAAATGTTTTGATTCAAAACGAATCATGTTTAGCTCCTTCGATTTCGAATGAGCCACCAAACGCCAATCGCCAACAAAATAGCAGCGACTTGCGCGATGTGAAGAGCATGATGCTGAAAGAAATTGTCATGCGAACTCATATCGTGAGTTTGCAATCTAACTAAGCTAAACAATTCAATGCCTTCCGACAATTAACAAAATCAGTAACAAAGTCGGGGACTCGGGGGTCCCCGTCTTGGATTGGCAATTAATAGAACTTCACACTTCAGAACAAATGCTTCGCAGGCGGTTACCAAAACGCTTGGCTGTGCGAATTGAATTTTTGGTGCATTCACTTGCCCAATGAAAGAACTGAAGAGAAAATCTTTGGCTAGGAGTATTAGGGTTTCAAATTTGGAAATGATTACGTAAGTGAGTAGGCCGGCAATTACGTGGGACGCAGACATCGTCAAGTCTGACTTGCTGGCAGTACCTAAAAACACGTGGCCAGAAAACTGCGTTAACGCAATCACAGCGGCAAGCACTGGGCCTTCAAAGAATTTACGCTGACCTAGGAATACCAATGCAGCAATCAATGCTGCCTGCGGGACAAGCTGAGACATATCTGCAAAGTCACCGCCGGCTATGCCGTGCGCGAGCAACGACCCAATCACCATTAAGTATGAATTGATGCAGGCTCGTCCGACTTGACCTATCTGCAACATGTTCACAATGTAGCCGATGACCAACAAGGGCACTTGGATGACAGCGAATAGATTCCGAGTTGTGTTAGATTCCCCTTAAACAAAGGAAAGTCACAAGTGCCTAAATCTGCTGCAAAGCCAATGTCGGGACGGCAAGTAATAGCCTCCAGCTCTTCGCTATTGGCTGCGGTTTGGATTGTGGCTTTGGCTTCGATACCCAGTGCCCAGAGTTACCGAGACCAACTCGCATCTGGCACGGCTGCTGATCAGATAGTCACGGCATATGACGCAATGACAGTAATCATCCCAATCACAATGATTAGCTCATGGGTAATTACCAGTCTCTGGTTAAAGAAATTACACATCACAGCGACTGCAACTAACCCAACTGCGATGGGCCTAAAGCGTCCTTGGGTGTTCTGGAGTTGGATCGTTCCAGTTGTATCGCTTTGGTTTCCTAAGAACATCATCGAAGATCTTTTGAGGGCCGAAAGTAGCGACGAATCGAAGTCATTGATCGGAAAAGATACTTTGACTTGGTGGCTTACTTGGGTTGGGTTCGCTTTAGTTAACAACATCGGAATTGTTTCCGCATTTGATGCAGCTGATGGCTATGTGCCAATCAGACCAGAACTAGAACTAGCTGGGGCTTGTCTGTTAACTGGCGCATATTTGGTCTGGATTCGAATTGTAAAAACGTTAGATGCCTAAGTCACCTGAATTGATTCAAACTCAGCGCTTGGATCTGCATTTAATTCCAATTCCGGAATTAATCATGCTGCACGAAGATCCGGACAATCCTTCATTACTTTCTGATCGTGACTTCACTAATCCTTACAAGGAACTAACACACGAGCATTCCGGTCCCCTGCGTTGGCGTGTGCCACAAGTTAAAGCAGACCCAAGTACCAACGTTTGGTTCATCCGTTGGATTGTTTTGCGGGAAACCAAAGAAGTTGTTGGGTCAATTAGTTTCCATGCCCCACCAGATGAAGACGGCATGATTGAAATTGGTTTTGGAATTTGCGAGCCTTGTCGAAATCAAGGTTTTGGCAAGGAAGCCTTGCTTGGCATGTGGACTTGGGTAATTGATCAACCTGGAGTATCAACACTTCGCTATACAGTGAGCGCGAACAATGCGCCATCCATGGCAATCATTAACTCGCTTGGCTTTACTCATGTTGGACAACAGATAGATGAAGAAGATGGACCAGAAGAAATTTTCGAAATGTCGGTTGCTGACTTTCGCTCAGACCTCGTAAACGGTTTCTCCCCCAACAACAGTGCGTAGCACTGGAAGATCAATCACGTCGTTTGGATTCACCTTCGATGGATCTTCCTGCCACATAACTAAGTCAGCCTTCATGCCCGGCGCCAACATGCCTCGCTCGCTATCCGCGCCAACTGCAATTGCAGCATTTCGGGTATAGCCAGTTAAAGTCTCAGCCCCGGTTAACGCACGGGTTTTTCCAACTGGACCGTCATAGGAAACATCGTGCGCTCTACGCATTTGTGCAGCAAACATTCCCATGCGCGGATCAAATGGCGCGACCGGCCAATCCGAGCCAAGGACTACAAGTGCTCCTGTGCTCATAATGTCGCCAGACCTCCAGCCATGGCCGCACTGAGTCGTATCAAGGCGTTGCGACCAAGGATCACTTAAGTCGTACTCGAGCCAGCGCATATGAACTGGCTGCATAGATGCAGTTACCTTAAGCGGCTTGAACCTTGCGATCGTGTTGTCAGGAGAAGTTTCGATGTGTTCGATGCGATGGCGACCATTTGAGCCACCTGGCAAACCTTCATAAACATCAAGAACTTCTCGCACAGCTCGGTCACCAATTGCATGGGTTGCAATGCGGAAACCTGCATCATGGAATTGCCGAGCTCGTTGGTGGTACAGCGAAAGTTCTGGCCACATTGGCTCGGTACCGGCACCTTGGGAGTCTGGGTGTTCGAGCCACGCTGTACCGGTATCGATCACGCCATCGAGCATGAACTTCACGCCATCGGCCTGCCAACGCAATCCCTTTACGTTATGGGTTTGCATCATGGCTTCAACTTCTTCAATTGAAGTATATGGATAGACAAAGTGATGAAGCAGAATCCGCAGCTTTAGGTTGGCTTGCTCTTCAAGTCCGCGCATGATGTCAACAGTGTCAAGGTTGCCATCCATTAAATGAACTTCAGTTATGCCCACCGCGTTTTGGCGACGGATTGCTTCGGCATACCAAGCCATGCGATCTGATTTTGATGCAACTGGTGCATGCTTGAGCACGATCTGCATTGCAGCCATTTCCAATAGCTCGCCAGTTGGTTTTTCGTTTTCGTCAACAACAACAATCGAGTTATCAGCAACCTGCATTGGGCCAGTTAAGTTTGCAATCTTCATTGCCTCGGCATTCACCATGCCAGTGTGAACATCTAGCGTGTACAAAAACATTGGGCCATCGCCAGCTGCGTCATCGAGCAAACTGTGATGATACGGACCGCCGATTGCGGAGTACTCAAGTGCAAAACCCATTAACCATTTGCCAGGTCCAATGCGCTTACGCTCATCTGCAATTGCAGCGCGCAGGTCGGAAAGATTTGAGACACGATCAAGGTCTAGGCCTTGCGCAAATTCAGCGCCGTGAAATAAGTGCTGGTGTCCATCGACGATTCCAGGCGTTACTGCTTTCCCATGAGCGTCAACAGTTTCGGTGTTGCCATCGCATTCTTCTCGAACTTGATCGTCGGTACCGATGGCAATGATGTGATCTCCAGACCAAGCGATTGCCGAAGCACTTGGCGCACCTGGATTCTGGGTATTGATCTGGGCATTAAAGATTGCTTGATTGGCAGCCACTTAAGTTCTCCTGATTGTGGGACTAATCGCAACCTTAATAGAACAGCCCAGTACATTAGTGGCTATGACTGTACATATTGGTGCCAATAAAGGCGACATTGCTGAAACTATCCTGCTGCCAGGAGATCCCTTGCGGGCCAAGTGGGTTGCGGAAAACATGCTTGAAGGCGCAGTCCAATACAACTCAGTGCGTAGCATGTTCGGCTACACCGGAACTTACAAAGGAAACCGCGTTTCAGTTCAAGGAACTGGAATGGGCATTCCATCAATTTCAATTTATGTCACGGAACTGTTTAAGGATTTTGATGTCCAGACAGCAATACGTATTGGTACCTGCGGTGGTTTAGGTAAAACTCAGCTGCGCGATGTAATCATCGGCATGGCCGCATCAACTGACTCTGGAACTAATCGTCGCGCTACAGGCGGCTTAGATTTTGCGCCGATTGCAAACTATGACTTGTTGAAGGCTGCAGTCGATGCTGCTGCTGCTCACGGCGTGACTTATCACGTCGGTGGTATTGCTTCCATGGATTTGTTCTATGACGACAGCAATGCGCTAGATATTCTTGAAGCTCACGGCGTACTTGGTGTCGAGATGGAAGCCAGCGGCCTCTACACAATCGCAGCAAAGTATGGTCGTCGCGCTCTTGCAATTTGTACCGTTAGCGACATGATTCGTACGCATGAGAAAACTTCATCTGAAGAACGGGAAACTGGATTTGAGGCAATGGTTGAAGTTGCACTTGAAGCAGCGTTTGCTTAACGGTTAACAAATTCTTGGAACTCTTCTGGAGTTCCTTTGAATACGTTTAAGTCAGTAGTGCTGGATGGCACTGCGCTTACTTTCCCATCGGCTGTGAACTGCCAAATTAACCAATCGTTATTCCAGATCCGCATTTCTTTTGGATCAGTGCCGAGCTTTGGTCCCCATTTAGCGAGCCAAAGTGGGTAACGAGACAAATCTGTTGCGCCGGCATCTTGCAACCTGGCGATGAATGTGCCGTTGGTGTAAATAATCGGAGTGCGACCTGTCAGGGCTTCGGCTTCTACCAAGAATGCACTGGTCCACTTAGCCAATCTTTGAATGGTCCAGCCACAAGGAAGTTCTTCAACATCCAAACTAAGTGGCAGGTCGCCGACTTTTGCACCTTCAGCTTGCTCAACTGCGCGCTTGGCTTGCAGCTTTGCATCGGTAATTGTGTTGGAATCCATGTTGCCTGGTTGGGCATAGTGATAGGCACCAACAACTAAGCCTCCAGCGCGCGCCGCAGCACTATCGATTGGGAACCATTTCTTGGCATTGTCATTGCCCCGAGTGCCGCCATCAGATGCCTTGATCACTACAAATGAGACGTCGTATTCAGATTTAAGCGCAGCAAAATCAATCGGTTGGTTGTCTGGGTGCTGCCAGACTGAAATGTCTATGCCCTTAACAACATCAGCAAAACCCTGAGCTTTCCAAGATGCGGCATTTGGCTTGTACTCACCCGGCTTACCTTTTGGATAACTGCAGGAGCGGTACTTATAAGCAACAGGCTCACTGGCGGTCGGAACACTTGCACCGGCAGGGGCATTTGAAATAGCGCCAATAACTAATAGACCTGCAATGGCTAGGGCAATTCGACGCATTTGACCATCACATGTTGCGATTTCGCGCCACAAATCCTGCCGTTCCAATAGATTCACCCAAGATTCATCCAAATCGTTCTAAATCAACCTTCATCGGCTTGGACACGCAAAGTTCTCGGTTACGATTAAAGAGTTATTTGGTGGGGATTTATCAATGCGGAGTGCAATGTTTAGTGGAAAGCGACGCCTAGTCACAGGTCTTGTGGCTGCCAGTTTGCTGGCGACAATGGTGGCTGAAACCGGACAGTCCCCTGCGGCAGCTAAGTCCATAGATACAGCCGCGGTTGCTAACTCAGTGCGTACCGGACCTTATGGCCCAGCCTGCACAAACCCGAGTGCAACTACGATCAAACTTTTGAATTCCGGTGCCGCAAAAACCTACTCAATTGCCACTCTTACAGCTTGCGCAAATTATGCGGTTCCATCTGGCTCGCCAACCCCATCGATTTCCCCAACTGCACGACCAAGTAGCACTCCAACAGCGACTTCATCTGTAACTCCATACCCATCCCCGTCATTTATTCCACTACCAGCGGCTAATTCAATTTCATATGCAATTGGTTCCAATCCAGCCGGAGTTACAGCTACTATCTCTGGCGATACCTTGACGGTGTCTACAACAACAGCCGCAATTGATTCAACACTTGAGATTCTTGCAACTCATGCTTACTTAGACCTGGCAGAAGGTAGCTATCAATATCTAGACACAAATTCTGTAAACGTTCCAATCAACATTCGCGCAGTAGCGCCACCGACTTGTCAGATTTTTACTACCTCAACTTCTATTAACACTGCGCTAAATGTTCCACTTGCTTACGAGGCGCTTCGATCTGGTGGCTGCCAAGGTGGTTACGGCACGCTTTCATACAGCGTTACTGCGGTAGCCGCAGCAAATGGTTCTGCAGCAATGGCAGATGCCACGACTGCAACCTTTACACCGGCTGGCGGCTTCCAAACTCCTGCCGATAACTCGGTTAAAGCAACGTTCGCAGTGACTGCTACAGATGAATATGGTCAAACCTCAGTTGCGTTAGACCAATACAGCGGAGTTATTGCTGGCGCCGCTGGAGCAACCATCACCGTAAACGTCAGTGAACCGCGCGACTGTGGTGGCTGGGTTCCAAAAACTGAAACTATTTTCAATAACCCACTTGCGGGAACCTCACGTGATGGAAAGCTTTCCAACTCACGGTTCGCAATTACAAACCGTATTAACAACATGATTGACTGCGCTCCAGTTGGATCAACGATCGCCATGTCCTGGTTCTCATTCACCGACGACAACATGGTTAACCACTTAATCCAGGCTCATCGCAACGGTGTTAACGTGCGAGTTCTGGTTAATAGCCATGCAACCAAATCTTCTTCTTCCTCATTTACCGCTGTTAACACTCTTCGCGCTGTTCTAGGCAGCAACATAACTGATGCCACTGCTAACGCTTCGGAGAATGCTGGTAGCTGGTTAGGTTCCTGTGACTCGGGCTGTTTAACTCCCCCAGCTCCAGCTGGCATAGTTTTCCCAGACGAAAGTGAAGGCGAGTATCCAGCCCTGCACTCCAAGTTCTTTATGATCACTCGCGCCGGATCAGCCAAGAATGTAGTTGGTATCTCTTCAGTTAACCCAACTTACGAACAGGCAAAAGTTGGATTCAACAATGCCTCTGTCGTGGTTAATGACAAAACTCTTTTCGCGTCGATGAATCAGTACTATGCAGACTTAGCCAATGCTGCTCGCGGCGCAGGTAAGGCAAATGCTTATCGCCAGCTGAAGACGGATAGCAAAACTACGACTTACTACGTCTATCCAAAAACTGGTTCAGATGACGTTTTGACGATGCTGCGCGACATTAAGTGTGTTTACAAAGTTGGCAAGAAGACCATGCGTACTCAGATCTATGTGAACATGTTCGTATTTACCCGCAATGCGCCAGCGATGGAACTTTGGAAGAAAGCTTTTGCTTCTAGTGCCAATAATGGTGGCTGTAACGTCCAAGTCATTTATACCGATATGGATCAGCGTATTAAGGCACTAAATACCAAGACTGGAAAATATGACTTCATTCCAAATGGTGACAAGCCCAGCGCTTGGGGCGCCGCGGACTGTCTTTCAACTTTCCCAACAGTAAAGGGTAAGGCTCAAAAACTTACTAGCCCTGGACTAGTTTTCGATGCCGGCAAGAATCGAATGGTTACTGCTAAGGTTTGTGCGAATGGTTCGTTGCAAGGCGCTATCCCAACCATTAATAAACCTGGTGGCTACTGCTGGTTTAATGCCAAAAACAAATCAACTGGTGGCTCTTTGAGTATGTGTGTTTCAACACCACTTAAGATCACAGCATTTGATAAGGCTGACAACCGAGCAAAGCTTGAGAATGTTGCCGATGCATCAGGATCGCGATGGTACTCGCATCAAAAATACATAGCCATTGATGGCATGTATGGAAAACCAGGAAAACAACTGCGTCAACAAGTTGTAATCTCGGGAACTCCGAACATAACTTCACCAGGCCAAAAGTGGAACGATGAGATTTTGACATTCACAACGAGCCCGGAAATCTACGCGCAATACGTGGTGAACTTCAACGAAATGAAAACTGCGATTTCTCGCCGCTCGGGGCCAAGTGGAATGTGGCGAGCTGAAGCTAGCTGGTAAGAATTAAGACTTACAAACGAAAAAGCCGACCAGTAACGGTCGGTTTTTTATGCGCTCCCCCGATTGGACTCGAACCAATAACCACTCGATTAACAGTCGAGTGCTCTGCCAATTGAGCTACAGGGGATTAACTAGACAATCTTAACAAAATGCAGTGGCTGTGGCGAAACGCCCTAGATTCCGAACGAGGAGCGAAGTTCTACCAAGGCCTTTGCGATTTCTTCTTGGCCGATATCAGATTGACTAGCCGCCAGATCATCTGAAATCGCACTCCAGTAAGTACGGTTTTCGTCCTTGCGTGCCACGAATCTGACCTTGCCGGCATTAGGTAATTCAAAAACCCGATCCACTACAACAGCTGAGGTAACCCGGTCGCGGACTGCCCGTGGCAATTGACTTTCGGCATCCAAAGTCCAGGATTGGGCACTAGGTTTTGCGTCCGACTGACCTTGAAATATCACAGTTAACTGAGGTGGTTCCCATTTAGCCTGAAGCGAATCTGTCCATGGGGTAACGGTTGTTACATCGCCCGAAATGTCTACCAATGAGTTTTTGGTAATTGCAATCAGGCCATCAGAATGACTTGCCCAGTCCAGCAAGCGACCATGTGAACTAATCGCTTGTGCTAACTCAGGTGGCATAGCTGGTGCTTGCTTAAACCAACCCACTAAATGTCACCAACTGCAAAGTTGCGCATATCGCGGCGATAGCTTTCTAGCGATAGCAGATCAGTCAGCAATCGGGCTTGGTCTACTTCATCGGTTCCGTCTTCAGCCCTACTCAGTGCTGCTTTGATTTCTGCCACTCGCCTACCAGCATCCATCTCAAGGATTCTGGCCAAGACTGCCTGAACATATCGTGCATCTGGCACATCGTTTGGCAGCGGCTCTACGGCCATAGCTCGGACGTGAGATTTGATTTCATCATCTGGTGCTTGCTCGAGAACTTTTGTAATCCAAACCTGCGCCGAATCAAACTCCAGTGGGTTCCCAGCTGCCACGCACGCGGCATAGACCGCAGAAGCTGCTGGCACTGTGAACACGCTTTCTTCAAGTGATTCAAACCATGACCCAACCAAGTGTGGGGTTTGCAATACGCATTTCAAGGCTTCGCGTTCTACCTGCGCAGCTTGCGACGTGGCAGTGCTCTGAGCTCGTGACTGCTGTGGTACTGATTTACGACCTGCAGCGCTCATTTCGTTTCTGATTGCGGCATCATCCATACCAAGCCAGCCAGAAACCGTGCGGATGTATTCCGGACGAAGCGCACTGTCCTTGATGCCAGCTAGTACTGGCGCCACCGCGCGCATGGCTGCAACTCGACCTTCAGCGGTATCCAGATCAAATTCTTCAACAGTGGATCTCATTACGAATTCAAAGAGCGGAATCTTGGTTGAAATCAAATTCTTTACGGCCTCATCGCCATGCTTCAATCGCAAATCGCAAGGATCTAAACCGTGCGGTTCAATAGCCACAAAAGTTGAGGCGACAAACTTTTGGTCTTCACTAAAGGCCTTTAGTGCTGCTTTGCGCCCAGCTGCATCACCATCAAATGTGAAAACGACTTCAGCGTGCTTCGTGTCGTCATCCATCAGGATGCGACGAAGCATTTTTACGTGATCTGCGCCAAAGGCGGTGCCACAAGTTGCTACTGCAGTGGTAATTCCGGCTAAGTGACAAGCCATTACGTCTGTATATCCCTCGACGACAACTGCTTGTTGCTGTTTCGCCATTTCTCTGCGCGCTAAATCAATTCCATACAGAACTTGTGACTTGCGATAGATCGGAGTCTCGGGGGTGTTTAAATACTTTGGTCCCTGATCGGCTTCAGTAAGTTTGCGAGCACCGAATCCAATGGTGTCGCCACTTGAATCGCGAATCGGCCACATTACGCGATCTCGGAACCGGTCGTAAGCGCCACGCTGGCCCGATACCGCAAGACCTGCAGCAATCATTTCTTCTTCAGTGAAACCTTTGCTGCGCAATTCATTACGCAAGCCATCCCAGCCAGATGGTGAATAGCCAACACCAAACAGATCCCACGAAGCTTGATCAAATCCACGTTCAGTTAAAAAGGTTCGGGCGTGCTGTGCCTCGGGTGTTAATAGCTGAGCTTTATAGAAAGCTCCGGCCACTTTGTGCGCTTCGATTAACCGCGCTCGTTGACCTTGCTGGCCAGATGAATTGCCACTGCCTTCTTCGTAGCGCAATACGATGCCGTACTTAACTGCGAGTTTTTCAACCGCTTCAGTAAATGAGAGAGCATCGATTTTGCGCACGAAGGTAATTACGTCACCACCTTCGCCACAGGAAAAGCAGTGATACAAACCTTTGCTTGGGGTCACATGGAATGAAGGGGATCGCTCGTCATGGAATGGACATAGTCCTTTGTAACTACCGCCACCAGCGGCCTTAAGGGTTACGGTTTCGCGAACAATCTCATCGATTCGGGCTCGCTCGCGAACTGAGGTAACGTCCTCTTCGCGAATTTTTCCTGCCACGTCCCCTATGTTACGTGCAGCTGCGTTGGTGCCACTGCACAAGGCTGACGTCTGTGAGTGCAGCTACCTGGTCAACAACAACGCGGAATTTAGCCGCCTCAGACTGGGCTGTTAACCAAAGATCGGTGTGGAAACGATCAAGATTGGCTTGTGGGTCCTGGTTTAAAAACTCAACCAGATCTTGAATCTGCTGGCGCTGTCTGGCATAAAGCTCCTCGGCGCCCACGCGATTCATTACAAATCGAGCTGCTAAGGCCTTAAGGGCCGTAACTTCATAGCGCGCCTCATCCGGAACCACCAGTGATGCGTCGTATCGCGTTAATGGTCGCTTGCCATACTCGGCTTGAGTTGCCTGTTGAGCTGCAATACAAAATCGGCCAATCAATGTACTGGTCAGATTCTTTAGCTCCCCGAGTGAGCGCATGGTTCCATCAAAGGAGGCTGGCCAACTTGGCAGCGAGCTGACGCGAATCAATGCGGCATCAAGTTCTGGTTTAGCAAAGTTCGTTCCGTACCACTTCTGCGCAACTTCAACGACTTCGCTGCGACCAGATTCGGATTTCAGAATGTCAATGTTCACGTGTCCCGCGAATACTGCATCTTCGATGTCGTGCACGCAGTAAGAAACATCATCAGACCAATCCATAACCTGAGCTTCAAAACATGAAGTAGTTCCAGTTACACCTTCGCGCACCCAAGCAAATACGTCGGCATCGTCTTCATAAACACCGAATTTAACTTCACCAGGCTGTTTAGTCCACGGATACTTCGATGCTGCATCTAATGAGGCACGAGTTAAGTTCAAGCCAATAGTTTGTCCAGGACGTGGGCCAGTTGCTGGGCTAACAGCTTTTGGTTCTAAGCGAGTTAGCAATCGGAAAGATTGCGCGTTTCCTTCGAAGCCACCAATGTCTTTGGCTAATTCATTTAATGCAGTCTCGCCATTGTGACCAAATGGTGGATGACCAAGATCATGAGAAAGACATGCAGTATCAACTAAGTCAGGGTCGCATCCCAATGCCGAACCGAGTTCGCGTCCAACTTGGGCAACTTCTAGAGAATGCGTCAGACGAGTGCGCGGGAAATCTTCTTGGCCAGCTTCCATTACTTGAGTTTTTACACCAAGACGCCGCAGTGCCGAGCTATGCATAACTCTGGCGCGATCTCGAGCAAACTCAGTTCGTTCAACGCTCTTGTTTGGTTCATTAACCCAGCGCTGGGAATCAAATTCGGTATAGGTGCCTAACATTTATCCACCACTGACCGCTAGTTCGGCTTCCCGAACTGTTTCAACTTCAGTTAGCGACATGCTCTGGGACTTTAGCCAGCCATCAGGCAAGTTAACTCGACGATCTGGCGTAGTTCTGCCGCGTGGAAGTTTGGCTAACTCTTCATCCAAAATCTGATCTCGATTGATCGTGCTCAACAAGTCGTCGAATTCTTTCAAACTCGAAATCAACGACAGTGCGCCACGGGTTTCACTGCCAGCTACTACTCCCTTTAAATACCAAGCCATGTGCTTGCGCATTTCCTGGCAGCCCCGGAACTCATCGCCATGCATTTCAACTAACAATTCACCATGACGTCGCATTAAATCAACAATCACTCCGGCATTTGGTTCAGCCGGAACTGGTTCACCGGCAAACGATGCACGAATCTGACCAAACAACCAAGGTCGTCCTAAACATCCTCGACCAACTACTACTCCCCGAGCTCCAGTTTCATCCAGCATTCGCTGGGCATCAGCCGCAGACCAAATATCGCCATTGCCTAGTACTGGCGTATTTGGAATGTGTTCAACGAGTCTGGCAATGGTGGACCAGTCTGCTTTGCCACCGTAATACTGAGCTGCAGTTCGGCCATGCAGTGCAACCCAAGTAATACCTGCATCAGATGCAATTTTTCCAGCATCTAAATAAGTGATATGGTCTGCATCGATGCCAACACGCATCTTCACTGTTACAGGAACCTTGCCTTGGGCATTCTTAACTGCTGAATTAACGATGCTAGAAAACAGATCGCGCTTCCAAGGCAAAGCGCTGCCGCCACCCTTGCGAGTGACCTTTGGCACTGGGCAGCCGAAGTTCAAGTCAACGTGATCTGCCATATCTTCGTCAACGAGCATCTTTACTGCTGCGCCAACAATGTCTGGATCAACACCATAAAGCTGAGCACTTCTGGTTTTTTCGTCAGAATCAAAGGTCACTAAGTCCAACGTTTCTGGATGGCGCATCAACAAAGCCTGGGAAGTTGTCATCTCGGCAACGTAAACCGTGTGATCAACATCGACTTGGCCAGCAGATTGTCGCATCTGTGTTGACGCCTCACGGCAAACTCTGCGAAACGCCCGGTTCGTAACTCCCGCCATAGGCGCAAGTTCGATGACCGGATCAGTGGCTAATAAATCTGCAAACATCAGCAGCCGACGAGGCGAGAGCCTAACCAAGAGACTACGGAATCAAGCCCAACGCGCTCTTGTTCCATAGTGTCTCGATCGCGAATAGTTACTGCGTTGTCTTCTAAGGTTTCGAAGTCAACGGTTATGCAATACGGAGTTCCGATTTCATCTTGACGACGGTAGCGACGACCGATTGCACCGGCATCATCGAACTCGATATTCCAGTTTTTGCGAAGTTCGGTGGCCAAGTCTTTGGCCTTCGGACTCAGGTCAGCATTTCGTGACAATGGCAAGATTGCTGCCTTCACTGGTGCCAGGCGCTTATCAAAACGCATCACTACGCGCTTGTCAACGCCACCCTTAGTGTTAGGTGCTTCATCTTCGTCATAGGCCTCAAGCATGAATGCAAGTACTGCCCGAGTTAGGCCGGCCGCAGGCTCAATAACGTACGGCACATACTTCTCGCCAGATTCCTGATCAAAGAATGACAAGTCTTTGCCCGAAGCTTCCATGTGTGCCTTTAAGTCGAAGTCAGTGCGGTTTGCAATACCTTCAAGTTCGGCGAATTCACTGCCACCGAATTGGAAGCGGTATTCGATGTCCGTTGTGCGCTTTGAGTAATGCGAAAGCTTTTCTTTTGGATGTTCAAAGCGACGTAAGTTATCCGGTGATAGACCAAGGTCTACATACCAATTCCAACGCTCTTCGAGCCAGTATTCATGCCACTGCTCGTCCGTGCCAGGTGGAACAAAGAATTCCATTTCCATTTGTTCAAATTCGCGAGTTCGGAAAATGAAGTTTCCTGGTGTGATTTCGTTGCGGAAAGACTTTCCAGTTTGACCGATACCAAATGGTGGCTTCTTACGTGAAGATGCAGCGACATTTGCATAGTTTGTGAAAATACCTTGCGCAGTTTCTGGACGAAGGTAGTGCAGTGAGTTTTCATCAATGACTGGACCAAGGTTTGTGGAAAGCATTCCATTGAACATTTTCGGTTCAGTGAATTCGCCCTTAGTTCCACAGTTAGGGCAAGGTACGCCAGCCAAGCCACCTTCAGGTGCGCGGCCTTTACGTTCTTCGAATTCTTCAAGTAAGTGATCTTCGCGGAACCGCTTGTGACATGAGGTGCACTCAGTTAGCGGATCAGTAAACGTTGCCAAGTGTCCGGATGCAGCCCAAACCTGTGGTGCCAAAATTACGGCAGAGTCGATGCCGACAACGTCTTCGCGGGATTGAACAACGGCTTTCCACCATTGCCGACGAACATTTTCTTTGAGTTCTACGCCAAGTGGGCCATAATCCCAGGCAGATCGGGATCCACCGTAAATTTCGCTACTTGGGAAAACAAATCCCCGACGTTTGGACAGATTTACTACAGCGTCTACGCGATCCATGAAACTCAACATCCGATAAGGCTGTCCGACTGGTTGCCGGAAGCAGGAAACCCCATTCTATCGAGGGAAACTGACCATATAGGTATTCAAGTTACGATGGAAGTAATGAACCTTTTGCGCACGCCTAACTCGAAATTCCGCCCGATCGGATTGGGCTTAGCCGTATTGGCAGTGCTGACTTTTGCTACTGGCTGTGGGGACAAATCACCAGATTCAGGGTCTGCTACAGAATCTGGAATTTCTGCTCCAACCTTAGAGGCAGAGCCATCAATTAGTCCCAATGAAATCCAACCGGATGCCGAGCGAGAATTCCGAGCTGCCTTAGTTAAGTCCCAGGAAAGTGCGGCGGAATCTGGCTTAACTGAATTGTGGTTTGATACCGACGGTGTGATGGTGCAAGTGGCAGTGCAGGATCCAAAAACTAAAACTTGCGCCAGTTACGATGTCGACGCAGATTCGGTTTTCGAGATGGATGAAACCTCAATGATGCCCGCGCGCACTATCTCTGAGCTAGATGGACTGGTTGCTGGTGGCAATGACCAAGGCTCAGTCATTAGCAATACTCCTGGTGAATTCACAATTACTAACACAATTGACTTGTCGAAGTATGTAACGGTTTACACACTTGATACCGAAGGACGAATTGCCAAAAGCGTGATTAGTTCTGATGATGAACCGTTGGGCGAAATCACGTATACCTACAGCGTCACCAAAGAAGGTAAAGCTGCTCTCGTTGCACTAAAGGCAACTAGTTAACTTCGTAAAACCGGGTTAGTGAGATTGGCACTGGTGGCGAAACCACAGCGTGAATCGTGTCGTACACCGCAAGCAAATGCGGCACTACTGACTTTGGGCAAACTGGAACTACTAGGGTTGCCGATTGAACCGATGCGCCACGAAGCATTGCTCCAATAGCCATCGCAGTGCTTCCAGATTCGACACCATCATCGATTACCGCGACTTTTAAGCCGGCCAAATCTCCAATCCTCGGAATGGAAACTTCAGTTCTAGTTCGAATAATGTTTAAATCCCGCATGGGTAAAGTCATTTCAGTTGCAAAAGCTAATGCGATTTCAACTGCAGCAGGTAGGACGACAACAATTACATCGTGTTCTAGAATTTCAGGCCTAAAAGTTGCGAGCATTTTTTGTCCAGCATCAGATCGATCGATGAAATCAAACTGCGTCATTAACACTCGACTCATACTCAGTTACAGAATCGGAAGTGAACTCCATCAACATCTCGAAAGCCGTAGGTTCATCCCGCATGTTTGCCAAGAACGGCCAAACCCCAACTTTTGCTTCCATTGATCCAAGTGCTCGGCGATAGGAACCTACGTCTTGCCAATCGGTCTTTATCAAGTAGCGTTCAGGTGAATCTGCATTGTGAAAAATGCTGGCCGATACAAATCCAGGTCTTTCTTGCAAAACATTAGTTGCCTGTTTAGCTTCGAGTTTCCAGGAAGCAGAATCCGAAACGTCAAAAGTCCAAATCGTATGGAACGTGCCAAGCATAAAAGTTAGGCGCCGTAATTGATCGCAGTTGCAGCAACCAAAATCAAGAACACCATCAAACGAATCAATCTAGATTTTGAATCTAATAATGGCCAGGACAAGTACATTAGCCAACCGATGAAAGCGCTCACCACAGTTAGCGAGATACCTGAATAAGGAGCTTGCAAGAACAGACCAAGCAACATGAAAACTGCGATTAAGCCGGGAACTAGAAACTTTGGCAGCGCATGAATGCGTAACAAAGCTGGCGCACTCAAGTCAGTTACTCGCTTTCGAAGCGCAGAATGAGTCACCACTGGAACCGCTGGATTTGGCTTTTTTGGTTTATTTGGTTGGCTCATAACCCAATTACAACACGGGATAGTCGAAATTTTGCGGAGGCTTATTGACAATGATTCCCATTAAGTTTACTATTGGGAACTGTTCCCAATAAAGGCGTTTTCATGGCTGTATTAGTTGCTCTCGGTACCGTACTTGCTACGTTCCTAGGCGGATTTCTAGCGCTGTGAGCGCGAAAGCGTATGCACCTAGTGCTTGGCTTAAGTGCTGGCCTACTCCTTGGCTTGGTTTCATTTGATCTGATTCCAGAAGTATTCGAACTAAGCAGCTTGGAATTTGGTCACGTTCCAGCCGTTATGGTCATGTTCGTTGTTGGCTTCTTGGCTCTGCACATTTTGGAACGTTACTCAGGTGCGCACGAACCACATGACTCTAAGTACAACGACGGTCATGAGCACTCCCATAACACAACGGGTGTAATTGCTGCTTCCGCAATGGTGATTCACGTTTTCCTTGATGGACTTGCAATTGGTATCGCTTTCCAAGTTAGTTCAGCGCTTGGGTGGATTGTTGCCATTGCAGTATTGGCGCATGCGTTTACTGATGGCTTGAATACTGTGTCGATGTTGATTTCAGCAGGTAAGTGGCAGAAAAAAGCTGTCATGCTTTTGATAGCGGACGCAGTAGCCCGAATTGCTGGCGCATTCCTTGGAGCAAGAGTTGTTGTTGCAGATAACGTTCTTGGTTTGTACCTGGCACTATTTGCTGGATTCTTGATTTACCTTGCAACATCGCACATTTTGCCTGAGGCACACAGCACTAAGCCATCACGCATGACGCTGCTTGCCACAGTTACTGGCGTAATCATCATGTTTGTAATTGTCACACTGGTTCACGGCTAAACATGGCTACTCAACGCTTAACAAAACAGCGCAAAGCAATTACTGAAGCTCTGGCTTCACAGGAAAACTTTCGCAGCGCCCAAGAAATACATGCACTCTTAACGGCAGACGGCGAAACTATCGGACTATCAACGGTGTATCGCAACTTAACCGAGATGTTTGAGGTGCGAGATGTAGACATGATTATTGGTTCTGACGGTGAATCCCAATATCGACTTTGCAGTGCCAATCACCATCATCATCTAACTTGTAAGCAATGTGGACTTGCCATTGAGATAACGGGCGAAGCGTTAGAAGTTTGGGCTAAGCAAGTTGGAATAGATAACGGATTTACCGAAATCACTCACACGCTTGAAATTACCGGCATCTGCCGATCTTGCAAGAACAGCTAATCCTTAGGCAGTGGATTAGGTACGGCTCCCCCGTAACGACGATTCCGCGAGGCATAAATTTCGCAGGCATGCCATAAATGGCGGCGATCAAAGTCTGGCCAAAGCGTTGGTAAGAAGACAAATTCCGAATAAGCGCTTTGCCATAGTAAGAAATTACTTAGTCGCTGTTCCCCACTTGATCTAACAAACAGATCTACATCGGGCATATCTGGCTCGTCTAAATATTTCTTAATTGTTTTTTCAGTAACTTTCTTAGGATCAATTTTTCCGTCTGCAACTTGCTGTGCAATAGCTGATACTGCATCAACAATCTCAGCTCGTCCCCCATAGTTAACGCACATGGTCACAGTTAACTTTGAGTTTTTTGCGGTTAACTTCTCGCAGGCTTCTAGTTCTTCAATGACCGAACGCCACAGCTTTGGTCGTCTACCGGCCCAGCGGATGCGAACGCCCATGTCATTCATTTCGTCACGGCGTCTGCGAATGACATCGCGATTGAAGTTCATTAGGAATCGAACTTCTTCTGGAGATCGTCGCCAGTTTTCGGTTGAAAATGCGTAAGCAGACAACCAATTAACCCCAAGCTCCAATGAACCATAGATGCAGTCCATCAAACTTGCTTCGCCAGCTTCATGCCCAGCTGTGCGAGGTAGCCCCCGCTCTTTGGCCCACCTGCCATTGCCATCCATCACGACTGCAATGTGGTTTGGTATTAAGTCGGGATGAATGTTTGGTGGCTTAACCCCTGAGGAATGTGGAGGTGGGTTAAGCAACATGGTTTAAGTCTTTCATAATCAGGTGGCTTGCCGATCAACTAACGGCAATGATCGCAGGCCCCGCTCTAAATGCCACTGCACGTATGCGGCCACAATGCCAGATACTTCGTTACGGTCTTTGGCTAGAGAAATATCGGCCGCTTCCCAGTCCACTGTCATTAGCGCTTGCATTAACTCGAACGACTCTGGCCGAGGAGCAACGCTGCCAGGTACTCGATGCTCTACACATAATGCGCCACCAGTTGATACATGGAAGAAAGGTTGGGTTCCTGCGACTCCACAAATCACACAAGCGTTAAGAGTTGGAGAATATCCAGCCATAGATAGTGACCGAAGTAGATAAGCATCTAGAACCAAGCTGGAAGCATGTTCTCCGGATACCAAAGTTCTAAGCGCTCCAACCAACAGTAAGTATTGCGCCTCTGCTGAAATCGACTCTTCTGATGTGAGACGATCTGCCGTCTCCAACATCGTTTGCCCTGCAGTCCAAAGTGAGTAGTCAAGAGCTAAGTCTTGGCCGTAAGCATTTAGCGACTCAGCTTGTGTGATGATGTCGAGGCTCTTGCCTTCGAATACCAATAAATCAACGCGACTAAACGGTTCCAAACGAGCGCCAAACTTACTTTTTGTCCGGCGTACTCCTTTAGCAACAGCTCGAATCTTGCCTCGTTCACGGGTCAAAAGCGTGATGATTCGATCCGCTTCGCCTAATTTATGAGTGCGCAAAACGATTGCTTCGGCGCGATAACTAGGCATAGGTCTATGGTGTCACGCCCATAGGTGAAGTGTTGGTCAGGTAACCTCTTTTTATGACTACTCCACCTAATGAACCAATTCGGGTAATGGGATTCGACAAAGCATCTATCAAATGGGTCTTTCGTACCGTAATTCTGTTCACTGCAGCCGCGTTGTTAGGCCTGTGGGTTTTTCAACAAAACGTAAGTTTTATTCTGCTACTGATCCTGGCACTGTTACTTGCAGTCGCCATGGAACCGGGAGTTTCTGCCCTTTCCGCGCGAGGTATGAAACGAGGTGGCGCAACCGGCGTAACGATGCTGGGAATCACCATAATTGCTGCAGCATTTATCGCCCTATTTGGTGGCATTCTCTTCGCACAGGCATCATCATTAATCTCAGATTTACCAAATTTAGTTACTGATGTAACGAAATGGATCAATACGACATTTAATCAAAACCTAGACGCAGATACGTTGATAAATCAACTGAATATTCAACCTGCTCAAATAGCTGACTGGGCAAGTAATTTTGCCGGCGGTTTTGTCGGCATATTGTCGGGAATTGTTGGTGGATTATTTCAACTACTGACGCTGGCGTTATTCTCATTTTATTTATCGGCAGATGCGCCTCGCATAAAGCGACAGATCGGCGCACTCATGAAGCCCAGTGCACAGAAAGTTATCGTCACGACTTGGGACATTACGGTAAAGAAAACTGGAGGCTTTGTAGTTTCTAAGTTGCTCTTAGCACTCGCATCTGCAACAGCACACTCATTGTTCTTTGCTTCAATTGGTTTGCCGTATTGGTTGCCTCTGGGTTTGATCACCGGCATTACAAGTCAATTCATCCCAACAGTAGGTACCTACATCGGAATTTTCATACCCGTGATTTTTGCGGTATTCAATAACCCGATGGATGCGGTCTTTATCATCATCTTCGCTTCGGTATATCAGCAGATTGAGAATTACTTACTCTCTCCGAGGTTAAGTAAAATCACTATGGACATTCATCCCGCAGTTGCATTTGGGTCCGTAATTGTCTTTGCCAATTTGTTTGGCGCAGTTGGAGCTATCGTTTCGGTCCCGGTGGCCGCAGCTTTAGTTGCTTTGCTTGATACCTATGGCAAGCGTTATGAGTTAATTCCAGAGCTAGCTGAAATTGAAAAAGCGCAGGGAAAGAAAAGCTAGAAACCTAATCTAGATAATTGCTTAGGATCGCGCTGCCAGTCCTTGGCAATCTTGACCCGAATATCAAGGTAAACCGGAACGCCAAGCATTTTGCTAATTGCAATTCGAGCTTCGGTGCCGACTTCCTTTAAGCGGCTGCCGCCCTTACCAATCACAATATGTTTTTGGCTCTCGCGCTCGACATAAATCAGAGCGAAGATATCCATTAATGGCTTATCTTCAGCGCGATCTGCGCGCATTGCCATCTCGTCGATTACTACCGCAATTGAGTGAGGTAGTTCATCATGAACTCCTTCAAGCGCACACTCGCGAATCAATTCAGCGATCATGATTAGTTCTGGCTCATCTGTGAGCTCACCGTCTGGGTACAGGATCTGACCTTCTGGCAACATTCCCATAAGTAGATCGCTTAGAAGATCAACTTGATTGTCAGCAACTGCAGAAACTGGAACTAGTTCAGCCCAGTCAATACCAATTTCTTGCCCTAGTTTTTGAACCGCTAAAAGTTGCTCGCCAACGGCCTGTTTGTCAGTCGTATCAATCTTGGAAACAACAGCAACTTTCTTAACCCGAGGAATAGCTGCAATCTGCTCGGCTATAAATCGATCGCCAGGACCGATTGCCTCGTTAGCTGGAAAACACATAACAACGACATCAACTTCAGACCAAGTATCTGAAACTAAAGCATTGAGCCTTTCACCTAACAGAGTTCTTGGTTTATGAACACCAGGAGTGTCGATCAAAATCAATTGACCTTCGGGCTTTGTGACGATGCCGCGAATTGTGTGTCGGGTAGTTTGCGGACGATCCGAAGTTATTGCAACTTTTTGCCCAACTAGGGCATTCGTTAAAGTCGACTTTCCAACATTTGGACGGCCCACAATGCAAGCAAAACCACTACGCATTTGAAGTCTCCAGATTTGATTTAGTTGGGGTACGTGATTCAACGATACCCAGTAATGCCAAAGCCCCAATGATTACGGCGCAGCCAATCCAACCTCGTAAGTTCATCACTTCACCCAGGATGTAAACGCCCATCAGAGTTGCCAGTACCGGTTCGGCCAATGTCAGGGTTGAAACTGTTCCTGGATTTAAATGGGTTAACCCATTTCCAAACAGAATGTAACCAAGGGCTGTGGTTGCCAGTCCGATGTAGAGCACAAATCCAACCAACAGTGCGCTGTTTATCCAAGCACTTGTGAATAACACAATTGGAAGCGACAGAACTGCCCCAATTCCAAACGCAGCGCCAAGTACTTCGACACCTGTCACATCATGTGTGCGAGTAAGGCGAACTCCAAAAACAGTAAAGACTGCATACATAACGCCCGAAATGAAAACTGCAAAGAATCCTAAGTTGTCGCGGACTTCGCTAACCCCGGTTATGAGTGCTAACCCAACAACTCCCATAGCTGTCGACACCGCCCAGACTGCTGTTGGCTTTCCAGTTCCGACAATCCAACCCAGTACCCCAGCAAAAAACGGCGCAGTTGCAAGTGCGCCCAGCGTTCCCATTGCAACGCCGATTCGGGCCGCTCCGATAAAGAAAGAAATTTGGTAAGCCAAAACTGCCAAGGCCATTACCCAAACAATTGGAATCTTTACTAGCCTTCGTAACCCTGAAGTTCCGTATCGAATTGCTGCGTATGCAGCTAGCCCAATTCCACCAAGGAATACTCGCCAAGCACCAACGGAAATACTGCTGCCCGGAAAATCTAAATATGCTCTGCCTGTTGCACTGGTACTAAACAAAACACATGCCAGTAGAACCGAAACAACAGCTAGTTGTCGACCGTTTTTAGGTGATGCATGTCTTGCCGAAGAACTCGAACTCGCCTTTGTCACGTTAATCGAGTATCAACAGGGTTGCCGGTTTCATCAAGTTCGTAGATTGGGACACCTGCGCCAGCAAAAGCGCGAACCAAATCAAGATCAGAATCAGAAACATTGATTTGGGTTTGTGGCGAGACAACAACGGACTCAACGCCCGTGGATCCGGAGGCGACGGCTTGGGCCACAACCATTTCCACGGCTGATAACTTCAAGGATCCAATTTCAACTTCAGCGCTGGCATAAGTCCTGCCAGTTTCATCGCGAAGTGCTGCTCCAACTTTGGCTTGCACGCGAGAGCGTGCACCTTTGGCCAGTACTGCGAGTTTGTCGTCTTCTGGATTCCAATTACTCATTTGATTCTTCTTCAACGTCCGCAACAAAAGTGTCTCGAGAAATGACTACGGTATCAATTCGATGGCGTCGTCCTGCCGTAGATTCTGCAGTTAGCGTCCAGTTATCGATGTCAACTGTTGCGCCAGGAATTGGAACAATCCCTAGGCGCTTAGCCATCAGACCACCAACAGTGTCTACGCCTTCATCTGGAATCTCGGTCTCCAAAAGTTCGGCAAGATCATCGATGTGAAGTCTTGAGCTGACTCGGTATTCGCCATTTGGTAATTCTTCAACGTCAGGCCCAAGCACATCGTGTTCATCTGCGATTTCGCCAACAATTTCTTCGAGCACATCTTCAATAGTTACAAGGCCGGCAGTGCCACCGTATTCATCAACCAAGACTGCAAGGTGAGTTCGAGCGCTTTGCATATCGCGCAACAACTCGTCAACACTGCGACTATCAGGAACCATGAACGCAGGTCGCATTAAGTCAGATACTCGCTCAGTGGTTTGGGATTCTTGGTGCTCAAATACTCGGCGTGCAATGTCTTTGACATAAACAACGCCAACGATGTCATCTATTCCCTCTCCCACAACAGGAATGCGGGAGTAACCAGAGCGAAGTCCTAGTGACATGGCCTGGCGCAAAGTTTTATGAGTTTCAATCCACACCATTTCAGTCCGGGGAACCATGACTTCGCGAGCAATTGTGTCACCAAGTTCGAAAACCGAGTGAATCATCTGACGCTCGTCATCTTCAATAACCGAGTCAGCTCCAGCCATGTCAACTAACTCGCGCAATTCGGCTTGCGTAGAAAATGGACCTTCTCGGAAACCTTGACCTGGAGTTATTGCATTTCCAACCAAGATAAAGATTCGAGAAAGCGGACCAAAGACTACGGTGATCATTCGAGTTAAGCGAACTGTTGAAAGCGCAATCTTGTCGGCTCTTTGGCGACCCAAGGTTTGTGGCGCGACACCAAGCACGATGTAACCAACTAGAACCATTACCGCTGAAGAGCTTGCTAGGGCTACGTTGTTGTCTACAAAAACATCTAGGGACACCGTTGTGACTAGAACAATTGCAATGGTTGACAGCGTCAAGTGCGCAAACATAAGTGAATTTACATACTTAGCGCGATCATCTAACAACTTGCTCAAGCGACCAGCAGATTTGCTGCCATCTTTACGAAGTTGATCAATCGTTGCCTTACTCACGCGAGCTAAAGCTGTTTCAGTTGCTACGAATACTGCCGCAAACAAAACCATGAATGAGGCCAAGATTAGAAGGAGCGTATTTTGGCTCAAGCTAGGCCACGAGCGTTACGCTCGCCTTCCCACTGGGCAAGAAGTTGTGCCTGCAACCCGAACATGACTTTGTGCTCATCTGGTTCGGCATGGTCATGGCCGAGTAGATGCAAAATTCCATGCGTTAACAAAAGTCGCAGCTCCACTTCCATGCTGTGACCTGCTTGTTCGCCTTGGCGAGCAGCAACTGCAGGACATAGAACTACGTCTCCAAGTACTCCTTCTTCGCTTACTCGATCAGGAGTTCCGGCGCGAAGTTCATCCATTGGAAAACTCAAAACATCTGTTGGTCCTGGCTCATCCATGAATTTTTCATGCAAAGTAGCCATGGCAATTTCGTCTACAAGAAGTACCGAGAGTTCCGCGGCTGGGTTAATGTGCAGACTTCGAAGTACGAATTGCGCTTGCGACGAGATTTCAAGTTCGTTTACTTCAAAATCAGATTCATTGTTTACGTCAATCGACATGATTATGAGTTCCTACGATCTGGACGCTGATCTTGGGAAGCGCGTTTTTCGTCGTATCGACCATAAGCATCGACAATCTGGCCTACCAATTTGTGTCGGACCACATCTGTTGAAGTTAATTCACAAAAAGCTACGTCGTCGACATCGGTCAAAATGTCTCTGACAACCCGTAGTCCGCTGGCAGTTCCGGTTGGTAGATCGATTTGAGTTACGTCTCCTGTGATAACCATGGTGGATCCAAATCCAAGTCGGGTCAAAAACATTTTCATTTGTTCAGCAGAAGTGTTTTGCGCTTCGTCCAAAATAATGAATGCATCGTTCAGCGTGCGACCACGCATGTAAGCCAAGGGAGCAACTTCGATCGTGCCACTTGTCATCAAGCGTGGAATCGAATCAGGGTCAACCATGTCATGAAGTGCGTCATAAAGCGGTCGAAGATATGGATCGATCTTCTCGCTTAAAGTTCCCGGTAGAAAACCTAAGCGCTCGCCTGCTTCAACGGCTGGTCTGGTCAAAATGATTCTGGTGACTTGTTTGCTTTGAAGGGCTTGAACAGCTTTAGCAACTGCTAAGTATGTTTTTCCCGTACCGGCAGGACCGATTCCAAAAACGATGGTGTTTTCATCGATTGCGTCAACATAACGTTTTTGATTCAGAGTTTTGGCCCGAATCGTACGACCTCGGCTCGAAATAATGTTTGCAGTTAATACATCAGCTGGACGCACGTCTGAGCGAAGCATTGCAATTGAGCGCTCCACAGACTCTGGCGTTAAACCCTGCCCAGTGCGCAGCATTACTAACATTTCAGAAATCAAGGTTTCGATCAAATCAACACTTGGCTTTGGGCCGTCGATAGTGATTTCATTGCCGCGCACCAAAATCACCGAGTCAGCGAAAGACTTCTCGATTACTCGGATTAATTCATCACGGGCACCAGTAACCGAAACCATTGGCGTGGAAGTCGGCACAATCACAACTGTGTGAGATGGCGAGGCAGAAACTGTCATTTGACCTAATTCTATGGCAGAAACGAGAAGTGCGAGTCGGCTATCCCGGAGGCCAAGACAGGCTTCGGCCGCCAAGAACGTGGAAATGCACATGCGCAACAGACTGCCCAGCGTCTTCCCCGTTATTAGTCACAATTCGGTAACCCGTAGCAAGGTCCTCATGCTCTGCCACTTTGGTTGCCAAAGTCAAGAGCTCACTGGCTAGATCTGGGTCATTCGACATCAAGTCAGTTACATCAGCAAAGTGCTTCTTTGGAATTACCAACACATGCGTTGGAGCCTTTGGATCGATGTCGCGAAAAGCTATTGCAGAATCAGATTCCAAGACAACATCAGCTGGAATTACGCCAGCTGAAATCTTGCAAAACAAACAGTCTTGTACGGCTCTCATAATTGCCTACTACGACCAGCGCTGGCTGCGCATTAGTAGTCCACCGACTGCGATCGCTCCCGCTGTTGAGGTGCGCATGACACTTGCTCCCATGTGAACTACGCGAGCTCCAGCACTTGAGAACGCAGCTAGCTCGTCCGGCGAGATTCCACCTTCTGGACCAACAACGATCATGATGGTTCCTTGCTCTCTAATTGCACAGGCAGCTAGCGCTTGATCAGCACTTTCATGCAATACAAAAACACTTTGGGCTTGAGACATCAGTTCGCAAACTTCTGCCGTCGACTTCAGATTGGAAATTTCTGGAATCCAAGCGCGACGTGATTGCTTTGCAGATTCGCGTGATGTGCGACGCCACTTTTCCAAACCTTTTTCAACAGAATCCCATTTGCCGATCGAGTGCTCGGCGCGCCAAGGAATGATTGCGTCAGCGCCAACTTCAGTAAGCATCTCAACGGCTAGTTCAGCGCGCTCACCTTTAGCAAGTGCTTGTACAACTACGAACCTTGGTTCTGGAGCTTCTTCAAATGTAAATTGATCAATCCTTAGATCCAGGCTGTTCTTGTGAACTTTAACCACAGTGGCAATTGCTCGAGTACCTTGGCCATCACACAGATGGATAACTTCACCTTCGCGCATGCGCTTTACAGTTGCAGCATGTCGACCTTCATCACCATCGAGTGTGAAGGTTTTGGTTTCTTTAGAAATCTCACCTGGATTAACTAGAAATTCTGCAGCTGTCATCGGGTTGTAAACGCATCCTTAAGTTTTCCAAACAAGCTTGATGATTGTTCGTGAAGTTGTGCGGACGGAGTTTCCTCTCCCCGCAAACTTGCCAATTGCTTGATCAAATCTTCTTGCGCTTTGTCCAAACCACTTGGAGTGAGGATTTCTAAGTGAACCACTAGGTCACCTCGACCAGAACTTCTAAGTCGTGGCATTCCTTGGCCACGCAATGTCACTGTCGAGCCCGATTGAGTACCAGGCTTGATGTGAATTGGCGCAGTTCCATCTAAAGTTTCAAGTTCCATAGTTGCGCCAAGTGCCGCAGCAGTCATAGGCAGCGACATAGTTGCATGCAACTGATCACCATTGCGCTGGAAAACTGGATGTGGCAATTCAATTAGTTCAACGTAAAGATCGCCAGCAGGTCCGCCGCCTGGTCCAACTTCACCTTGTCCTGTCATCTGGATGCGAGTGCCACCTTCAACGCCTGGTGGGATCTGGACAGATAAAGTGCTGCGAGTTCGAACTCGGCCATCGCCAGCACACTCCGCACAAGGATGTGGGTTAAGCGATCCAAAGCCTTGGCATTGTGGGCATTGTCGGGAAGTCATTACTTGACCCAAGAAAGATTTTTGAACTGACTGAACTTCACCGCGACCGGCACACATCGTGCAACTAACGATGCTGGCACCTGAAGATGTGCCTTCGCCGGAACAAGAGTTGCAAGTTACGGCCGTATCGACTGCAAATTCCCTAGTTGATCCAAACGCAGCTTCATCAAGAGTTACTTGAAGTCTGATTAAGGCATCCTGGCCACGACGTTTGCGTGACCGTGGGCCACGTTGTCCCCCGCCACCGAAGAATGCATCGACGATGTCACCGAAACCAAAACCTGCAGCTGAATTGAATCCGCCACCGGATGAGAATGGATCGCCACCAAGGTCAAACATTTCGCGCTTTTGTGGATCGGAAAGAACTTCGTAAGCCGAAGTTACGTCTTTGAAGCGCTCGCCGGCTTCCGCGCCTGGATTAACATCCGGATGCAGTTCTCTCGCTAATTTGCGATAAGCGCGCTTAATCTCTTCTGGCGTAGCTTCGCGAGTAACACCTAAGACTTTGTAATAGTCAGTCATTTTTACTGATCCTTCAAAATCTGGCCAACATACTTAGCGACGGCTCGGACTGCGCCCATAGATCCGGCGTAATCCATTCGCGTTGGTCCTAAAATTCCCATAGTCGCCAGCGCTTGATCTCCTGAGCCATAACCAACGGTTACAACGGAAGCGCGCTGCAGTTCTTCGACAGGATTCTCGTGACCAATTCGAACTGTTAGCGAATCTGGCTCTGCAGCTTCGCCAAACAATCTAAGTAGGACTACATGCTCTTCAAGAGCTTCAAGTACTGGTCCGACTGCAGTTGTGAAGTCTTCACCAACACGAGCAAGATTCGAAGTTCCACCGACGACCACTCGCTCTTCATTCTGAGAAACCACCGCATCCAAAATGGTCGCCACCACAGTATTAACTGCTGGCTTGAATTCTGGTGCAAAGTAATCAGCTAGCCCAAGTAGTCGATCTGGTACATCTGTAAACAACTGACCATCGAGAGCAACATTCAGACGAGTACGCAAGTCATGCAAGAAGTCATCCGAGAATTTGGTCAACATGTCGACAGTTCGTTGCTCAATACGACCGGTATCAGCAATCAGAATCAATAGCAGTCTGGTGCCACCTGAACTAACTAATTCAATATGTCGAACTGAGCTTCTACCCAACGATGGATACTGCACTAAAGCAACTTGTTTAGTAAGTTGCGACAACAGGCGTACGGTTCGATTCATTACGTCATCTAGGTCAACTGCTTGATCTAGGAAAGTTTGAATTGCTTTACGTTCCGGCTGTGACATCGGCTTAATTGAATTAAGTTTGTCAACGAACAGTCGATAACCCTTGTCAGTTGGGATTCGTCCGGCGCTGGTATGTGGAGCGCTGATGTAGCCCTCTTCTTCTAGGGCTGACATGTCGTTGCGAATCGTCGCAGAAGATACTCCGAGGGAATGGCGATCGGCTAATGCCTTTGATCCAACTGGTTCGTGTGTTTGGACATAGTCTTCAACGATGGCTCGCAAAACCGCTAATTTACGGTCTTCCATCGCAACTCCTAGCACTCACAGGTATCGAGTGCCAGTCTAACCTTGGTTAGGCCCACAAGCGCGCGACTAAGCCATCGGCTAACAAGCGACCTTGAAATGTAAGAACTGCTTTGCCATTGGCAAACTCTTGCGGAACTAACAATCCTTCGGAAACTGCGAGCTCGGCCTGAGCCAGTCCTGCTTCTCCAAGTGAAGTTAGCGCTAGTCCTTCCCGCAACCGAAGTCCAAGCATGATGTCTTCGTGCTTCACATCTTCTGTGCTCAAGACTTCACTATCGGCAATTGCAGAAACGCCGTCATCCACTTTTGCCGCCCAGGCTGCGGGGTGCTTTAGATTCCACGACCGAGTGCCAGCTGAGTGCGCATGTGCTCCTGGTCCAATTCCTAACCAGTCTTGGTTGCGCCAGTAGGCAATGTTGTGACGACATTCGCCACCTGGCTTTGCCCAGTTACTAACTTCATACCAAGTCATGCCGATGCTTTGAAGTTTTGCATCAATCAATTCATAACGGTGAGCGGCAACATCATCACTTGGGTTAGGAATCTCACCGCGAGCAACTCGAGCCGCAAGTCGGGTTCCAGGCTCAACAATCAGTGAATAAGCACTTACGTGGTCAACGTCAGCTGCGGAAACCTGATCTAAAGTCTCAGCAAGATCTGAATCAGTTTCGCCTGGACTTCCGTAAATCAAATCCACGCTCACGTGTTCAAAGCCAGCACTTCGAGCATCGCTTACTGCCTGCCAGGTTTTGCCAGGTGTGTGCGTGCGCTCAAGTAATGCAAGTATGTTTGCGGCGCTGCTTTGATGACCAAACGAAACTCTGGTGAAGCCACCGGCACGCAGGGTTTCTAGATCTTGCAAAGTGACTGAGTCAGGATTTGCTTCAGTAGTTACTTCAACATCGTCAGTGAATCCATAATTCGATTTAAGTGACTGCAAAATTCTTACTAGCTCTTTTGAGTCAATCAAAGTAGGTGTACCACCACCGAAAAATACGGTGCTTAACTTGCGATCATCTGATGCCTGGTCGTTACGAAGCCAGTTAACTTCAGCGACAACCCGATCTGGATAAGTCGCCGCAGTTATTGATGTGCCATCGCGTTGAAGTTCAGCAGCCGTATAAGTGTTGAAGTCGCAGTATCCACACCTTGATGCGCAAAAAGGAATGTGAACGTAGGCGCTTAAAGTACGCATTAGTTACTTGTTGTAGCCCTGAACTTGAGTGCGCATCTCTTCAGGAAGTTCTGGGCAATTCAAAACGCGGGCGATGCGCTCTGGGTCGCGATCACCAGCAACTAGTTGATAAACATCGCTAACGGTTACGCCGTGTTCTGGAGTGGATTCAATCTTGATCTCATCGCCTGCAGTGATCTCGCCAGCTTCGAGAATCTGGAAGTAAGTTCCGGGCATACCTTCATCCATGAAGCGCTTAACCCATTTGTCTTCTTCCATGAAGCGGGCAAATGTGCCACAAGGAATTCGTGGACCAGTTACTTGAAGCAACGTGGAGCCAATGCGCCAAGTCTGACCAATCACTGCATTTGTTACATCGATTCCAACAGTTGTTAGATTCTCACCAAATTTTCCAGCTGGAATTTCTCTATCAAGTTCAGCTTCCCACCATTCGTAATCTTCCCGAGCGTAGGCGTAAACCGCTTGTTCTGGCATACCGTGACTTGGAATGTCCGAGCGCTGATCGCCCGCAACTCCAGCAGTTGTAACCTGTCGAGAATCTTTTACTGAACGCTTATCAATTGAAGTTATGCCAACCGAGCCACCGACATCAGGAATAACGGCATGAACCACATTTAACGAAAGAACTTTTGCAGAGCTATTTGTTTCGGACATTACTTAGCCTTTGCTGCATTGTCATCGGTTGAAAGCGCTGCAATGAACGCTTCTTGTGGCACCTCTACTCGTCCCACCATCTTCATGCGCTTCTTACCTTCTTTTTGCTTTTCAAGAAGTTTACGCTTACGAGAGATATCGCCTCCGTAACACTTGGCCAATACATCTTTACGGATAGCTCGAATGGTTTCGCGGGCAATAATGCGAGCACCAATGGCAGCCTGGATTGGGACCTCGAATTGTTGTCTTGGAATCAAGTCCTTCAACTTAGCTGCCATTGCCACGCCGTAGTTGTATGCCTTATCTCGGTGCACGATGGCGCTGAAAGCATCTACTGGATCACCGTGAAGCAGGATGTCGACCTTTACCAGATCAGCTGCTTGCTCTCCGGTTGGTTCGTAGTCAAGGGATGCATACCCACGCGTCTTTGACTTCAGTTGATCAAAGAAGTCGAACACGATTTCAGCTAGTGGCAGCATGTAGCGCATTTCCACGCGATCTTCAGACAAGTAATCCATGCCAAGCAGGTTGCCGCGACGAGTTTGGCATAGTTCCATGATTGAACCAACGAACTCACTAGGAGTAAGGATTGTTGATCGCACCATTGGCTCGTGAACTTCTGCGATCTTTCCACCAGGGAATTCACTTGGATTTGTAACGATGATTTCTTTACCGTCATCCATGACAACTCGATAAACCACGTTTGGCGCAGTTGAGATCAAGTCAAGATTGAATTCTCGCTCTAAGCGTTCCCGAACAATTTCTAAGTGCAGAAGTCCAAGGAAGCCACAACGGAATCCAAAGCCAAGTGCAACTGATGTCTCTGGTTCGTAAACCAAAGCAGCGTCGTTAAGTTTCAATTTATCTAGCGCTTCACGCAGTTCTGGATAGTCCGAACCATCTAGTGGGTAAAGGCCAGAGAAAACCATTGGCACTGGATCACGGTAGCCACCAAGGGATTCAGCTGCTGGTCTGGCAGCCAGAGTTACAGTGTCACCAACTCGGGATTGGCGCACATCTTTAACGCCAGTAATTAGGTAACCCACTTCCCCAACACCGATAGCTTTCGATGAAACTGGGTCAGGTGAAATTACGCCGACTTCTAAAGTTTCGTGAGTTTCGCTAGTACTCATCATTTTGATGCGGTCACGTTCTGGGATGCGACCGTCAATTACGCGCACGTAAGTAACTACACCGCGGTAAGTGTCATAAACGGAATCGAAAATTAGCGCGCGAGCTGGCGCATCTGGATCGCCAACTGGTGCCGGAACTAACTTCACAACTTCATTAAGTAGTTCTTCGACTCCAACGCCAGTCTTTGCGCTTACCTTCAATACAGTTGCTGGGTCACAGCCAATGATGTGCGCAATTTCGGCAGCGTACTTTTCCGGTTGGGCCGCAGGTAAATCGATCTTGTTCAAAACCGGAATAATCGTCAGGTTGTTCTCGAGTGCTAAGTAAAGGTTGGCTAGGGTCTGCGCTTCAATACCTTGGGCCGCGTCAACCAAAAGGATTGCGCCTTCGCAAGCTGCCAGACTTCGACTGACTTCATAAGTGAAGTCAACGTGCCCAGGAGTATCAATTAGATTCAATACGTATGTTTGGTTATCGTCTGCAACGAATGGCAGGCGAACTGCTTGGCTCTTAATCGTGATGCCGCGTTCGCGTTCTATGTCCATGCGATCTAGATATTGCGCTCGCATGTGTCGGGGATCCACAATTCCAGTGATCTGGAGCATGCGGTCTGCCAACGTGGACTTGCCATGGTCGATATGGGCAATAATGCAGAAATTACGAATAATTTTGGGGTCTGTGGCACCCGGCGCTGGGGGGTTAATTGCCTTCGACATTCGCTCATAATCCCACACTTGGGCACAATTTGAGCATTCGGGTACTTCGCAGGTACTCTAGAGGCTCTAACACCAATAAACGAAGAGGCAAAAAGTGGCCAATATCAAGTCGCAGAAGAAGCGTATTTTGCAGAACGCTGCTGCCCAAGAACGCAATAAGGCAGTACGTAGCGCGCTAAAGACTAAGGTTCGTCGTTTCCGCGAGGCCCTAGCAACCGGTGATGAAGCAGCAACTGCTTTGGCACTTCGTGATGCTAGCCGTGCATTGGATAAGGCAGCTTCAAAGGGTGTAATCCACAAGAACCAGGCTGCTAACCGTAAGTCAGCACTTGCTTCAACAGCTGTAAAGAAGTAACTAATGTTTTAAAAGACCGCCTTCGGGCGGTTTTTTATTGCCCTAAAAGAGCACTATTCTTTTTGGCGCTCTAAGTCGAGCGCTATTCTTTCGGTGACCTAATTGCCATGAACTCTTTTTCCATGTGATACAAAGTTTGCGAACTTTCCAACGATCTTCCGCCCGGAATCGCAACGTCATAAACCGTTCCCTTACTTGATCTATCGGCAAGTGCCAAAAGTCGAGCTGCGGCGGCAAGTTGATCTGGATGCCACTTTGCTTTTTGCGCACGCAGGAAACGAAGTTTCCAAGGTGGGACTCCAACCATTGGTGCTAGTTCGTTTTCACTCATGTTGGCTGGCGCGCTTGCGTATTTGATTAAGGAACGTAGGCCACTACTGATTGCAGATACCGCCGGTACAGCACCGCTCGAATCATTAGCCATTGCCCAACGGAACTTTTCTAGAAGTTCAACTGGTTGCGCATTCCACATCGCATCACTTAAATCCCAACCCATTACGCCAACAACGCCTGCGTAATACTGCGAGACTTCAACTTCATCGATTACATCTGCTTCGGTGTCAGCGCATAACTGTGAGACTGCAGCTAGCAACTCACCTAGGCCTGAACCGATCGAGGCTTGCAGTGCGGTAATCGCACCAGCGGTTGCTTTGCGATTGTGTCTGCGAAATTCTGCAATCAATGCTGCTTCTAAATCTTTAGCTTTTAACTCACCGCAGGCTGCTTCTAGAACGTTTGCCTTTTTTATGGTGTCAAGCAACTTCTTTCCCTTGACTCCCCCTGGATGCGTTATAACTAAGCGAACATGTTCCGGAAGATCTGCAATTGCAGTTAGCAGAATTGCGCCAACATCATCTGTGGCTCCATCAATTCCTTGCACCACGATGACAGTTAGTTCGCCAAATAGGGATGGTGAGAGTGCGTTTGCAAGTTCTCCAGCAGCAGATTCGTTGCTGGCAACTATGTCTTGGCGGACTGCAGCGGGGTCTGCTTTGCGAGCCGAAGCCATCACGCCTTCAATAACACGCTGGACCAAGATGGCTTCTTTACCAACAGCCAGCACCACATGGGCTTGATCGGTAGCGGAAGCTTTAGCCATGACTTCAATATGTCACGAGCCCCTGACTATCTTCTGGTCGCCACCCGAATCTGGGAGTCGTGAATCGAAACCGCCAAATCTCCCCCAAGGTCAGTGCGAAATACTTGGCTGCCCATAAATTCATACAACGAGATAGTTTCTGGGGCTGGGTGTCCATAGTCATTATCTTTACCTACCGAAATGAAAGCGACTTCGGCATTTGCCCAACTGGCAAAGTCGCTTGATTGATATCGGGAACCGTGATGCGCAACTTTGATGACATCAAAATCAGTTGCAGGTAGGTCTCTAACAATCTTGTCTTGTGCTGGTGGTTCTATGTCTCCTGCCAGGAGTATGGAAATGCCATTTACTTCAACAGCGATTGCAACGCTGGCATTATTAGCATCACTGCCCTGGCCCAGGATCAATTCACTTGGCCAAATGCAAGTAAATGAAACACCATTGATTACAAATCGTTCTGGATAAGTCATGACAGTTGATTTCTGATTTAGCCTGGCTAAAACATCATTTACAAATTCGGTGGTGCTTGGGGGGTCATTGAGTGGACTGACCCGAATCTGGCCAACCTCACGGTTACCAATTGCACCTTCCAGTCCTCCGACATGATCTGCATGAAAGTGCGTCAAGAGTAAAGCTGGAATTCGCTTAATGTGTAGGTCAGTTAAACATCTATCAATTGCTTTTGCGTCTCCGCCAACATCGACTACCACTGCTTCATTTCGCCCCACGCGAATGACAGTCGCATCACCTTGTCCAACATCGCAAGAAACCATTACCCAATTGGGAACTGGCCATTGTTTCAAAGTAAATGAGGGGTTCACCCAGAGCAGTACAAGTGCGGCTAGAACTATCGAGACTGACTGACTTTGCTGCATCGCAGTTAGTCGCCGCCAAGCTAAACCAACTTGCACGACACCTGATACTGAAAGTAACGCCAATGCAATCCCGAATTTTCCAGCCGGCCATGGAATTACTAGCCAATCTATTGCTGAACTAAATTGCGCCACGATTGCAATCAAATGAGCAAAGCAACCTGCAACCCAGGCAATGGCAGTTCCAAGAACCTGTGACAACGGAGTCACTAATGCTGCTAGTAATCCCAGAACCATAGCTGGACCAGCAAGCGGAACTGCCAACATGTTTGCGGGAATTGAACTTAAGGAAATCGGTGATCCAAGTGCTACCAAGATGGGGAACACTGAAAATTGGGCTGCAATGGTCACGGTTAAGGTTTGGATTATCCAAAGTGGTACTCGCTTTGGAATCGTGCGATCCAAAAAAGTTTGGATTCGATTAACCCAAAGAATTAGTCCTGCCGTTGCGGCAACGGAAAGCGCAAAGCCGTAAGACACCGCTAGCCAGGGATCCAATGCAACTAAGCCAATTACCGCAACGCTTAAAGCTGGCACGGGAGATCGATTCGATTTGGAATAAGTTGCAGCCAAAGCAACTAGTCCCATGACGGTCGCTCGTAGCACGCTTGGTTGTGGCCTAACTAAAACTACAAATGCAAGCAGCGCGATAACGGTGGCGAAGTATTGCCAATTTCGATTTACTCGAAACCCGCGCAGGACTGCCAGGACTACAACAATTAACAGTGTGACGTTTGTTCCAGACACTGCAATTAGATGAGTAAGTCCGGCAGCCTTCATTTGATTGGCCAACTCTGGCTTTAATGCCGAACTATCCCCTAGCGCTAGACCTGGCACCAGGCCTTGCGCAGCATCGGAACTGAATCGCAATGATTCATGTAATCCGCTTCGCAGATTAGCTGCCAAAATTTGATATCGAGGTGCCGACTGAACCAAAACTGGCGGCTCCAAGAGTTTGAGATAGCCAGCAAATGGCTTCCCAATCGGGGCCGGCGTTAGTTTTCCGGAAAACTCAAATCGCTGTCCTGGAATGTAATTCTCGGCAACCGCAATCAGTTCTGGATCTGTAATAAATGACATGACAGGCGATCCGACATTGAAGGTTTTGCCTCGCGCAGTCAAAGAATCAATTCGCAATGTAATCCGTAAGAGTTTGCGATCATTCCAGTTCAAGGCTTCTTTGCTGTGCGTGACTACTGGGTCTGAGGTAATCGTTGCGATTCCTGACACGACAGAGTTTGATTGGCTTGCTTGCGCAATCGGACCTGTTATGAGCGGCAAAATCCGAAGTGCCGCAATCCCAGTGCCAAGTAAGGTGCCGAGCAGAATCATGGCTAGAAGTGTCTTGGTCTCGATCACATCGCTTGAAAACTTTTGGATGAATACTCGAGCCACCAAGATAAAAGTCGCACACATTGCGCTAACCCAGATGGGATTAGCTAGTCCCACTGACGTGATGACAATTGCCGCTGAAAGCCAGGTAGCAACAGCTAAGGAACTAAGTCGAAAGTCCACTTAAATACGAACAAGTGCTTTTAAGTTTGCAAAAACTTTCGGTCCAATACCAGGAACTTCTTGCAACTCTTCTATGGAATGAAACCGCTGATTAGAATCGCGCCAGGCAATTATTCGACCAGCCATAACTGGTCCAACTCCAGGCAATGAATCTAGCTCCGCCTCGGTTGCAAGGTTGAGGTTTATTCGAGGATCTGAACTTAACTGCATTGATTGAGCGTTGCCGATGAAAATCATTTGGCCATCGGACAATCTTTCCGCCAGATTGATTGCGGTCACGTCTGCACTTGGAATTACTCCCCCGGCTGCAGCAATCGCATCTGCAACTCTTGCTCCCGCTGAAAGCGTTACAAGTCCTGGAGTTTGAACATCCCCCTTTACGTCAACAACTATTTGATCAATTCCTTGAGGAGAAACGGCAGTGCTGCCATTTACTGTGATTGGAATTCCAGGACTGGCTACTTCTGGCACAGCAACTGGAGCTGGTCGGTTTAACCAAACTAAGCCAGCAGTTACTAGTACTGCGACGATTACGATCTTCAGGATTGGATTGATTGCCTGTGGTGGTGGAGTAATCAAAACTTGAGCAGACTCAGTTGCTGGTAAGTGCTCGGGTCGGCCACCCAAAAGTTTTGCAAGGCGTTCAGATGCAGTTATTGAAACTTGAACTTTGGGTTTGTTGAAAAGCTGCATGTCTTGGACCCTAGTAATTAGGTTCCGGTAAATCCCAGTGTGATCTAGATTGTGGGGTAACTAAACCTGTGGACTTACTACGACAGCTAAGGCTCCTGGGCCAACGTGGGTTCCAACAACTGCGCCGGCACTTGTTACTGAAATCGTCGCTATTCCAGTTAATTCTTTGAGCTGCTGGGCAACGCTGTTTGCCGCATCGAGTGCTTCGACATGATGAATTGCGATCTCAGACTTAATCCGGGCCGCTGCCCCAACAATTTCAATCATTCGTGCGATTGATTTTTCACTTGACCTTACTAATTCCTGCTGCTCAACTTTGCCGTTGATCATGTGAAGAAGTGGCTTGAGATTCATTGATGCGCCCATCTTGGCTTGCATCGCAGTTATGCGCCCACCTTTCTCAAGGAACTCAAGTGAGTCAACATAAAAAACAATGGAAGCACCGGCGCATTTGCGTTGGATCAAATCAAGAACATCAGCATGACTGCCGCCCGAGTTTGCCAGCCTTGCGCCAGCTTGGACTGCGAACCCAAGCATCATGGCAATTCCGCGGGAGTCAACGACGTCAACCTGAAAATCTACTTTTCGACTAGCCAGCACGGCTGATTCGTAAGTTCCAGATAGCTCACTGGACAAATGCACACTAACTATTGATTCATGACCAGCGTTATGTAGCTTCTCAAAAGCGGCAACAAATACTTCGGGGTTAGGCCTTGATGTGGTGACTGACTTACCGCTTCGTAATGCTGTGGCAACTTCGTCAACTGTGATGCCACCAACTTCATTGAACGCAACACCATTACTAATTACTTGAAGCGGCACAACTTCTATGCCAAGTTCTGCAATTACTTCAGCAGGTAAGTAGCAAGTTGAGTCAGTGACAATGCCAACAGACATGTTTTAACCGAGCACTATGTTTACGAGCTTTGGCGGCTTAACCACAACAACCTTGATGTTCTGACCAGCAATTGCTTCAATTACAGATGCCTGGCTCATTGCCAATTCCCGCATTTCATCTTCAGTAATGTTTGGTGGAATCTCTAAGCGCTCTTTGATTTTTCCATTTACTTGGATAACACACTGCACTGAATCTTCAACCAAAAGTTTTGGATCAACTGGTGGCCATGGAGCAAGGGCAACCGTTGGCTTGTGTCCAAGACGTTCCCACATCTCTTCTGCGGTGTAAGGCGCAACCAACGAAAGCATGATTGCTACGGCTTCAGTTGCTTCGCGAGCTGCTGGATCAGTTGGGCCGCAACCTGAATCAATTGCTTTACGAGTTACATTCACTAGTTCCATAGTTCGAGCCACGGCGACATTGAATCGATATGTTTCAACCGCAAGTTGGGCATCGTTTAACGCTTTGTGAGTGGCTTTGCGAAGTGCAAGATCACCAGTAGTGAAGTCACAACCCGGTTCGCTATTCACATCACCAGCAAGGCGGTAAGCGCGAGCCAAGAACTTTCTGGCACCACTTGG
>JAPLBY010000013.1 GCA_026392515.1 Actinomycetota bacterium | reverse complement strand
TCTGGCAAAACTGGAGTGCGAGCATCAACTAGATCGTCGCCAAGTAAAACTGCAAACGCCTGATCGCCAACATGTTCCTTAGCCATGCTCACGGCATGACCTAATCCCATTGGCACACCCTGACGCACGTAATGCATTGCAGCTAAGTCTGCTAATTCAGAAATCTCACTTTGCATTTCAAATGCGCCACGTTCGGCCAAGGTACGTTCTAGGCTCGGCGAGCGATCGAAGTGGTTTTCTAAGGAATCTTTATTTCGGCCAGTAACAAAGAGCACATCGTTGATTCCGGCGGCTACAGCTTCTTCAACTACATATTGAATAGCCGGCTTATCAACAACTGGAAGCATTTCTTTTGGGGTTGCCTTAGTTGCTGGCAAAAACCGAGTGCCCAATCCCGCTACTGGAATTACAGCTTTATTAATCGTGCCCCTGTTGCCCATACCTAGACTTTACTGGCAATACGGTTAAGGAATGGTAAGTCGTTCTAAAGACACAGTGCGCGAGCAGTCAATCTCGGCTAGATCTGCGCGCAGTAGTGCCGAAATTTCTGAAGCTGGAATCGCTATCGCAAATCATGATTGGGCTGCATTGTGCCCAGGTCAGTTAGTTACCGGTTTTGTTTCGATGGCAACTGAACCACCAACTGATCAACTGCGAACAAATCTGCGTGGCCTTGGCAAAGATGTTGCACTACCAATCATGATGCCAGAAAATTCACTAGCTTGGGGTTTTGATGGCACGGATTTAGTTAAGAACAGTTACGGGATCTTTGAACCGATGCCTGCTGAAATTGATATCGCTAAGGCAAGTGCAATTCTGATTCCAGCCCTTCGAGTTGGGCGCGATGGTTCTCGCTTAGGTCGAGGTGCTGGTTATTACGATCGGGCTTTGGCTAATGTCCCAGCGCATGCAACCGGTGGTCCGATTCGGATTTGTTTGGTGTTTGATGACGAAGTTGATGATTCAGTCCCAAGTGAAGTGCACGATGCACTTATCGATTTAATCGTGACTCCGAGTCAAGTTATTCGAGTTAGCTAAAAAGGAAGCGGCCAAGAATCAGGCCAGCACCTGCAGCAACTACGCCGCCGGTGATCAAAGTAACTGCGTAAATCATTGCGGGCCTAAATGCTTGCGCGGTGAGTCTTCGATGTAACTGCAAACTCACACCACTAAAAGTTGTCAGCGCGCCACAGAATCCAATTCCCAAGATTACTTGCCATTCCCCTGGCAACGCTAAAACGATTCCGAGTAATAAAGCACCTGCAACATTTACTAACCAAGTCGCGCGCGGAAACGCAGAACTTCCAACTGGTGGCAAGTAGTACTCAAGTGCAAACCTGATGAAGCCACCTAGCGCGGCTGCGATAACAAACAACATCAAGTTCATTTGCGATCACCCAGCAAGCTGCCAAGGTGCGTAGCTGCAATACCAACTGCAAACGTGGCAACGACATAGGTAATCGAAATCAACGGAGTGCTTGCCAGTTGTAAAGTTTCCACCGCAATTGCCGAGAAGGTTGTGAAGCCACCAAGTATTCCGGTCACCACAAAGTGACGACGGGTTTCGTTATTCATAATGTTCGGTGAACTGGCGATTAATCCAATTAGTAATGCGCCAATGACATTAACTATGAATGTTGACCAAGGGAAAGAAGCTTCGCTGGGTGTTTGAACCCAGTAAGAGATTTGTAATCGAGCAAGTGATCCAAGTGCTGCCCCAAGGGCTGCAACTAAACCAAAATTAAGCACTTGGGCTTGGGGTGCTTGCCGGTGCGGGAGCTGCGGCTGGCGCAGGAGTTGCCGCTGGCGTTGCTGCTGAACCCGAGTCCGTTGAACTTGGGGTTGCAGAAGTTGTCGTTCCGCGGGAATCGTTTCGATAAAAACCAGAGCCTTTGAAAACTACCCCGACTGAGCCGTAAACCTTTTTCAAGGCTTCAGCTTTACATTCTGGACAAGTAGTTAATGCGTCGTCAGAGAAGGATTGGACTACTTCAAGTGGCGCATCGCATTGACCGCACACGTATTGATATGTAGGCATGATTTCCTTTCGACTCTGGTAATCGTACCTGTGGACAAATTAAGTCGCGAAATCTGAATTCGACTTATCGTGGCACAACTATGAAAAACCTTGAATTTCTCCATAAGTACTATCCCTTGATAGTTAGGTATCGCCGCTCAATCGCCGCCACACTCGCTGGTCTTGGCACACTAATCGCACTCAGCATTGTGATTCCAAGTCCCGGATCCCAAACTAAAGTCCTGGTTGCAACAGGAGCATTAAGTGCTGGCAGCACTTTGACGGCATCGGACTTTACCCAAAAAACTTTGCCAGATGATTTGGCTTGGTCTACGTTGCAAGCAGAACCAACGGAACTTGTTGGCCGAGTGTTAGCACATTCAATTGCAGCAAATCAACCAATTAGTAGTAGCGATCTAATTGGGTCCGGGTTGCTCACAGGATTGCCCGAAAACTATGTTGCAGTTTCACTTCCGGTAAGCGCCACCACGAGCGCATCACTTCTAAATGTTGGAAATGTAATCGATGTTTACGGATCAAGTAACGACGGTTTTAACACTGGAATTCTGATTGCTTCACGTGCCAGGATTCTTGCGATTCCGTCAAGCGGCAAGAGCTCGATGTTTTCTGGTGGATCGACAACTAGTTCGATCATTGTTGGTGTGGATTCAGTTGCTGCGATAAGTATTGCGGGAAATCTTTCGAATCAAGGATTTACGATCGCGTTGCTTCCCTAGTTTCTAATTCCCTAGCGACTTATTCCCTAGCGACTTGAATTAGCCGTGATGTGGCGGGACGTCTTCTAAAAGTTCGCGATCGCGATTTGTTGGTGGCGCAACATCATCACTAGTTTGTTCAGGTGTTAATTCAACGCCATCTAACAATGCCCGTAACTTAGCTGAACTCTGGGACTTTGCATCCGCAGTTTCGTCGGGATTGTTGGGCGTTGAACTCATACTCCTATGCTGATACCTAAGGAATGAAAAACCTAATTCAAACTGCGAATGAAATGGAAACTCAATGGGCATCGTGTGGGATATCAACATTGAGCGCCCAGAATTTCCACAACTCACATCCAACCTCGAAGCGGATCTAGTTGTAGTTGGACTCGGAGGTTCCGGACTGACTGCACTATTACATGCAGCCCAGCGCGGACTAAATGTAATTGGGATCGATTCAGATCGAATTGCCGCTGGGGCTGCGGGTCGCAACGGTGGTCTACTACTTGCTGGCATTGCAGATTTTCATCACAATGTTCGGAAAGATTTCGGTGTTGATAGAGCAACTGCGCTTTACCAACACACACTCGATGAAATGGATCGAATCGAAGCCACTACACCAGAGGCCGTATCTCGAATCGGTGCCCTGCGAATTGGCGAGTTAAATCGTGGCGAGGATGCAGAAGAACTTATCGATACCTATGCGCATCGTGACGCGTTACTTGCAGATGGATTTCCAGTCAAAGATTACGAAGGCGAACAAGGTGTTGGAATCTTGATCCCAAGTGATGGAACTTTTCATCCAGCTAAGCGAGCTGTATTGCTAGCAAACCTTGCAACAAAAGCAGGCGCCCAAATCTTCACGCACTCCCCAGCGATCAAAATTGAATCCGGGCTGGTCACCACTGAACATGGCAGCATTAAGGCCAAACACATCGTGGTTGCCGTTGATGGCAACTTAGGTAAAGCACTGCCAGAAATTGCTGATCAAGTGCAACCAACTCGTTTGCAAATGATTTCGACTGCGCCTGAAACCAAAATCAAGATGCAATACGCGGTTTATGTCCGGCAAGGCTGGGACTATTGGCAACAACTTCCAGATGGCCGGATTGCAATTGGTGGTGGTCGTGACTTGGCTTTGGAACAAGAAGCAACTGACTTGGTTGAACCAACTCAAATCATTCGCGATTATCTAGAACATAAACTTGAAGACCTAGGTGTGACTGCGCCGATTGAGCATCATTGGGCCGCAATCGTCAGTTACACCAATAAAGGTTTGCCTATCGTTAAAGAAGTGCAGCCTAGTGTTTGGGCAGTTGGCGCGTATTGCGGAACTGGAAATGTGGTTGGCGCGCTATTGGCTCGAAGCGCAGTTGATCATTGCCTTGATGGCCATAGCCAAGTGATTGCGGACTTTGCGAGTTAGCACATGACTGAAGAATTTTTACCGGCCAACATTTGGCACAGCCTGCGCGAGGATCACCAAACAAAAGTATTGCCGTGGATTACTCCCAGGCTGGATCGCAGATCTCGCCAGGAAAGTCACCCAGTCGATGACTTTTTATTCGAGTACTACCCGATCAGCACAAACAAACTTTTGAATTGGCATCCTGGCTTTGGAAAATCTCTGGAAGCTATAGAAATTGAATCTGAAGACTTTCCATCTGGAAGTTACGAATTCATTGATAGCAAAATTCAGATTCGCAATGAGTGGCTAACCAAGAATCAAGAATCCGTGATTGGCTTGATCGACTTCTTGACTAAAACTCAAGAACGTTCAGTTCGCTCAGGTTGTTTTGGTTTGCACGAATGGGCCATGGTGCTTGGCGCCGAGGATGTTAGACACGAAAAGTGGCCACTGCGCCTGAGTCAAGAAGAGATTCAGGCCACGATTGATGAAGTTGGCCTACGCTGCACTCACTTTGATGCCTTCCGATTCTTTACTCCAATCGCCGCTCCGCTAAATCCACTGCAACTAACTCGCATCGATCAAAACGATGTTGAGCAACCAGGCTGCCTGCACGCCAACATGGATTTGTATAAACATTCACAAAGATTCGCTCCGATTGTTGGTTCCGAAATTGTTCGTAGTGCTTTTGCGTTAGCTAAGGACATCCGAACAGTTGACATGCAAACAGCGCCTTATGACTTGGCAGATCTTGGTGTCGTTCCAATTCCAGTTGAAACGGAGGCAGGGCGAGATAAGTTTGCCGAACTGCAATTGGGATTTGCGCAACGCGCACAAACCTTGCGAACTGAATTAATTAATGCATTGAAATCTGCGTATGTAACCGCAGAAATCAAGGGATAACTTCACATATTTCAATAACGGTAAGATTCAAGTTATGTCACGTCGCAGAGTTGATCCCCAGCCACCTTCGGAAAAAGTCTCTAGATCCGAAAATCGTGGTCAGCGTGGACGCCGAGCAGCTAAAGCAGGTGCGGTTGCAACTATCACAGTTGATCGACCACATGGTTTAGCAGTACTAAGCCACTCAGATCGCAGACTTCTGGCCATTGTTGTTGGCGTTTCAATTGCTGCTGGCATCTTGCACAACACAAATGGAAATCCGGTTCTGTCGTTTTTGGCAGCAACAGTTGCATTGGGTGCGATTGCTCGATTAGTTGTGCGAAGTGTGGAAGCGATTAGCGATCGAATTGGTCAAGGTCTTAACGGAACCCTGCAATCCTTACTGGGTAACTTGCCTGAGATTTTCGTAATTCTGTTTGCGCTCAAAGCCGGACTTTATGAAATCGTTAAAGCCACAATCGTGGGATCTGTAATCGCAAACATCTTGCTCGTTATGGGTATTGCCTTCGTAGTAAGCGGCCGTAAGTTTGGTCGACAGGCTTTCAATGTAGTATCCGCACGACAGCTCAGCATGTTGCTGGCACTTTCCGTTTTCGCCCTTGCCATTCCATCTTTGGCAGCATCCTTCAATACCCCAGCTGTTGAGCACGAACGCCAAATCACGGTGATCATTTCGCTGCTTTTGATTGTTTTGTTCTTGGCATCAATTCCAGACACCATTCGTCACGTTGATCACGAGTCTCCAATAACTGGATCCAACGAAGCCCTTGTCGCCGCGGCTGAAGCTGACGAACATGGGCAGTGGCCATTTAACATTGCTGCGCTGATGGTGTTGGTAGCAATCACTGGTTCGATCGTGGTTTCCAGTTGGTTTGTGGATGTGTTGCCAACTGCAATGTCGACTTTAGGAATCTCTGAAGCTTTTGCTGGCCTAATCATCGTTGCCCTTGCCAGCAACGTGGTTGAAGGGTTCTCCGGAATCCAGTTAGCTGCTCGCGGTCAGCAAAGTTATGCCTTGCAAATCATTTTGCAGTCCCCAGTTCAGGTTGCCATGATCATCGCGCCACTGATTGCTCTTGCTGCACCACTAGTGGGCGCAGCAACTTTCACTCTGGTTTTGTCGCCGCTTTTGTTGGCCGTAATGTTCATGGCTGTTTTCATCGCAATCGTTGTGGTTTCCGATGGACAATCAACTTGGTTTGAAGGCGCTGCCTTGATCACTTTGTATCTAGGTATTGCTACTGCTTTCTGGTGGAGTTAAACCCTTGAAGTCAGTTCGGTTGCATTCATGATTACTAATGACATTGCGCAAGCCGTCACAGCTCTTGCTTCCGGAAAATTATGTGCAATCCCAACTGAGACGGTTTATGGCCTTGCAGCTAACGCGCTGGATGAATCCGCAGTTGCCCGAGTATTTGCAGCTAAAGAACGACCAGCCGATCATCCACTGATTGTCCATGTTGCAAGTGCTTCAGACGTATCTGAATGGATTACTGAACTTCCGCAATGGGCAGTTGATTTAACAAACGCAGTTTGGCCTGGACCATTAACTATCGTTGGACCCCGCACTGCACTTGCCAGTAACTCGGTAACTGGCAATCAAGACACAGTTGCAGTTCGGGTCCCTAGTCACCCGATCGCACAGGAGTTATTGCGGCAACTAGAAGCGCAAGGTGTTAAGGGTGTAGTAGCGCCAAGTGCAAACCGGTTTGGTCATGTCTCACCAACGAGCGCAGCGCATGTATCTGCTGACTTAGGTGAATACCTGAACGTCCACGGAGATCTGATTCTGGATGGTGGCGATTGCCAAGTCGGTGTTGAATCCACCATCGTGTTAGCTACTGGATCCCAGCCAGTGATTTTGCGACCAGGCGCAGTAACTGCTGCTGACATAAAGCGAATCACTGGTGTTGAAGTGTCTGAAGAAACGATAAATGCGCCCAGAGTCAGTGGAGCGTTAGATTCGCACTACTCCCCAACTGCGCAAGTAATTCTGATCACCGGTTCTGAAACGGAATTTGAGAACAATGCTGGATTCTTAGCCCTGGCCCAAACTCCAACACCAACTGGATTAACTCGCCTGGCAACGCCTGCAACCATTGAAGACTTTGCTCACGAGCTTTATAGTTCCTTGCGCGCTGGCGATGACTTGAAACTCAAAACTATTTATGTTGTGCCACCAACTGGCGATGGTTTAGCGCAAGCAATCAATGATCGATTGAATCGCGCTGCTTTCTAACGAACTACCAGTTCACCAATCGCGTGAATCGCAATTCCAGCTAATGCCCCAACGATCGTGCCGTTAACACGGATGAATTGCAGATCGCGGCCAACTTGAAGTTCGATCTTCTTTGCAGTGTCGCCAGCATCCCAACGAGCTACCGTGTCACTGATTACGGCTGCGATTTCATCCCGGTAACGATCAACTAAATGAGTTGCGGCATTTTCCAACGCAGTATCAATGGTTTCTTGTAATTGTTGATCGGCGGAAACTTTAGTTCCAAAGTTTGCAATCAGAGTTGTAACGCGAGTGCGCAATTCACTGTCTGGATTTGCCGCTTCTTGACGCAAAGTCTTTTTAGTCGAGATCCAAATGTCAGAAATTGTGTGGCGAACTTCTGGGCGATCTACCAATCGCATCTTGGCTGCATTGACCCGCTCGATGATTACTGGATCAGATTGCAGTTGATCTGCGAATCGATGCAAAAGCCGTTCGATTGAATGCCGAATTGGATGATCGTAATCTTCTTGCACTTCTTTACTTAGTTCAATCAAGCGCTCGTAAAGCCATTCGCCAGCTTTATCTTTTCCAAGCCCTGGCAACCATTTCGGCAATTGCTTATCGATCCAGCCTTTGGCCCGAGCTGGATCATTTTCTAACCAGTCCTGGATTGCCTTTGCCAACATGTCCACGATCGGGGTGTGGGCATCGTTTTCTACGGCCTTAACTAAGAAGATTCCTAGCGGCTTTGCAATGTCAAAGTTCTCGGCAGTGCGACGAAATGATTCTTCGATAACTTCGGCGATGTCTTCGTCATCACCAAGGGAGGTTGCCCAGGCCACTACGCCTGAAAGCTCATCGGTTACTTGCTTGGCATTTTGTGGATTACTTAGCCAGCCACCTAAACGGTTTGCAATGTCTGCGGATTGCAGTTTGCTACGAACTACTTCTTCGGACAGGAAGTTATCGCCAACGAATTCTCCAAGGCTGGCACCAATTGCATCTTTGCGAGTTGGAATGATCGCAGTGTGTGGAATAGGTAAGCCAAGTGGTCTGCGGAACAGTGCGGTGACGGCAAACCAGTCAGCTAAGCCACCTATCATTCCAGCTTCAGCTGCTGCTCGAACGTAACTAACCCATTCCGGTGCACCCGCGGCTTCAGCACGTTTTGCAAAAACATAAACGACTGCCGAGGCAAGTAAGAGTCCAGTGGCAAAAGATTTCATGCGGCGCAATTGCTTGCGCTTTAGCCGATCACTTGCCCGCGTAGTGATGCGAAGTGGTTGGCTCATGCCTTAATCGTAGGCGTGTGGTCTACGCCAGCAATCTGGTCATGAACATGTCCGGCCAGACGCTCAATGATGACTAGTCCGTCCTTCACGCCACCTGGTGAACCGGGCAGATTAATGATCAAGGATGAACCAGTAACGCCAGCAAGCCCTCGGGATAGATCAGTAGTTGGAACTCGATCTCGGGAGTAAGCGCGGAATGCTTCTGGAATTCCCGGAAGAAGTTTTTTGATTAGCGGCGCAGTTGCTTCAGGCGTCACATCGTGCGGCGAAACTCCAGTACCACCAGTTGTGACGATTAAATCAACTTTGCCAGCAAGTGAAAGCTCGATGGCAGCTTGAATCTGTGAAATGTTATCTGGAATCACAATTGGATCTTTAAGTTCGTAACCAAGTTTGGCTAAACCGGCAGCAAGAATTTCACCGCTGGTGTCGGCATACACACCAGCACTCGCGCGATTGCTCGCGGTAATAACTACTGCAGTACGAACAGCCATTTAGCTTCGGTTCCATTCCCCGTTACGACCGCCGTCTTTGTGAGTCATTTTCACATCAGTAATCGTGGCACCTGGATCAATTGCCTTGACCATGTCGATAACGGTTAGGCCTGCAACAGCAACAGCGGTTAAGGCTTCCATTTCAACACCAGTGCGATCGGCAGTCTTTACGGTGGCAGTGATGTCAACGCCTTCATCGACCACAACTAGTTCAACGGAAACTCCGTGAACTGCAATTGGGTGGCACAGCGGAATCAAATCTGGGGTGCGCTTAGTTGCCATGATGCCGGCGATTCGAGCCGTAGCTAGCACGTCGCCTTTTGGCACTGCGCCATCACGCAGAAGTGTGACGACTTCCTTGGAAAGCAGTACGCGACCAACCGTTGTTGCGGTGCGAGTTGTAACTTCGCGATCGGCAACATCAACCATGTGGGCATTGCCAGATGCATCAATGTGCGTTAAATCAGAGTTGCTCATAACTGGTAATCGTACGCGCAGTGTGGCCTGGGTCACGATTTAGTTGAGAATTCAACGAAATGTGGCAAGGTTCACACGGGATTTAAGGCTCTAGCCACCTTTTCGTAAGGAGGCATTCATAAAGGTCTGGGACAATTGAGATGTGGGAGACCCCCACATCTGAAGGAGAAAACACCATGAGTGTTCAAATGAACGAAACCGAATCCGTTGTTGGATTCCCTGCATTGGAATCAAACTATGCAGTCCTAATCAACAATGCTATTGGCGAGCACCGCAATTCCGATGTTAACTTCATCGTGCGCTCGTACAACATGGAAAAGAACAACATCACACGTAAGAGCGTTATCGAACGCCTGCGTGACGCGTTCTAATCCACTGCTGTAACCCAAATAGCAAACCAAAAGAGGACCGATGCCTAGGCATCGATCCTCTTTAGTTTTTTCTGGGAAAGCTTTAGTGATTACTGCTTGATTGCTGAGATGTCTAGCTGCAACTTGATGTTGTCGCTGACTAGGAAGCCGCCAGTTTCTAGGGCTACGTTCCAAACTAAACCGTAATCTTTACGACTTAGTTCGCCAGTGCCTTCAAAGCCTGCGCGGTCGTTACCAAATGGATCTTTTGCAGTTCCGGTTGGTTCAACAGCGATGTCGATGCTGTTTGTTACACCCTTGATCGTTAGGTTTCCAGTGACTACGAATGTGTCGCCAGTTGCCTTGATCGCGGTTGATTCAAAAATAAGTTCGTTTGTGTTTTCGGTGTCGAAGAAGTCAGCACTCTTTAGGTGACCGTCACGATCGGCTGAGCCGGTATCGATTGAGTCAAGCTTTGCTGTGACTTTGGCAGAAGAAGATGCAGCGTCAGCGCCAACAACGATGGTGCCTTCGAAATCTGCGAAGTGTCCACGGACCTTGGTGATTACTGCGTGACGGGTTTCAAAACCCAAGCGTGAATGTGATGGGTCAATAACCCAGGTTCCCGCGATTGAAGAAAGATCAGACATAGCGATTCCTTAATAGTTGAAAATTGAACTAATTTAGTTTAACTTTCAACTACGCCAGAAGTCAAGTTATGCCTTACGGGCCACGTCTTCCACGGCTTTAGCCACTGACTTAGCAACCTTTGGATCAAAGACGCTTGGCACGATGTAGCTGGCGTTTAGTTGCTCAGGGGAAACGCACCCGGCAATGGCGTGGGCTGCTGCTAACAAAGTCTCGGTAGTTATCTTTGAAGATGCTGCGTCCAGAAGGCCTCGGAAGATTCCCGGGAATGCCAAAACGTTGTTGATCTGATTTGGATAATCACTTCGGCCAGTTGCCACAATCTTTGCGTGCTTGGCCATCGACGCAACATCGGCCTCAGTCAAAATGTTCGGTGCGCTCACACCAATAAACACGTCTGCTCCAGCTAGACCATCGCCAAGCTTGCCGGTGACACCTGCCTTATTGGTGTTAGCCATCATCCATTCGCTGGTTGATTCACTGTTTGGACGATCTTTATAGATCGCGCCTTCAGTGTCATATGCAGTGATGTTCTTCATTCCGGCTTCGTAAAGCAACTGGGCAACTGCAGTACCCGCAGCGCCAGCGCCACTCATCACGATCTTTAGATCTGCAGGATTCTTCTTAACAATCTTTAGCGCGTTAGTTAGCGCTGCCAACACAACAATGGCAGTGCCATGTTGATCGTCATGGAAAACCGGGATGTCAAGTAGTTCACGCAAACGCGCTTCAATTTCAAAACAACGAGGTGCCGAGATGTCTTCTAGGTTGATGCCACCATAAACCGGAGCCAAGATCTGGACGGTGCGAACTATTTCATCTACGTCTTGGGTATCCAAGCAAACTGGCCAAGCATCAACATCGGCGAACTGCTTGAATAACGCAGCTTTACCTTCCATAACCGGAAGCGCAGCAGCTGGTCCAATGTTGCCAAGACCAAGAACTGCAGAACCGTCAGTTACAACCGCAACGGTATTGCGCTTAATAGTTAGGCGACGGGCGTCACTTGGTTCTTCATAAATTGCCATACAGATTCGTGCCACACCTGGTGTGTAAGCACGAGAAAGATCATCACGGGTACGAAGCGGAACTTTTGGCTTAACTTCTAATTTGCCACCAAGGTGAAGTAAGAATGTGCGATCACTAACTTTGCGAACATTAGCGCCAGCGATTCCAGCAATCGCAGCAGTCACGCGGTCAGCGTGATCTGGATCGGAAGTATCGCAAGTAACGTCAACGACCATGCGTTCGTGGCTAGATTCAACAACGTCTAGGGCGGTAAGTGCAGCGCCGGTATCGATAACTGCTTGCGCCAGGCTTGCTGTGGAAGATGATTCGGGCGATAATTCAACACGCAATGTAATTGCATAACCCGGACTGTTGTTAGCCATTAAACGTCTCTCCTTGATAAGTCTCTATTGTCCCATTTCCCGATACTGGCAAACACCAGGTCTATGGGTACTTGGTCACATTTAGTGCGAATTTCCCGCTCACAGCAATCGATTCACTGGCACGATGGTGGCATGACACCTCCATTTAACCTTTCCGGATCCAAGGCATTAATCACTGGCGCAGGTTCGCCAACTGGCATCGGCTATGCCAGCGCGAAGTTGCTTTGCCAGATGGGTGCCAGCGTTTACATAACCGGTGCAAGTGACCGTTTAAACGATCGGGTAACTGAATTAAAGGCACAAGGATTCAGTGTTGAAGGTTGCGTTGCTGACTTAACCGAATTCTCCGCAGCCGAAACCGTAGTTTCAAATGCTTTGGCATTCCTTGGTGGCCTAGACATCGTTGTCAACAACGCCGGTATGACCAGTGTCAATGCGCCAATGCAAGAAGTCGGCGAAGCTGGCGATGGTGCATCCATGAGCGTTGATGGCTGGCACAACTCAATTGCGCGAAACCTTAACTCTGCTTTTTACATCACCAAGCTTTCACTTCCCCACTTACGCGAATCCTCGGCAGGTCGCGTCATCATGATGTCGAGTTTGACCGGACCTGTGATGGCAATTCGTAATGACGTTGCTTACGGAGCAACTAAAGCAGGAATGGTTGGCTTAACCAAGTCACTTGCAGTCGATGAAGCAAAGCATGGCGTAACTGCAAACGCCGTTGCACCAGGTTGGATTCAGACCGCCTCACAAAGCATTAGCGAAGGTCACGAAGGTGGCAGCACTCCAATGGGTCGCTCGGCCACCCCAGAGGAAGTTGCAGCAGTCGTTGGTTTCCTTGCCAGTCGTGAAGCTAGCTACCTAACCGGTCAAGTAATCGTGATCGATGGCGGAAACTCAATCAGCGAGCAACGCACAAATCGATAGTTACTTCTTTACAGTCACACGAATATATCTGGTTACCGTTGGGCCAACCTTGCGATCGACTTTCACTTTGACTACGTAGGTACCAGGTTTCTTGAAGTAGATGTAGGACTTTTTAAGGTCAACGTTGTTCTTCTTGCCAGATTGCAAAGAAATCGCGACTTTATCGCCTGGCTTAGCTTTCACTTTTGCAAGGTACCTAAGTGATTGAGCAGAAAGTGCACTTTTAGCATTCAGCTGCTTTTTCGCTGAGATCTTTAGCTTGGGCGAGGAAACGGTTGGTGGTACCGCTACCGTCGGCGAAACTTTCATAAGTCTCGTAGAAATCTTTGGAGATGAATACGTAAATTCGTCTGCCCAAATTCTATGATTTACTGCGTTCAATTAATGAGTAGTTTGATAAATAGATCGAGCCTTCTCGCGAGCAATAGATTGCAACAAAAAACAACCCCTGACGAAATCGCCAGGGGTTGTTTTTATTAACTAATTAGATGCCAAGTGCCTTGGCTTTTGCTGCGGCGAATTCTTCGTCTGAAAGAACTCCCTGTGCGTGAAGCGCAGCAAGTTCCTGCACCTTTGCAATTGAAGCGTCACCGGCAGGTGCTGCCGCTGCTGGAGCGGATGCTTGTGCTGCTGCCATCTGGCGCTGTGCCACACGACCTGACACAGCAGTTGCTGTTCCGGAAATAACTGCGGTACGAGCCGCAACCCTCATAAGTCCCATTTTGATTTTCCTTTTCTAATAATTCTTTAGCGAGCTTCTAAGAAGTTGGTAACAACTTCTGCTGGAATACGAATCTGATCAAGCACACGTGCATTTGATGCTGAAATTGCATCAGTGAACTTAGCTGCCCAAGTGTTTTCAAAGGCAACCATTAGTGCTGAGCTGTTTGGCGCTAGATCATCTGAAAGTTCTTCAGCATCTTCGCTATCAAGTGTGCCTGGGAAGGCAACACCAAGAGCCATGAATGCTGGACCTTCGTTTGGATCTAGATCTTCGATTGCAAGAACAGAAACTACGCCGTCTGCATCCTTGCTGATGAAAAGTAAATCGATAAGGCGGATAGTTCCGCTTTCAACGAGCTCAAGGATTGCAGGTGCAACCTTGCCGTTGAACTTGTTTCCTGGAAAGTCAATTATGACAATGTCCACTGGTCCGAATCCCATAAATCCTCCGTTGATAGGGCCGAACCGTCAGCCTAACAACGTGGGTTTAGTTTCGAGAAATGAAAAGTTACTTTTACCTTTTCGCAACATAAAAGTGGGCCCTGACGGGCTCGAACCGTCGACCCACGGATTAAAAGTCCGTTGCTCTACCAACTGAGCTAAAGGCCCTACCTTGCCTGTCGGCAATTCCCCGATCCTAGCGGATTTCCCTGCATCCAAAGAACTCGAGCCTTCGGAACTCGGTTTACGCCCTTGGTGATCTTGGAGTGCATTCGGCTTCAAATGAGCGACAATAGAAGAGCAAGGTAAGAAACAACAGGAGTGAAAATGTATCCAGCTCGCGACCTCTACACAGTTGTCGTGCCGCCTGCTGACCAAATTGATGGTGGCGTGGAATCTGGAATCGTCCTTATTCATGGTCTAACTGGATTCATGGACGCAGGTGGCGGTGGCCGTCTAGCAGTGGCACACATCCTCGACACTATGCAAAACCGACCAGT
>JAPLBY010000019.1 GCA_026392515.1 Actinomycetota bacterium | reverse complement strand
TAAGTGGCGGTATCGGTGGGAGCCGAATGGGGAGACCGGTGGGAACCGCGAAGGCTTTGCCTTCGCTCCCAAATCCCGCCATCTGATTTACCCTTCACGCAAAAAACTGCCCGAACATGGACAGTTTTTGCGTGGCGGTATCGGTGGGATTTGAACCCACGGTGCGTTTGCACGCACACAACTTTTCGAGAGTTGCACCTTCGGCCGCTCGGACACGATACCGAGATCAAGATTACTAGTAATTGAATAGCAACTGAAATCAAGAACTATTCCGTGATTGTTGTTTGATCAACGTTGAAGTACTGCTCGATAGCTGGGAAGCCAATCGTGAACATAAAGAGTGCAAGCCCAGTTAACAACACAATTGCGATAAATGTCTTGGCAATCTTTCCACCAGGAAGCTTGTTCCAAATCCAAGAATACATATCTACTGCACCGCGCCTTCTGGTTCAACGGTTCCTTCTTGTGCAGCAGTAATTGCCGCGGGAACTTGGTCATAAGGCAGAACTTCAGTTAGCACTCCCCACCAAATCCAACGTTCGGTTGAACCCCAGCGCGGATGACATGTAGTTAAAGTAAGCATTTCCTCAACACCAGTTTTGTTTACAATTCCACCAGGGTTCGGATCTAGAACCCACATTGCATCTGGCTCAACAATTTCATCGAGAACTAGTTTGTAGACATACCAATTGCCTGCAGTCTGAATGATTACTTCATCGTCTTGTTGTGCAAAGTTACCCTTTTCGCCCGGGAAAGCATTATCTGGGTAATGACCCAAACCAGAAATCAGATCTTCGGGATCCACGCCTCGCGTAACCGGCAATTCCCAAACTTTATCTTTCAAGCGTGGAATGTAGATGAGAGCAAAACCTTTATGAAGTTCTGGCTCAGCGGCTGGTGCTTCGGTCCACTTCAACTGCACCTCAGCTTTTGCCTCAGCAATGTTTGACTGCGACACATACATTGACCATACGGTTTGGTATCCAGCAAACATAATGGCAAAGATTGCAAAAGTAATCAGTGCGTCTGAAAGTGCATTCAGAATTTTTGCTGACTTTCGCTGGCGAATTTCGTCAGGTTCAATCACGACCGGTTCGCTGGCTCTGGCTCTGGCTCTGGCTCTGGCTCTGGCTCTGGCTCTGGCAAGGATTCAACTACGATCTCGGGCTGAATTTCCGTTATTTCACTTGGATTTTCCTCAAGTTCTTCAGGTTCATTTGATACCTCTATATAAGGAGGTGAAAATGACACTTCGGCCACCACCGGAATGGCAGGTTTTACTGCCACTTCAGGAATGGAATTGAGAATGTCTTGAACATCTTTTTCCTGCTTGGAATCCCTATATATAGTTTCAGCCCGCGGTGTTACGGCCGTTCCAGGTCGTGGTTGGAATGCCGCAATTCCGTTACCAGTGGCAGCTACCAAAATTCGATTTGAAAAAGTTTGGGCCATGATGAATTTGCGCCATAATGCCACATCAACGGTTGCGCCTTCAGCAAGCTGGCCTAGTAACAGCCGTTGCCCTTCTGGCAACACAACTATGTGAGGCCCGCCAAACCTTGGCCAGTTGGAAACCACTGAAACGTCATCTTGTTTGAAGAGCTGGGGTTCGTTTGTTTCCGAGATGTAGTCGGAGCGTTTAACGCCTTCTTTGGGTCCATTGGAATCTAAATAGATGGAGCGATCGGGTTCACCGGGAAACCTGATTGTTGCAAGGACGCGTAGGTCAGAGCGCAATGGAACCGAGTTTGGGTCAAATTGAATACGATCAAATGCCATGAGTCACTCTAGACTTAGACCAAACTGTAGGCGAACTACTATCGCTTACGGCTAGCAACACGAAGCCCACCTGCGCCAACCAATGCCAAGATGCCAAGCAGAAGCATTAGATCAGGTCGAGCGCCACCAGTCTTAGCAAGGCCAACCTTGGTCTTCTTGGCAACTGGAACGACTGCGGTGTCTTCAACCGTGATAATCAAGTTGGCATTTGCCATCATTCCCAGGCCATCTTTGATGATGTAAGGGATTGTGGCTTGACCGATGAAACCATCACGCGGTGTGGTTGTTGGTTCCACTACGTAAAGTCCATCTAGCGTAGTTACCGACATCTGGGTGCAAGCTGGGGAAATTTCGCCGGCACCGCAAAGGCGAATCGTAGTTGGATCAAGAGCGGCAGTCCCCGGCTTGTCATTTGAAACTGGGTTTAGGACAACGGAAGTTCCTGGCTTGGTCTTTGTGATATCAACAGTTGCAGCTGGCGCACCAGGCGGGGCGATAGTTGGAACAAGAAGCGCAGTTGCTGACTTAGCGCCGCCAAGTCCAGTCCAGTTATTCCAGATCTGGTAAGTCGGTGGGTATTTGACTGTGCCAACAAAGCCCTTGCCAGTTGGAAGGCCAGTAATTGGGTCAATCATGTTTGGATTTGGTGTGAAGACAACTTCGCCAGTTGTGGCATTGACTTCATAGGTTCCTTCAACAGTTTTGACCTTGGTTGCAGTGCAATCGGCAGGGGTTCCAGCCATTGCAACAAAAGTTGAATTGTCATCACATAGCTTGATTGAAGTTGCCATCAAACTTGGGGCAGCCACACTTAATCCAGCGGGAACAGTGCCAGCTGAGTCATTTAGCCAAGGCTTAAGTGTTACTGGCTTGTTGTACTCAGCCGAGCCAGTGTCAATGGTTGCCGATGGGGCTGGCGGTGGCAGCACCGTGATCGTGATTGTTGAGTAAGCCTTTTGGCCTAAGTTATCTGGAAGCTGGTAACCAATTGCTGGTGTGGTTCCAATGAAGTTTGGCTCTGGAGTGAAAGTAACAAGACCAGTCGCTGCAACTGTGAGTACGCCAAGGGTGGCATTAGTAACTGGATCAGTAACTGTCACCGATGACGCTGCGCAATCTGGTGG
>JAPLBY010000017.1 GCA_026392515.1 Actinomycetota bacterium | reverse complement strand
GCGCAAGTTGTGAAGGCAACACCGATCAAAGTAAACGGCAGTGATTGACCAAGTGTGAAGAACAAGATTCCAGTTGCGAGCAAGATCGAGGCGTAACGAAGCATTAAGCCTCGACCAGTTCGCTTGATGATCGCGCCGGTTGCAAGTCCTGCAGTGACTGAACCAACAGACATCGCAAGTGAATGGAATGAAACCACAGTGCGCGAAAGATCTAAATCTTCACGCAGGAATTGCAGAGTTCCGCCGAAGCCAAAAATGAACCAACCAAAACAGGTTGCTTGTAAATATGAAATCCAGGTGGTTTTATCTCGAACTGGTCGGCGTAAGGTCACTGACTAACTGTACTCAAGCGAATTAGTTAGTTAGCGCGGCGATGACGAAATCGATGCACTTAAGTAATTGCCGAACATCACTTGGCTCAACCGCTGGAAAAACTGAAATACGCAGTTGATTGCGACCAAGTTTGCGGTACGGCTCAGTATCAACCACACCGTTTGCGCGCAAAACCTTTGCCACAACTTCAGCGTCAATCGATTCATCGAAATCAACGGTTGCAACAACTTGGCTGCGCTTTGCTGGGTCAGCAACAAACGGGGTTGCGTAAGAACTTGCAGTAGCCCAGTCATAAATCGCATCGGATGATTCCTTGGTACGGGAAACACACCAATCCAAACCACCGTTGGCATTGAACCATTTGATCTGCTCGTTCATCATCAAGATCGTGGCAAGGGCCGGAGTGTTGTAAGTCTGATCAAGGCGAGAGTTTTCAATCGCAGTCATCAAATCCAAGAAGGCTGGAATGTAACGACCGGAAGCTTTGATTTCTTCGGCGCGAGCGATCGCAGCAGGCGACATGATCGCAACAAACAAGCCACCATCGGATGCAAAGCACTTTTGCGGACTGAAGTAGTAAACATCAACCTGCGATAAATCAACTGGCAAACCACCAGCACCCGAAGTCGCATCGATCAAAACCAATGCATCTTTATCTGTGCCGGCTGGGCGAACCGGCGGAATAGCAACGCCGGTTGAAGTTTCATTGTGTGGTGAGCAGTAAGAATCGATTCCGGCCTCAGCAGCAAATTCAGGTGCATCGCCAGGTGCAGTATTAATTACTGACGGTTCGCCTAGAAATGGCGCAGCTTTTGCAGAGCTTGCGAACTTGGCTCCAAATTCGCCGAAAGTTAAGAATTGCGCGCGATCGCGTAACAAACCAAACGTGGCGATTTCCCAGAATGCTGTTGTGCCGCCATTGCCGATGACAACTTCGTAACCAGCAGGTAGCGTAAACATTTGCGCTAACCCAGCACGCAACGCAGCAACTTCATTCTTAACTGGCTTTTGGCGATGGCTAGTTCTGAATCTGTTCTGGACGAACCTTTGAAGGTCCTGCGCCAAACCGGCCATCAACTGGCAAAAGGTCAGCAGGAATCACGATTTCGGGGAAGTTAGCCATTACCCAAGTTTAGAACCTTTGCGCCAAACCGCGCTGCCAAGGTTTTGCAGCAGCCGATAAGCCAATCGAAATCAATTTTGTGCGGGCTTACACTGAAAACCATGTATGGAAATCTTGGTCGAATCGGAGTCATCACACTTGCTACGGATACCAGCGTGCATCCAGAAATTCAAAGGTTGATGCCTGAAGGTGTTCACACTTACCCAGCACCAATCTTGTTGCCACGCGGTGAAGTTAATGCTCAAGCCTTGGCTGAAATGTTGGAAACTGATTCGCTAGAAAACGCAGCATCAATTCTTACTTGGACTGGTGCAAAGACAATTCTGTTTGCTTGCACAACCGGCAGCTTGGTTCACGGTCTTGGTTGGGATAAAGAATTAGTTGATCGAGTAACTGCAGCTTCAGATCTACCAGCAACGACCACGGCAACGGCAGTGCTGCGAGCTTTCGAAGCGTTGAACGTAACTAAGTTGGCCGTGGTCACGCCATACATCGATGAACTAAACCAAATCGAAAAGAAGTTTTTTGAAGAAAGTGGCTTCGCAGTTCACGACATCACTGGTCTTGGCCTAACAACTGATCCTGAGATCGGTGATTTGTATCCAAGTGCTGCGCTTGCCAGCCTAGAAAAAGTTTTCGATAAATCATGCGATGCCATTTTTATCTCATGCACTGATTGGCACATCGTTGAACTAGTTCCAGAACTTGAAGCAAAGTATGGCGTGCCAGTTATTACGAGCAACTTAGCGGGAGCCTGGGCTGCGCTTCGCGATATCGGTTACACCACACCGCAACCAGAAAACGGAAAGCTCTTTACCGTTTAAGGCGAAAGTCGAATTACTTTCCAAGCTGAAGCATCGGAAAGATCGCTGGAATCGCCAGCCTTAACAAAACGCAAACGATCATGCAGACGCGAGCGTCGGCCTTGCCAAAACTCAATTGCCGAAACTGTGATTAAGTATCCGCCCCAAACATCTGGCAGTGGAACATGAGTTCCTTCTGGATACTGCGCTTCGAGTTCTTTCATGCGAGTTTCTAAAACTTCGCGGGAATCAATGACCGAAGATTGCGCGCTAACAATCGCGCCTAACTTGGAACCATGTGGACGGGTTTCAAAGTAAGCGCCCGACTCTTCGCGAGAAACTTTTGTCGCGGTACCAATTACATTGACTTGGCGATGCAATGGATACCAAGGAAACGTAATGCTGACTTGAGAGTTAGCCGCAATCGCATCGGCTTTAGTTGATCCATAGTTTGTGTAAAACGTAAGGCCACGAGCATCAATGCCCTTAAGCAAAACTGAGCGGGTTGAAATCACGTCTTCAGCATTTCGAACTGCAATCACCATTGCGTTTGGCTCAATCAAAGCCTCTTTACCTTCAGCGACAGCATCGGCTAACCACTTAGTGAATTGATCCAGCGGATTGCTGGCCAAATCAGCTTCGGTTAGTTGATCCTTGTCATAAACAATTCGCATGTCCGATGGGTTAGGCGTATCAATGCTCATGCCTTAAGTCTGGCGCAGAATGCCTGGACCTGCGAGCCTTTATCCTCGACCGGCTTGTGAGTTCGGGCACGTGTTGTGCCAGAGTGTGTCTGTGTCCAAGCTGCTTCTTGACCTAACGCCACTGCGGGAAATTCCTGATTACCGGCGAATCTTTGCAGCCGTATCCATCAGCAATATTGGCCAGCAGATGACTGCAGTTGCCGTCGCAATTCAGGTTTATGACATCACTAAGTCTTCATTTGCAGTTGGCCTAGTTGGCATGGCTCAGTTGTTGCCGCTGGTAGTTCTTGGACTATTCGGCGGCGCGATGTCAGATTCTTACGATCGCCGAACAATTGGTTTTGTTTCATCTGTCGGTATGGCCGGATCCAGTGTTTTGTTATTGATCCAGGCAGTGCAAGGCAATCAAGAAGTTTGGCCACTTTATTTATTCGTTGCAATGTCATCTGGGTTTTATGCAGTTGGTAACCCAGCGCGACAAGCTATCATTCCCCGCATTGTTCCTAAAGATTTATTGCAAGCAGCAAACTCACTTTCGTTCCTAACTTGGAACATTGGTTTCACAATCGGACCACTCCTTGGTGGTGTCCTAATTGCGGCAACTGGCGATGTTGCTGTTGCTTACGCGATTGATGCGATTGCTTTCACGGTAATGATGTGGGCAATGTGGGCGCTGCCAAAACTCCCACCAATGGAAGGCGCTCCGGCTAAACCAAATCTTTCGAGCGTGAAAGATGGCCTAGGTTTTCTTAAAGGCAAACGCAATATTCAAATGACCTTCTACGTTGACCTTGTGGCGATGATCTTTGGAATGCCGCGCGCATTGTTTCCGGCGATTGCTTTGCTTTGGTATGGCGACTCGGCAGTGTCGGCTGCAGCGATCGTTGGTTTGCTAACCGCAGCTCCAGCTTTAGGCGCAGCGTTGTCTGCAATCTTCAGTGGTCCGCTACAACGTGTTTATAAACAAGGAACTGCAATCGTTTGGGCAATTGTTGGTTGGGGCGCAGCGATTACCGCATTTGGACTTACCAAAAATCTTTACTTGGCATTGTTTTTCTTGGCCATTGCCGGAGCTGCCGACAACATCAGTGCAATTTTCCGAACCACCATGATGCAGGTCGTAATCCCAGATGAATATCGCGGACGCTTGCAAGGCCTATTCACAGTTGTGGTTGCAGGCGGACCAAGACTTGGTGACTTTGAATCTGGAACCGTTGCTGCAATTGGTGGCGAACAAGTTTCAGTTGTCAGCGGCGGCCTTGCCTGTATCGCTTGCACTTACGCACTGGTGAAATGGCATAAACCGTTTATGAAGTACGACTCCCGAAATCCGGTTGCCTAACTACTCAAAGTCGCGGACTAACTTCGCCTCTTCGGCAGCTCGGCCATAAGACTGACCTGGTGGCAGCTTCAAAGTCGAAAGCAAGCCAAGCATCAAGAATCCTGCTGCATAAAACGCGGTCTGCGTTAGGGCATCAGAGAATGCTTGAGCAGATGCAGCTTGAATCTCAGGTGATCCTGGCGGGTTAGCCAGACCTGGAATTGCAGTACCCGCCGACTGTTCAACGGTTTGGGCAATCTGAGTTGAAACTTCAGCTGGGGCTCCAGTGTTTGCAACAGCAATCTCGGTGTTGTCGTAAAGACCAACGAACAAAATGGTTCCTAGAACTGCCGTGCCCATCGCCGAACCAATTTGTCGCGCCGTACTTTGCGTGCCCGAAGCCTGACCACTCTTTGTCATTGGCACATCAGACAAAATCAATCCGGTTAGTTGCGCAGTCGCGTAACCAACACCAACGCCATAGATGAATAACCAAATACCCAAGATCCAGCCACTAACGGAAGGAGAGATGGTTAATGCAATACCAACAATGCCGATGATCTCCAGAACTAGACCAAGTCGTGCCACAAACCTTGGATTACGTTTGTTTGCAATTACTGCGGCAGTCGGAGCGGCGAAGAAAGCGCCAACCGCCAAACATGCCAACAGTCCACCAGCACCAAGTGCTGACCAACCTAAAACACTTTGCATAAACAGCGGTAACGAGAACAAAATTCCAAATTCGCCAAGGCTGACGATCAAGCCTGCAAACGAACCAAAACCAAAAGTTGGAATCTTGAATAACTCAAAGTCAATTAATGCAGACTTGCCAGCGGCAGTGCGCCGAGTTTCATAAACATAAAGTCCAACTAACCCAACGACGGCAATGATAAAGGCGTAAGCAACCGGTGACCATTGGCCTTGCACCCAAGTGCGCCCCAAGAACTCGGAATCTTTTGTGGCACTCCACCAGCCGTAGTTACGACCTTCGATCAAAGCGAAGATTAATGCGGCGATACCAAGGCTGGACAAAACTGCGCCGACCCAATCCGGTGCGCCCATGTCATCTTCGGCGCGAGACTTCGGCACAAACTTCCAAGCCCCGATTGCAACGAACAACGAAATTGGTACGTTAATCCAAAATGACCAGTGCCAGCTAAAGGTCTGAGTTAACCATCCGCCAAGTAATGGACCAAGGGCAGCCATGCCACCGATGATCGATCCGTAAAACGCAAACGCAATTGCACGAGACTTACCTTTATAAAGATCATTAACAATTGAAAGCGAAGTTGGTGACATCATCGCGCCACCCAAACCTTGAACTGCGCGGGCAGCAATCAAAGTGCCGGCTGATGTTGAGGTCGCTGCCAAAATACTTGAACCAGCAAAAACCAGCCCACCCAAAATGAATACCAAGCGTCGGCCATATCGATCACCAAGTCGTCCAGCCACGATCAAGAACGCAGCGAACGTGAGCGCGTAAACCGCGTTGACCCATTCCGCGTCAATGGAATCGATACCAAGGTCAGTAATGATCGTTGGCAAAATGACGTTGACGATCGTGGCATCCATGATGATCAAGGCCACACCAAGGCCAATGAAAATCATTGGCGTCCAACCAGCGGCTGGCTTATCGCTTACTTCAGGATTGGTATTTGTTTCGCTCATATTTACAGGCTAGCGAAGTGGACATTGGGAGTGTGGGACGTTACTTTCCCTTTGGATTCGCAGCCTTTTTAACTGGCCTTATCTTCAAATCATCATCGTGCGGATTCTGCGCCACTTGAACGCCCTTTGGCAATTTCTTCAATCGATCTAGCGCTTCTAAACGTTCGGCTGCGTGATCAACAATTGGTTCTGGGTAACCATGATCAAACGCACCTGGAACATTCCATGGTTCATGAACTGCGCCACCTGGGATGTGAGCAAGCTCGGGAATGTATTTGCGAACGTATTCGCCATTTGGATCAAACTTGATGCCTTGTCCGATTGGATTAAAGACGCGGTAATACGGCGAAGCATCAGTGCCACACCCTGCAGTCCATTGCCAACCATGACTATTGCTAGCAAAATCGCCATCGAGTAACCAATCAAAGAAATATTTTGCGCCACGTTGCCATTCGATGTGAAGGTCCTTAAGCAGGAACGATGCCACAACCATTCGCACTCGGTTATGCATCCAACCTTCGGCGCGCAATTGCCGCATCCCAGCATCAACAAACGGATACCCAGTTCGCCCTTCACACCAGGCTTCAAACTTTTTATCAGCTTCTTTGCCAGTGTCATATTGCATCTGGGCATAAAGCGGATTGAAGTAATCCGTGAATGTGTCAGGACGTTGGTAAGAAACTTCGGCATAGAACTCGCGCCAAGCAATTTCTTTTCGGAATACTTCATGGCCCTTGCTGTCACCAAGACGAGCCAGCAATGTGCGCGGATGAATCTCGCCCCACTTCAGTGCAATGCTCAAGCGCGAAGTTCCAGCAAGATCAGGACGGTTACGATCCTCATCGTAAGTATCAATCGGGCCGGCCAAAAACGTTTCAAAAAGTTCCAGCGCCGCAGCTTCGCCCGCGCGAGGAATCTCAACACTGCCGGGATCAGGTCGCTCTGGATACCCATCGCAGGAATCAACCCCGATCCAATTCGCAGGCTTTGCTGGATCAGCCGCCGGCGCCCGCCAACCGTGAATCACCCAGCGCTTATAAAACGGGGTATAGACCTTGTAATAAGTTCCGTCATCTTTAGCAACGCGTCCCGGAGCCACGGCGTATCCCGAACCAGTCTTAACGAACTCAATACCGCTGGCCGAAAGCCTGGATGCAACTTCGTTGTCGCGAGCAATTCCATTGCCGGTGTAATCAGCCGCGCAATGAACTGCGCTGACACCGAACTCTTTGGCGATCGCTGGGATCACATCTTGGGCCTTGCCATGACGGATCACCAGGTTGCCGCTCAAAGATTCATCCAAGCTGCGAAGTGAATCTATTAAGTAGGCCTGCTTGCCTGGACCCCAACCAGGCCAGAGGTTCGGGTCGATCAAGACCACAGCCACAACGTTGCCATCGCCATCGGCCCAAGCGCCTTCGACGGCTTCAACTAGGGCGGGGTTGTCATGGATCCGCAGATCTCGCCTAAACCACAACACCCGGGACATGTCCCCAAGTTATCTCGAGGCCTTGACCCCTGCATCACCAGAGGTAAGCCCCTGGACCAGGACCCAAAGTGACTACGCCTAGGGCTCCCAATGTCCGAAATAGGCGTGTCGGATGCCTGGGGCATATGTCACACGATTTGGCTCACATTATGAAACCAAACCGGGAAAACCCATTGTTTTGGTTGAGTTATCCACAGCCCCACCGACATTTACCCTTTCTTTACCCACCCAAAAACCCTTACAAAACGCCAAAAAGGTAGAATTCAAGAGTAGGTTCCACCCGGAGCCGACCGACGCAGGGCGCCAAGTCTCACCACCTGCGAAGGGAAACAAAACTTTGGTGAGTGTGGGGGAACCACAGGTAAGCGGTCCATCAAGGACCTAGGGGTAAAGCCAGGAAACTGGCCGGCTGACTTCCCAGAGCCGCACCCGACAGCTCACCTCACCGGCGCTGGGAGCCAAATGTCCATTGCTCGTCCGACGGCCATGATTCGCCGCGCTGTTGCGCTGCCAATCGGCCTTCTCGACCGCATTGAAGCCAGCCTTGACGCTGCGCTGGATGCTGGGTTTGCCCGGGTCGATCGCGCTTTGGACCGCCGGATCAGCGCAGTGGCTGATCGCACCTCTTCAGTTTCGCAAGGCCTAGCCCGTTCGGCCAAAACATTTGATCGCGCATTAGATCAGCGCGTCACCAAACTTGATTCTCGTTCGGCATCCCGCGTTGCCAAGGCTCATGCCACCGCCGATCGCATCGAAACAGTTGTCCTAAATCTTGAAGCTCGAACTGACGCCAAACTAAATCGCAGCCTTCACAAAGTTGATCGCGCCACCGCAGCCAGCACTCGGGCAGCAATCGCAACCATGAATGCCAGCGTCGCGTTAACCCATCGCGCTGATAACAAGATCACTCGCGGCTTTGATCGCGTTGATGTTCGCGCAACCAATGTGGCAAACCGCGCTCACAGCCGTCGCATCAAAACTGCAAACCTGACAGTTCGCGCAACAACCCGTATCGACCAAAGAATTGAAACTGATTTCGCCCGCGCTGATGCTCGGGTTAACGCCGGCATCAATCACACAGCCAATGCCATCGATTCAGCAGTTGCTCGCGTAGTCGCAACCACGAATGCAACTGACACCCGAATTGCTAATGCCGTAACTCGCGTTGACGCCCGCATTGACCGCCGAATCGGACAAGGCGTGACCGCAGCAGCGAACACAATCAATCTCGTAAACACCAAGGCCCTAGCTTTTGAACGCGTTATGGATTTGGGAATTTCCCGCGTGGATTCCCGCATAGCCAATGGCCAGGCCCGTGCCATCGCAACATCCGTTGCACTGACCAACGGCGTTACCTCAGCCGACCAGGCAATCACCAGCGCATACGCTCGCGTCGACAAACGAGTTGATAACCGAATCGCGCAAGCCACTTACGCCTACGCCCAAGCTGCAGCAATCGCAACTAACCGCGTCGCCGCAACGGACGCCAAGTTTGAAACTTCATTAGCAAGTTTTGATGCTCGAGTTGCGACCGGCGTTGCAACCTTGGTCACCGCAGCCACAGGCATCTCAAACTTCGTTGTCGATCACGTTGCAGATGCTGACAGCGCACTCACTGACCGAATGTCGCGCATTGATGCTCGCGCAGACGAGTTAATTGACCTCGTCAATGGCCAACCTGGTCGACATGCATCTCAACCTCGAACTTCACTTCCATGGGCTGCAACCAGTCTGACCCTGGTCCTTGGAACTCTAGGCGCAGCAACGGGCGCTTCTGTGGTTAACGCTTCAGTGACAGGTGAAATCGACACCACAGTCAAGATCGAAGCAACCGCAGCCAAAGACGCAGTGACCCAATACTTAAGCGTTCGCGACTCCTTCCAGGCCCTGCAAGCCTCCCGCTCCCGAACCATCCAAACTCTTGAGCAAGAAATTGCAGCCGCTCAAGCTCGCATGACCACCACTGGTCTTGATGGCGCCGCAGTCGTCGACATCGCTGATAACTACGGCGGTGTTCCTTATGTTCGCGGTGGCACCACACCAAAGGGCTTTGACTGCTCCGGTTACACCTCATACGTCTTTAGGCAACTAGGTGTTGAATTGCCTCGTACATCACAAGCTCAAAAAGCTTTTGCTGATCCAGTTAGTTTCGAAGATCGCCAAGTCGGAGACTTAATGTTCTGGCAATACGGCGGCTTGAAGCACGTTGGAATTTATGCTGGCGAAGGCATGATGTGGGATTCACCAAGGCCAGGTCGCCGCGTTGGAAAGATTGCAATCTGGGGCACCCCAACTTATGGCCGAGTCCCAATCGCAGCCATCAATGCAGCAGCCCTAGAAGACATTGCCGAGAAGACCGCAGCCCTTGAAGAAGTTAAAGCCCAAGCACCACAGCTCTAAATCACAATCGATCCACAGAACTTATTACCAAGTTCTGAATAGTTACCCACAAAACAAAAGGTCCCAGTCGTTTCGACTAGGACCTTTTTATGTTTTTGTTATGGAACTACTGGTGGAGTGTTTACGGTAAACGAAACTCGAGTACCTACAGTTTTTGTGCCGCTTTCAACTTGGAGAGTAACTCCTGTAGCACCAGGAACCGTTGTCTGAGTTACCGTTCCAACAGTGAAGCCAGCAGCAATTACTGCAGCCCTTGCTGCAGCTTCGGTCATACCAGCCAATGTAGGAACAGTGTTATTACCTGATGCATAACGTTTATACACAGTTGTTTGTATTCGACCTGTATTGTCCGCAATTGAGACTCGAGAATTCAGTACTGAAGTGCCATTTGTTGTCAGTGAAAGATCAACCAAAGTCCCAAGTGGCTGAGCTGAATCAATTGGCGTTCCAGTCTGCACTAAGTACTTGCCAGCTAGATCGGCGTAAGTCTTAGCAGAGAAATCAGGATTGTATTCAGAAATGTATTTCGCTGCCCCTGAAACGATTACAACTTTAGGGTTATAAAGATCGCGTGAAACGTTTGCCACCTTGTTCAACGCAACCGGGATCGGAATGAGCTGACCAGAGCGATTGAAGATCTCAGTTACCCAAGCCGGCGTTACACACATTGCAGCACCGGTGCATGGATTTGTCATGCTAGCCCGCATGTTGCCCTTGTCGTCCTGCAAATATATGCCGTCTCCATTGATGTAGTTAGCACTAAATGCAGCACCAATTGAACCATTTGTTAACTGAGCTCCAGGAGAATATCCCCAATCAAAATAGCGACTCTCTGATGAAGAAAGTGGGTATTCAGCCGGGTTATCGAGATAGATGATCTTAAATTCATGTGGTGGTATCACCAGCGAGCTAAACCGATTGCGGTTTTGCATCCAACTTAGTTCTTTGTTGTCACTCCAGAAGAAGTTCAATGAGTTATCTCGTAGCGACCAACCAGACAGATTCATTTCCGCGTCAGTATCATTCTTCAAAATTACATATTCGCCAAATGCAGGCTCAGCATCATTATCGATTTGTGGAGCATTTTGGTTGAACCAAATTAGCGGTGCATTGCCAACAGCAGCCCCACAAAGATTTGGATTCCAAAGTCCAACGCCACGAGCCTTGGCATCGTTCATTAGATCGAGGTATTCCTTGTTATGTGCCCACTCTGTAGCAGTAGGCCACCACATAGACCAGCCCTCTTTAATCTGTTCCGCTTGCACATCGATATCAAACTGACCGGTCGCATTGTTAAGTTTGTATACACTGCGCGTTGGACGAGATCCTCCACCCCAGCCATTTACACCATTTTTAATTGAACGTAACTGAACAATTGTGATTTCTTCAGGCATCAAGTTTTTGAAATTCTCATAAGCATTTTTTGCTCCACATTGGGCAGGCATTAATACTTTAGTTTTTTCATTTCGCTTTGCCATCTCAGGAGTCTGCAAACCAATGTTTCGAACTTCGACTAGTTTGTTTGCAGTTGTCTTAACGTGTGTGGTGTCGCCATCTTCGTGTTTGTAAACAATGCCGCACTCCCACACGTGCTCAACTGCGCCTGATGCAGTAACCACATCAGTACCAACACCACAATCAAGTGTTGAAAGGTCCTGTATTAACCATGCATACTTTGCATCCAAGCGAATCACTTTTGCTTGTGCGGTATCACGCATAACGGTTCGCCGAGCGACCAAGGCCAGAGCACGATCATCTTTAGCTTTCGCTGAGGCTAACTTCTTGGCTGCGGCCTTTGCTTTTTTCGAACCACCGTTGATGGAACGAACTTGTGCAGTGTCAGCCGCTTTAGTGGCCTTCGCTAATGCCTTTGCCGTTTTCTTTTGCGCCTTAACAGCAGCCTTAAGATTCTTTTCTTTAGTTTTCAAATCTTTAATGGCTTTATCGAGGGCAGCTTTGGCATTCTTTTGCTCAGTCGTTAAAACTTTTTTCTTCGCTCCGATGCTGGCACCAGCCGAAACCCCAGCCGAGCTAGCTGAAGCTGAGGTAGCAGGAACAGCGACGACTCCAGCAAACAAAGAAAGCGTTGCCGCAAAAGCGACGACGAATCTAGTTGTACGGGAGCGAAGGTTCATTAAAGTCCTCTAGATCGGTAGGGAAGCGGGCGGCAAGCGCCCTCGATCTCTTTAAACTTAGCAATTTTGGATCCAAGTCCCACCTGTCACACACCCAAGAAACAGCCAAATTTAGGTGAATTCCATCTCACGAAATGCTTGCACTCGATTCCCGCCAGTTCTAAATTGGTGCATATCAGGCCCCAGGGGATGCGGGCCTAGATAACGGGGCATGAAATGAAGTTTGCTGCGCGATTTTCACCTTCAAAGACCTTTGCCGTGCTGGGCGCATTTGGCCTGCCATTTGTCCTGTTAGTCAGCCCAGCGCGTGCCGTGACCCTGCAACCAATGACGGTCGCTTATTCAGGTGTCGTAGCTGGAAACCTTTCAACAGCTGGCAACTCAGTCTTAACGTGTTCGACGACGAGCGGAACCTACGCCGCCTCGTGCGCCAAGGCTCGTTCCAGATCAGCAACGCGCCTAAATAACGACGATTACCAAATGGTCAACATCAAGGCTCCATTTGCCGGGCTTGCCGACGCCAGCTATTTCAACGCCTCCAGCGGTTCAATCGTGGTCCCTGCCGGAGCCAGCATCATCCACGCCACTTTGTTCTGGGGTGGTTCGATGCGCATCAACCCAGGCGACACCCCAGCCGTTGACCCATCCGCCAAAGGCCAAGTCCTATTCGCGAGGCCAAACGATAATTGCGCCGCAACCAATTGCGCCGTAACAGCAACCGCCGCCGACATCTATCAAATTAACCCAACCACCAGCCTTGGCCCATACCGAGCCAGCGCTGACATCACCGACAAACTAAACCAACCGAACTTGGGTTGGGTCGTTAACGGTCCGCATCAATCACTAACGGTCTCGGTGGCAAACATCCAAACCACATTAGGTCGCGACAAAGCTGCGGGCTGGGGAGTAATTGTGGTCTATCAAGACGCCAAGACTTCCCCGCATCACATTCGCATCCTCAAAGGAATGGCCCAAGAATCCATCATCGAAGATGACTTGTTTGGTTTCGATGGTTTCCAAACTGCGAATGCAGGCAACGTGCTATCTGAAGTCGCGTTAGTTTCCTTCGACGGCGATGCCAGTAATGCAACTGATTCAATTTCAGTAATCGATTCAGGTGGCAGCGCGGTAATCGCTGATAGTACTAACCCCGATGACAACATCGCTAACTCCACGATCTCCCTAGCTGGAATCATCACTCCTTACTTAAACAACTCCAGCATCGATCGAGCTACTAACACATTCGGTATAGACGTAGATCGCATCTCACTAGTTAATGGCATAAGTCGATATGTCACATCCGCCGAGCTGCAACCGTCAGTCAGCAGCGATGTGTTCTATGTAACGGGGATTGGATTATCAAATGAAATCACTTCGCCTGACATTCAACTAAGCAAATATGTTTCCTCAGTTTCTGGAGGCAATGCCACCACGGTTGAAACCGGCGACACCGTTCAATACACAATCACTGCCACCAACAACGGCCAAGCCAACGCCAGCAACTTAATCATTCGCGATGACCTAGGCGCTGATTTAACTTTGGCTTCCAGCACTGCAACAGATTGCGCGAGTGTGCCAGCGGGGGATGTGTGTAAGAACCTTGGCGCATTAAATGCTGGCGCATCAACTTCTTTCACAATCACCGGAACAGTGACCGGCGCTTCACAATCCACCACCGGTGAATTCGATAACTTCGCAACGGCAACTTTCGACGGCCCGCTTGGTTCCCAAACCGCGCAATCTCAAACTGTCACGCTGTCCTATGGCCCAGTTGGCATCGACCTTGCGTCCCAAGTTGGATTCACCACCGACTTCGTCCAGGCTGGTAAATCAACAACAATTACAGCAAGCGTGACTAACTTGGGACCAAGCGCCGATACCAATCCAAGTATGGAATTAGTTGCACAAGATGGCGCACAAATGACTATTGCAAAAGTCCCAGCTGGATGCACCATAACTGCGATCACAACGATGCTGTGTAATGCAGCAGCTCTTGGAATTTCGGCAGCTAATCCATTAGCGCCTGGAGCAACCGCGTCCGTCACATTCACCGTCACACCAAAGCGAACTGCCGCATCTTTCAAAGTCTGGGCCACCGCCAAAACCGGTCACACCACTGCGGATTCCAATGCCAGCAATGACACCTCGGAAACCATGCTCTACATCAACCACAAACCCAAAGCCAAGATCGCTAATGGAAGAGTCAAGGTAGGCGGCACGCCAATTCAAATCAAGTTGGCAAGCAAGATTTCAGATGTCGATGGCGACACATTACGCATCACACTTGGCAAAGTGAAGCACGGAACTGCTGAAGTTAGTGGCGATGTAATCACCTTCACCCCACCAAAGAAATGGACCGGCACTTTCAAGATCCGTTACACCGTCAACGACGGCAAAGGTGGCACTGCTAAATCCTGGATCGTCATCAAGGTGACCAAGAGTTCAGGCGGATCCGGCGGAGTTAAGTACTGTTTTATTGCTGGGTGTTAGTTGCTCGAACTTAGTTGATCTAAATGATGCTGAACCATTTCGCCAACCCACTTGGAAGTTGGGGTTTCCGCTTTCCAGCCAAGTTCAGCAAGAGCTTTTGCTGGATCAATCTGAATTGATTTACTTTCACCGTCTCTAACCAGAGCCACATCAGATTTAACGTAATCTTTCCAATTCAAGATTCCTACGTAAGCAAACGCTTCTTTAATGATGTCCTGTAGACGTGTTGAAACACCATTCGCCAAAATCACATCGCCAACAAAAGATTGCTCACCGATCAGCGCTAAGCCTTCGACGATGTCTGTTGCCGCGCTCCAATCCTTAGCGACATCAGTATTCCCAAGTATCAGTTCGGACGCTTGGCCTAGTGAAATTCGCGCTACCCCGTTTGCAATCTTTCCGGTCACGAATTCAACGGGCCTCAAAAACGACTCATGATTCGCCAAGATTGCGTTTGTTGCTTTGACTCCACGAGCGCGATACGTATGACACAGTTCAAATGCCTCAGCCTTTGATTCTCCGTATGGTGAGCGCGGCCCTAAATCTGATGTTTCTGAAATCACTCCACCTTGATCGCTGAAGATTTCAGTGCTTGCGGCATGAACGACTAAAGCATCCGACAGTCCTTGCTTCAATACTGATTCCAAAATATTCCGCGTTCCACCAACATTCACAGATTTAGTTAATTCAGGTTCCTTGATTGAAAACCCAACGGAAGTAATTCCAGCTAAGTGGTAAATAACATCAGGCTTAAGTTGGCCTATTAAGTTCTCAACAGAAACCGCATCACTTACATCGAGATCAACTACTTGTCCAGAAGACAGCGGGTGACTTGAAATTAGAATTTCATGTTTCAGTTTTGACCCAGTTACGTCCCAGCCACGCTTTAACAAGGACTTGGAAAGCAGGTATCCATCCTGTCCAGCCGAGCCGGTTACTAATGCGCGCATGTTTGGGTTTAAGCGCCTTGAGTTTCTATACGCATGTCGTTTTCAACCATCATTGTTACCAATTGTTCAAAACTGGTTTCGGTCTGCCACCCAAGCTTTTCTTTGGCCTTCGTTGGATCTCCGATCAACAAATCAACTTCAGCAGGTCGCATAAACGCTTCAGATTGAGTTACGTAGTCTTGCCAATTTGGAATCCCAGCGATTGCAAACGCTAGCTCAACAAGTTCTCGAACCGAATGCGTTTCACCAGTTGAAACAACATAGTCATCAGCAACATCCTGTTGCAGCATCAACCACATTGCCTTCACATAATCCCCAGCAAATCCCCAATCACGTTCGGAATCAAGGTTTCCCATTACGAGCTTGTTTTGCTTCCCAGTAGCGATACGCGCAATTGATTGTGTAACTTTGCGAGTAACAAACTCTGGTCCTCGACGCGGTGATTCATGATTAAACAAAATTCCAGAACTGGCGTGGAAGTTGTATGACTCACGGTAATTGATCGTCATGTAGTGACCGAAAACTTTTGCCACACCATATGGGCTGCGTGGCCACAACAATGTTGATTCTCTTTGTGGAACATCTTGAACCTTGCCAAACATTTCAGAACTAGACGCTTGGTAGAACTTTGGTTTAGTAGATCCACCCACTGTATTAATACGGATTGCTTCCAAAAGATTTAGAACGCCCATAGCTGTGACCTGGGAAGTCAGCTGAGCCTGATCCCACGAGTAAGCAACGTAAGAAATTGCACCAAGGTTATAAACCTCATCAGGAGCAGATGCATCAAGAGCGCGAAACAGGCTCGCGGTATCTGTTAAATCGCCATTAATAAGTTTCACGCCCGGCAATTCGGCCCTAACGAGATCTTCTTTGGGATTGTTTTGACCACGAATCAATCCATAAACGTCGTATCCCTTATCGAGCAGAAGCTCGCCGAGATATAGTCCGTCTTGTCCAGTGATTCCAGTTATTAATGCGGAAGGCATGCCATAACGCTATCTGACAAATGGATGGTCGAGTTACTTATGTCCCAATTTCCAAGCGTCCCAAGCACTAGTTACAATGGCGCGCAAGTCTCGAGAACTTTGCCATCCAAGCAGTTCCTTGGAAAGACGCACATCAGCTACCAAAGCAGCAGGATCTCCTTTACGGCGCTCGCCAATTATCGGATCAATTGAAATTCCAGTCACGTCTTGGATCATTGCAAGTACTTCAAAAACGCTGGCGCCTTGGCCAGTCCCTATGTTTATAGCGGTAAACCCAGGATCGGACTTTTCAACGAATTCCATTGCTGCGATGTGAGCATCTGCCAGATCTTGCACATGCACATAATCACGTATGCACGAGCCATCAGAGGTTGAATAATCATTACCAAAAACTATTGGCTGCTCACCACGTTCAAGTGCATCAAAAACAATCGGCACCAAATTGAATATGTATTGATCGCCTAGTTCCGCTCGACCCGCGCCAGCCACATTGAAATAACGTAGAGCAGCAACCTTAATTCCACCGGATTCAGCCATAGCTCGAGACAAAACTTCGCCCTCGAGCTTTGTTGCCCCGTACGGATTTATTGGGGCACATGGCGTTTCTTCAGTTATTAATGCACCAAACAGAACATCAGGTTGACCGTAAACAGCAGCACTCGAACTATAGACAAAGTTTTTCACACCATGTGTTTTCATGGCAGATAACAAGTTTTGAATACCACCAACATTTTCCTGCCAGTAATAATCGGGACGCTCAACAGATTCGCCCACCCGTTTTTTGGCCGCCAGATGAAGAACTCCAGAAATCTTGTGCTCATCAAAAACACGATTCACCGAAGCAGAATCCAGGAGAGTTGTTTCAACTAGTTCGATGTCATTTCTAAGTCTCGAGGAAATTCCCGAGCTTAGATCATCGAGAACGACTAAATTGCGACCGCTGGACTTGGCGAGTTCAACCACGTGCGCGCCGATGTAGCCAGCACCACCAGTAATTAGCCAAGTCATTCGGCAAGTATTTCATGCTCTGTGGCCCCGGCATGATTCGAACATGCGGCACATGGTTTAGGAAACCACTGCTCTATCCCCTGAGCTACGGGGCCAGAATGTTGAGATCGTGTTAATGGACCAATGCTAATAGATTGCTAAAAGCACAAATTCACCCGTGCCTTTGAACTAAAAATCAGACCAATTATTGCAAAGGCTTGAATCTATTCAGAGTAAGGTCTCTATGAATTTTACACAATTCCTGTCCTGAAAAATCATTTGAAATTCCAGGCAGAACCTTTGCCTTGTCGGGCTCGTCCCAGCAGTAATTGTTAATAATCGTCTGCTGAAGTATTGAGTCACGAACTCTACCTGACTCCGCACTTTTTGAGGGCGAATGAAGTGCAAAAGACGTGGTCAAAATTGAACAGATAAAAATTAAAGCGGTAATTAGACGCCAATTTCGTAAAAATAGTCGGAGTTCAATTTTGACAGAATCCACACTGTTTGGCGAGGAAACTAGGGCATAGAAAATGAGCGGCCCTAATAGAGCAACTGGACCATATCGAACATGGCTAAAACTTTCCACAGTTCGAAAGCCACGCAATGAAACGAGTGCCATCAAAATAAATGTTGGTAAAAGAAAGAAATAGTATTTAGGATTATTGAACAAAGATTTACTAAGTATTTTTTGATTTTTGCTCTGAGAATAATATTTAATAAATACGAAAACAGAAATAATTGCTACTAGCAATACCGAAAAACTCAAAATAAATTCGACAGTGGCTTTGAATTCATAAAAACCTAAATTTGGATAGAAGAATATTGGGGATACAGTCCATGTGAAAAACCCGGCAATCAATTGCTCTAGGACGGCAAGAGTTGAATCAATTGTGTAATTTAAAAAGATTGGACTTGCCTGAGCTCCTAATTCATGTGGCAAAAAAAGACGAGCGCAAAGTTGTCCAAGCAAAAAAAGAAAAAGTGAAAACGCTAAAAAACAATTTGCAGCTCTCGAATTGTATTTTTCTTTCTGCCTTGAATCTTCAGGACTTAAACTCCAACAAAGGAAGAGAACTATACCTATGATTAATATCGTTGAGCTAAAAGCGAGAAAGGAAAGCATGAGGAGAATCAATACCCTTGCTTTCTTGTTCGGTCTTTTAATCAGAGATAGAACCGCCATAAGCCCAAAAATCATGGACATTAGCCAAACGATTTGATACCCCCACTGCACGTCATAAAGAATGCCCGGACTCATCAAATAAGTTGCCATTAGGGCGTATAGAACAGGGGTTGTTGTTCTTGGCTCCAAATGTCTAATAATGAAACTTAGTATCACGCTTAACGTAAGCGCTAAAATTGCGTTAAGCATGACATAAAGCCAGTAAGTAGTGCCAAAGATCTTGGTTTCAACCAAGAACACGAAGCGCCCAAATGGAAACCAATTCCCCCAATGACTCAGAAGAAGATTGGATGGACCCAACTCGGACTGCTGCAAAACAGTTAACTCATCCCACCAAAAACTGTAACTAAAACGTTGCACTGTAATGATGTTGAATAAAACATAACTGAGACTCAAAACGGCGAATGTAAAACTATGAGCTGTTCGATTTCTGGCAGACAATTCAGACATTTCGAATAAAACCCTCTAATTTCTATCCGATTCACTCTAACCCTTTAGGGCCAAATTGACATCTAGGGGGCACCGAGCGGAATTGCATTAATTATAAAAATTCCAATATTTGCCTTAATCGTCACCGAATATTCGACTCGTTCATGCAACTCCCAGGAATCCCCTAAGCTACGGGGGTGGAGCCTTAAGTTTCCTGCTTATCTTGAAGCAAAAAATGGTGAGATTTCGTTATCAAATGCAGTTAGTGCTGATGCAATAGCCATGTGCATGTCTAGGTATTGGTAACTTCCTAATCGGCCACCAAACCAAACATTAGGTTCATTTTCCATAAGGATTCGGTACTTAACTAACTTCTCTCGATCATCAGAAGTATTAACAGGGTAGTACGGCTCATCATTACGCAAGGCGAATCTCGAGTATTCGCGAGAAATTATTGTTGAATCAGTTTGGTAGTTGCGCTCAGGGTGCAGATGTCGATACTCATGAATTCGAGTGAATGGAACATCTAGGTCTGAGTAGTTAACTACAGAGGTATTTTGATAGTTTCCCGTCATCACAACTTCGGATTCGAAATCCAACGTGCGCCAACCAAGTTCCCCAAATTCGTAGTTAAAGTAACGATCGATTGGACCGGTGTAAACGATTGGAACCTGTCCAACTAAGTCAGATTTAACATCAAAGAAGTCTTGATTTAGAACTACTTCGATGTTCGTGTGATCTGCCATGTTTTCGAGCCATGCAGTGTAGCCACTAAGAGGCAGACCTTCGTGTGTGTCATTGAAGTATCTATGTTCTCGGGTAAAGCGCATCGGAAGTCGATTAATCACATCAGCAGGCAAAAGCTTTGGATCAGTTTGCCACTGCTTCTCCGTATAACCCTTAATGAAGGCCTCATATAAAGGCTGACCAACTAGTGCTATCGCACGCTCTTCAAGATTGGTGGCTGATGAAACATCATCAGCGTTAACTTGTCCTTGAATGAATTCCTTGGCAGAAGCTGAGTCCAATTCCAAATTAAAAAATTTGTTGATTGTGTCAAGGTTTATTGGCATTGGGTAAAGATCGCCATTGTGCTTTGCCCATACCAAGTGCTTGTAATCATTGAAAGCAGTAAATCGATTCACGTACTCCCAAACACGTTCATTTGAAGTGTGAAAAAGATGTGATCCATAGGTGTGAACTTCGATACCAGTTTCAGCATCAATCTCGCTATATGCATTGCCACCAATGTGATTTCGGCGCTCTAAAATCTTGACCTTCAAACCAAGTCGTTCAGCGGCTTGTTGAGCCACCGTTAATCCATAAAAGCCAGATCCAACTATCACAAGATCTGTCATGGGTATCCTTTTGCTTCTCATTAGCGGGAGAACTACGCCTCATGTTCTAGGCTACTTGGAGAGCGAAGGGATTGCATTCATGGCACTAGACATAGCTTTGCCCTTTTATGGCGATGTTGATTTCATGAAGCAAACCGTTGAAAGCGTTTTGGATCAGACAGATCCGAATTGGCGACTAGTTGTTGTCGATGATGGATATCCAGATGATTCACTACCCGATTGGTTCGCGAGTCTTGGTGACAAAAGAATTGAATACCAGCGAAACGCAAGTAATCTCGGTGCCAATGGCAATTTTCAAAAATGTCTGGGTCTTCTGACGGCCGACTACTGCGTTGTTATGGGAGCCGATGATTTACTTGAATCAAATTTTGTTGAACGAATAAACTGCCTTCTAATCCAGCACCCTGGCATATCTATGATTCACCCAGGGGTGAGTGTTATTGATGAAAATAATTTAGAAATCGAAACAAGATCTGATCGAGTAAAGCAAAAGATCAGACACTCATTAGGAAGCGCTGAGGTTGTTCAGGGAGAGTCACTCGCCAAATCTCTTATGAAGGGCAACTGGATGTATTTCCCTTCGATTGTTTGGAAGACAAAAACTATTCAGGAAATTGGATTTCGCCCCGGCTTTCATGTTTGCCAAGATTTGGGCCTTGCAATGGACTTGATCATGCAAGGTGGCCAGATGGCGCTTATGGATGATGTGATTTTTAGATATCGGCGACATCAGGGAAGCGACTCTTCAGTTAAGGCATTCAATGGTGAGCGTTTCAAAGACGAGAAGAATTTCTTTAATGTAATGGCGGCTGATTTGAAAAAACTTGGTTGGAATTCAGCCGCCAGGGCTGCAAAATTTCACAGCACTTCACGTTTACACGCATTAAGTCTTTTGCCAGCCTGTATTTCTAGAAGACAGAGTCCATTTCCTTTAATTAAGCACATACTGCTTTAGGTACTTAGAAATCTTCCATTGACGTCGGAACCGTACCAACATGGAGAAATTTCGTGTACGCCTCAATTGCCTCATCTGGCTTTCCTTGCATGGCAATTTTTCCTGAGTTGAGCCAGAGTGCCTCAGTGCACAATTCTTCGATTGTTCCCAAACCGTGTGAAACGATTACGAGGGTTTTTGCTTGTTCACAAAGCTCGTTAATTCGTTGGGCGCTCTTTTCTTTAAATGCTGCATCGCCGGTTGAGAGAGCTTCATCAATTAGGAGAATTTCTGGGTTTATTGTTGTAGCCACTGCAAAACCAAGGCGCCCGTACATACCTGCAGAGTAGGTACGCATTGGCATATCGATGTGCTCACCAATATCTGCAAAATCAACTACAGCTTGAAAGTTCGATTCGATTTCATCGCGTGAAAGTCCCGCGGCCAGACCACCAAGCAACACATTTTCGCGGCCAGTTAGGTTTGCATTAAAGCCGACACCTAATGAAAGCATTGCACTTACTTTTCCGCGTAGGTGAATCTCGCCGCTAGTTGGTGGCAAGATTCCTGCAATCGCTTTCATCAGCGTGGACTTACCAGCACCATTTGCACCAATGATTCCAAGAACGGTTCCTTGTGCAACGTCAAAAGAAATTCCCTGAAGGGCATTGATAGAAACAGTTGTCCTCTGGCGACGACCTATGTTTGTCAGGGCCTCTTTAATGTTTGGCTTTTTTGAGATGTTACTTCGGTAGGTAAGTGAAACATCTCGCACCGAAATAGTTGGCAGATTAGACACGGGCAGCAAACTCACCTTCGCGACTAGTTAGGAATATAAATCCAACCAAGAAAGTTCCTATCGCCCATGTTGAAGCGATTATCCAAGTAGCCATATCGAATGTGTCTCCTCGAACAAGTGATCCAGAGAAAATTTGAATCATGCAAAAAAATGGATTCAAAATTACAAGTAGGTGGCCAGTAATGATGTTCTTGGCCTGCTCTGGGAAGAATAGAACAGGAGATGCAAACAGTAGTAAGCGCAAAATGAATGGTAAGAGAGCAACGGTGTCTCTAAAGTAAACCTGAGCCGCAGAGGCGAACATTGAAATTCCACAGCCAAAAATAAGAATCAATAAGAATGCAGGGATAGCTTGAAACATCTCAACACTAAACGGTTGACCTAATGCAACGTGAAATACAAAATAGACAAACATAGCGGGCAAGAAAACTCTTAATGCGGTGATTACGTCAGCTATTGGTAACAGTGCCCGAGGAAAAGACGTATTAGAAATTAATGCTCCAGCTCTTACGACAGACGTAGATCCTCTAGCAGCTGCGATAGACATGAACTCGAAAATGAAAATCCCAGCCATCAAGTGCAGAAAGAACTCTTGCCCCTGCTGTTGCCCCTGAACAACAAAGATAAAAAGGTAGTAGATCCCAGCACTTAGTAAGGGGCTAATTACTGACCAAAGTTGTCCGAAAACTGTATCGAGCTGTTCCTCTGCTCTTTCAGATCTTGATAATTCCTGCACAAATTCCCGCCGCGCCCACATGTCAGAAAGATATTGCGAGAGGCTTGGGATGCCTGGCGAGAATGGTTTTATGACGCGAACGCTGCTAGGTGAAAGGGACACAACTAAATTCTACCCGCCTTAATGCGAACCGAATTTATTGGTAGATCGCCAATTTGGAACAATTCGGGCAAGGGTGATCAAGGTACACTTTAAAAGTGATGGATAGACGAGTGGCAATTGTTGGGGCACAGGGATTTATTGGTCGCAATTTAGCTACAACCCTAGATTCACGAGGAATCCAAACCTTAAAACTTGGGTCAGCTAATGCCAATCTGATTCAGAGCCAAGCGTTTTGGATCGAGAATCCGGTCGATTCGATCATTTGGTTGGCTTCCAGAATCACGCCATCAATTGCGGAAACTGATTCCGCATTAGTTGAAAAGGAAATTGCCGACTTTTCAAGTTTCTTGAAAGCAGCTGAACAAGGTACCAAACAGGTCGTGTTCGCAAGCTCCGGTGGAACCGTCTACTCAGGACAAGATTGTCCATTTACTGAGGAGTCGCCTGCATTAGGAATTAATGCATATGGCCGAGCAAAGGTTGCAATGGAAAAATTGGCCACCGATTCACCGCTTCAAACTATCAATTTGAGAATTGCAAACGCATATGGTGCAGGACAACGAATTGATCGAGGCCAGGGCGTAATTGCAACGTGGATGAACTCAATAGTTCACAAAGAACCAATTAATGCATATGGCTCCCTGTCGGTGACCCGAGATTTCGTTTATATTGACGATGTTGTTACGGCGTTAGTAAATGCCGCATTCAATGAAAGCGCTGTAGGCAGGGTAAATATAGGTTCTGGCAAAGCAACACCGCTAACAGAGATAATCAGCGAATTGCGAGAAATTTCTGGTCAGGAACTAATTATTAATGAACTACCAAGTAGGGGTATCGACCGAGAATCTTCATGGCTTGAAATCTCGAAAGCAAAGGAATATCTACACTGGATTCCTCAGACATCTCTCCACGAAGGACTTGTAATGACGTGGGAGTCACTTATCCGTGATAGACAAGGTGAGTGAGAGTAGTTGTGTTTATGCAACAATTTTTTTATAAGTTAAGTACCTTCTTCTACATTGTGTCGGAACTAGGATTTCGCAAGGCCCTTTCGAGGTATCTGCGGGCAATTCTTGGCATCTTTTTTAAGGGCCTAAAAGTTGATGGCAAAGATTCAACGTCCAAATCCCTAATTCCAATGGTGACGGACCTGGATCTAGAAGTCCTTTTGGGAAATCCTGAGTTGCCAGTTCTTGACAACGATGCCCGAGTTCAAAACAACGACTGGGTTTGGGCGACACCGATTTTTGGCAAAGGATCTGGTGGGCACCACGATATCTTCATGCTGGTGGATACCGCGCAACAAGGTGGAGTCAAACAAGTAATCGGCCTTACGCATGGGCATTCAGTACTTGATATCCCGCATTTTGAAAATGTGATTAGATATGACTATGGTTACCACGATTTAGTTCTAAACGATCTCGATGACTCAAAAGCTTCCATGAATGAATTAGTGATTGCAACAGGCTGGCAAACATTCGCACCGGCCTTGCGGACACCCGCAAGAAAACGAGCCTATTTGGTTCAAGATTTCGAACCATGGTTTAACCCCGTTGGAATTCAAAGTTATTTAGCCGAGCAGACTTACAAATTCGGAATTCCTTGCATTACGGCAGGACCGTGGCTGGCTAGCCTTATGACCAAAAAGTATGGCGCTAAATCCGATTACTTTGATCTGGGATACGATCCAAAAATATATAGAAATTCAAATTCTACTGAGAGAAATGCCATAGTCATCTATTACAGACCGGGGACTTTACGCCGAGCATCTGAATTCGCTTTAGAAGTTGTAAGAGCAGCAGAAAACCAGCTCTCAGAATTTGAAATCCACTTTGTAGGTGGTGCACCAAAAGTATTACCTAAAGGAAATGTGATAGTTCACGGTTCGTTAAACCACGAAGAACTTTCCGAGCTCTATCAAAAGGCAGCAGTTACCTTCGTTCTATCAATGACTAATACAAGTTTGGTTCCTGTCGAGGCTATGGCGGCCGGTTCATCAGTGTTAACAAACTCTGGGGAAATCAACGAACTTAACCTTGCAGGGACTTCAGCATCATTAGTAGATGTAAACATTCGCAAAATGGGTTACGAAATCGTAAGAATGGCCAAAGAAATCAATCAGGAATTGGCCTCACAGAACGCCAATTCCGTCAGAGGCCGTGAGTGGGATGTTCAAAGCAAAAAAGCTATAAATTTCCTGCAAGAATTACCTTATGCATGAAATTCCAGTAAAGGTATCTATCTGCATTCCTACCTATAACGGGATGGATAACTTGCCTGAGCTGCTCGTTGCATTACGGGGACAGGAATTGGTTTCTTTGGAAATTCTGGTTATCGATTCAAATTCCTCTGACGGGACATGGGAATTTATCCAGGCGCAGCCTAATGTTGTTTCAAAGCAGATTCCGCAGTCAGAGTTCAGCCATGGAGCAACTCGTCAAAGATTAGCCGAGATGGCAACCAATGAGATTGTTATTTTCTTGACGCAAGACGCGACACCAAATGGTCCACTTTTTACCTTTACACATGCAAATCTTCATTATTCACTTGGAGAACGCGTTGGGGCAGTTCTTGGCGCTCAACACCCGAGACGTCATTCTGCAGCTGCGATAGCACAGCGAGTCCAAAGAACCTTTAAAGATCTCGGACCATCAACCGGAGTCGTTGTGTATCGAAATGACGATCTGATGAAACGTTTTTATGGCACTCAACCTCTTTCGTTTCTTTCCGATGTCAATGCGTCATACAAGCGATCCCTTTTGGTTGGAGCGGTGCCATTTCGAAATGTTCCATATGCCGAAGATCAATTCATGGCTAGAGACCTCTTGGCGGCGGGTTATGACATTGTTTATTCGCCACAAGCCGACGTTCTTCACGCAAATGAGATTCCGCCAAGGGATTATGCGAAACGCATCGAAGACGAACTTGTAGGAGTGCATAGCTCGCTAGGAATTGCGCTAGCGAGACAATCCTTAGGAGGTTCAATATTGAATTTTCTTGGAAACTTGCGTCATGACTTTAAATATATTTACCGAAACCGCAAGCGTTCAGGGATCAAATGGAGTGTTAGAGAAATGATTTTCTCACCGGTTTATGAGGTTCAAGCAATCAGGGGACGTTCTAAGGCACGCCGGATTCTCAAAGATGTAGCCTTTTAGGATTACTTCGCCAGTAGATCCATTAAGTATTGACCATACCCACTCTTTATGAGTGGCTGAGCAATTTTTGTTAGTTCGCTTTCAGTGATAAAACCTTGGCGCCAGGCAATTTCTTCTATGCATCCAATTTTGAAACCTTGTCGCTTTTCAATAACCTGAACAAATTCACCGGCTGCAATAAGTGAGTCAACGGTACCTGTATCTAACCAAGCCGTTCCTCGATCAAGTACGGTAACAGTTAAATTCTTGCGTTGTAAGTATTCATCGTTGATTGAACTAATCTCTAATTCGCCTCGAGCGCTTGGCTTTATACCCTTTGCAATTTCTACAACGTCATTGTCATAGAAATACAGCCCTGGTACTGCATAGTTACTCTTTGGCTCGATTGGCTTTTCCTCGATAGAAATTACATTTCCCGCACTATCAAATTCAACAATTCCGTATTCTGTCGGGTTGCTTACGTGGTACGCAAAAATGTGTCCACCAGAGACATTTGTATTTTCCTTTAATGCAGTGCCTAGTCCCGAGCCGTAAAAAATGTTGTCCCCTAAAACTAGGCAGACTTTTTCATCTCCAATGAATTCCTCACCAATTATGAAAGCTTGAGCCAAGCCATCTGGGCTTGGCTGGACTTCATACGAGATTTCAATACCGATTTGGGACCCATCTCCAAGAAGCTTTTGGAAATTTGGGGTGTCGTCAGGCGTTGAAATTATGAGCACTTCTTTAATGCCAGCCATCAGCAAGATGCTTAGCGGGTAGTAAATCATCGGTTTGTCGTAAATAGGAAGAAGTTGTTTGCTAACACCTTTTGTAATGGGGTGAAGTCGAGTGCCAGATCCCCCGGCAAGAATGATTCCGCGCATGAATCAAAGCCTAGTGGAGGCTCAGATAGACTTAGAAAACCTTAGAAAGGCGAATAATGAAGATTTTAGTTACCGGCGGAGCGGGATTTATCGGCTCAAACTATGCACGCCAGGTTCTCAATGGCGCCTACACAGGCTCGGAAAAGTATGAAGTTACCGTTCTTGATTCCCTTACTTATGCCGGTAATCCGGCGAACCTAGATCCGATTCGCAGTAATCCCAAATTTTCATTTGTTCACGGAGATATTCTCGATACGGATCTGGTTAATGATCTAGTCGGCCAGTCTGATGCCGTAGTGCACTTCGCTGCCGAGTCCCACGTCGATCGATCAATTAGTGGATCTCGTGAATTCATCATGACAAACGTGGTTGGAACACATACCTTGCTTGAAGCTGCACGAACTACTGGCCTTGGCAAGTTTGTTCACGTTTCAACTGATGAAGTTTATGGTTCAATTCCTGAAGGATCATGGAACGAGGAATGTCCACTACTTCCTAATTCACCATACTCAGCATCGAAAGCAAGCAGTGATCTACTAGTTCGCTCGTATGCTCGAACACACAAATTAAATGCTGTTACAACCCGATGCTCAAATAACTATGGCCCATATCAGTTCCCCGAAAAAGTAATTCCGTTGTTTGTGTCGAATTTGATCGATGGAAAGAACGTACCTTTGTATGGTGAAGGCAACAATGTTCGGGATTGGTTGCATGTTGATGATCACTGCAACGGAATTCATAAGGTTCTTGAAGGTGGACGCGCCGGTGAAATTTATAACATTGGTGGCGGAACAGAATTAACAAACAAAGAGTTGACTGGACTTTTGCTGGATGCCTGTGGAGCTGACTGGGATCGAGTGGATCGGGTTGAAGACCGCAAGGGACACGACCTTAGATACAGCGTTGACATCACCAAGATTTCTAATGAACTTGGCTACGCGCCACAAGTTGACTTCAAACAAGGATTAGCTGAAACAGTTCAGTGGTACCGCGACAATCGTTCTTGGTGGGAACCACTAAAAAACGCCCCATCAGCTTAAGGATTTAACTGAAATGAAGTGGGCAGTACTCGGTCACGCAGGAATGCTGGGTCAAGATTTTATGTCGTCACTTGCAGAAAGAGATGTAACTGGTTTTGATCGAGCAGAATTCGATATAACTGACTTGAATTCCGTTAAATCTGTGCTCACTGGTTTTGATGTCGTAATTAACTGTGCAGCTTGGACTGCTGTTGATGATGCGGAAGAGAAGGAACCTGCAGCCCTAGCAATTAATGGTGATGGACCAAAGAATGTTGCAGTTGTGTGCAAAGAAATTAGCGCAAAGTTTGTTCACATTTCAACCGACTATGTGTTTGGTGGGGATGCGACTTCACCATATTCCGAAGACGCTTTAGTTGGTCCAAAATCTGCCTACGGTCGCACCAAGTTAGCTGGAGAGATCGCGATTCGAGAAATCTTGCCACTAGATCACTACATTGTTCGTACCGCGTGGCTTTATGGAGAACACGGACCAAACTTCATTAAGACCATGCTTAATCTCGAAAAAACTAAAGACACAATTTCCGTTGTTGATGATCAGATTGGTCAGCCGACATGGACTAAAGATCTAGTTTCACAAATTATCGAAATGGTGGATCGTGAGGTTCCATCAGGCACATATCACGGAACTTCAAGTGGCCAAACTTCTTGGTTTGGTTTGACCCAGAGAATTTACGAGTTAATCGAGGCAGATCCAAATAGAGTGCTGCCAACAACAACGGAGGCGTTTCCCCGCCCTGCTCCTCGCCCTGCATATTCGGTTTTAGGTCATGGCAAATGGAAAGCGATAGGGATGACCCCGATTCGCAACTGGGATCAGGCGCTTATTGATGCTTTTGAGACCGGGGCATTCAACTAATGTGGCTACCTAGCCCAATCGTCAGATTTTTGTGGGGAACCCCCTTTGTTGGCAACTTTATGTACTCCCGATTGAATCGAATTCGCAAAAGAGAAATCCAAACGGATCCCGTAGAAGCGTTTCAGCCAAAAACCAGAATCGATAAGTCCAAGAAGTGGTCAATTCGAATTCCGGTTCCGTCTGGACCCGCAGGAGAGCACTGGGGAGACCTGTATTTCGCTCGCGATCTGGCGTTGTCAATCAGCAATCTAGGAAATGAAGTAGAGATTCAAAAGCGAAACCTGCTTTGGCTCAATGACGGCGATGAAGATGTGTCGCTAGTAATTAGGGGTCTTGAGCGAGTAAATCCAAAACCAGGCTGCATAAATGTGCTTTGGATCATCAGTACACCTGAGCTAATAACAAAAGATGAACTTGAATCTTTCGATTTAGTCTTTGCGGCTAGCAATGTATGGGCTGAGCAAAAAACGAATGATACAGGAGTTGAGATACGACCACTATTGCAGTGCACTGATCCAAAAAGATTCAACCCGAATGTTTCATCTCCGGACACTGCCCCTGGAATAATTTTTGTCGGAAATGCCCGTAGCAAACTTAGGAAAGTTATCGCGGACAGCAAGAAGGCAAGAATCCAACCGAGAATTTACGGCAAAGGTTGGGAACGATTAGTTGATCCAAGTTGGATCGCAGGCACATTCGTTTCTAATGAGGAGTTGCCAGGCGTCTACCGGTCATCAACATTTGTTTTGAATGATCATCGGCCGGATATGGCAAAACGCGGATTCTTGTCCAACCGATTATTTGATGCCGCAGCTGCAGGAGCGCGAGTTGTTAGTGATGATGTGGATGGCATTCATGAGGTTTTTAATGGGGCCGTTCAGGTTTACGCGTCCCCTGAAGAATTGAGGGCTCTCTGCTCGGAAAGCGGCCTTGCTCTGTTCGGTGATGACAAAACGATTGAGAATCGCGCCTTGCAGATAGGGGCTGAAAATTCTTTTGAAGCAAGGGCTAGAGAACTCGTACGAGCAGTAAATGAGTTAATGTCCAACTAACTAGTTCCGAACTCGCAATTTAGATGCATAACGTGATTGACTTGAGGTATGAGTGCTCTAACTATGGAAATCCGCAAGATTTCTATGGTTTTATTTGATCGGTTCACTCGTTCCTCTTCGAATCCTAATGAAGCTAGGCTCCTTGCTGAGGCATCGAGAGTGATTCCAAAGGATCGAAGAGTTGTCGTAGTTGACTCTGATTTAGCCTATGGAAACGCCAGAGCGCTAGCTGAAGATTTAAACAAAACATTAGATGAAGAAGAATTACTTTTCCTTGCCTACAATGACTCCGGCCTTAAGTGGGCATCTGATCGCGGAATATCTGCGCATCTCTTTAGCTCTAGAGCGAGCGAGAATTCTGCAGCACTTTGGGACAAGCTAATCAGAGCAAAAGTTAGCGTCTATGACACTCACAATTGGTGGCGCACCCAAGATCAGTTGTTGCAGCGGTCATTGTTGGAAGGTTCACATAAGATCCAGCTTTGGCATGGAGCGACAGGACCAGTTGGAAAAGTGTTTGGGCTAGAGCGATTGAACACTGCTGAAACGTTTTGGCACTTCTCGGCTGTTGCGACGAGCAGCGTTGGCTTTGATCAATTAGTTAATGAACCAAAGCAAGCCGAATATCGCCGAACTCGCAGCATGCTTGCATCCGAATCGATTCATGATGTGGAGTATCGATTAGTTAGTGAGCTAAATTCCGGAATCTGGTCAAAGCCAAGCAAAGTCAAGATCTTACTTGCGCCAACTTATTCGGAGTCTGCCGATGGTGAAGATACGTTAGTTGACTGGATTAAGAATTTAGTTGCGTCCACAGCTAAGTTCGGGTGGGAATTTGATGTTGCGCTGCATCCTGGGGCTAAGCCAAGAGTTACAAGGCAACTGAAAAAACTCAGCGGGATTCATTTGTTAGTAAATGGCGCACCAACTTCTACGCTGAGAAATTACAGCGCCGTGGTAACTGATTTCAGTGGAATTGCACATGACGCTTTAATGTGTGGGATACCTACGGTTTCAGTCTTGATTGACTTTGAAAACTATCAATCATTTTGCCCAGCAATTGTTGATGAAGATCAAATGAAGATTGCGTACGTTGCCCGAACAAATTCAGAGCTAGAACTTCAGGTGCGCCGCGCAATTGAATCAGACCCCTTTGCTGAAACTAGAAAAAAATATCTAGAAGAGATAGTTTCCAGTCTTGGTGCACTTCCAGGGGTAAACACAAGAGACGCTGTACTCGCTGCGCTCGATTCGAACTCTTAAAATTTTTTGGGCAACCTAACTGTTGCCAATAGACGGATCCAATTAGCTCGGCAAGCCCCCAAGGCCTTCAAGGCTGGATTTTTTGAAGTCAAGTATTGGCGACGGGCCTTCAGCAATGATTCAAGTTGCAAATATTTCTCAGAACCAATCAATCCAGTAATTCCTCGCCAGCGAATCGAAGTTCGGGGCAGCATGTTTGGAACCAGATGAGATCGGCTGAACTCATTTAGTTTTTCTAGGCTCGCTCGCCAAAGACTCTCATCAAGTACGGCAAGTCGTTTCCAAATGAATTCACGAGATATCTCGATTTCCCAATTTCGAATTAAGAGAAACCGCTTTATTTCTTCGCTCAAGTTGGCGGAGTCCATAATCTCAGACATAGTATTTAGGTACTGAAACAAGTCCGATGGGGCATAGTCCCGCAATGTTAAGTTGTTTCCACTTGGAGAGTATCTAACTCCAACAACTGGAGGATCGGCAAGAATTGAAATCTTTTTTGCAGCTAGGTATGCCTTAAATGCAAAAGGTTGATCTTCGTCTCTTCGCAGAGCTGCATCAAAGCGGATGTTCTGGTCATCCAAAAGTGAGCGCCTTATCAATTTCATTGGGTTAAGTGCCCAGTAAATTCTCGAATTAGAAATCGATACTTCACGTTTGGTCCTGGAAAACATACCTCTTGGCACACCGCGGCCATCAAGACTTACAAGTCGTGGCAGCACGACGTCCGATTCACATTCTTCTGCTAGCTCTATTGCTTTTGTAAGTCCACCTGGGATCAATTTGTCATCGGCGTCCAAGAAGAACACATATTTAGACTCGGCAAGATCTATCCCAAGGTTGCGGGGCCGAGCAGGGCTGCCTGTGTGTTTAATCTTCTCGAATCTCAAAGGCAATCGAGATTTCCACTGCTCAAGTACGGTGGTTGAATCATCCGTTGAACCATCATCAACCGCGATGACAAGCCATTCAATTTCAGGTGAGTTTTGGATCTCAAATCTGATTGAGTCGAGCGTTTCTGGCAAAGTTTTCTCTGAATTGAATACTGGGAGAATTATTGTTACTGACGCGGTCACGCTATAAGACTACTAATGCATGACTTCCTGTACCGTAGAAACTGTGACTGTTGAACATCTTGATATTCCGGGCGCCTGGGTATACACACCCAAGGTCTTTGCTGACGATCGAGGTTACTTTTTCGAATGGTTCCAAGATTCAACTTTTCGAGAAGCGGCTGGAAACGATTTCAATCTAGCTCAGGCTAATTGCTCTGTGTCGGCCAAGGGAACATTGCGAGGTATACATTTTGCCGCCGTTCCGCCGGGCCAACGTAAATATGTGGCATGTCTAACCGGAAGAGTAATGGATGTTGTAGTTGATCTGCGGAAAAGTTCTCCAACATTTGGAAAATGGAATTCTGAAATCTTGAGTGCAGAAAATCACAAAGTTATGTCAATTCCAAACGGAGTTGGCCACGCTTTCATGGCTCTTGATGACTTTACGACCGTGGTTTACCTATGTGATCAGCGATACAACCCTTCTAACGAATACGAGATAAATCCACTAGATATTCAGCTTGGAATTGACTGGCCAGCAGATATTGAACCCATTTTGGCAGCTAAGGATGCTGGTGCTCCAATGTTTGGAGCACCAAATACCTATGTTGAATAACCGCGTAAATGTTTATATCTGGGAGGACGATAGTGGTAGCAAAACAATCCAAACAAAGATTAAATAATGTTTTTCCCTGGATTATTGGGGCATCCACCGTTATTTTAGTCTCAGGATATTTCCGCACCTTGACCATAAAGGCTTCGATATATGGAGATTACGAATTTCGGCAAAGTCAAACTGCTTGGCCCGTAAAGTTCTGGCTTGAAAATGGATTCGACGCGTTTAAGCCTGTAGTACCTGTACGGGGTAGTTCACAGGTATGGTTACTGGAATTTCCACTATTTCAATGGATCTCGTATTACATTTGTCAATTATTTAATATGTCAGCCGATCATGGCGTGAAGATACTTGGTTTCATTTGCTCCGTCCTAATAGGCCTTTTAATTGGTCGAATTGTTGCTAAAAGCGCTGGAGAAATCTATGGACTTCTAGCTGTTGCACTATATCTTTTTTCACCATTTAGTCTTTGGTGGGGTAGTACGGGGTTGATCGATTCCCTGGCAACGTTGTTCGCTGTCGCTTGTCTTTATATCTTCCTAAATAGAGAAACCGCTAAGTTTTGGCTGTTTTTTGAATTTTTGTTTTTAATGTTGGCTGCGCTTGTCAAACCCAATGTTGCGATTATGTACGCGGGAACAATTTTTCTATTTGAAGCAATAAGAATTAGAAAATTTCCAGTACTGAAATCTATTTTTCTCACGCTTGCGATAGTGCCAGTTACATTTTTGTGGTCAGCATTCTCTATGTCTGGAATCAGCGAAAATGATCCGAGAATTATATGGTATCCAACTAGTTCTATGCGGTACTGGTTTTTTGGAACAACTGAACAGTATCTTGCCGCTCCATTATCTCTTATCGAGATATTCGCTCGAACGTTTCAAGCGATTGGAACTTCTGAAATAATGGTTCTCATTTTGTTGGTGGCAACTTTAAGCTCAAAATATTGGAGACTATCCCTTGCTTCTATATTTGGAATCACAGTTTCATGGGGGATCTTTATCAATTTGAATATAGTTCATAGCTACTATCAAATTCCTGCAGTCCCACTACTTGTGATAGTAGCGACTTTTGGAATCTCAGCACTAATTGAAAAAGTAAATTTGAACAAAGTGCAGTCTCGAACGTTGCTTACCTGCATTCCATTAGCCGCGCTTCTACTAAGTGCTACTGAGCCAGGCTTCGGAAACAGTTACTGGCAAAAAATTAGAAATCCAATGGATAGTAATTCTTCTTTTTCGGACGAGATTTCTAAAAACACCCAACCTGGTACTTTAATAGTTGTAACAGGTTATTCAAATGACCCGACTGTCCTATATGAGGCAAATCGTTATGGATATATGTTTGACGATAGTGCAGGAATGTATGACAATGAACTAAAGTCTTTATCTATGCAGGATCCAAGCTTGTACTGCTCGTTAGCAAGAGGTGAATCTACCTCAGAGGATCACTTGAATGAGATTCTGAGCCTTTTTCCTGAAGCTACGCAGATAAGCAACCACATTTATAGTTGGTGCTAGATTCGTTAACAATATTTGCAAACTATTAGGACAGGTCCCAAATGCATGAGGATATAGATGTTGTTGTTGTCGGCGGTTGCGGGCACGTTGGCTTGCCTCTTGCGATTGTTTTGGCAAATACGGGATTTAACGTTGTCGCATTGGACATCGATGAATCAAAAATAAGTCAAGTGAATCAAGGTATTCTTCCTTTTGTCGAAATCGATGCCTCCGATGCTTTGAAAACGGCAATTGCCGATAAGCGTTTTATCGCAAGTTCGGATGCATCAGCAATTACATCCGCGAAATACGTTGTAGTTGTTGTCGGCACACCTGTTGATGAGCATTTAAATCCAGACCCAGAGGCAATCATTCATGTACTTCAAGATTTGCGAGAATATTTTGTTCAAGATCAACTAATTGTTTTACGCTCCACGGTATATCCAGGCGTTACTCGTCGCGTGGAGAGATGGTTCAATGAAAACGTACCTGGACTGAGTGTGGCTTTTTGCCCTGAGCGAATAGCTGAAGGCAAGGCGATGGAAGAGCTCTACAGTCTCCCGCAAATAATCGGGGCACGAAGCGACGAAGTTTTCGATTCTGCTTCAAAACTCTTTCAAGGAACTGCATCTTCCTTGATTCGCTCCACTCCTGAAGAAGCGGAGCTTGCAAAGCTCTTTACAAATGTATGGAGATATATAAAGTTCGCGACTGTAAATCAATTTTTCATGATGGCAAATGATTTTGGCGTTGACTTTGAGAAAGTAAGACATGCGATAAGTACTGACTATCCAAGAGCTAGTGATATGCCTTCTGCTGGGTTTTCAGCTGGCCCATGCCTGTTCAAAGACACCATGCAACTTGGTGCATTTAGCAACAATACTTTCGCTCTTGGCCATGCAGCAATGCTGGTAAATGAAGGCTTACCGCTTTACGTCGTTGAACAAATTGAGAAGAAGTTTAGCTTGGAAGGCAAGACGATTGGAATACTTGGCATGGCCTTTAAGGCGAATATAGATGATGAACGATCTTCTCTAAGCTACAAGTTGCGTAAGATTCTAATGTTCCGAGGCGAAGAAGTTTTGTGCAGTGACCCGTATGTTAATGATGCCCGACTAGTCTCCATAGAAGAGATTCAGGCTCGAGCAGATGTTATCGTGATTGGCACGCCACACGATGTATACAAAAACTTAGAATTTAAAGTGCCAGTTTTTGACTTATGGAATATGTCCGGTAATGGAGTCTTGATTTAAGAATGGCACCGCGAGTTTCGATTGTAATCCCCGCATACAATGAAGGGGATTCGATTTTTCTAGCACTCGATCGAATTGCAGAGTCCGTAAAATCTGAGTTTGAATGCATCGTAGTCGTGGATGACGAAAACGACTCCACCTGCGCCGCGGTGAAGTTACAAAACAAAAATGATGGTCGTTTCAAGTTAGAAATAAACCGCTTAGGTCGCGGTCCGGCTAACGCAATCAAGCACGGAATTGAAGTGTGTAATTCAGGCACTGTAGTAGTCACGATGGCAGATGGATCAGATGACCCACAGTTGATTGATCCACTCGTGAGACTGATTGAAAGAGGAGTAGTTGTAGCCGCAGCATCGCGATATATGTCAGGTGGGCAGCAAGTCGGTGCCAAAGGGATAAAATCAAGCTTTTCAAAGCTGGCGGGACGGTCACTTTATTTCCTAGCCCGTGTAGGTACTCATGATGCTACAAATTCATTTAAGGCATACAACACCAAATTTGTTCGACAAGCCGGTATTTCGAGCAAGCACGGGTTTGAATTGGGCATAGAAATGGTGGCGAAAGCAAGAAGGTTGCGGCTACCGATTGCAGAATTGCCAACGATTTGGCTCGAAAGGAATTCAGGTGAATCTAACTTTAAACTCACCAAGTGGATTCCTCACTACCTGAGTTGGTACTTCTTTGCCTTTGGCAAAAGCCGAGATTTCGATGAATTGGCAATAGACTCTATAAAGGCATCAAAGTTAAAAGCAATTTTTATTAAGGATAAATAAATTGAGCAATGTAGTTGTAACGGGATCGGCCGGCTTTATCGGGGGATATGTAGTTCAAGAGTTACTTGATCGAGGATTCTCAGTAACTGGAGTGGATAACTTCAGCAAATATGGACGCGTGACTCATGCATACGATACGCATCCAAATTACACACTCGTAGAAGGTGATGCGCAGAACGTTGACCTTATGGTAGACGTACTTAAGGACGCCGATCACTTTATAGCAGGTGCTGCGATGATCGGTGGTATTTCATATTTTCACACTTACGCCTACGACCTGCTCGCTACAAACGAACGCATTATCTCAGCAAGTTGCGACGCAGCTATAAAGGTTTTCCCTCAAGGGAGATTGAAAAAAGTAACCTATCTGTCATCCTCTATGGTGTTTGAATCCACAGACAACTGGCCATCGCTGGAAGGTGATGAGCGCAAGGTTCCACCACCCTTGTCTTCATATGGATTCCAGAAACTAGCCGTCGAGTATTTCGCGCATGCCGCCTGGGATCAATACAAAGTTCCATTCACGATTTTGCGCCCGTTTAATTGCGTGGGCATTGGTGAGCGAAGGGCGTCAGGAGATGTCGAAATCCATTCAGGGAATGTTACTTTGGCAATGAGCCATGTTGTCCCGGATCTTGTCCAAAAAATTCTGAAGGGCCAGGATCCAGTACATATTCTTGGAGATGGATCTCAGGTTCGCTGCTACACATACGGTGGAGATCTTGCGCGAGGAATTGTGGCGTCACTTGATAACCCCGCTGCTTACAATGAAGATTTCAATATCTCTACTCCAACTGCCACTAGCGTTCTTGAGTTAGCCGAGGTTATCTGGCATAAAGTCAAGGGTCCAGAAGTTCCGCTTAGAGTTGTGAACGACGAAGCCTTTGAATATGACGTCCAAAAAAGGATCCCATCTGTGGAAAAGGCTAAAAATCTGCTTGGATTTGAAGTTTCTACAGGTCTTGATGAAATGCTCGATGAAGTTATTCCTTGGATTGAGAAGGCGATAGCAGAAGGGACTATTTAAGGACAAATGAATTCCTTATTGTTCTTCACTTACGATTCTGGCAAAAAAAAATGACTCGGGCGCAAGACAATCCAGAGACACTAGAAAAACTATATGTAGTTCGATTCGGCGGCGAAAATGCAAGTAAATCTCGAACTAATACTTGGAATGCATTGTGTAAAAATTGGTTTCCAAAATGGGTTGACGAGTCTGACTGTGTACTTGAATTAGCTCCAGGAGGAGGGGAATTCATAAATGGAGTGAAGGCGCGGAAAAAGTTTGCCGTGGATTTAAATCCAAAATGCCAAGAATTAATGGATGCAGATGTAGAATTCCACCTTCAAAGTGCTGATGACTTATCTTTTCTGAAAGAAATGAAAGTAGACCTTGTCTTTTCAAGCAACTTTTTCGAACACTTATCGGATTCTAATCAGCTACTTAAAGTAATTGAGGAATCATTTAGAATTCTCAAGCCGGGCGGACTCCTAATTACTTTAATGCCAAACTTCAATGCTGTCGGCACAAAATTTTTCGATTTCCTTGACCATACGCTACCGCTAACCCCAATAAGTTTAAATGAAGCATTGTTAATTTCTGGATTTCAGATTGATCTTTCGATCGGAAAATTTATACCTTATTCTGCAACGAAGGTAAAGTTTGCAATCCCAGAATGGGTAGTTCGAACATACTTGAAACTCCCGATATTCTGGAAACTTTTTGGCGGGCAAATGTTCGTTGTTGCGAGGAAGCCAGTTTAGATGGTTACAACTATTTGTTGTAACCTACTTCAAGATGCTTGGAATTTTTAATCAAGGCGTAACAGTGAAGGTAAATACCCATGGCGATAGTCGTTGTTGATGTAGCACTTAAGCCTGAAATCCTTGACCCACAGGGACGCGCCATTGTTGGCGCGCTTGGTCGTGTTGGACTTTCCGGTGTTGTTGATGTTCGACAGGGCAAGCAGTTCGTACTAAACATTGATGGCGATGTTGATAAGGCAAAGCTGGATCAGATTCATGAAATCGCTGCAACTCTCTTGAGTAATCCAGTTATCGAAGATTTCACAGTGCAGGTTCGCCCATGACTCCACGGGTTGGCGTGATCACCTTCCCTGGATCCCTTGACGATAAAGATGCCGCTCGTGCAGTTCGATTAGCTGGTGGAGAATCGGTTTCACTTTGGCATGCCGATGCTGATCTGCACTCCGTTGATGCCGTTGTATTGCCTGGCGGTTTTTCTTACGGCGATTATTTGCGATGTGGCGCAATTGCAAAGTTTGCTCCCGTGATGGGAAAACTAGTTGATGCCGCAAATGGCGGATTACCTGTCCTTGGAATTTGTAATGGATTTCAAGTCTTGACTGAGTCTCATCTATTGCCTGGCGCATTGACGCGCAATGATCATTTGCATTTCATTTGCCGAGATCAAAAGCTTCGAATTGAAAACAATAGTTCGATGTGGACTTCGAATTATGAAATCGGTCAAGAGATTTTGATTCCACTTAAGAACGGTGAAGGTGGCTACGTCGCTGATGAAAAGACTTTGGATGAACTAGAAGGTGAAGGGCGAGTGATAGCTCGTTACCTAGAGATCAATCCAAATGGATCCCGTCGCGAAATTGCTGGAATTACAAATGCGCGAGGAAATGTAGTTGGCATCATGCCACACCCAGAACATGCTGTTGAAAAGTTAACCGGACCAACAACTGATGGTCTTCGATTCTTTACGTCACTACTAACTTCACTAGTTAACAACGGAAAAGTTTCAGCATGAGTATTGATACTGTTTCCGATGCCATTTCATCACCAAAAACTTCGCAACCATTTGCCGAACTTGGTCTAAAGAAAGATGAATACGAATCAATTCGAGAGATCCTTGGCCGACGCCCAACTTCATCTGAATTAGCAATGTATTCCGTTATGTGGTCTGAGCACTGCAGTTACAAATCTTCCAAGGTTCACTTGCGCCAGTTTGGAACCAAAGTTCCAAAGAACGATTCAATGCTGGTTGGCATTGGCGAGAACGCAGGCGTTGTGGACATTGGTCAAGGCTGGGCAGTGACGTTCAAGGTTGAGTCACATAATCACCCTTCTTATGTTGAGCCATATCAAGGCGCCGCAACCGGTATCGGTGGAATTGTTCGCGACATTATTTCGATGGGTGCACGTCCAGTAGCCGTAATGGACCCACTTCGTTTCGGAGATCCAGAAAATCCTGACACTCGACGTGTCTTGACCGGAATTGTTTCTGGCATTGGTGGATATGGAAACTGCTTAGGGCTACCAAACATTGGTGGCGAAATAGTTTTTGATTCTAGCTACCAAGGAAATCCATTGGTTAACGCACTATGTGTTGGAACCATGAAGCACGAAGACATTCACTTAGCTAAGGCAAGTGGTGTTGGTAACGCTGTGATTCTTTATGGCGCTCGAACTGGTGGCGATGGCATTGGTGGCGTGAGCGTTTTGGCTTCGGAAACATTCGATGCTGATGGCCCAGCCAAACGACCTAGTGTTCAAGTTGGTGATCCATTCATGGAGAAGTTGCTGATTGAATGCACACTTGAGGTCTTGCATGCTGGATTAGTTGAAGGCATTCAGGATCTGGGTGGAGCTGGAATATCTTGTGCAACAAGCGAACTTGCCAGCAATGGCGAAGGCGGAATGCACGTTTGGCTAGATCGCGTATTACTTCGGGATAGCACTTTGTCGCCAGAAGAAATCTTGATGAGTGAATCACAGGAAAGAATGTGTGCGGTTGTTGAACCAGCCAAGATCGATGCGTTCATGGCAGTTTGTAAAAAGTGGGATGTTGAAGCAGTAGTAATAGGTGAAGTGAATAACTCTGGTCGCTTAACCGTTGAATGGCATGGCCAAGAAATTGTCAACGTGCCACCAAGATCGGTGGCTCATGATGGTCCGGTTTACGAGCGTCCTTATGCTCGTCCAGATTGGATGGATGTTCGCCAATCTTCAGGACCAGAAAACTTAGTTCGACCAAAGTCTGCTGACGAAGTAAAACAAACCTGGCTAACAATGACTGGAACTCCAAACCTTGCGTCAAAGTCTTGGGTGACTTCGCAGTATGACCGTTATGTAATGGGCAACACTGTTCTTGCTCAACCAGAAGATAGCGGCATGATTCGCGTCGATGAAAAAACAGGACTGGGTATTGCGGTATCAACTGATTGCAATGCTCGGTTTGCTGCCCTTGATCCTTACAAGGGTGCTCAGCTGGCACTAGCTGAGTCGTATCGAAACGTTGCGGTAACTGGTGCAAAACCACTTGCGGTAACTAACTGCTTGAACTTTGGTTCGCCTGAAGATCCTGCAGTGATGTGGCAGTTTGAGCAGGCCGTTACCGGTTTAGCTGATGCTTGCTTAGAGATGGGAACTCCCGTCACTGGCGGCAACGTTTCGTTCTATAACCAGACAGGCGAAGTGGCGATTCACCCAACACCAGTAATTGGTGTGCTGGGAGTTATTCAAGACGTTGATCGGCGCACACCAATGGCCTGGCAGCGCGATGGCGAGATTGTTTATGTACTTGGAACCACTCGTGATGAACTAGCTGGCTCCGAATGGGCGCACGCAATTCATAAACACCTTGGCGGTCTGCCTCCGGCTTTGGATCTTCAGGCCGAAATGACTTTGGCTGAGATTTTGGTTGCCGGATCCCGTAATGAATTGTTTGCAGCCGCCCACGATGTTTCTGAAGGTGGCATCGCGCAAACGATTGCTGAGATGGCAATGCGATCTGGTGTTGGTGTTCGTCTAGAAGTTCCAGCTGGGCTGGAAGCTTTCACTTTCTTATGGAGCGAATCAGCAACTCGCGCTGTGGTTGTGGTTCCGCAGGATCGAAATGACGAATTCTTGGCGCTTTGTGAATCAAAGAGTTTCCCAGTGACCAAAATTGGCGTGGTGGATGCCTTGAGTAAGTCAGTTGAATTAGCGGGAGTATTTGGGGAGTCAATTTCTATGGACATTGATGAACTTCGCACAATCAGTGAAGAAACTCTGCCTCGACTTTTTGGTTAATTGCGGATTAAAGCAGTTCGCTTAAGTCGCTTCGTTCCCCGCTTGCTGTAATTTTTCCACTAGCAACAGCATCGACCCAGGTCAGCTTCTTAGTGAACAACTCAAGCCAAGTTTGTGGACTCATTTCGACAACTGCTGGTGGAGTGCCCCGGCGATGGGTGGTGCCACCCAGGATTTGAACTGCAAGATAGGGCGGAACTCTCACCTCAACCGCGCGACCTGGATTTTGGTCGGCAAACCATTGCAAGGAAGAGCGAACGCCTGTGGCAAGAACTTCTGGGTCAGTTGGATTTGCTAAGGCGATGGTTGCATTCTCTATTGAGAGGGCGCGATCAACCTTGGTCATGCCTTCATTGTTTCGCAAAAGGCTTGCCTGAACTTTTCGAGTCAGGTAATGTATCCGATAAGATACATACGAAAAGAGGGGCCATGTCACATCTAATTGCTCAGGCTCGAGTGAATTCAGGTCTAACCCAAGATCAGTGGGCAGAACTCTCTGGAACTTCGCGCCCGACACTGTCTGCTTACGAAAATGGCCGGAAGTCTCCGCAGCTTTCTACCGTTGAGCGAATGTTTGAAGTCTTGTCACTAGAACTTGTGGCCGTGCCAAAGATTAAGTTTCGTAAAGTTATTACAACTAGGGGAAATGCAATTCATGTGCCAAATCAGCTGCCACAACTACCGGCTGGACAAGCACTTCGGAAATTGCAACTTCCACTTCACATCAATTGGTCTGATCTTGACAGGGAATTCAATTTAGCGTTACGAAAAGATCGGGAACGAGCGTATGAGTTAGTTTTGCAAGAGGGTAATCCCCGAGACATTGTTTCAATAATTGATGGCACGCTTTTGATAGATCTTTGGAATGAAATAGTAATTCCCAAGAAAGTTCGCTTGGCTTGGCAACCGCTGGTTGATCAAGTGTTAGTTGGTTAAGGAACTTTCGTGGAAGCGCTCACAGATTTTCAAATTCAGGTTGCAACTGAATTTCTGTCAACAACGGGTGGAAATCAATTTGTATTGGCTGGTGGAGCAGCACTACTTGTCCATGGCATTTCAAAACGACCAACACAGGATCTCGACTTCTTTACAAATATTCCAAACTATGCGATTGAGGATGGTCTTAACAGCCTGGTTAATCTCTCGGATCGAAATGGCTGGAGTGTTGAACTTGTTAGGTCTGAAAATTCATTTCGACGAGTGATTATTCATGGTGATGAGTCATTGCTGGTTGACCTTGCTCGTGACAGTGCTTTGATTTTGAAGCCAGTCCAGACGCGCGTGGGATTAGTTGTGGCGCCAGAAGAGTTGGCGGGACGAAAATTGCTAGCCTTATTTGACAGAGCTCTGGCAAGAGACTTCATCGATGTTTACGTACTTGCAACACATTTTTCACTTGATTCAATGATCGTCATGGCTCAGATGATTGACCCAGGCTTTGATCCAGTAGCACTATCTGAAATGTTGGAGACTATCGAGCGCTTTGAAGATCTAAATTTGAGTGGATCTGGAATCGACCCTGGGGAACTTAGAGAGTTCTTTGCAAATTGGTATTCATCGATCCTTCGGTCTAACCGGAACCCACAGCGGTAGACTAGGCCTGTGGCAGGCGATGGTCGACTCAATCACGAGTTGCTCCCAGGTGAAAAAGGTCCGCAGGATGCCTGCGGTGTTTTTGGCGTATGGGCACCCGGAGAAGAAGTAGCCAAACTTACGTTTTACGGCTTGTATGCATTGCAGCATCGTGGCCAAGAGTCAGCTGGCATTGCTGTTAGCGATGGTCACAACATCACAGTTTTCAAAGACATGGGATTGGTATCTCAGGTCTTCACTGAATCGGCTTTGGAATCCCTCTCCGGTTACATCGCAATTGGTCACACCCGTTATAGCACCACAGGATCAAGTTGCTGGGATAACGCCCAACCAACTTTCCGCGCGACTGCAACTGGTCACCTCGCGCTTTCACACAACGGCAACATAACTAACACTCATCATCTTTCTTCGCGCTTGCGGGATGCACGCGAATCTGCCGGGGAGTTGTATCCAGACTTTGGCAACCTTGCCACAACTGATACCGACATTTTGACTGCGTTGTTGGCTGCGCATCCGGACATGACCATGGAAACTGCAGCAATGCTCGAGCTGCCAAATGTTCGTGGTGCGTTCTCGCTGGTGTTTATGGATGATCAAACTTTGTATGGTGCTCGCGATCCGCAAGGTATTCGTCCGTTAGTACTTGGTCGCCTAGAGCGCGGTTGGGTGATTGCATCTGAAACCGCCTCGATATCGTTGGCGCAACATATGTTCGTGAGATTGAACCAGGTGAGATTGTTGCAATCGATGAACACGGACTACGTTCAAATCGATTTGCTGATGCTGATCCAAAGGGTTGCTTGTTTGAATTTGTTTACCTTGCCCGCCCAGACACAACCATCAACGGCAATGCAGTGCACGGTGTTCGCGTTGAAGTCGGTCGACGCTTGGCTAAAGAATTCCCAGTAGATGCTGATGTGGTGATTCCAGTTCCAGAATCCGGAACTCCAGCAGCGGTTGGTTACGCCCAAGCAAGTGGCATTCCGTTTGCGCAAGGCTTTGTTAAGAATGCCTATGTTGGCCGCACCTTTATCCAGCCAAGCCAAACTATTCGCCAACTTGGTATTCGCTTGAAACTCAATCCACTTCGCGGGGTTATTGAAGGTAAGCGCTTAGTTGTAGTTGATGATTCGATCGTTCGCGGTAATACCCAGCGCGCGATCGTGAAGATGTTGAGGGAATCGGGCGCAACTGAAGTTCACGTTCGAATTTCTAGTCCTCCGGTTCAGTGGCCATGTTTCTATGGAATTGATTTTGCAACTCGTGCTGAATTGATTGCCAACGGCTTAACGATAGATGAGATCCGCCAATCGATCGGTGCGGACTCGCTTTCATTCATTTCACTTGATGCGTTGGTTGAGTCAACCAACGTTGCTAAGGATCGGTTATGCCGAGCTTGCTTTGACGGTGTTTACCCAGTTGAACTTCCGGAAGAAGCCCTACTTGGCAAACACGTGTTGGAAGGTTTTGGCATCGCTCACGATGGAATGACGGCCATTGACGAAGTGGTTCGCCGACCTTGAGCGAAGATAACAAAAAATCTTCTTACGCTGCTGCTGGCGTTGATACTGAAGCCGGAGAGCGCGCCGTTGATTTGATGCGAACTGCAATTGCTAGCGCGAATCGATCTGAAGTTTTTGGTGACTTCGGTGGGTTCGCGGGTCTATTTGATATCAGTGCTTTTAAAACTATGACTAAGCCATTGCTAGCAACCTCAACAGATGGTGTTGGTACCAAGATTGATGTTGCTCGCCGCATGGATGTTCACGACACTGTTGGCATCGATTTAGTAGCCATGGTGGTTGATGACTTAGTGGTTTGTGGTGCTGAGCCTTTGTTTATGACCGACTACATCGCAGTTGGCAAAGTTCACCCAGAACGCGTAGCTGCAATTGTTACTGGCATTGCCAATGGTTGTGTGCAGGCAGGCTGCGCTCTAGTTGGCGGCGAAACCGCTGAGCACCCAGGATTACTTGGTCCAGATGACTACGACATTGCTGGCGCTGGAACCGGTGTGGTTGATGCAATCAACATGCTTGGCCCAGAACGAGTAGTTGCTGGGGATGTTGCAATTGCAATCGGCTCAAGTGGTTTGCATTCAAATGGATATTCGTTAGCAAGGCATGTGGCATTTAATGTTGCAGGCCTGGATGTTCATGACAATGTTGCTGAGTTCGGGCGAACCCTTGGTGAAGAACTCCTGGAACCAACTCGTATCTATGCAAAAGACATTTTGAATTTGATCAAGGCTGTAGAAGTTCATTCCATTTCCCACATCACTGGTGGCGGAATTGCAGCCAACGTGGCTCGCGTTATGCCAGCAAACTTGGCACTTGATTTGGATCGATCCACTTGGACCCCGCAAGCGATATTTGCTTGGCTGCAAGCACGAGGCAACATCGAACAAATCGAAGCTGAGAAAACTTTCAACATGGGAGTTGGCATGTTGGCATTTGTGCCAGCAAGTGCTGCTCAGATTGCAATCACTGCATTGCAGGCAAGTGGTTTGAAAGCTTGGGTTTGTGGTGAGGCTCGCACGCGCGGCGCAAATGAAACTGGCGATGCTCTGGCTAAGGGTGGAAACGGTGGAGCGGTAAAGCTCGTTGGGAATTACGCGAAATAGTCGGCTAGAAATTTAGCGACTTAATCTTCGTCTTCTTCATCCTCGTAATACTTGGCATACGGATCGTTTTCTAAATCCGGAGTTTCAATATCTTCATCACTTGGAACATATGATGAGCCGCCAAGTTCAGCTTGCAGGGCGCTTAAGTCTGTGTTGGGGCTGTTGTATTTCAGATCGCGAGCAACTTTAGTTTGCTTGGCTTTTGCACGGCCACGTCCCATGACTGCGCCCCCTTAACTACCCGGAGTTTCTAATTTGGTTACTGATTTGCCAGATTTTATTGCGATCTGCAGGTCGGTAACAGAATGTCAGTCTATCTGAGCCTGAAATTGGTGCATCTGACGGGTAGTTTGAATGGTTTTTAAGGGGATTTAGAGCCCCCAGAGACGTACTTAGGAGCAACAGTAAGGATCAGGTCAAGATTGGCTTAAATAGGGCATTTGGGCTCGCTGATGTCCGATTTGGGCGATTGAATTAGAGAGTTGATTTTCTCCTTGAAAAGTAGGTTTTTCCCTGTGTCTGATTCCCAAGTCCTTATGACTCCCGCCGAAGTGGCTGCCCTATTCCGGGTTGATCCCAAGACGGTGACTCGTTGGGCAGATGCTGGAAAACTCACCGCTGTTCGCACCCTTGGTGGCCATCGCCGCTATCGCCAAGATGAGGTCCAGAATCTTCTGGTCGCCAGCTCGATTTCTCTGCCTGCGGCAGGCGAAGGCGCTTCGGTTTAGTTCGTAATCCAAACCGGTCTGTTCTTGCTTGGGCCGGCCAAAATCGCTTTGCCTGATGCGGTTGTTTTCCCGTATGCTTCAATCTCATGCTTCTCGCAAGATAAGCATTTGCCCCCATCGTCTAGTGGCCTAGGACGCTGCCCTTTCACGGCGGTAACACGGGTTCGAATCCCGTTGGGGGTACGCAAGATTTCAAGACTTGACCGTCTTGGAATCGGCTGAAGTACTCAACCTAAAGTTGGGTATCTAGGCCCCGTAGCGCAGTTGGTTAGCGCGCCGCCCTGTCACGGCGGAGGTCGCGGGTTCGAGTCCCGTCGGGGTCGCTGCAAGGTCGGTTTTCATCTTTGATGTTGATCGATTTTGCGTGGCCAGGTAGCTCAGTTGGTACGAGCGTTCGACTGAAACTCGAAAGGTCGCCGGTTCGACCCCGGCCCTGGCCACGTTGTTTGTTTCGAGTTTGAAAAATTTTGTTGCTTATTTCTGTTTAAAATTCACGCGGATTACCCCGTAATTGAAACCCGCTCAAAAAGAAATGTCCGAATTTCCCGTTTGGTTGTGCAAAGGTTGAACTCCCGACGGGAGAAATAAATGTCTAATCAGAATCAAACGCGCCACTGGGGAATCGGATCTCTAGCGATGGCTGCTGGAGTTGTAGTTGCCATCAATGGCCTTTACATGTTGCTTGTTGCAATCGGAAACATCTTTGACTACGAAACAAACTTTGACTTTGTGAACCACGTATTGCGCATGGACACAACAAACTTTGGTCAAGGCGAAGGCGTCAATCTTGATCCCGACGTAATTGGCCGCGCGATTACAAACGAAACCGTGATCACAATTGCCTATGTTGGCGTGATCATTTGGGAATCACTTGCAGCGCTTGTTTTGATGTATGCAACATTCCTTTGGATTAAGTCGAGTAAGTCAAAGCTTTACTTCGCAGCTCGTAAGTTCAGCACCATCGGTCTATTGATGATCGTGGTTTTGTTCATGGGTGGTTTCATCACTATCGGTGGCGAATGGTTCCAGATGTGGCGCTCGACTGAATGGAATGGCTTAGAACCAGCATTTAGAAACTCAGTGCTTGCAATCTTGGGTCTTGTGCTTGTTCACATGCCATCACCGCAGTGGGTATCTGACGAACCAGTTGAGTAGTAACTAGTTACACCATTCGAGAACAACGTCAGTTAACACATCGGCAACGGTGTGAACCGAACTTTCGGTTGCCCATTCGGTGGCGGCGTGAGCGCCTTCACCGTCAACTCCGAACAAGACTGTTGTGATGCCGGCATCGTTCATTAGCGCTGCGTCGGTCCAGTACCACTCACCACGAAAACCAATTGGGTTACCGGTGTGGGTTTGGAAGTGTTTTTGAATTAGGCGAACGATTTCATGATCTTCGCTCACTTGTAGAGGCGCGCGAGTGAAACCACCACCAAACTCGTAGGAGAAATCTTTGGTGTTTGCAGCGACTTCGTCAAGGATCGCGATTAATTCGGCCCGAACTCCTTCAGGAGTTTCGCCGGGAACAGTTCGGCGTTCAATTGCTATGGTGCACTCGGCCGGGTAGCTCGAAAGTTCCTCACCGCCCTTGATGATTGAGGCGTGAACTGAAGGAGTTTCCAAATACTTAACGTGTGGTCGCGAAGTTAGTTCATCGGCGTATTTATCTAATGCGACAAGTGCGTAACCTGCTTTGGTGATTGCATCGATTCCGAGGTCGTGACGCGAACCAGGTCGAACCAAACGAAACCTTTATGAGCAACAGTTAGACCGAGCATGGTTGGTTCGGCAACTACGCCGACATCAGCGGTGAAGTGCTTTAAGACTTCTTCAGTTCCGATGTTTCCGTGTTCTTCATCAGAAACGGCGGCCACGATTACTTGACCTGTGATTCCGCGTTGCACTGCGCGATGCGCCGCAATCATTTGTCCAGCCAGCCCACCTTTCATATCGAAAGTTCCGCGCCCGTAAACGTTTCCATCTTTGCGAACTGCTTTGCAGCCATCGCCTTCGTAACTTGCAACGGTGACGGTATCGATGTGGCCGTTGAGCATAATCTTTTTCGAGCTGGTAGCGCCTTTGCTGCACGCAACAATCGATGGCCGACCAGGAGTTCCCTCTAAGCGAGTTACTTCAAACCCGCGATCGGTAAACCATTTGCCAATAAAAGTTGCAATCTCGGATTCACCAGGTGCGCCTGGAACCAAAGTGCTGTTCACAGAATTGATTTCTGTCAAAGCACACAGCAGTTCAACTGGATCATCAAGGTTGTAATTGGACATGTTTACTCCTGGTTTCTAGGAAGCTATTGCAGTGGGTTAGCGGCACGGCCTTCGGTGCTGAACAAAACGATTACTGAATCGTTTGTGATGCCAAGTTGGTCGCGTCGCTCTTTCGTTGAAAGGGCCTTGCGAACACCCGATAAAGTTGCCGCTCCACATGGACCAGCATCAACGCCAAGTTCAGCCAAGACTTTTAAATCCAAACGGGTTTCATCATCGGTTAGAGCGACGGCTGCATCAACGCCAGCTTTATGTGTTGGCCAAGAATCAGATGACGGTGTGCCACAGTTCATGCCGGCCATGATCGTTGGCACTGTGTCAACGCTGGTGAGCTCGCCGTTTTGAAGGGACTGCAATACGCAAGAGGCGCCGATAGCTTCAACACTCAGCACTACTGGGTTTCGGCCCGGCTGACTGCGGTAGTGAGCCAGAACCGAATGCAGGAACGCACCGACGCCAACTGGAGCTGCAACTAAATCTGCTGGTCCAGATCCAAGTTCGCGTAGTTGCTCATCGGTTTCGACACAGAGAGTTGTGTAACCCTCGATGATCCAACTTGGAATCTGTTCATACCCAGGCCAAGACATGTCTTGAATGTGAATCGCATTGTCCAGAGTTGAAGTTATTTCTTTAGCGAGTTCAACGGCTTCGTCATAGTTGCCATCGATGATTGTGATCTCGGCACCTTCGCCAGCGATGTTGTTTATGGCCTGTTCGCTCACACCATCAGGAATTACGATCGCGCACTCCAAACCCAAGCGCTTAGCCATGTGGGCAACCGCCCTGCCATGGTTACCATCGGTTGCTGCAACCAGAGTTGGTTTGTTCTCGGTATCAATCGCAGCCTTCACGCCATCGATTTCAGCAGGGTTTGCGCCATCCGTTAAAGCTTGCGCAACTGCCCAAGCAGCGCCAAGGATTTTAAATGCCGAAAGATTCATGCGGGCGGATTCATCTTTGATGAAAACTTTTCCAACGCCGAGTTCAGCGGCAATGGTCGGCAATTCGATTAGTGGAGTGACTGCGTAATTCGGCAAGCTTTGGTGAAAGCGCGCAACTTCTTTTGCAGGCGCATCGCATGACCAATTACGGGCAGATGGATTTGAATACCAAGTACTCGCTTCAACTTCAGATGCAACAGTCATGGCATTGAGTATTTCATCTTGTTAAGGTGTTGCGATTCGGTGAATATGTTTTGTAAATTCGGACAATTTTTTACCTGCAACACGCGTAAATAGAAAATTCTTTTAACACTCACAAACCCATTGAATTCGGGCTTTTAGTAAGTGTTTAGTAAAAAACCTTATTTATAAACGAATATGACTTGTCAAACGAATAACACCTGTGTAATTTAAGAGGAAGTTCGGTTCGCCGACCACGTAACACAAGGGTTTGTCGCTTGCATTAGGGCAGCAACAAACCCGTTGCGCCTAACCAGGAGGTTCCAGGTGAGCGATTTCGCTCTGCTTCCCTTCACTGAAACTGACGATCTGGGTTGGCACGAACGTGCTCTTTGCGCCCAGACCGATCCAGAAGCTTTCTTCCCTGAAAAGGGCGGCTCCACTCGCGAAGCAAAACGAGTCTGCAGCTCATGCGAAGTTAAAGTCGACTGTCTTGAATACGCACTCGAGAACGACGAGCGCTTTGGTATTTGGGGCGGCCTATCCGAACGTGAGCGCCGCCGCCTAAAGCGCGCGCAAGCCGGATAGATTTCAAAGCTTTATTAATCGGCTCTGATCCTTTGGGATTGGGGCCGATTGCTTTTTAACTTCGGATTTCTGGACCCTCGTAATTTGGATCCACATCATCTGGGCGCAGGCCCGTAACTAGGCTGACAAGTTCGGCCAAGACATCACGGACTACTCGCTGCAAAAGTTCTTTCGAGTCAGCTCGCATTTCAATCGGGCGCTGATACAAAACAATCGTTGTTGGATTGCCTTGATCAGTTCTTCCTAATGGAACATGACCGCTGGCAAAAGTTAAATCGCGTTTGTTTGGAATTTCTTCCAGGGCAAACTTGATTGACGACAGCATGGTGCCTAAGCGAGCATCAAGGTCTTCAACAGCTTCGCGCATTTCGCGAACAAAGAATTGATCTGTGGATTCATGTGATGGGGCGGAATGCGGCAGGACTGGTCCGCGCAAACCGCGGTTATGGCGGTCGCGCTTCAAGCTTGGAGATACTCCAGATTTCATGTCCGCATACCTTTTGGTGTTTCGATACCCACAGCCCAAGACTATGTCGACTAGTTTGGCGAATGTGGGATCACGACGTTGTTCTAAGCCATCGTGCAGCAAACGAGCTGTTGCGACGCTGACTTATGTCTATGCCGACTCAACTGCGGTACTTGGCCCTTTGGCGACTTTCGCTGAACCACATTGCTATGACCTATGTGAAGATCACGCGGCTCGGATGACTGCGCCGCGTGGTTGGGATGTGGTGCGGTTGGCTCCAGATCCTGAAGCCTTGAAGCCAAGTGTGGATGACATCGAAGCTTTGGCCAATGCCGTGCGCGAAGTTGGCCGAGTCGAGCCAGCCGACGAGATGGTGGAAGTTAATCGCCGAGGCCATTTGCGAGTGCTGCGCGATTCTGGGCAAAACCCACAACGTTAATGCAAAAGGCTTAAGCCTCAAGGGCTCAACTGCCTGCTACTCCTAGACTTATCAAATGCGCGATTTATCAGCCCTGATTAAGGCCTATGACATCCGTGGCGTAGTGCCAGATCAATGGGGACCAGACCTGGCTCGTGAGGTTGGCACCGCATTCGTTGAAGTTCTAGGTATTCGGTCCAGCGACGGTGGCGCGGGGCGCATTGTGGTTGGCCATGACATGCGACCAACTGGACCAGATTTAGTTGCCGCATTTATCGATGGCGTGACAGCCGCTGGTGTTGATGTGGTCAACATCGGATTGTGTTCAACTGATGGTTTGTATTTTGCATCCGGCAAATTGGATATCCCTGGTGCAATGTTTACCGCAAGTCATAATCCAGCCGAATACAACGGCATCAAACTATGTCGCGCTGGCGCAGCGCCAGTTGGACAAGACTCAGGTCTTTCACAAATCCGAGATCTATTGGAAAGCGAAAACTTGCCAACTTACGACGGCCCATTTGGTTCGGCATCATCACAAGATATGTTGGCTGCGTATTCGCAGTATTTACGCGAACTAGTTCCGCTAGATAAATCTCGCAAACTTAAAGTTGTAATTGACACTGGCAATGGCATGGGTGGGTTTACTGTTCCAGCAGTTTTAGGTGACGACATTTTGCCGGCACTGCCACTTGAGATTGATGCGATGTATTTCGAACTCGATGGCACATTCCCAAATCATGAAGCCAACCCAATTGATCCAGAGAACTTACGCGACCTGCAAAAGCGAGTACTCGAAGTTGGCGCGGACATCGGTTTAGCTTTCGATGGCGACGCTGATCGCTGTTTCGTAGTTGATGAAAAGGGTGGCATTGTCGATCCATCAACATTGACTGCGCTGATTGCAACTCGGGAATTAGCAAAAGTTCCTGGTTCAATAATCATTCATAACTTGATTACCTCACGTGCAGTTCCCGAGATCGTGATTGAAAACGGCGGAACTGCGGTTCGCACTCGCGTTGGTCATTCATTTATCAAAGCAACCATGGCTGAGACTGGTGCGATCTTTGGTGGTGAACATTCCGGTCACTTCTATTTCCGAGATTTCTGGAAAGCAGATTCTGGAATGTTAGCTGCGATGCATGCCCTGGCTGCGCTTGGTGAAACTCCAGAGTCAACAACACTTAGTGAATTGCTAAAGCCTTACTTGCGATACGTAATGAGTGGCGAAATCAATACCAAAGTTTCGGATGCCAAGGCAGTAATCGCGCGCATTAAGGAAACTGCAATCAAGCAAGGATCTGAGATCGATGAGCTTGATGGCTTAACAGTTTCCGGTGATGGCTGGTGGTTCAATGTTCGTTCCAGCAACACCGAGCCATTGCTTCGATTGAACGTGGAAGCTAAGGATATTCAAAACATGGAAATCGTTCGGGACTCAGTTTTGTCAATGATGGTCGGGTAGTCTGTAGTTCATGATTGACGACCTGTTGCTGGATGACATCAAGGGCATGAGTGCTTTAGATGCGAGCGACATGTTGCCCGCGGTTGCGGCGCCCAGATGCGCGAAGCATTATCCGTAATTGATCGCTCTCTGCTTGCTGAAATCACTAAAGGTGACCAGCCACGAAACATTGTTGTTGCGGGCTTAGGTGGCTCTGGTGTCGGTGGACAAGTTATGCGAGCCGTTCTCGGTCAGTCTGCTCCGGTTCCAATCGTTTTAGAACAATCACACAGTCTTCCAGGCTGGGTTGGACCAATGGATGTTGTCATTGGAGTTTCTTGCTCCGGTATGACTGAAGAAACTCTCAGCACAACTGCCGAAGCTGGTCGTCGCGGCGCTCGCGTAATCACAATTGGCGCCGGTGGCAGTGACTTAGAAAAAGTGTCTGAATCAATCGGTGGCGCAGTTCATTTTGCAATTGATGCCAAGGGACGCAGTCCACGCGCTTCGCTATGGACACATGCCACACCATTACTCATGGTTGCTAACGCACTGGGTATCGCACACATCGATGAAAAAGAATTTGAACTAGCTGCTGACTTAATGGATGAGTTAAG
>JAPLBY010000040.1 GCA_026392515.1 Actinomycetota bacterium | reverse complement strand
GTTCAACGCCAAAAGAATTTGCAATTGATTCAAGTGCCTTAGTGTCCTTTGGAAAACAGGATCCACCCCAGCCTGGACCAGGTTCAAGAAAACGATTTCCAATTCGAGTATCAAGGCCCATACCATGCAGGACTTCATGCGAGTCCGCGCCAACTGCTTCACAAAGTGCAGCTATGTCATTCACATACGACAGCTTGATCGCAAGGAATGAGTTTGAAGCGTACTTAATCAATTCAGCAGTGGCCTGCGATGTTAAAACCTTTGGGCAATTAATCTTGGAGTAAAGATCCATAACGCTTTGCGCAACTTCGTTTGAACGAGCGCCAACCACAATGCGGTCTGGATTCTGGAAGTCATAAACTGCGGCGCCTTCTCGCAAGAATTCTGGATTCGAAGCAACTTCAACATCGCTGCGACCAATTGCATCTTCGACAATCTGAGCTGAGCCAACTGGAACTGTTGACTTAGTAACAACTACTGCTCCAGCTTTTAGGAAATCCTTCATGGCAGCACTTGCAGAGATCACATAACTTAAGTCAGCTGAGCCATCTTCATCTTGCGGAGTCGGTACGCAGGTGAAAATGAAGTCAGCATCAGTCACGGCTTCGGATAAAACGGAAGTTGTTTTCAGATTTCCGGACTTCAAAACATCTGCCAAAATCTCGCCAAGTCCAGGTTCGTGAATCGGCAGGGTGCCTGCTTGGAGCAGTTCAACTTTTGCTGGGTCTACGTCATATCCAACGACATGATGTCCAAGGCTGGCTAGACCAATTGAAGTCGTCAAGCCCACGTAGCCAGTTCCGATAACTGCGATTTTGGACAACTTCGCTCCTTAGGGAGTGTTCAAGGTTCAAGTTTATCGAACCGATAGCGTTGGTATGTGACGCAAATGCCCGCAGTAGCCGTAGTTATGCCAGTTCTCAATGAAGAGAACTACTTAGAGGCTGCAGTACTGGCGATTTTGTCTCAGGATTACGAAGGTCCAATTCAGGTGGTTTTGGCACTTGGCCCATCAACTGATCGCACAAATGAAGTTGCAGCTCGGATTTGTGCTGGAGATTCACGATTAAGTTCGGTGCCGAATCCAACGGGTCGCACACCTGAAGGTTTGAATGCAGCGCTAGCAGCAACCACACAAGAGATTGTGGTTCGCGTTGATGCCCACAGTGAGCTTTCCGATGGCTACATTCGCCTAGCCGTTGAAACTTTGCAGCGAACCGGCGCCGACAATGTTGGTGGCATCATGGGCGCGCGCGGTATTACTAAGTTTGAAAAGGCTGTTGCTGCAGCAATGACTTCACCACTCGGTGTTGGCTCGGCTTCATTTCATACCGGCGGCACCGAAGGTCCGGCGGAAACGGTTTATCTCGGAGTCTTTAAGCGCAGCGCCCTGGAACGAGTCGGTGGCTATGACCCAGCGTTCACTCGCGCCCAAGACTGGGAAATGAATTATCGAATCCGAACAACCGGCGGAACCGTTTGGTTCAATCCAGATTTGTTTGTGACTTATCGACCACGTCCAAATGTTTTCAAATTAGCGAAACAATATTTTGAATACGGATCTTGGCGTCATGAAGTTATGCGTCGTCATCCGGATACGCGTCGCACTAAATCCGCGCTGCGTTATTTCGCGCCGCCGCTTGCTGTTGCATTGATTGTGATTGGCAAAATTCTTGGGTCAATAGGTTTTGTCATGGGCAACGCTTTGATTTGGGGATACATCTTCCCACTTGGTTACTTGGCCTTAACTTTGGTTTCGTCCTTGACTTTGGTTAAGCGGGCACGCAGTGGTGCACTTTGGTTACCAGTTGTTTTGATGACAATCCAAATGTCGTGGGGAATTGGCTTCTTAACTAGCCGGAAGAAGAAATAACGAAGTTATTCAAAGAAAACAGTTACTTATCTTTGTCTTTGGCTTCTTTAGCAGCTTTCTTTTCTGCAACATCAGCTTCGTAAGCATCAAGCACAGCATTAGTTTCGCCGTCCATCTTGATAACGCCCTTGTCCATCCAGATCGATCGATTACAAACTTCGCGAATCATGGCATGACCATGAGCAACAACGAACACAGTTCCAGCTGCGCCGCTTAGTTCCCGGATCTTGGCTTGGCTGCGAGCGCGGAATTCGGTGTCACCTGTGCTTAAGGTTTCATCAACTAGCAAGATCTCGTGTTGGCGAGCAGCTGCGATCGAAAATCTCAGGCGAGCTTGCATACCCGAGCTATAAGTTCCCATTGGCATGTCGATGAATTCTTCGATGTCAGCAAAGTCAATAACTTGCTGGCGAATCGCTTCAACTTCTTCGCGGCTCATACCCATCGCCAAGCCACCCAGGGTGATGTTGCGATTACCCGAGATGGATTTGTTAAGTGCTCCGCTCACACCCAGCAATGTTGCCTGGCTAGCGGTGTAGACATCGCCAGAGCTTGGCTGCAACAAGCCTGCTACGGCCTTTAACAAGCTGGATTTACCCGAACCATTGCGACCAACTAGGCCGATGGTGTCGCCTTCGTAAGCCGTCAGAGATACACCCTTTACGGCGTGAACTGACTTAACAACCTGGCTTGGCGCTTTTCCGCTGACCAGGCTGCGAAGTGCTCCGGCGGCTGAACCAGTGTTAGCGCCCAGGATTACGCGGTACTTAATGTTCAAATCATCAACAACTACCGTTGGGATTTTTGAAGTCGACAAGTTGTTAGTTGACATACTTTTTCTCCCCTCGGTAGAAGTAAACCAATCCGACGACAAAGAAAACGATTGCCCAAACAGCGCCCATGATCCAAATAATTGGGTCACTTGATTCGGTCACCATTAATGAGTCGCGAACTAGGTCGATGTAGACAGCACCTGGGTTCAACAAGAGCGCAGTACCTACAGCAGCTGGCATGGTCGCAGTGAAGATTGTGATACTGAAGAAAACACCTGAGACGTAACGCCAAGTGCGAGTGAAGAATGGCAAGAGCTGATTAATGTCTCGGGAACGTGCGCCCCAACGAGCCAAGATCAAAGCAAAGCCAGTTGTGAACAAAATCTGCATTGCAAGAACTAGCGGCAGAGTTAACCACATCAAAGTCAAAGGTTCGCCGGTTAACAAAACGATGACTACCAACACAATCAACGAAACTGCATATTGCTGAATCTGCTGCACCACAGTTGCTAGCGGCAACACAAGTTTTGGAAAGTGAATCGCCTTAATCAAGCGATCATTCTTTGGAATGCTGGCCGAGGCTGCCGTCACAGTCACTTGCATGAAGTTAAAGACAAAAACGCCAGCAACCAAGAACGCAGTGAAGTTTTCAATACCTTTGCTGGTGCCAAGCAAGACGCCAAAGATTAAGTAGTAGATCGCAGCATTAAGTAGCGGTGTGATCAGCTGCCAGATGCGACCAAGCAAGCTATCGGAATACTGCTGCGTGCTACGAGCATCAGCTAGTTCAGCTACGAAGTCTTTCCGGCGCCAGGTGGATTTGATGTAGTCGCCAAGCCCAGGGATTTTACTCGCACTAACTAAACCATGTTGCGTGGCTAATTCTTTTGCGGAGCTGTCACCGTTTGGACTTGTAACTGTCATTACATTTTGCGCTGGTTGGCGCGCTCCAAGTCAGCTTCAAAATCAACTTCGACTGCGAACAGATCGCTGATGTCGATTGGCAGAACTTCTAGTCCGTCTTTTTCAATCGCAAGTTCGATACCGCGTTCGAAGTAATCCTGATCGTCACATTCTTCCAGGCGCTTGATAAGGGCTGCCTTATCTTTAGCTGCGATCACATTGATGCCAACTGATTCGCCAAGTCCGCCAACCACAGTCTTGCTAAGTTCCTTAACCAGGCCCTTGGCATCGACGGTGTATTTAACTTCTTCATCAGATACGGCTGCGGTATTAACTGCAATCGCAGTCTGGCCAGCGTCGATGTTGGTTTGCAGGCGCTTGAGGATAGCTGGTTCAAATACGACGTCACCATTCATCCAAACCACAGGACCTTCGGCGCTGGAGCGCAAAGCCTTCATCAAGCTCTTGCAGGTATTGGTCTGGTCGTAACGCTCGTTATAAACAAAGACGGCTTCTGGGGCAGCCTCAAGGATTAGATCAAGTTTGAAACCAACCACGATCTGGACATGGGTATCGGCTCCGAAAGCCTCGCTGATGTTGTCCAGCTGTTGCTGCATGATCGTACGACCATCATTTAGTGGGGTCAGCGGCTTTGGAAATGGGCGTCCCAATCGGGTTCCCATGCCTGCGGCCAGAATAGTTACTTGTGGTTGCGTCATAGTGTTCTAAGTCTTTCGGGTTTAGGCGCGATGTTCAAAACGAGGTCCAGTGCCTGATTCTGCAAGTGATTTAGCGCGGGCCACATCAGCAGAATGAGCAGCAATTGCATCGCGCATAGCTTGGTAGAACCGTGGTGCACTTTCGCCAGCTTGGACGTTATCGAAGTAAAACTCGCGAAGGACTTTGCGATCTTGCACGAAGCTGTCTGTGGCTAAAACATCACCAATGATTTTCTTAGCGTCCTTGATGTTGTCTTTTGTGAGTACTGGGGTAGCGGCGCTAAGTGGTGAATCAATTCGCAGTTGCGCAATGTCATTGCGACGATCGGTGAGAATGATTGGTGCTTCCGTGCGAAGGTATAAAAAGTCCAGTGCGATTGATGACACATCAGAAACTAGTAAGTCAACTCGCGGGAAGATTGCCAAGATATCGCCAGACTCACGAACTTGATGGCCCGCACTTGAATCTTTGGAGTTTGCTTGCTTGATTGCCCGCAGTACGTAGGCATGGTTCTTGCGGATTCTTTGATCTTCAGCATCAGCAATACGTGGATGCGGTTTGTAAATTACGCGAACGTTATCTTGAGCCAAGATTGCATCGATGATGTGTGCACCCATGTATTCCATGGAGGTGTAGTTGTTCGCTTCATCTTCACCGGCCCAGGTCGGTGCGTAGAGAACCGTGCGACGAGTTGACTCAGGAATTGATGGCGCTGGATTTTCATCAAGCTGTGGGCGACCAACGCGAACTAAAACTTCTTCATTGAATTCGGAAAGCGCGGCGCGGTGACGAAGTACTGCAGCTTGGCCAGCAACAAAAACTCGATCGTAAGCCTTGACTTGATTGCTGACCATACAAATTTTGTCGCTCTCGCCATGATTGACGTGAATGTGAGCGAGCTCAGCGACAGTTAATGACTGGAAGTTTCCAACACCATTGTTGACATACATCACGGCCTTGAATGGACTGATGCGATAGAGCTCCATCAAGTCTGCAAACGATGGCACGAATGCGATTGGTAGCTTTGTCATTTCTTTAAGTTCCAGGTAAACCGGAATCTTTCGAACGACTAACCCAAAACTTAAGTCATCGGGATGGTTTTCGAGAACCGCTAGCCACTGGGTGAGCTGGTATGCCTTTGGCATGAAGTCTGGGAAATAGACCGCAACATCAACTTTGAGTCCAGTTTTAGGATCAAATCCTTGTGGCACGCTGACGTAGCGCTTTCGAATATGCAGGGCATCGAGCACAATTGCAACGCCATCACGCACTGGCGCAGGTATTGCTGCCTTCAGTGATTGTGTAGCCACGGCTCAGAACTCCAAGGATTAACGATTGCTATGTATTCGGTGGGATAATTCTATCGAAGCGTTGATTTTTGCTTAGATTTATCAGGTTTACGACAGGAGGCAAGGTTTTGGAACACTTGCCACTACGCGTTGTATTGAATCTGACAGATCCGGATTTTCAATCCCAAGCCCAGATTCTGCGCAACCAAGTGCAAACTGCTGGTGGCACCTTCATTGAGCACAAAGATTTAAGCCCAATTCAGTTCTTATCTAAAGTCGCTGAATACTTAGTCGACGGTCCGGTTGCTGTAGTTGATCAAGCGTTTGTAACTGGGCAAGCCATGATGGATGCGTTGGTTAAAGGGCACTGGAGCGTGAGCGCATCCGTAGTTAAGCCAAGCGCCACGCCAACGCATGCAGCTCGAGTGACACACAAACAAATTGTTAGCGCTGGATCGAGTGAACACAAGGTCAGCGCGCCAACACATCAGATGTTGGGATTCATTCGAATTGCAAGTGATGCAAAAGCAACTGCTGCGATTGCGCAAGCAAGCGAATACCTCGAACTGCCATCACACAAACCAAACGTTGTTGATCTGATTACGGTTGCATTAGTTCGGGCAGCTTGTCCAGTTGTTGCAATCCCAGTCACTGGTATTTGTGAGCGCGCTGAATCTGTTTCTGAGTTAACGGAGTTCCAATCCCAAGTTTCCAATCAAGACGAACAAGATGTGCGTACCAAGCGAGCACTTCGTGCTGACGATGGTTTCTATTCCACATTTGTATTGCGCAAACTTTCCCGAAAAGTTTCGATGTTCGCGGTTAAGCGTGGTTGGACACCAAACCAAATCACTGTTGCATCTTTGATCTTGGCTTTGGTGGTTTCTGGTTTCTTTGCAACTGGTTGGTGGCCACTAATGATTGTTGGCGCAATCGGTGTGCAAGTTTCGATCATCATCGATTGCGCAGACGGCGAAGTCGCTCGCTTCACTGGAGTCTCATCGCAATTCGGTGCCTGGCTTGATGCCGCAACTGATCGCATCAAAGAGTATGCGCTTTATGCAGGACTGGCATTCGGCGCTTCACATCACGGTTTGAATCTTTGGCCGCTAGCTATGGGCTTAATGGTTTTGCAAACCGTGCGTCACATGAGTGATTACAACTTCCACGCCGTGCAAGTTATTCGCGAAACCGCTGTGATCCCAATGTCACTTGGCGAACCAAACGACATTCCAGCTGCGAGTAACGGATCGTTGCTTGATACATCCGCCGCACTTAATTCAAATTCGAAAATTCGTTGGGCGAAAAAAATCATCCACATGCCTATTGGTGAACGTTGGTTAATGATTTCCCTCGGTGCTGCATTTAACTCACCGGCTTTCGCACTGTGGGGTTTGTTGGTACTTGGACTTATCGGACTTGCTTACACGACCACGGGACGGATTTTGCGTAGTAAGACGTGGCGGCATCCAAAGACGGTTTCAGGTTGCGATGTTTTGGAACGCCAAATCAATCCAGGTCTAGGTGCCGAATGGTTCTGGGCTGATGATGCACACATCATGACTGGCAAGTTTGCCTGGATGGCTCCGGCGCTTTTGAGACTGTTTGAACTTGGATTAGTTTTTGCAATTGCTCGAAACAATCCAGTTGCTTACTTATGGATTTTTGCCGTCGCATTCCATCACTACGACGCGTTGTATCGATCACTTGCCGGATTTGAAATGCCAAAGAACATTAAGACTAATGGCCTTGGCTTCTTGGGCCGAACCTTGATCATCATCATGACTGCGCTGGGAATCTTGATCCCACTTGATGTTGCGCTGTTGATCGGTGGCATTGCATTTAGTGCCCTGTTTGTGGGTTATGCATCTCTAAAGTGGATGCAACAGATCCGTTAAACAGCGCGCAAATTCGGGCTCTGTTCCAGATGTACGCCACAATAAGAAGGTGAATACCTCGCGCCCAACCAATCCAACGATTGCTGAACTCAAAGCAATCACTCAACCAATTGAGATTAGTGGCAGGCAAAACTCAGAACATTGGCTTGGTAATCCTTTTTTCCGAAAGATTTCTCCTTATCAAACTCGAGTTTTGTTAAAGGCTGGGTTTAGCGCCAATGGCGTTACTTACTTAATGATCACGTCAGGCTTTATGGCTGGATTGGTTTTGCTAATTCCAGGTTTGCCTGGGGGATTGCTGGCAGCCTTCTTTGGTCAACTACAAATGATTTTGGATTGCAGTGACGGTGAAGTTGCCAGATGGCGACAGACTTCATCGCCAGCTGGAGTCTTCCTAGACAAACTCGGTCATTACATTGCCGAAGGTTTCATTCCAATCGCACTTGGTATCCGAGCAGTCGGTGGAGTTGGCGAACTTGATTCCCAGAACCTAGGTTTCGTTGCGCTTGGTCTTTTGTTATCGGTTTTGGTTTTGTTTAACAAGGCCTTGAACGACATGGTTCATGTGGCACGCGCATTCAACGGTTTGCCAAAACTTTCCGAAAGCCCTGCAGTTGCTGCTCCGAAATCTTCAGCCCTTGCAAAGGTTCGTTCGCTTGTTCGACTATTTCCATTCAACCGAATTTTCCATTCCATCGAGATGACTTTGCTAATTGCGGTTGCTGCGGTTGCTGATTTGTTTGTTGGTGACTTGGTTGCTACCCAGTTCTTATTGCAGTTCATGGTTATCGCTGCTGCAGTAACAGTTGTTGGTCACATCGTGGCGATCTTGAATTCGAGTCGATTGCGTTGAGTCCGAAAGTTGGCTGCGTAGTTCTGACTATGGGAACTCGCCCTGCAGAACTTGAGCGCAGTGTGCAATCCCTGTTGGCGCAAACTGGAGTTGAAACTGACATCGTAGTTGTTGGTAATGGTTGGGATCCAGTAAACAGTCCAGCAGGCGTCGCCACACACTTCTTGCCTGAGAACATAGGCGCAACTGCGGGTCGCAATGCTGGCGCTGCCGTTGTTACAGGTGACTACTTATTTTTCTTAGACGACGATGCGCAATTGCCAACTCCAACAACTCTGGCGCAGTTAATTGCAACTATCGGTCCTGATACCAACGCAGCGTTAGTGCAGCCACGCGTTATTGATTACAACGGCGTGAGCGAACCAAAGCGACGCGTGCCAAGACTTCGCGCGGGAGACGTTAACCAAAGCGGATTAGCAACTTCGCTATGGGAAGGTGGCGTAGCAATTCGTCGCGACGTGTTTGATTCCTTTGGTGGCTGGGGCGAAGAGTTCTATTACTTGCATGAAGGTATTGAACTTTGCTGGCGAACTTGGAATACGGGACACACAGTTTGGTATGCCGGAGATATTCCTGTGGCCCACCCACCAACAACGCCAGCTCGGTTTGCTGAGTTTGCATTTATGAATGCGCGCAATCGAGTTTGGTTAGCAAAACGAAACTTGCCAATTGTTTTGGTTCCGATTTATCCATTGACTTGGTTAGTTATTACCTTGCTTCGCGTGAGGTCTTTGTCAGCGCTTAAGAATTACCTGCATGGATTTGGATCTGGCTGGGTTCGTAATGCCGGGGAACGCGAAGCTATGAAATGGTCAACCGTTTGGGCTATGACCAAAGCTGGTCGGCCACCGGTTATCTAGCCAGGCTTACTTCTGCAGGCTTATTTCTTTACGCGGTTATTTCCTTCAGTACAAGTGGTGTCCGCTGCTGTGCCTTCATTGGCGTTGGCGGTTGGTGATCCACTCGGCGCTGGTGTCGGAGTCAAAGTCGTAGTTGGTGAAGGTGTTGTTGACTTACTGGCACTTGGTGTTGGGCTGGCAGTTGTTGCAGTTACTTTGCCGGCCTTCCAATCGGTAGCGACTAGAAGCACGATTGGCGAAACTAGCGAGTTATCCAGCGTTAACTTCGTGATGCCAGTTTGAGCGGCCAGAACTTGCGCGGCTTCGAGTTGGTCTGATTTGTAAAGGATTTCCGAAGTTGTTAATCGCTTTGTGGAGTTTCCAACCTTGATGATTTCGTAACCCTTGGTACGCAAATCACTTGCTGCAGTTTTTGCCAGGCCAACCGTGCTGGTGGCATTCAAAACCGAAAGGCTGATGTCAGATGGCTTTGGCGCAACAGTAGTTACGGATGCCACCGGTGACATTGATGGGGAAGCTGATGGTTCAACGAGTGGCCAGGCTTGATCCATTCGGATTGCTTGCCAAAGCGCATCGGTTTCAGCCGTCCAATAAACGTTGCCATCGCCGCGAAGTTCGAACGGCAAGGTAACGAAAGTAATTCGAGACGGACTTAGACCACCCATTGATAACGCAAAGTCTTGCAAAGCTTGAATGTTTGCAAACTCAGGATTGGTTTTAATTGAAGATGTGATCGCACCAAGCACGCGGTAAATCATTTGCGGATTTGTCAGCAAACCTTTTTCAGTCATGCCGCGAATCATCGATGCAATGAAATCTTGCTGACGCTTAATACGACTTAAGTCACTACCATCACCCAAAGTTTCGCGAGCACGCACGAAAGCTAAAGCTTGTTCACCGCTGATGGTGCTGTAACCGGCAGGCAGGTCAAGGCCAGAACCACCCTTGCCAGGAATAACTGGATCGTAAGCCGGAGTTGTTAAACAAACTTCAACGCCACCGATAGCGTCAACCACAGTTTTGAATGCTTTGAAGTCGACAACAACGAAGTAATCGATACGTACGTTAGTTAACTTCTCAACGGTCTTGATAGTGCAAACTGGGCCACCGAAAGCAAAAGCCGCGTTGAACTTAGTTTCATAAGGTCGGGTTTGAGTGCCATCAGGTTTAGTGCAACCTGCGATTTCCACCATCGAGTCACGTGGAATTGAAACGACTAATGCATCTTTACGATCGTTGTATAGATGGACAAGCAGTGTGGTGTCCGAACGTGCGCCGCCAACCTTGCCATAAATATCGTTGCCATCGCCTTCACGCGAATCCGAACCCATGATCAAAAGGTTGGTCGGACTGGTGTCAGATTGGGCAAAGCTGTCCGGGCGATCGGCATTGTTTAGGTCGCTAGTGTCAATCGATCCGATGTTGGCGCCCAGGCCATTGATCGCGTAAACCGCGCCACCACCAAGGGCAGTTAGCGTCATGATGAAAATTGAAAGTCCGGCGGTGGCTTTGCGGAGCCATGGATGAGCAGCAGATTCAGTGCCAGGTGCGCGATGCTTACCCATGCCTGACTCCTTACTGCTCTGTCATGATTGCGCCGCAATTGTGAGGGCGCTGCGTCTGTTTCAGACACCATACGATCGTACGTCATCTCAGAAGTCCACAAATTTGGCGATTTCGTGGCAATTTTGGATGAAAATGTGGCGGACACAACCCAAATCTTGTGTGACAGATGAGGCTGCTGGGACGCATTGTCAGGCAGACTTAAAGCATGCTTCCCCGCAAAAAATACCTACGTGTGCTGTGCCTTTCTATGGCCACCACGTTTGCGGCCAGCACTTTAATTTCAGCTCCGGCCCAAGCAATCACTGGCTACACCCCACCGGTCACGGTTAACGAAATCAGCGTTACTCCGGTTTCCAGTATGGGGACGCTCTCCACGGGCAAACGCACCACAATCCTTTTGCCAGCCCAAACTGTCAGCCCGTTTACTCTGGCTGGCTTAACTTGGGTTGGACCAGTTTCGCTCGGCACTGAATTCAAAGTTCGAGTTCGCGAATCTGGAGTTTGGTCAGCTTGGTTCAAACTTGAGTACGGCGAATATCAAGGTGTTGGAAAAGATGGAACTGAAAGCACGGACACTCGAGTTGGTAGTGATCCACTTTTAACGGGGTTAGCTGACGGCGTTGAAGTAGTAATGGAAAACACTTCTGCTGTGGTTCCATCTCAAATGAAAGTGACGCTAGTTAACTCGCAAGTTACTAAGCAAGATCGAAATCTTGGTCAACAATCAATTCGCATGGCAACCACTGACACGGGAATGCAATCGCAAGCGGTCGCTGCACTTGTTGGCGCTGCTGTTTCTCCGCAAGGCGCATTAGTTGCGCGGCCGCGAATTGTTACGCGAGCTGAATGGGGCGCTGACGAGACTTGGCGCGATCCAGTGCCACGTGTTGGCACGACATTGCTGGCTGGAATTGTGCATCACACTGCATCGACGAACAACTACACCGCTGATCAAGCTCCAGCCCAAATGCGAAACCTGTATGCCTACTTCACAAAGAGTTTGAATTATGCCGACATGGGTTACAACTTCTTAGTTGATAAGTACGGAACAATTTATGAAGGTCGTAGTGGTTGCGCGGTCGGCGCTGTTGATTGCGATAGCGCTTCTGTGCCAGTCCAGGGCGCGCACACCGCTGGTTTGAACATAAACACTTTCGGAGTCTCGGCGATTGGTAACTACGACGTGTTAGCGCCAGAAAATCCTGGCGCAATGGTGGAATCAATCGCATCACTGATGGCTTGGAAGTTAGCGCCTTATGGCCTGGATCCAAATGCCACTGCAAGCATTCTGTCGACTGACACATCTGGATCTTCGAAATTCAGTGCAGGCCAAACTGCGATTACACAAGTAATTTCAGCGCACCGCGATGTTGGTAAAACCGTTTGTCCAGGTCGTTACTTGTATCCATACATGGCTGAGATCCGAGCGCGCGCAACGACTTTGTTAGCACCGGTGATTCAGGGTGTAAGTGTTGCCCCGACTTTAGTCAACGGCACGGGAACTGATTCAGTCAATGTCTCGGCAATTATTCCTGCCAATGCGACTTGGTCAGTAGATGTTAAGAACGCAGACAGCGGTGCGCCGATTCAAGCTGTAACAGGAACGCAAGTAACTTCCGGACCAGTTTCATACGCTTGGGATCGCAAAGATAGTGCGGGCGCACTAGTTCCGATAGGCCGATACGCCGTAACGGTTAATGCCAGCATCGGTGGCGTTGCGTTGCCATCAGCAACAAATGTGATCTCGGTTGCCTCGTTGCCGCAAGCTGCAACTCAAGTTGGATTCATTCGATCCAGCAGCACAAAGACTAAAGTTTCCTGGATTGCTGACACCGCAAATCCAGCGCCAGTAACTGCGCACTATTACCGAGTATCAACAAATGCTGGCAGCACTTGGAGTCCTTGGACGCTTTCGAAAGATCCGTCATTTTCAGCAACTTGGAATTTGAACAGCTCTTACTTAGTTGAAGTTAAGTCAGCTAACGCACTTGGTGAATCAGCTGTAACGAGTGCGAGTTACAAAGTTGCAAATTTTGCGCCACCACTTCCTGCCGCAGTCACTGCCGTGAACTACAAACGTCTTAGCAAAAACCGAGTAACTGTGTCTTGGAGTCCAGCAGCAACCGAGTATGCATCAAGTGGTTACTACTACCGCGTTGCTAAAAACGGTGGCAAGTATGGCAAGTGGACTAAGTCTTCGGGAATGAAAACTGCTGTGACTTTGAGTAAGTGGAAGAAGAATCAGACTTACAAGATCCAAGTGAAGACTCGAAACGTTTCGGGCTACTCACCAACTGTCACTTCTTCCTACACTGCGCGATAGCCTCAAACTGTGTTTGCAGAACTTCAAAAGTGTGTTCGTGGCCGTGGGCCGTCACCAATCGTTACTTGGCTCAGCGACATTGGTCGAATCGAACTTTCCGCAATCACTTTCAACAATGCAATAAGCAAAGCTAGTAACTTCCTAGTCGATGGCCTGGAACTTGAAGAAGATGCCACTGTCAGTATTTCTCTTGGCAATCATTGGCAGTCACCAGTTTGGTTAGGCACCGCGCTAACAACTGGCTTAAAAATTGTTGATAGGGATCCAGCAATAACTTTTGGCACTAATTCTGCTGCACAGACTTGGCAAGGTTCACCTGAAGAGTTTGTTGTTGTTAGTCGAGATCCATTTGGTATGCCAGAAAAAGACATCGCAGCAGGATTCATCAACGGCTCAGCAGAAGTTAGAAACTTCGGTGATTTCTTTTCGCCCAGATGGCCAGTAGCTCCAGATCACAATGCAGTTGCGATTGAGTCTGGTGAATTCACTTGGTCCCAGCTCATGCAGCGCACGCAAGAGTTAGCAGATGCTCACGATTTAAAGTCTGGCCAAAGTTATGGCTTGCACGGATCATCAGATTTGATCACCACGATCGCATTCCAAGCTGTTCTGCCAGTTGCGTTCGGTCACTCCGTTGTTTTGATTGACCAGGCAAACCCTGACCTTGATGCCATTAAGAAACAAGAAAAACTTGAGCAGATTGTGCTGCTCGGCTGAATCAAAGCCATCGATAGTTAGGCTAGGAAAATGTTAGAAGCGATTTTGTTAGTTGGCGGACAGGGCACACGCCTGCGCCCACTAACTATCTCAACGCCTAAGCCAATGCTTCCGGTTGCTGGGTATGCGTGCACCGAACACCAAATCGCGCTGGCAAAGCAAGCAGGCGTTGGCCGAATCGTAATGGGCACGTCGTATCGCGCCGAAGTATTCGAAGAGCATTTTGGTCATGGTGAAAAAGTCGGCGTGGAATTGGTTTATGCGGTTGAGGATGAGCCGCTTGGCACAGGTGGCGCAATTCGAAATGCAGCAGCGCATTTAACTTGTGGTCCAAATGATCCAGTTGTGGTTTTCAATGGCGATGTTTTGACTGGTTTAGACATTGCTGGACTAGTTCAAAAATGGCGCGATGCCGATGCTGATGTGGCTTTGTATCTAACGCGCGTAGAAGATCCGCGGGCTTATGGTTTGGTGCCAACGGATGCCAATGGCCGAGTCTTAGAGTTCTTGGAAAAGCCAACTACTCCAGAAGAAATAGTTACTGACCAAATCAATGCGGGTTGCTATATCTTTAAGCGCTCAGTAATCGATTCAATTCCAAGTGATCGCCCGGTTTCAGTTGAGCGCGAAACTTTCCATGAACTACTTGCAGCTGATCGCATGGTGATCGGTGTTGTTGATGATGGCTATTGGTTAGACCTCGGCACTCCGCTTGCCTTCGCAAAAGGTTCAGCAGATCTAGTTCGAGGAATTGCGCCTTCTCCTTTGTTAACTGGTCGAACTGGTGAAGCCTTAATCGAACCAACTGCAAAGGTCGACAGCAGCGCTTCGATAACCGGTGGAACATACATCGGTCACAACGCAGTGGTTGGTGCTGGCGCAGTAATTGATCGCAGCGTAATTTTTGCTGATGTTGAAGTCGGCAGCGGAACGCAGATCACGAACTCAATTGTCAGCACAGCAGCAAAGATTTCAAGTGACTGCCAAATCGTTGACACAGTGATTGCAGAACGCGCAGTGATTAACTCAGGAGCAAACCTAGAACCTGGAACTTTAGTTTTTCCAGACGAAAGCGTTAACTAACTTTCGGTTTCGCCTTTTTCGTCCATCTCGGCAAGGTATTGCTCAAAGCTCGCGGCTAGTTCGTCGCCGCTGACCATGCTGCCATCAGAACCTGCAGTTAACTCACGACGAGTTTCCATCATCGAGTCATGCTGTTGTTCAAGCGATGCAACAACTTCGCGGTTCTCGTCGATCGAAAGAATCTGCTTGTCGATGTCAGCATCCATTTCGGCTGCTGCAATGCGCAGGGTGTCGCGTGGCAAAACTAAACCAGTGCTTAGCGCTAACTGATCGAGCAGAGCAAGCGCTGCCTTTGGATAGTCGCCACCGGCTAAGTAATGCGGAACGTGCGCGGCATAACCCAGTGCTGGAAGTTGAGCCTTAGTTGCTTCAAGTTCAATTAGTGCTGGCAAGCTGCCTGGGATTTCTACTTGGCCAACCCATGGCTGGTGAATTCCAATTAGTTCTGGATCAGAAGAGTGCGCAGTGATTTCGACTGGTCGAGTGTGTGGTGCTGGCCATGGAATTGCGTGCATGCCAACAGTTAGGCGAACTCCGTATTCACGAATTAATTCGATGACGCTGCGAACCACGCTTTGCCAGCCTAAATCTGGTTCAACGCCATGAAGCAATAAGAAGGTCTGGCCTTCGCCGTCGGTGATTTCAGAAAGAGTGATGTGAGGAAGTTCCATCGATTCGTAATGATCTGAATCAAAAATTGTTTTTGGACGACGCCCGCGGTAATCGTAAAGCGAGTCAATGTGGAAGTAAGCAACTGGTCGGTTTTGCATAGTGTCGAGGATGTGTGCCACTGCTAGACGGCCACCGCCACCTGCGTCCATGAATCCAGTTAGACCATGAATAAGGACGATTCCAGATTCCACGCCACCATCAATTTGGTCAGCAGGCGGCACG
>JAPLBY010000007.1 GCA_026392515.1 Actinomycetota bacterium | reverse complement strand
TCCCATTTCGGAATCAAAGCGGGCGTTAAAGGTTGGATGATTCTGCAATGCAATTACACATGCACGCATTAAGAGTGGCGTTACAGAGAACTTGATTCCCTCTTTTTCAAACTTTGTTGCTAGTTCACTGCGTAATGCCATGAGTGCAGTGGCATCAATTTCTTTAAATTCTGTGATGTGCGGAATTCGAAGGGCTTCCGACATGCTGGTCGCGATTTGTCGACGCAAGCCGCGCAACTGGATCAAAGTAATACCGTTGCCATCCGCTTGAGCGATTGTTGGTGAATTGTCATGTGTTGGTGCTGCGGTGTTGGCGCCTGACTTTGCATTTGTGACATCGTCTGAAGTGATTCGTCCGTTTGGACCTGATCCGACAATAGCTTCAAGTGAAACGCCAAGTGATGCTGCAAGTTTGCGCGTACTTGGACTAGCAAGTGGGCGAACGTTTGTTGCGCGGGCTGGTGTTGCTGCAGATACAGAAGTTTGTTTCACTTCGACGGTTGGCGAAGATGCATGCGCTGCAATGTCTTTCGAAATAACGCCGGTTGCTTCAATCTGCATCAAGTTAGAACCGACCGCTAATACGTCGCCAACTTTGGCACCAAGTGATTTCACAATGCCAGTAACTGGTGCTGGGATTTCAATTTGTGACTTGTCAGTTTCAACAACTACTACAGGCTGATCTTCTTTTACGGAGTCACCGACAGCGACTAACCACTCGATTACTTCAGCTTCGGCAATACCTTCGCCGACATCAGCAAGTTTGTAATCAATTAGATTGCTCATGCCGATGCCTTTGCCAAGTCAGCAACTTCTGCAACTACGCGGTCAACATCAGGAATGTATAGATCTTCAACGCCACCAAGTGGGTATGGAGTATCAGGTGCCGAAATTCGAATGATCGGTGCTTCCAAACTGTAGAAGCATTCTTGCTGGATTGTTGCAACCAGCTCGCCACCGAAACCACCAGTAAGCGGAGCTTCGTGCAAAATCGCTACTCGACCGGTCTTGGCAACGGACTCTGCGATGCCATCTATATCAAGTGGGTTCAGCGAACGAAGGTCTAGTACTTCAACGCTGATTCCCTGTTCAGAAAGTTCTTCAGCTGCGCGTTCGGCAACATTCACCGCTGCAGACCAAGCGATTAAAGTTACGGCCGCACCAGCCCGAGCTACTCGTAGTTTTCCAAGTGGAACTGTGTAACGCTCGTCCGGTACTTCATCTTTAGTTAGGCGATAACCCTTAAGCGGTTCCAAATAGAGAACTGGATCATCTGATTCCATCGCTGCTGCAAGTAAACCTTTTGCATCGTATGCAGTTGCTGGCGCAACAACTTTCAAGCCAGGGGTATGGGTGTAGAAAGCTTCGAATGCATCGGAGTGAAGTTCAGGAGTGCGAACACCACCGCCAAATGGGGAACGAATCACAAGTGGGAGTGCATGCCGACCTTGCGAACGGTAACGAAGTCGGGCAACTTGCTGACCAATTTGATGAAACGCTTGGTGACCAAAACCTAAGAACTGCAATTCAATTACTGGACGCAGGCCACTCATGGCTAATCCGATTCCGGACCCAACAATCACACCTTCAGCAAGTGGCATGTCAACAACACGTTCTTTGCCAAAGCGAGCTTGCAAACCATCCGTTGCACGGAACACGCCACCAAGTACGCCGACGTCTTCGCCGATTACAACAACGCGACTATCGGCTTCCATTTCTTGGCCAAGGCATTCGCGAATTGCTTCGATCATTGTCTTTTCGCTCATTGGGCATCACTGTTTCGATTTGCCCAATCGCGCTTCTGATCCAGCATGCGTTGTGGTGGTTCGGCATACACGTGATCAAACAATGCATCGCTTGTTGCTAGCGGAGTATCGCGAGCAATCTCCATTGCTACATCAATTTGAGCTGCGCAACTATCTAGCAATTCTTGTTCTAGATTTTCATTCCAGATTCCGCGACTACGTAAGTAATTCTTAATGCGTTCTACTGGATCTTTCTGTTGCCACTTCTCAAGTTCTTGTTGATCTATGTATCGCGTTGGATCATCAGCAGTGTTATGCGCACCGGTTCGATAAGTAACAGATTCAATTAATGTTGGTCCACCGCCTGCGCGAGCTTTAGCAACTGCTTGCGCAGTTACTTCATGCACTGCAAGCAAATCGTTGCCATCAACCATTACGCCTTCAACGCCGTAGCCAATGGCGCGTTCTGCAAATGAGCGAGCAGCGGTTTGGTTTTCACGTGGTGTTGAAATAGCCCAACCATTATTTTGTAAAAAGAAAATTACTGGAGCTTTCATAATTCCGGCAAGGTTCAAACTTTCGTGGAAGTCACCTTCCGACGATGCGCCATCTCCAAAGAAAGTAATGACAACACCGTCACCACCTTGCATCTTTAGTCCCCACGCAAGTCCGGTTGCTTGCGGGATTTGCGCAGCTAATGAAATTTGCATTGGCAACATGTTTACGTTTGGCGGAATCGTGCCACCTTTGGGATTACCCATGAAATAAAGTGCAAAGTTTTCAATTGGGTAACCGTGACGAATCAAGGCTGGGAACTCGCGATACTGCGGAACGATCCAATCTTTGGTTGGATCAAGCGTTGAAGCTGCGCCAACTACTGATGCCTCTTGGCCACGCACTGACGAGAAAGTACCAAAGCGACCTTGGCGTTGCATGCTGGTGGCTTTGTCATCAAAGACTCGAGTCAGCATCATGTAGCGAAGTGCTTCAAGCACTGCTTCATCTGACATTGGAGATTCGCCAGAATCCAAGATTCCAGAATCGGTTAGGCGACTAAATGGAGCAATCGCTTCAAAGTTCGGTAAAAACCGCGATTCGCTCATGATTGCACTCTTCCACGCTGCGCCCAGCATTGGCAAGTGGCAAAACAGGCTTGACTTGGGGACTTTCTAGGCAAAGAATGATTAGTGCATGCACTAATGTATGCAGATTCGCGGGAATCGCTAACCTCATGGGGACTTAAATGATCTACCAAGCCAGAGCTGGACAAGTTGCCTATGGGTACGCAATTGGAATGCTTTGTGCCGAGTGGCACATTCCATTTATCCCAGGTGATTTAAATAACGCAGGAACCTTCCCTTTCCCTGTGCGATACGAATCTGTAGCCGGAGTTTCCGGCGCAGATGTTCTTCGTGGCAATGGCGATAGCTACGCCAAGATCATGGTGGATGCCGCAAAGAAACTTGAAGCTGAAGGTGTCCGCGCAATCACAGGTAACTGTGGATTTATGGCTAGCTTCCAAGAGAAAGTTGCCAGCCAAGTTAACATTCCAGTTTTCTTAACGAGCTTGGTACAGATTCCAATGTTGCTAAACATGTATGGCAAGGATCACCACATCGCAATCTTGACTGCTAACTCAGCTTCATTGACTGACGAACTACTTGCTGGTGCTGGCATCGCTGATAGTTCACGCTTAACTGTGCAAGGTATGGAAACTTACTCACATTTCAATGATGTGATCTTGAAGGAACTTGGAACGCTTGACGAGGACAAGATGCGCGCCGAAGCCGTGCAAGCAGCCAAGGACGCAATCAAGCGGGATCCAAAAATTCGGGCATTTATGTTGGAGTGCAGTGACTTGCCGCCGTATAGCAAGGCAATTGAGGCAGCCACTGGCCTGCCGGTATTTGATTGGGCCAATTTCATAACTTATGTCTATAACGCAACCGTTCCCCATGACTATCAGGGCATTTGCTGAAAGACTGTCGTTAGTTAAATCACTAGGAGAATCTCGTGCGCACAATTGTTGTTGGCGGTGGCGTTGTTGGTGTAACAACTGCTTACTACTTGTTTAAAGAAGGTCACGAAGTTGTAGTTGTCGATAAGGCAACCAAAGTCGGCGCCGAAGCTACTGCGGTGAACGCTGGATTGATTGCACCTGGACATTGCTTTGCTTGGGCATCACCTGCAGCACCAAAGATGTTGGTTAAGTCGTTGTTTGGCGAAAAGACTTCGATTCGAGTTAAGCCAACTTTGAATCCGCGTTTTCTTTGGTGGGGTTTGCAGTTCATGCGCGAGTGCACAACCGAGCGCGCTGCGATTAACACATTGGCCAAGATGCATTTGTGCGATTACAGCCAAACCAAACTAGATGAGATTGCCTTAGCTGAAGGTTTGACTACCAAGGTGTCGACAAAGGTTTGTTGTACCTATATCGCGACATGGCAGAACTTGAACTTGGTATGGGCAAGATGAAGTTGTTAACTGACAACGGTCAAAAGCTTGAGCAGTTAGACATGAAAGGCCTGGCCGCAGTTGACCCAGCATTTGGTAATGCCACAGTTCAATTAGCTGGCGCAATTCACGCACCAAATGATGGCAGTGGAAACTCAGAGCTTTTCACTCGCAAACTAACTGAACTATTGATCAGCAAGGGTGTTGAATTCAAACTTGGCGTTACTGCGAAATCATTTGTCGCTGATGGCGATCGGATCACTGGATTACAAACCGATCAAGGTTTGTTAACTGCAGATAACTATGTGCTAGCAATGGGTGTTTGGAGTCCAAAGCTTTCTCGCACTGTTGGCCAAGACCTTCCGGTTTACCCAGCCAAGGGCTTCTCAATGACTTTCGATCTCAAGGACAAGTCAAAGGCACCTGAACTTGGTGGCGTTGATGAAAAAACTTTGGTTGCTTGGTCACCTATGGGCGATCAACTTCGCATGTCTTCGACTGCGCAGTTCTCAGGCTTCGACGCTTCGCACAAACCGGAAGACTTCGCAGCAATTCGCAGCACTGCAAAAGAGTTGTGGCCAGATGCTGCGGATTGGGATGGCGGTTCGATGACTGCTGGACTACGTCCCATGACTCCAGACGGTCCGCCAATCATTGGTAAGGGCAAGAAGCACAAAAACTTGTTCTACAACACTGGTCACGGTCACATGGGTTGGACTATGGCAAGTGGTTCAAGTGCTGCAATCGTTGACATCATTGCTGGTCGTACGCCAGAGATTGCCATGGATCCATTCGTTGTTCGCACTTACCGCAAGTAGTTCGACATGAAAACTGCACTGATTACCGGTGGGGCAAAAGGAATTGGTTTAGCAATTAGCCAGGAACTTATGCGCGATGGCTGGAACGTAGTCATAACCGGTCGAGATGCCCAAGCAATCGATGCTGCAGTTGCAGGTTTAACAACTGGACCGGGCATAGCGGTTGGCAAAGTTATGGACGTTCGAGATCGCGCTTCCATTGATGCAGTGCTGGCAGAAGTTCGCAAAGAATTCGATTCCCTTGATTCTTTGATTAACTGCGCAGGCGTAATCATTCGCGATGAGTCAGAAGTACTAAGTGAAGCTGACTGGGAAACAGTTATTGATACTGATCTAAGTGGCGTGTTTAGATGCAGCCAAGCTGCCTTTGCAGATCTAGAAAAAGTCAAAGGTGCAACGATCGTTAACGTTGGATCGATAGCTGGCAGTGTTGGTATCGCAGGTCGCGCCGGTTACACCGCAGCCAAAGCTGGACTTGAAGGATTAACTCGAACTCTTGGTTTGGAATGGGCCGACAGAGACATTCGAGTGAATGCAGTCGCACCTGGTTGGACCCGCACTGAAATGGTCGCAGGCGGAATCAAAGACGGCAGACTTTCTGAAGCTGCACTAACTTCCCGGATTCCACAGAAGCGTTTAGCTGAGCCACATGAAATTGCAACCGTGGTTAAGTTCTTAATGTCTGCTGACTCGAGTTACATAACGGGTCAAACAATCACAGTTGACGGTGGCATCACCATCAACGGCAACACTTAAACTAACGAAGTTTTAAGAGCGTAACTTCTAACGCATCAAATACATGTTGCTGCGCTGTTGATTCTGCTTCATCAGCATCATGATTCTTGATTGCTTTAAGGATCGCAGCGTGACCCTTAATTGAAAGTTTTGTTTCTTCTTTGGTGTACATCTCAGCTATGCGATGGTTGAAGAAGTGCTTACTATTGCTTCGGTTAATTCGCTCTAACCGAGTGTTACCGCAGGCAGTAAAAATTGCGGCGTGGAACTGATCGTTTAGGTCCACAATCAAATCTCGATCATTTGAAGTGATTAAGGAATCTTTGTGAGCGCCGATCTTTTCAATTTCTTTGTACGCAGCAGTGCCAGCTTTTTGAGCAGCTAACCGAGCAGCCATTCCTTCCAGGGATGCGCGGACTTCATAGATCTCAACGATCTCGTCGCGGGTGTGTTCCCGAACTACGTAACCACGCTTTGCAGCCACAACTAGGCCTTCGGCTTCGAGCAGTTGTAAGGCTTCCCGGATTGGGGTGCGCGAAGTCTTTAGGCGCTCGGCCAAATCAACGGCAATCAATCTTTCGTTAGGACGAATCTTGCCTTGAATGATTTCATCCCGAAGAAGTGTCAGGGCATCAAAGGTTAGCGAACCTTTAGGTGACAAATCAGTCATTTCGAAGTAGCCCTAATGTTTGAGAAGTTATAACTCAAAGCATAACGGAAGATAGAATTATGACTAAGAAAACTATTGTTATGGATTCCTCACATGAGCTATGAGTTTAATCAAGATCAGCAGGTTAAAGAGTTCGCATTGCGAGTTCGCAACTTCATTAATTCTGAAGTTGTTAGGCACGAGCCGGAACTAAATCCGGATTCACATGGCATCAATCCAGATTTACGCATTGTGTTGCAAGAAAAAGCGCGAGCTGCAAATGTATTTGCGCCGACCGCGCCAAAAGAATTTGGTGGACATGGTTTCAATCACGTTGCCCAAGCCGTAATCCTTGAGGAATCTGGTCGCAGCCTGTTGGGGCCAACAGCGATGAATTGCGCTGCTCCAGATGAAGGCAACATTTTGTTGTTACACAAAATTGCAACACCAGAGCAACGTGCAAAATACTTAGCGCCACTCTCCCGCGGTGAAATTAGATCTTCGTTTGCAATGACGGAACCTAGTCCAGGCGCTGGCGCAGATCCAAACTTGCTTTCTACAACAGCTGAAAAAACTGCCAATGGCTGGGTTATCAATGGCAATAAGTGGTTGATTACTGGTGCTGATGGTGCTGGCTTCTCGATCGTCATGGCAAAGACTTCTGGCGGCGCAACTATGTTCTTGGTTGATGCTGACAATCCAGGTATGAAAGTCGTTCGTAGCTTGGACACTCTCGACAGTGCTTTCACTGGTGGTCATGGTGTCGTGGACTTTAACAACTGCGAAGTCTCTGATGATGCCGTACTTGGTCAAGTTGATGAAGGTTTCGTAAATGCCCAAGTTCGCCTAGGACCTGCTCGCCTAACCCATTGCATGCGTTGGTTAGGTGCTGCCCGGAGAGCACATGAATCCGCAGTGGCATATGCTGCTGCTCGCCCAATGTTTGGCACCGAGTTAGCTTCCTTAGGTATGGCACAACAGATGATCGCGGACAATGAAATCGACATCGCTGCTTGTCGTGCGCTAATCCACAGAGCTGCCTGGGTTTTGGATCAAGGCCTACCAGCCCGCGCGGAAACTTCAATTGCAAAAACCTTTGTTGCCGAAGCCACCTTTAGAATCGTGGATCGTTCAATGCAACTTTGTGGTGCAAAGGGAACTTCTAGCGAACTGCCAATCGCACACATCTTCCGTGACATTCGACCATTCCGAATTTATGACGGGCCATCTGAAGTTCACCGTTGGTCAATTTCACGTCGATCAGTTCGTCATTCACAGGCAGGCAAGTTGCCTGGAGACTGGGCGTGACAAAAGAAATCTCCGATCCGCCAGGATTGCGATTAGCTCCACTTAGTTCGTGGATGCAAGAAAACGTTGCTGACTTTGATGCCAGCAGTCCAATCCAAGCTACTTTGCTTGCCGGTGGTCGCTCCAACGTTTCGTATCGAATAGATGATGCAAGCAATTCAAGTTGGGTACTTCGCCGTCCACCGCTAGGTCACATCATGCCTTCAGCCCATGACATGGGTCGAGAGTTTCGAGTGCTTTCGGGTCTAAACAAAGTTTCGTTCCCAACACCAACGACCCGTGGGTACTGCGAAGACGAAAATGTCATCGGTGCCAAATTTATGATGATGGATTTTGTTGATGGTCGTGTGATTGAATCAGCGAAAACCGCACAGTCACTTTCGGCGCAGCAAGCTAGCGAGATCTCACAAGAACTTGTCGACACCTTGGCGCGACTACATGCCGTTGATCCAGCTGCTGCTGGATTAGATCAACTTGGTAAGCCAGCGGGTTACCTACAGCGCCAGGTTAAGCGTTGGGGTGAACAATGGCAGATTACAAAGACGCGTGAACTTCCAGAGATTGAAGCACTTCATGCTTGGCTAGAAACTGCAATCGCGAAAGTTCCGGACTCGCTTCCAACTTCAATCGTGCATGGCGATTATCGAATCGACAATGTGATTTTGGATAGTACGCAGAGTGAAATCATTGCAGTGCTCGATTGGGAAATGTCGACACTTGGCGATCCCATTTCAGACTTAGCAATCTCATTGGTCTATTGGAGTCAAGCAACTGACACGTTACGCAAAAAGATTCCAGTTGCTGAAGATGTAACAAGTGGTCCAGGCTTTTGGTCCAGGCAACAAGTTCTAGATCGCTATGTCGAGCAAACTGGCCTTGATGTTTCTCACTTAGATGAATGTGTTGCGCTTGCTTGTTTTAAGTTGGCAGTAATCATGGAATCAATCCATCACCGAAACTTAAGCGGCCAACAGTTGGGCGCTGCTGCGGGAGCGCAAAGCACAATGGGTGAAGCAACTGTGGCATTAACTGAACTTGGACTGGCAGTAACTACTAGCGGAGCAATTGCGGCTTTAAACAGTTAGCCCATCACGGTGCCGGATGAATTTTCATTCAAAGCACGTTTGCGTGAGAAAGTTCCAAGATTGATTTCTTGCTTTGTATGTTCAGTTCGATAAATCACTGGATCTGAATCGTGATCGTGACCTGCTTCAACTGCAGTGATAAGTTCTGCCATTAATCGACCTGATGTTGGTGCGTTTTTGAATTGATTGCCACTACTGCCAATTGCCATGTAGTAACCAGGCAATTCACTCTTGTCATAGATCGGTGTCCAGTCGGACGAAACGTCATAAACACCAACGACTCCACTGGCACTTGATGGCACCTTTAGATCTGGCAGTCGACGCGCAGCTCGTGTTACTTGAGCATCGAATAGCTCTTGGGTGCGAACCATGTTTACGTCGTCTGGGTTTTCCACCCATTGGAACTCATCACATTCAGGCTCGGTGCCACCCACTAGGAAGGCATGACCTGACTCAGGACGTATGTAAACGCCTAGATCTAAGTCGCCAATGATTGGGTTGTTATCGAATTGCATCGGAGCCGAAACGTGATGAACTTCTTGGCGCATCGGACGAACTGAAACTGTGAAGTCGGAACCAACCCCAGCTAAGTCGTTTATCCGACTAGCCCATGGACCAGCAACGTTCACTACTACTGGGCTTTCGATCTGTTCTCCGTCGTTTAACTCAACACCACAAACTCGACCGTCTGCAGTCAAGATTTCAGTAATTTCTTTCTTGAATTTAAAATCAACGCCTAAGCGCATTGCAGCATTAGCCAAATTTACTGTGGCAAGTAATGGATCGTTAATGTATCCACCTTCTGGGGTATACATAGCCTCAATTGAATCTGTGGCGTCTTCCCAGAATTCGTCATCATCAATCTTCTTTGGTGGCCAATACATTCCGGTATCAATACCAGGAACAATCTCTTGCATGCGCTTGCCACCTACGACTTCATGCTCGATTCCAACTTCAGTAAACAACTTCTGAGTTAGTGGAATCGATACCGCCGGTACTTTCACCATCAGCACGCCAATGTTGCGAACTTCAGCAAGCACTTCATCAGCAGGTGCATTCAAGTGAGTGCGCCAATTCTTCCAACATTGAAACGCTTCCCAAGAAAGTGCCACAGCATCGTATGTCGAGTAGTTGAATCGAATAACTGCACTTGATGAACTTGTTGAGCCAAGTCCAGGTGCGGCAGCTTTATCAACAACGATTACCGACAAACCTTTTCGTGCCAACTCATAAGCAACCGAGGAGCCAATCACTCCAGCCCCAATTACTACGGCATCGCACTTACTTGTCATTTCAAAATCTCCTGAATCTCTAAATACATTGTTTCAGGAAACCAACTTCAGTGTTACAAAACTTCAAATACACAAACTAGAAAAGTGCCAAGAAACATGTAGGGACCAAAAGCAAGTCTAGATTTTCGGGTCATTCGCTTGGTTAACAATCCGATGACTGACACCAGCCCGGCAATGAAAAATGAAACGAAGATTGCCACCAGCCACTGATCAGCCGAATACCACCCGACGCAAAGGCCAAGCGGGAAAGCAAACTTCACATCACCCATACCTAGCGATCCCCGGCTAACTAGATAAAGCAGCACATAGGAAATCATCGTGGCCGCAGCTACACCTAGTGCCGTTAGTAAGCAGGCAAAATCAGATGCGATCCAACTGATTACAACCATGATGAGGATTTGAGTTGCAGTGAACCAGCCAACCAATTGGTTCGGCAGTCGATGGCTTTTGAAGTCGACGATTGAAAGCCGAGCTCCGAAATAGGCCAGCGGAATCATGGGCAGGAAACTGATCACTATTCAAAGTTAATTCCCCGACGCAAGGCTCTCGAAAATCTATCCACAGGCCTGCCCTAGACTCGGAACACTTGATCTACTTAGAGGAGATTGTCATGAAGATTCTTATTGTTGGCGCTAACGGACTACTTGGATCTGGCGCTGTTGCCGCTTTAACTGAAGGCAACGAAATCATTCAGGCTTCTCGCACTGGCGATGTTTCCGTTGACCTAACTAATCCAGAATCTATTGCTGCTATGTACGCCAAAGTTGGCAAAGTAGATGCAGTTATCTCCGCAACTGGCAAGGTGCCATTCAAAACTCTTTCCGAACTAACCCTTGCTGATTACCAGTCCGGAATCAACGACAAAATCTTGGGCCAAGTTGAATTGGTTCGTCAAGGACTTGAGTACGTTAACGATGGTGGTTCGTTCACTCTGACTACCGGTATTTTGGAACGCGCTGCGATTCCAACCGGTGTTGTTGCTTCACTTTCAAACGGTGCTTTGGAATCTTTCGTTATGGCTGCCGCAATTGAAATGCCACGTGGGATGCGAATCAACGTTGTTAGCCCAAGCGTTTTGGTGGAAGCACCTGGTTATCACTCATACTTTGTTGGCTTTGAACAGGTAACTCTTAAGGCATGCGGTAAGGCTTACGCTAAATCAGTTAATGGCAAGAAGAACGGCCACGTTTACAAAGTTGGTTAGTCCTAACGAGTAACTGGAACTACTTTCACGCCAGTTGCTTCAAGCAAGATCAATAAGTCGGGTTCTTTGCTTTGCGCAACCAATTCAATAACGTGTTCAGTTGGCCACACTAATTCACTTGCATCAGCACGTTGTAGGAAAGAAACTTTGGCGCGAGTTGTGGCCTTGAGCTTTTGAATTAGTTCTGGACTGTTCGGACCAACTAACAAGACATTAGTAGCCGTCGTAGCAAACGAAACTTCTACTGACTTTTCATAACGATAGATTTCCCAGTGGTAACCAGCGACGATGCCAGTGCTGATCAAGATTCCGATTGCGAACCGCATTTCACTAAAAGTGTTGGCGCCAAGATTTGAACTCAGAATTCCGTCAAAAAGTTGGACAACAATTGTGATCAACGAAACGATAGCTACAATTCCGCCCACACCAAATAGCAAGAATAAATAGACCCGTCTGACCGGGGAACTGAGTTCAGCGTTAGATTCAACCCTGGCGGTACTTTGAATTCGACTCCAGAAATGCCACCAAACTGGGCCAGCAACAATGATTACGGTTCCCGCACCAAGCAAGGTGTTTATCGCTCCTGCGCCAGCCAGTTGAACTTGTGATGTCAAAGACTCAATAAGAGCAACAATGACGATCGAGATTCCGATCGCACTTGCAATCAAGCTGATTGCAGATACTAAGTATTCGTAAGTCCGCTGCACATCTGTGCGTTCTGATTCATTTGGCAACAAGGATTTGTGGTACCACCAGAATAAGAAACCGGCGAAGGCAGTTGCTAACGATTGCGGAATGCTTGCAAAGTGTTCGCCAGCATTTTGTGACGTAGGTTCACCTACGAACCAAACTAGAACTTGATAAAGCGAAATGCTCAGTGAAGTAATGGCAATTACCAAAGTGCCACCAACGCCTGCAATCAGTACATAAGCAAGCCACAAGGTGTCGGACTTATTCGTATTGGCATTCTTGATCCAGTAATAAACCCAAAGGGCGCCTGACATCACAAGCGTTCCCAGTCCAATTCCAATTGGATTGTCTGGTGAAACCAAAGCTAGCTTTTGGGTGTCAAAGAAAGTTTGTTGGCTAAGTAAAAGTGCTAGGACTCCACCTAAAACTTGAACTAACCCAATTAGGGCGGCGAGTGCTGTGATGAATGAGCCCACAAAATATTGAATTCGAAAATCATTCTTAGGAATTACCGAATTGGATATCTTTAGCACGAGTATCAGAGCGGTGCCCCAGACAATCGTGCGACCAAGAGTCGAGCCCAAAACTTCATCGCCACTAATCACATTGTGAAGTGCCGCGATCGCTGATGACAGAAACACGAGTAACGAAACGATTGCTGCCAAGGTTGCAAAGAATGTTGGGATTAAACCATGACCTTCGCTTGGATTTTCGCGTAGTGAATTTCTAAGCCAGATCGTTATTCCAGCAAGCAATGGCCCGCCAACTACAACAAATGCCAAGTTACTTGCTAGTGAACTCTGGTCGGCATTAACAATATTTGATACATCAAGAGCTCGGCTTAGTAATCCAGCTAGTCCAACGGTCACGATCATGAATAGACCAAATGCCAATGCATATTGGAAAAATAGCCTTACTGGCTGTGCGGTATTACTTGATGAAGTCGCTCGCTTTGATACTTTGCGAATAACTAACACCACGACTGCAATCATGATTAGAAGTGGTACAAATGAAAGCAAGATACTCATTACTTGTACTCACCGCCACACTCGTAAGTTGGCCAAGGTATACCGGTAATCTTCCAGCCAGAATCTTCCTTAACTAATCGGAAGGTCTGAGTTTCGGCATATGAGCCACCAAATGGATCGCCGTTCGAAGTTTCAATAGTTACTGTGACTTTGGCAGATGTTTCAGTAGATGTTGCATCAGAAAGCCCGATACGAATTGAATCTTGGATGTAAGCGCGATCAAAATCTTCCGCGGTGCACTTTGTGTCAGATGCCAAGAACGACTTGGCCTGGTCAAAGTCTTTGTCGATAGCAGCATTTAGGTACTGCTGGACGACGCCTTCAGGTGAACCTTTATCAAGGTCGGCTGTTGGCTCCTTCACTGCAAACACTGCAATTAATGCAACTACTGCGATCGCCGCTACTACGATCCCGAGAACTCTGTTAGCGCGTTTTTCACTCATATTTTTAGGCTACGCCCGCTCTTCACCAAAAGCAAAGGCCTAACATCTCCAAACTTGTAGTCTTTTCTCAAGAGATTGAGGAACCTTGAGCACTGATCCGCTTTTAACACCATTCACCATAAAGAATCTGACCCTGCGCAATCGCATTGTCAGTACTTCACATGAACCTTCATATAGTGAAGATGGTTTGCCTAAGGATCGTTACCGGGCTTATCACGTTGCTAAAGCCAAAGGTGGCGTTGGTCTAACCATGATTGGTGGTAGCTCAATCGTTAGTCGCGAAAGCGCCCCAGCATTTGGCAACTTACAGCTTTGGAAAGATGAAACGGTTCACTGGCTTCGCCTGCTAACTGACGAAGTGCACGACAACGGTGCTGCGGTAATGATTCAACTGACTCATTTAGGTCACCGTAGTAGCAGCTACTCAGGTGACTGGCTGCCAACAATTTCTGTTAGCGCAGTGCGGGAACGTGCCCATAGGTCTTTCACTAAAGAAGCAGAAGATTGGGACATGGATCGCATCAAAGCTGACTACGTGACTGCGGCCCAACGTTGTGTTGAAGCCGGCATGGACGGCATCGATTTGATGATTCACGGACATTATCTAGATTCATTTATGACACCGTTTTGGAACAATCGCACCGATGAGTTTGGCGGCTCACACGAAAACCGGATGCGCTACCCACTTGAAGTGATCAAGGCAATCCGCGCAGCAGTTCCAGAAGATTTCATAATCAGTGCTCGTATGAGTTTTGATGAACTTCGCGAGAATGGCCTTGGTCCTGGCGAATTGCTAACGGTTGCCCAAGACATCATCGATGAAGGAGTCGATGTGATTAGCGCTCTTGGTGGTGCGATTGATTCGGACTCACGATTAACCCGAATGATTCCAATTATGGGAATGGCATCAGCACCTCACCTCGAACTCATCGGAGAAATGAAACAGAAATTGAATGTGCCAGTCATGCACGCTGGAAAGATTGCTGATGTTGCTACTGCACGTTATGCAATTGAAGCCGGCGTGCTGGATTTAGTTGGTATGACTAGGGCGCTTATTGCTGATCCATACTTGCCAACCAAGATTGCGAATAAAACTGAAGATCAGATTCGTCCTTGTGTTGGGGCAAGTATGTGTATCGATGGCATCTACACCGCAGGTGCTGCGTTTTGTATTCATAATCCATCAACGGGTCGCGAACTTGAGCTGCCACAAACAATTGACGCGGCAAAAGCAAAACGAAACGTTGCTGTTATTGGTGGTGGTCCAGGTGGACTAGAAGCTGCGCGCACTCTGGCAGAAAAGGGTCACACAGTTACCTTGTTTGAGGCTAACGATTCATTAGGTGGCCAAATCAACATTGCGATTCGCGCACCACGCCGGCGAGACTTACAAGGAATCACTGATTGGCGAACTCAAGAGTTGAAGCGTCTTGGTGTCACCGTGAAATTGAATTCTTATGTTGAAGCATCCGACTTATCTGATGCTGGTTTTGATGCAATTGTGGTTGCAACTGGTGGCATGCCAAAAGATTTAGAAATTCCTGGTGGAAATCACGTGCTGGAAAGTTGGGATGTGCTGAGCGGTGCAAAACGAATCACTGGTGATGTCCTTATTTATGACGATCACGGGGGGAATCAGGCTTTAGATTTGGCCGAGAACCTGGCACAGTCGGGTGCAAAAGTTGAATTAGTAACGCCAGAACGAAACATGTCTGTTGATGTGGGTGGCATGGTTGCTTCGGCATATTTCAAATCACTTACTGCTCTCGGTGTTAAGTTCACAATCTTGCGTGAGTTAAAGCGAATCGAAAAGAATTCTGATGGCACATTCACTGCGTACCTAGGTATGGAAGATGAGGCCTGGGAAGAATCCCGAATTGTTAATGGCATCGTTGCGGAAACAGGAACTACTGCAATAAGTGATGTCTACGACGAACTCGTTTCACTTTCCTCCAATGGTGGCGAGGTAGAGATTGAAGCTCTAATCCACGGTGGGCCACAAACTTCGATTCGTAATCCGGATGGAAAGTTTCAAGTTTTCCGAATTGGCGATGCAATCTCTAGCCGTGGAATTCACTCCGCGATCCTTGATGCAGCCCGCGTTTGTCGCGGTATTTAAGTCAATTTCTTCAAAGTCTGCATTTGTTCAAAATGTGAATTAACTTGTAGGTATGTTGCTTAAAAGATTTTCGCTGGTTCTCGTAGCCGCCCTATTGGTTGCTGGCTGCTCCGGACAAACAGAGTCGGCAAGCACATCAGCACCAAGTAACGAACCAAGCCTTCCAGCCGCTTCAGCTACTCCTGAAGAAGTATTTGATCCAGTTTCATTACCTGCACTTATGCAAACCGAAATTACTGGAACCGATTTGGTAGTTGGCGATGCCATTGGCAGTACTGCTACCTATACAAGGCATCGGATTACTTACAAAGCAAATGAATTCACGATCTCGGGAATCATGAACATCCCCAAAGGTGTAGGTCCTTTTCCAACTTTGGTTCTGGGACACGGCTACATAGATACTGACATCTACACATCAGGGCGCGGTCTAAAGCGCGAGCAAGATTACTTGGCTAACCAGGGTTACATAGTTCTACATACTGATTATCGAAATCATGCGGGCAGTGATGATGATCCAAACATCGACTCGACTTTACGTTTGGGTTACACAATTGATGTGATTGCAGCTGCTCGTGCCCTTCGCGCATCAGGCCTGCCACAAGTTGATACTGAAAAAATTGGTTACCTTGGTCGATCAATGGGTGGCGGAATTGGTTACAACGTAGCAACCGTTGCTCCAAATGAATATGACGCAATTGTTTTGTATGCACCGGTGAGTGCCAACTACGTTGATAACTTCAACAAATGGGGTCGAAACATGCCAGCAGTTGCAACCCCAATCATCGAGAGATTCGGAAGTCCGGAAGACACTCCAGAATTTTGGGCTGGGATCTCAGCAGAAAACTACTTCGACAAGATCGATGACCCAATCATGATTCACCACGGATCCGCGGATAACACTTGCCAATTAGCCTGGTCTGAGCGAGCAGCAAGCCAGATGCAAGCGTTCGATAAAGATGTCACATTGCATGTTTATGAAGGCGAAGGGCACGCTTTCGAACCTCAGTGGGAATTATCCATGCAGCGCAGTGTGGAGTTTTTTCAGCAGAATCTATAGTTAAACTCTCCTACGGAATTAAGATCTGTCGCAATGCTTTACCTTCTTCAAGTTCAGCCAAGGCTAAGGCAGCGTCTTCCAAAGGCCTTCGAGCCGACACCATCTCCTCGAGCTTAAGATTTCCATCCATAAATTGATCAACTAGCCAAGGAATGTCAACAGCCGGCTGAATTGACCCGTAGTTGGAACCTAGAATTCGTTGATCGGCCTCTGCCAAAGTAAGTGGTTCAAACGATGCTGTGGCTCCAACTCTTGGTAGGCCAACGATAACGGCAGCTCCACCTAACGCCAGCATTCGAATGATGGCTTCCGTTGTACTCGGGTGACCAATAGCATCAAAGGCAAAGTCCACACCTTCTTCAATTAGTTCACGAACTGCTTGAGCAGGGTCTGCATCGCGCTCAACAACGATTGAATCGGTTGCTCCCAAAATTTTTGCAAGTGCAACTTTGTCTGGATTTGTATCTATCGCAATAATTCGGGACGCTCCAACCATCCGAGCACCTTGAACAACGGAGAGTCCTACACCACCACAACCGATAACAGCCACTGTTGAATCAGCTGGAACTTTAGCAGTGTTTCTCACTGCACCAACGCCAGTTGCTACTGCACAACCAACCAAAGCAATTAGATCTAATGGGGCATCTTTACGAACTTTAATGGCGCCACTAGCAGGTACTACAGCAAAGTCAGCATACGAAGAAACACCTAAGTAGTGATGGTACATTTCTTTGCCACGTGACAAGCGACTCGTTCCATCATGAAGTACACCTTTAGGCGCCACAACGGAAGCGGCAAGGGAACATTGAGCTTCACGACCTAATTTGCAGTACTTACAAATTCCACAAGGTGCGACCCAAGATAACACAACGTGGTCACCCACGACAAGATCAGTCACACCTTCGCCGACTTCAACCACAACCCCTGAACCCTCATGACCCATAACAAGTGGCATCGGCAATTCCCACTCACCGCGTTGAACGTGTAAGTCAGAACCGCACACACCTGCACCAGCAATTTTTACTTTGACTTCCCCAGCACGTGGTGCTTCAAGTGAGACATCTTGAATCTCTGGTGTCTTTCCAACTTTTTCAAATACCACTGCTCGCAAGTGAATCACTCCTAAAATCTATTTCTTACCCGAATATTGTCATACAATTCGTATTCCATATGAGCCTTTAAGTTAACTGCTGAAGGAATCTCGAGCGAGGCACTCCCGATGATTTTTGTATCGTTGTGTAAAGTCCAGATCACAAAAAACAATGCCCACCCTGTGTAATGCGCAGGGTGGGCATTGTTTTGATAACCCGAGGGTCTTATTGGCTAGTTAGCCAAGTGGTGAACACCTGGGTGTACAAACCACGTGCTTCTTCGCCACAGTTGGGCACTGGTGTGATCAATGCCTGCTTGTCAGCTGGGACTATAACTGCAGGATCATTCTTTAGTGCATCATCCATGAATGCGTCAGATCCCGTGATGCCATTGTCGTAGCCAGAATAATTACTCTGCGCGCCGGCTGCTTTTGGATCCATCATCCAGTTGATGAAGATCTTGGCATTATCCAAGTTTGGTGCACCTACTGGCACGGCCATGTTGTCTGCCCAAAAGTTAAGGCCTTCACTTGGGTAGATGAACTGAACTTCAGGAATCTCGACTGTCATGCGATGGGTTCCACCATTCCATGAATGACGAACATTAGATGTACCCGTCGTTACGCGCTCAATACCAGCATCCGAGTCAATTACCGCTGGCTTGAAGCCTGAAAGCAATTCTTCGGCTGCAAGATATTTTGCTTTGTCAGTTGTACATAGATCGGCAGCAGGTACGCCTGTTGCACGAAGTGCGGCAGAGACAACTTCAACCTGATCCTTTAGTGAATCCATCTTGGGTAGGCCAGCCGTGAAGTAATCTTTCCAAGATTTGATGTTGGCACATTCTGGTTCAGCAGCGAAGTTACATGCGATACCAGTGGTGCCGTAGTTCCAAGGTGCTGAGTAATTACGTCCTGCATCCCAGTACACATCAACAAGGCTGTCCTTAATGTTTCCACCATTGGGGAAACTGCTTACGCCAATGTTCTGTAGCAGTCCAAGATCTACCATCTGTTGAACCATGTAATCAGAAGGCACAATCACGTCGTAACCAGTAGCACCAGACTGCAATTTAGCTAGCAATGTTTCATTGCTGTCGTAGGTATCCAAAACAACTTCAATGCCAGTTTCAGCAGTGAAGCGTTTTAGTTCTTCTGGGTCTACATAATCAGTCCAGTTGTATAGGTTAACTACGCCCGAGCCAGTAGTTGGGAATTCCCCTGCAGCTGCAGTTGCTGGAGCCGAAGCGCCATCGGTTGCAGTCGATTCGCCACCACATGCGGAAAGAAACAGTGCACTGGCAGCAGCCAAGGCGGCAAAGTAAGTGCCTCTGTGTTTGTTCGAAATTTTCATGGATCTCCTTTATAGATTCGATTACCCAATAGATTGTAATAGAAATCAGAATTAAACGGGATTTTCTCAATACTTTGAACATGATGTCACAAGGATTAATGCCTTCGCATCAACCGGGGTTTAGCAGAACCTACATGAACTAGGCGAGCCACCTGTCAGATTTGAACTGACGGCCTACGCATTACGAGTGCGTTGCTCTACCCCTGAGCTAAGGTGGCTTGTCGCATGAGCAACTTTGTCATTCTAATCGAAACTTACTAAGCCGATTTTCGGTTAATCACCTTCATGCCTTCACGCTTTGCAAGGGGTGTTAACTCCGGATGATCCTTGATGAATTTCTTAACAGCCTTTGGATCGATGTAGGAATAGCTTCGTAGCGCCCAGCCAAGTCCCTTGGCAATAAAGAATTCCTTCTCTTCGGCTTTCAATTCACATAAGGCAAAAAGTCGTTTGCTATTTGTTTTGGTTCTTAGTGTTAGTTGATGGATTAGGGCTGACCGTACTAGCCAAATGTTTTTGCTTTTGATCCACTCAAACATAGTTGCTTCAAGTTCAGGATTTGCAGCCACAACAACCTCTACTGAGGTGCGAATTGAATCAACTGTGTCCCACCAAGACTTATTAGTAATGAACCATTTGGCATCACGCTTTACATAACTGGGCGAAAGTCGCTTGGCATTCTTAGCCAAAATGTCGCAGGCAATGTATTGAAACTCGCGCTCCGGCTGTACCCAAAGTTCTTTACATAGCGAAATGATTTCCTTTTCGGATAATTCCTTTGAGGCGTTAACTAACTCTTTACCAAGTTCCCGTCGCAACGGAGTTTTGATCCCAAGGAATTCAAATTGGTTCCGCATGTAAGCAGCGGCACCTTCAGCTACTTCTTTATCAGCAACTTTTTCAAACTTAATCCGAAGTTGCTTTACCTGATTTGTCATGCTGATTTTTAAACTGAAAACTACTTAAGCCAAAAGTCTTGCCAGCGAACAAAAATCAAAGCCATGATTATTAAGTAGCTTGCGCCAACAAGGATCCACTTCAAAGTCACGATTATTTCGGAAAGCGATTTACCAAGACTTAGGCGTTCGCTCGCAAGGTTGTCCGTTGTTACTTGCCAGAAGATTGGGATTGTTACCGCCCAAACCACCATGCACCATGGGCACAGCGCACCGATTACATAAAGGCTTTGGCTTACTAACCAGATGACAAAAACCATTCCAGCCAACGCGCCAATGTTTAGTCCAAGCCACATTGATCGTGGGAGTTCAACTCCTGCAAATAGCAGGGCGCCAAACATAATCACAATGGTGAAGCCAATTACACCTAGAACTGGATTCGGAAATCCAAAGACCGATGCTTGTTCCGTGCTGATAACCGAACCGCAGGAAAGCACAGGATTGATGTCGCAGTTAGGTACGAAGTCTGGATTACTAAGTACTGCGATTTTTTGAATAATCAGTTCAATAGATGCGAAAATGCCGATGATTCCGCCAACAACAAGGATCCAAGCAGTTTGTCTATAACTGACTTTTTGGTTTTCCATTAGCTGACTTCCATCTCTACAGTGACTTGCTTTAACTCTAACGCACGAAAGTTAAGGACCGTCGGTGCAAGTAATTCCATCTTCGGCTTCGCCAGTTAAGTAGAAGTTATCGACTATTTCATCGATGCACTTTGAGCCTTGGTAGTAAGCAGTATGCCCATCACCATCCAGGGTTAGCAGGACTCCCTTTGATAACTGAGCTGCCAAAGCCTGACTCCAGGCATAGGGAGTTGCTGGATCGTTAACAGTTCCAACAACCAAGATTGTTGGAGTTCCAGGTGCTGTGATTTCTTTCGGAACACCAGTGGCTTCGGCCTGCCAGTAACTGCAAC
>JAPLBY010000004.1 GCA_026392515.1 Actinomycetota bacterium | reverse complement strand
TCTTTACGCCTCGAAGCGATAACCCAAACCGCGAACGGTGGTTAAATACACCGGATTTGCTGGGTCTGGCTCGATTTTTGAACGAATTCGCTTTACGTGGACATCAAGGGTTTTCCCATCGCCTACATAGTTGGATCCCCAAACCCGATCCATTAACTGGCCACGAGTTAGCACTCGACCAGAATTACGCATTAGGAATTCAAGTAGTTCAAATTCCTTTAATGGCATCGAAACTGCTTCGCCATTAACTGAAAGGGCATGGCGTTCGACATCCATTCGAATTGGGCCACCTTCGACTGCTCCGACTGAGTCAAATTCCACGTCAGTACCCCGGCGCAAAACTGCCTTGATTCGAGCTAGCAGCTCGCGGGTTGAGAATGGTTTGGTTACATAGTCATCCGCACCTAGTTCCAGGCCAACGACTTTATCTATTTCAGTATCTTTAGCAGTCAACATAATTACTGGGACATTTGACTTAGTGCGAATATATTTACAAACTTCAGTACCAGAAACTTCTGGCAACATTAAGTCAAGTAACACAATGTCTGGATTCTTGGAATCAAACTGCTTCATACCTTCTGCGCCATCGGCAGCTAGTACAACGTCGAAGCCTTCGCGCGACAGCATGAACTGCAATGCATCGCGGAATGATTCTTCGTCTTCGATTACTAGTACTCGAGTCATTTACCTGATACCTCCGCTGGAGTTGCCGACCCGTTTAGGTAGGCAGGGATACGTAATGTGAAAGTTGAACCTTGTCCCACTTGAGACCAAACGGTGCATTCGCCACCATGATTTGCGCAGACATGTTTGACAATCGCAAGACCAAGTCCGGTGCCGCCGGTATCTCTGGATCGTGCCGGATCCACCCGATAAAAACGTTCGAAGATTCGCTCCACGTCACTTTCAGGAATTCCAGGACCCTGATCAGTCACCGAAATTTCAATCATGTTGCCAACGCGACGAGAGCCGACGCCAACTTTGGTATGGGACGGCGAATATTTGATTGCATTAGAAATCAAATTGCTTAACGCCGTTACCAACTGTTGTTCATCTCCGAAAATCCGACCTGGTTCAACATCGTCGCTTATCGAAACTTCAATATGTTGTTGCTCAGCAGAAATCTTGGTTGCATCAACTGCTTCGGCAATAATGCTTTGTACTTGGACTGGCGCGGAAGTTCGAAGTGCTGCATCGCCCTGAACCTGTGAGAGTGCAACTAAGTCAGAAATCATTGCGGTCAGGCGCTTAACTTCGACTTGCATTCGACTCGTGAAATGTCGTACTTGCTCTATGTCTGTATCAGCTGCTTGTACTGCTTCCGCTAATAATGAAAGCGCACCAACCGGGGTTTTAAGTTCATGTGAAACGTTTGCCACAAAGTCGCGGCGCACATCATTAAGTCGACGTTCTTCACTCAAATCTTGAGCAATCATCAAGCTCAACTCATCATCGATCGGCGAGATTTGAACCCTGGCTTCCCAGTTTCCCAATTTCGATCCGCTTCGATTCACAACTACTTCTCGGCTTTGGGTTTTGCGCAAGCGGTTAACTTCACGATTCAAAGCGCGAATTTCTACTGGAGCGATTCGGTCATTACTCACTAATCCCATGGCAACACAGTTCGCACTTGCCTCTAAGACTTGATCTGAGGCGTCAATAATTGCGGCGGCGTCTGGCAAGACATCCAGGATCTGGCTGAGAGCAGCGACACGGGCTGCTTGATTTTGTTCAGATTCAATGGCGGCATCGAACTTAGATACAAAACTGCGCTTTAGAATGCTCAAAATCCCCACCGCACAAGCATTTGAACCGCTGAGTTTCTCACACCTTAAGGATAGGCAGATGGCAACCTAGACACCTCATGGCTAGCCCAATTTCACTTAGAGTTCACCTTTTTTAGCCTAAGAATTAGCCAGTTGGTTGCTATCTGTTTCCTAAAGCCACCCAATCTAGCCCGACATTAGCCACCACTTGGGTTTAGACTCAAATTTATGGCCGACACTAACTCAAACAAATTAGAAACCATAAACTCCAATTTGGTTCTCATGTCAGAACTTGTAGGAACCGCTATCGCTACGGCTACTACCGCTTTGCTTACTGATGATCTTTCCTTAGCGGAAAAAGTAATCAGCGGTGACGATGAAATCAATCGCCTGAACGCGGAAGTTGAAGAGTTGTGTTTCCGTGTTGCCGCTCTCGAGGCACCGATGGCCACAGATTTACGGGCAACCATGGGTGGAATTCGCATGGCAACCTCTTTAGAACGAATGGGTGACTTAGCAGTTCACATTGCTAAGCAGGTTCGGTTGCGTTATCCAAATCCTTCAATTCCAGCTGACTTGCAATCAACATTTCGTGAGATGGGTGACGCTGCAAGCAAGATCGTGGCTGAAGCCGGTCGAGTAATCGAGTCTCGCGACACATCACTTGCTGACAAAATGAAGCAATACGATGACACCCTAGATCGTCTACATCGTGATTTGTTTACAGCAGTACTTTCTGATTCTTGGGATCATGGGGTAGAAGCAGCTATCGACGTAACGCTATTGAGCCGCTTTTACGAGCGATTCGGTGACCACGCGGTATCCCTTGCTCGTCGCGTAATTTACATCGTTACCGGTGAACCATACGCCAATAACTAAAGCACTTTTTCTAAAAGTGTCTTAGTTCTGCCCTTTTCGCTAAGTTAGTTAAGGGTTCTCATGGCAAATACATCTACAGATCTACGTCGTATTGCGATTCTGTCTGTCCACACTTCCCCGTTGCATCAACCAGGTACCGGCGACTCTGGTGGCATGAACGTTTACATTGCCGAAACTGCCAAGCGAATTGCAGCTCGTGGAATCGAAGTTGAAATCTTTACCAGGGCAACTTCTCTGGCAGAACCCGAAGTTACCGAACTTGCGCCTGGAGTTTTAGTTAGACATATTCCTGCTGGTCCGTTTGAAGGTCTACGTAAAGAGGATTTGCCTGCACAGTTATGCGCAGTAACCGCAGGCGTATTGCGAGCTGAAGCAGCAAAGAATGAAGGTTTCTACGATTTAGTTCACAGTCACTACTGGCTGTCTGGCCAAGTCGGATGGATTGCACAGGAACGTTGGGGTGTGCCACTTGTACACACCATGCACACCATGGCGCGTGTCAAAAACTTAACTTTGGCGCAAGGCGATTCGCCCGAGCCTGCAATTCGTGAAATTGGTGAAGAGCAAGTTGTCACTGCAGCTGATCGCCTTGTTGCAAACACACATGCGGAAGCCAAAGAATTAATTGAGCTATATCACGCGGATCCAAACCGAGTTCGGGTTGTGCATCCTGGGGTTGATCTTGATGTGTTTGTGCCTGGCAACCAATCAGTTGCTCGCAAGGATTTAGCTGTCGCTGATGATGCCATCGTTTTGTTATTTGTGGGACGCATTCAACCTTTGAAAGCTCCTGATGTTTTGATTGAAGCCGCTGCAGAAATCTTGAAACGTAATCCTGAATTACGAAGTCGATTAGTTGTGGCAATTTGTGGTGGACCTTCAGGCAGTGGACTTGAACGACCTGATGCATTAGTTAACCTTGCCGATCAACTTGGAATATCTGACATCGTTAAGTTTGTGCCGCCAACAAGTCGCGCCGAATTAGTTAAATGGTTTCAAGCAGCCTCGGTTTGTGTGGTTCCGTCCTACAGCGAATCTTTTGGGTTAGTTGCGATTGAAGCGCAGGCTTGTGGCACTCCAGTGATTGCGGCTCGCGTCGGTGGTTTACCTACAGCAGTTCGGGATGGAATTAGTGGCGTTTTAGTAGATGGTCACGAAGCGTCCACTTGGGCTGATCAAATTCTTACTGTCGTAACGAATGATGCGCTTCGAATCAAACTTTCAACTGGTGCGATTGCGCATGCTTCTCACTTTGGTTGGGAAGACACAACCGACAAATTGATTTCGGTTTATAACGAAGCCGTTAAATCATCACGAATCCGGGCGCAAGTATGACGCTTTCAATTTCTGAAGTTACCGAATTTCTAACCTCACAGGATTTGCAGTTCGAATTGGCTGGCGAGAAAACTGTTGTGGTTTCCCTTCCTGGAACCAATAAGCAATTCGTAAATGTGGCAATGACAATTGGTGACAAAGTTTTCAAGATCGAAAGTTTTGTGGCGAGAAATCCTGATGAGAATCATGAAGCGGTTTACCGCTGGATTTTGGAGCAGAACCGAAAACTACTCGTTATTAATTACTGCCTTGATCACCTTGGCGATATCTATCTTTCAGGTGTGCTTCCGATTGCAACCGTTGATATTGCTCAAATAGATCAAATGCTCGGTGTCATGCTGCAAACCAGTGATAACTCTTTCAACATCTTGCTTGAGTTGGGTTTCCGTTCAGCCATTGAAAAAGAGTGGGCTTGGCGAACCAGCAAAGGTATGGACATGGCCAACCTGCAGGCCTTTGCTCACTTCTTTGAGTAATCAGGCAGAATTGAACTATGAGTAACTACTCCTTGATCTTGGTTCGGCACGGCGAAAGCCAATGGAATGAAAAGAACCTATTTACTGGCTGGGTCGATGTCGATCTAAACCAAAAAGGCCTAGGTGAGGCCACTAGAGCTGGCGAGCTCCTCAAGGAAGCTGGCATTCTGCCTGACGTACTTCATACCTCATTACTTCGTCGAGCTATCAAGACCGCAAACATCGCGCTCGATGTTGCTGACCGTCACTGGATTCCGGTTCACCGCACTTGGCGTTTGAATGAACGCCACTACGGTGCGTTGCAAGGTAAAGACAAAGCTCAAACTCTTGCTGAATATGGTGAAGAGCAATTCATGTTGTGGCGTCGATCCTTTGATACGCCGCCTCCACTCATTGATCCAAATAATGAGTTCGCGCAAACCCATGACCCGCGCTACGCAGATCTAGGTAAGGACTTGCCTGGAGCTGAGTGCTTAGCTGATGTCGTTGTTCGTATGTTGCCTTACTGGGAATCCAACATTGTTCCTGATTTGAAATCAGGCAAGACTGTAATGGTTGCTGCGCATGGAAACTCACTTCGCGCTTTGGTTAAGCACTTAGATGGCATCAGCGATGATGACATTGCTGGCTTAAACATTCCAACTGGAATTCCGTTGATCTATGAATTAGATAGCAACTTCAAGCCAGTTATTCCTGGTGGCAAGTATCTAGATCCAGAAGCTGCAGCCACCGCTGCTGCCGCGGTAGCAAATCAAGGCAAGAAGTAACACCTTCTACCTTGGTGCTACAACTTCCCAAGGGATCGTAACTTCACCTAATCGCCAGCGAACTTTGTTATCCAGGATCGGGTAACTTGACCGTAGAGATTCAACAGCTGCCACCCAGCGCTGCCTTGCACCAAATGGAATCATTGCCGAATTACCTAGCCAAGCGCGATCAAACTCTTGCAAGAAGTCATAGATTTTTTCGCCCGGCACATTTCGGTGAATCAATGCTTTAGGTAATCGAGGCGCGATTTCTGACGGCATCTCAAGCGAGCCAACATGAAGCGAAATCGTAAATGTTTCTGGAATCTTCTCTTGACTGCGCAATGCAACCCAGGAACTGCGCCGACCAATTTCATCGCAGGTACCTTCAACTAAGAAACCTTCCGGTGCCAATCGATTTGTCATTAGTTGCCAGGACTTCGATACTTCACTTTCGTCATACTGGCGAAGCACATTGAACGCTCGAATTGCGATTGGCTTTCGAGAATTTGGTAGCGGAACTTCAAATCCGCCGTATCCAAAATCAAGTCCAGGCTCAACAATTTCTAATGCTTGCGTTACTCGAATTGGATCTATCTCAATGCCAACTACTTCGACATCAGGTCTAACGTGTTTGCGAAATCTCAGGAACATTTCTTGGGTCGTAACAGGTGTGGCGCCATAACCTAAATCAACTACAACTGGATCTTGGGAATTTCTAATGATGGGACAAACCGAATGCAGCATCCATCGATCAATCCGACGAAGTCGATTTGGATTTGTTGTTCCTCTGGTGATGTCACCGAGAACCGAAGGGGTCACCGACGACCTGTCATGTCATTGATCTTTACGCGAATGTCAGCAAGGTAGACACCGCAAGCAATTAAGCCGATGATTCCGGTGAAGCCCCAAGCTCCGAAAAGAATGTGCCCTAAAATACTGCCGATTGTGATAGCAAGCCAGATGTTCTTAGTTTGGCGATTTAGAAATGGGAATGCCTCAGCTGGAGCTTTGATTACATCCGAAAGCGCCCAGGCTTTGATACCAAGTGCAATGTAGCCAGAAACTAACCAGATCAAGTCAACTGTTGATTCCACGATTTTCCAATCCTTCGTTTTCTAAATCCTAATCGAACTTTTTGCAAACATGATTCGCCATGGCCAAGGCGCTAGTCCAAGCTGGCGATACCGCGTTGAGCAGATGGGTTGAGTACTCATCGCCACGAACCACAAAATCCATTTCAAGTTTCTTGTTCTTTATGTCCAGAAGTTGAGCCCGGATTCCAGGTTTGCCGCGCTGTTTGAAATCTTTTGGATCCACACTTGGCACCAAAGCTTTAGCCTGTGAAACCAAATGGCGCTGCAAATACTTTGGCATCTCAGTTTTAATCAAACCTAAAACATCGTGATGCTTACTCGTTAAAAACTTTGGATAGATGCCAACTATGTTGAGAATTTCCTTAGGGCTTAGTCCCCCGAAACCGGCGTAACTTTCGCGCGAGAAAATCGGAATTGCGGTTGGGCCAATTTTTGCTCGCCCATCAATCGTCACAGTTAAGTGCACGCCAAGGAATGGGTTACGAACATCAGGTACTGGATAAACGTGACGCTGAAGTTTGCCAGGTTCCCAATTTCCGTACCAATACAAACCCTTGAACGGCAGCATCGCATAGTCATCGCAGAAACCAAATTGTTTTGCAACTTTGTCGGCATAAAGTCCAGCGCAGTTAATGATGTGGCCAACGGAATAGTTACCAAGATTTGTGATGATTCGATTTTGGGTTGTGCGCAATACTTCGTGACCCAGCTTTAGAGTTGTGCCCTCGCGAGCAACTTTGTTGGCTAGGCCTTGAGTTACTGCAAGCGGATTTGCAACGGCCGTATGCGGCGACCAAAGAGCTAGCTCTGAAGTCTTGGCTAGTGGTTCTAATTCAGCAAGTCGATCAGGAGTAACAAGCTCAGTGACTACCCCATTGGCGTTTCCACGCCGATGCAATTCCTGTAGGGCAGCAACTTCGGCAGGATTCTGCGCGACTACAACTTTTCCAGTTTCTTTAACTTGGATGTTTTCTTCGCTACAAAAATCACGCAATAACTGGTTACCATCACGAGTTAACGCAGCCTTTAGCGAATCTGGTGAGTAATAAAAGCCAGCGTGCAGTACACCACTATTGCGTCCACTTGCATGCTCGCCGACAGATTTCTCTTTATCAAAAACCACAATCGTGACATTGGGGTGAATCTGGCGAATTCGATTCGCCATAGCTAAGCCAACAATTCCGGCTCCGATTACTCCGAAGTCGAAATTGTTGGCAGCCATAAGAAGTTAGTTACTCAGAAACTCCAGCAGCATCAACTGGAGCGATTTCAATGTCAGAAAGCTCGCCCTTGAACTCGCCTCTGATCGTGAACTTGGCATCATCGCCTTCGCCCTCGACATCAACAATCACAATTTCGCCTGGCTTGAGATCACCGAAGAGCATCTTTTCGCTCATTGGATCTTCAATCTCACGCTGAATTGTGCGACGCAACGGACGCGCACCCAAGACTGGGTCGTAACCACGCTTAGCCAGCAAGGCCTTTGCAGTCGAAGTAAGTTCGATTGCCATGTCCTTGTCCTTCAAGCGAGAATCCAACTTGGCGATCATTAGGTCAACGATCTCGACAATTTCATCTTCACTCAACTGGTGGAAGACAATGATGTCATCGATGCGGTTCAAGAACTCTGGACGGAAGTGAGTCTTTAGCTCGTCATTGACCTTGGCCTTCATGCGTTCGTATGAAGTCGTGGTGTCATTGCCATCGGCGAAGCCAAGGCTTACACCCTTTGCAATGTCTCTGGTGCCAAGGTTTGTCGTCATGATGATGACAGTGTTCTTGAAGTCAACGACGCGACCTTGGGCATCAGTTAGACGGCCATCTTCCAGAATCTGCAATAACGAGTTGAAGATATCTGGGTGAGCCTTTTCAACTTCGTCGAAGAGCACGACGCTAAATGGCTTACGGCGAACCTTTTCAGTTAGCTGGCCACCTTCTTCGTAACCAACAAATCCTGGAGGGGAACCGAATAGTCGAGACACAGTGTGCTTCTCGGAGTATTCAGACATGTCCAACTGAATCAATGAATCTTCATCACCGAATAGGAACTCAGCAAGCGTCTTGGAAAGTTCAGTCTTACCAACACCCGATGGGCCAGCAAAGATGAACGATCCACCCGGACGCTTTGGATCCTTAAGACCTGCGCGAGTACGACGAATTGCCTGAGACAGAGCCTTGATTGCTTGCTCTTGTCCGATTACGCGCTTGTGTAGTTCGCCTTCCATGTGAAGAAGTCGTTGCGACTCTTCTTCGGTTAGCTTGAACACTGGAATTCCAGTTGATGCGGCAAGTACTTCTGCGATCAATTCTTCATCAACAGTTGCGACTACATCCATGTCGCCGTCCTTCCACTCTTTTTCGCGAGTGGCGCGGGCAGCAATCAGATTCTTTTCGTCATCGCGTAGCGAAGCTGCGCGTTCGAAATCCTGACCATCAATGGCAGATTCTTTTTCCATTCGAGTTGCGGCAATCTTCTCATCGATTTCACGCAAGTCTGGTGGCGCAGTCATGCGACGAATACGCAGGCGAGCGCCAGCCTCATCGATCAAGTCAATTGCCTTGTCTGGCAGGAATCGATCACTAATGTAACGATCCGCCATAGTTGCAGCGCCAACCAGCGCGGCATCAGTGATGGTGACTCGGTGATGATTTTCGTAACGATCGCGAAGACCCTTAAGAATTTCAATGGTCTGAGCGATAGTTGGTTCGTTGACCTGAATCGGCTGGAAGCGACGCTCTAGAGCAGCATCCTTCTCGATGTACTTGCGGTACTCATCAAGGGTTGTTGCGCCGATGGTCTGAAGTTCACCACGGGCCAACATTGGCTTCAAGATGCTTGCAGCGTCGATTGCACCTTCCGCAGCGCCGGCGCCAACAAGTGTGTGCATTTCGTCAATGAAGATGATGATATCGCCACGAGTTTTGATTTCTTTCAAAACTTTCTTTAGGCGCTCTTCGAAGTCACCACGGTAACGAGAACCGGCAACCAGCGCGCCAAGATCAAGTGAGTAGATCTGCTTATCTTTTAGCGTCTCAGGAACTTCGCCCTTAACAACATTTTGCGCAAGACCTTCAACAACGGCAGTCTTACCAACACCTGGTTCACCAATTAGAACTGGGTTGTTCTTGGTACGACGAGATAGCACCTGCATTACGCGTTCGATTTCTTTTACGCGTCCAATAACTGGATCAAGCTGACCATCGCGCGCAGCCTGAGTTAAGTTGCGACCGAATTGATCAAGTACCAATGAGGTTGAAGGTGTGCCTTCAGCCGGACCGGCGCCTTGTTGCTGTGGCTCCTTGCCCTGGTAACCCGAAAGAAGTTGAATAACTTGTTGACGCACGCGATTTAGATCTGCGCCAAGTTTTACTAAGACCTGGGCTGCAACGCCTTCGCCTTCGCGAATCAGACCAAGCAAGATGTGTTCGGTGCCAATGTAGTTGTGACCTAGTTGCAATGCTTCGCGAAGTGAAAGTTCAAGAACTTTCTTTGCGCGTGGAGTAAATGGAATGTGACCTGATGGAGCTTGCTGTCCTTGACCAATAATTTCTTCAACCTGAGCGCGAACTGCTTCAAGTGAAATGTCCATGCTTTCAAGAGCCTTGGCGGCAACGCCTTCGCCCTCGTGAATGAGTCCAAGGAGGATGTGTTCGGTTCCGATGTAATTGTGATTAAGCATGCGTGCCTCTTCTTGGGCAAGCACCACAACGCGACGAGCACGGTCGGTAAATCTCTCGAACATGTGCAACTCCTCTTAACTTTTCGGCCTTGTATCAATGCTAGAGCCAATGCATGACAGCGCATCTGCGGATTTATAAACCTGCAAAGGGTTGGCAGCAAGGTCTGCCGTATTTAATGGACTTTTTGATTCTTTGGGTATCTGCCAGTAGCGAACAGCCGATATTTACAGGTTTTTTAGCATTCTGGTGTTGCCCAATGTATTTGGCTTCACGTGTTCCAGATCCAAGAATTCAGCTACGCCCTGATCACCGGAAAGCAAAAGTTCAGCGTAAGTAGAAGCATCAACTGGGGATTCTTCAATAGGTGTAAAGCCATGGCCAGTAAAAAATTTGGTTTCGAAAGTTAAGCAGAACAGTCTGGTTAGTCCAAGCTCGGTAGCACGCTTTGTTAAGGCATCGATAATTTTGGAACCGACACCTTGGCCCTTGCATGTTGGATTAACTGCAACAGTTCGTACTTCTCCTAAGTCATGCCACATCACATGCAGTGCACCACAGCCAATAACTTTTCCATCTTGTTCTGCTACATAAAATTCTTGAACATCTTCATAAAGCGTCACGGTGTTCTTGCGAAGGAGTCTCGGTCCGTCACCCGCATAGTTTTCGACTAAGTCACGGATTGCTAAAACGTCTGCAGTTACTGCTGGACGAACAGTTACGGTCATGACTATTCGGGCTTCACTAACGGGAACAAAATTGTTTCACGAATGTTCAAGCCAGTTAATGTCATTAGCAAGCGGTCAATACCCATGCCAACACCACCACTTGGTGGCATGCCGTACTCAAGCGCACGCAAGAAGTCTTCATCAAGTTGCATAGCTTCGGCATCGCCACCAGCTTTAAGCGATGACTGTTCCATCAAACGTTCGCGTTGAATTACTGGATCAACAAGTTCGGAGTATCCAGTTCCGGCTTCGTAACCGTCGATGTAAAGGTCCCACTTTTCGGCAGTTCCCTTATGAATTCGATGTTCACGAACCAGCGGTGAAGTATCAACTGGGTAATCCATAACAAAAGTTGGGTTCTTTAAATGTTCAACAACGTAATGCTCCAGCAATTCTTCAACCAGTTTTCCGTGAATTGCTTTTGGATCATGTGTAATGCCAGCATCAGCGCAGAGTTTACGAAGTTCTTCAATTGGGGTTTCTGGAGTTATCTCTTTGCCGATTGCTTTGCTAACTGATGGGTAAACCGAAATCTGATCCCATTCACCCGATAGGTCACGAGTGCCGCCATCAACTAATTCATAATTCAAAGTGCCATGTACTGCCAGTGCAGCTTCTTGAATTAGTTCTCGGGTGAGAGTCGCCATGTCGTTGTAGTCCGCGTAAGCCTGGTAATACTCCAACATCGCAAACTCAGGTGAGTGAGTTGAGTCAGCGCCTTCATTGCGGAAGTTGCGATTGATTTCAAATACTCGTTCAATGCCTCCGACTACACAACGCTTTAGGAAAAGCTCTGGCGCAATCCGCAAGAACAATTGCATGTCGAAGGCATTTGATGCGGTTACGAATGGTCGCGCTGCTGCGCCACCGTGCATAGTTTGCAGCATAGGAGTTTCAACTTCGATGTAGTCGCGCTTTGCAAAACTTGCTCGCAAGCTCGACATTGTTGCTGGACGCAGTCGCGCAACGGTGCGAGCGGTATCTCGCATGATTAAGTCTGCGTATCGCTGACGAACTCGAGTTTCTTCACTCAAAGGTTTGTGAGGATTTGGAAGTGGGCGCAATGCTTTTGCAGCCATGTGCCAGCTGTCTGTCATTACGGAAAGTTCGCCGCGCTTGCTGCTGATAACTTCACCAACAACTGCAACTACGTCGCCGATATCAACTAGACCTTTCCAGGCATCAAGTTGCTCTTCACCAATTCGATCAAACGACAGCATGGCTTGAATGGTTTCGCCAGTTCCTGCTTGTAACTGCGCGAAGCAAAGCTTGCCAGTGTTGCGCATAAACATAACGCGGCCAGCTACACCTACAGTGTCAGCGCTTTCTTGCTCTGCAACCAAGTGTGCGTATTTGTCGCGGACCGCTGGAATTGTCGTAGTAACTGGAACTCGAACGGGGTAAGCCTCTTGACCGTTTGCCAAAATTGCAGCGCGCTTTTCGTGACGAACCTGCATTTGTTCTGGCAGGTCGTCTACTTCTTCGGCAGCTGGATTCTGATCGGTGGTCATTGACCAAGATTATCGGTACTAAGCGTTGCGCTCGAACATCAGACGCAGGCCAATCAAAGTCAGATCCGGCTCATGGTGGGTTATGGTCTCGGACTCTGGGACCACAATTGCCGACAGACCGCCAGTAGCAATCACTGCTTTGACTGGTGTTCCCAACTCATCAACGATTCGATCAACCAAGCCATCCACTTGGCCAGCGAATCCATAGACTGCGCCAGATTGCAAGGCTTCGACAGTGTTTTTACCAATAACGTTGCGTGGCGCAACCAACTCCACTTTTCGAAGCTGGGCAGCTCGCGAGGCCAGGGCATCAATCGAAATTTCAATTCCAGGTGCCAAGGCGCCACCTAGGAATTCACCCTTTGCCGAGATCACATCTAGATTCGTTGAAGTTCCAAAATCGACAACAATCGCTGGACCGCCATACAGCGTGAAGGCGGCCAACGAATTAACAATTCGATCTGCGCCAACTTCTTTTGGATTGTCGGTTAGAACTGGGACGCCGGTCTTGATTCCGGGCTCAACAATTACTTGTGGGACATCTTGGTAATAGTTGTTCAGCATTGTGCGCATTTCACGGAGCACGGCTGGCACGGTTGAACAAAGTGCAATTCCAGTAATGTCTGGAGCGTCGCTAAGTATCGCCTTGAACTTGAGCGCCAATTCATCAGCAGTCTCGCGGCTGTCTGTCTTAGTTCGCCAAGACGAAACTAATTGGTCACCGGCAAATAATCCGAGAACGGTATTGGTATTGCCGACATCAATTGCTAACAGCATGCTTTTCCTACTTTGCTATCTCGAGGTTGTCGATAAGTCTTACGTCTTCAATGTTTACGGCCACAAAAACGCGGGCGTTACCAACCGTTGGCAGTAACACTAAATCGTTAGATCTGATTTCAAAGTATTCAACTTCAAACTTCCCACTTTGCTCCAAGATCGCTTTCCCGGCAGCTTCTGCTTCGTCTATTGAACTTGAACTCAAAAAGACTTCAGCCGCTTTATTCATCGCAGTGGGAATTAGTTTTGCGTGTTCAATGGCTTTCTCTGAAAGCCGGCGATTGCGACTTGATAGCGCAATGCCAAATTCATCTCGAACTGTTGGTACTCCAACGATTTCGATTGGCATCTTTGTAGCAGCAACCATTGACTTTACCAGGGTCAACTGTTGAAAATCTTTTTCCCCAAAGAATGAATAGTTGGCATGAGTAATGGAAAGTAATCGCTCTACGACCGTCAACATTCCACGAAAGTGACCAGGGCGAGCTTTACCTTCTAATACATCTCCGATTGCACCTGGTTCCATCGGTGGATTTACTTCCAAACCGTTTGGATACATCTGTGCAACATCTGGAACAAACACTGCATCTGCACCGGCGCTTTGCAAAGTGTCAAGATCAGAATCCAAAGTTCGCGGATATTCAGCTAAGTCAGAAGAATTATTAAACTGTGTTGGGTTAACAAAGATTGTCGCAATTACTCGAGTTCCATTTGGAGTGTTTGCTTTCGCGTATCTGACCAACTCAGCATGGCCCTGATGCAAAGCACCCATAGTTAATACGGCTGCGATTGGAGTAGTTTCTTTCTCGGCCCAAGCATCAACTTTGGCAACTGTGTTTAAAACTATTGGACGGCTCATGACTCATCTGCCAAAACAATTAAGAGTTCTTCAGCTAACTGTGGTTGCAAAGTTCCCGAAGCCAGAGCCCGAATTGCAGTCAACCGTGCCATCGCCCGATACGCCTGACTAACTGCCGGATCAAAATTTGCAAGCACTCTCAAATGTTCCCGAACTGTTCCAGCATCTCCGCGAGCAACTGGACCTGTGATTGCCGCATCACTATTGCGAAGAGCATTATCTAAAGATGCGCCAAGTAGCGGTGCCACTAAGTTCTCTGGATTTGTGATTCCAGCGGCTTCAAGTAACTCAGTTGTTTGGGTAACTAGCGTCATTAAATTGTTTGCACCAAAAGTTAATGCAGCGTGATAAAGCCCGCGATTTTCCTCGGGAACCCAAATTGGTTCGCCTCCGATTTCCACAACTAATGTTTCGGCAACTGGGCGCAAAGTCTGAACTGTGGTAATTCCAAATGGGCAAGCAGATAACCGATTCAGATCGATACTGGTTCCAGTGAAAGTCATAACTGGATGAAGTGCCAGCGGTAAACAGCCTTGATCTGTTAGCGGCCGCAGAATTCCAATTCCATATCTGCCTGAAGCATGCATTACAAAAGTTCCCGGGCTAACCGCATTGGTTGCAGCTAAACCATTTACGACTTGGCTGAGGTAATCATCAGGCACAGTCAAGAGAATCAGATCTCGATCTTTAACTGCTTCTTCAATCGAAGTAACCGGAACGCCAGGTAAAAGTGATTCAGCTCTTAGTTTTGAGATGTCACTAACTGCAGTGCAGGCACGAATGTTGTGGCCCGCACGTTCCAGGGCAGCACCTAACACGGAACCGGCTCTGCCAGTTCCGACTACGCCAACGTCAAGGCGTGGAGGTTTTTCGGTCCAAGGCTCATCGCTCTCGGCCATCGTGTTGACCACGTAATAAGACTAGTAGCAACTTTCTAAATGTCGAATAAATCGATAAATCTCCAGGGGTATGACACGATAAGTCCCGTGGTTGAGCGCAGCAGAGTGGGGATCTCTCCCCTAGATACAGCAAGGTCTGATCACACCTCAAACTTGGCATTGCATGCCCCAGCCACTCACGGAATGATGCGAATCGATTGTGAGTATGACGGCGAAATCATCACTGTGGCAAAACCGATTCTCGGTTCGATGCATCGAGGTGCCGAAAAGCTTTTTGAGTCCCGCGACTATCGACAAGTAATAGCGCTTGCCAATCGTCATGAATGGTTAAGTGCCTACTCGGGCGAAGTTGGTGTCGCTCAATTAGTCGAAACCGCACTTGGTATTGAAGTTCCCGACGCTGCACAGTGGTTTCGCACGTTACTCCTGGAATACAACCGAGTGACTTCGCACCTGGCATTCTTGGCCGGCTTTCCTTGGCAAGACGAGGAACTGATTCAAAACTTAAGGATGTCCCGGGAACTGTGGGTTAACCACTATCGCATTTATACGGGTAGTCGCATGCACCCGATGTTGACTCGGATCGGCGGACTTGCACATGCGCCATCCGCTGAATGGTTAGAACAAGTTCAGCATCTTTGCTTTGATACTGCCCAAATTGTTTTAGAAACGAATTGGCTCTCGCTTATTTCTGAATACGAATCAGTCGGCGTCTTAACTAAAGCGCAAGCAATTGAGGGTGCAGTTAGTGGGCCAGTTGCTCGAGCCAGTGGTCATGCTATTGATTTACGAGAGACCGCTAGTGGACTGAAGTATTCCGAACTAGAAAGTTTCGCCGTTGTGTTGCAAGCATCGGGAGATGTGGGCGCTCGCATGTTGCAGCTCGTAGATGAGATAACCATTTCACTAGCTATGATTTCGGAATTGAATGAGCCATGTACTTTCCACTTCGCTGACGAAGTGAACGTTTTGCTGCCAAAAGTGGTTCGAGTTCCAGAAGGAAGTTACGAGCAAAGCATCGAGACACCACTTGGAATTGCATCCTGGTTTCTCGTTTCCAGAAATGACAAAATGCCTTATCGCTTGAAACTTCGACCAGCTAGTTTGCACACAGTTTTGGCATTAGCAAACGTGTTGCCTGGAACAAACAAAAAAGATTTTGATGCAGTGGTGGCAAGTATGCCGTTTATTGCTGGAGACGCTGATCGTTAGTCTTTGCGTTTCAGAGCCAATTCGGCTAAGTCGGCAAGGCGGACCATCAAGGTTTCAATCAACTTCTGGGACGAATCAAGTCGATCGCGCAAATCTTTAATTTCATCTCGCATGATTACAAGTTCAAGTGAATGAGTTTGTTCGGCAGCTTCGTCAATAATGATTGTCGGTGAAGCCTGTTGTGTTGATTGGGTAAACACTCTTGGCTCTTCCCGCGTCTCAGTCATTACCGACTCAACTCGTGGAGCTTCCTGGTACGTCGTTGCACTTTGGGTAAACACAGGCTCTGATGCTGGGACTACTGCCGGTTCCACAACTGCATCTGTCTCAAACAAAGAATCAAATGACTTTGGTTCTTCAACTAGCGCTGCAACTGGAACTTCAGTTTGAGTGACCGGAATAAATGGTGGTGCTTCTTGAACTGAAACTTCGATCGGCGCAAAGATCGGATGGTCAAAACTTTGCGAAACTCGATTGATGTTTGTTTGCAAGCTTGCGCGCATTTGTGCAATGCGACGTCGCGCTTCTTCTAACGCTTCAGCTGGGGAGACTACAAAGTCTGGATCAGGGACGATCTCATTTGGAAATTCGTACGGCCTTACTTCAACAACAGGCTCCCGCACAGTTCTGACGCTATCGGATGATAAATCTTTTGGCGAAATAAAATCAGACTCATCGGTTGCGACTACTTCGACTGGTGCCCAAGAATCCATATCGACATTTCGGACATTTTGGGAAATATCAGACGCAAGTTTTTCTTCTCGAGCTTTCGCTTCATCCAAACTTTCGCCAGATTTAATCAGCGGTACCCAACCGGTGTACTCGCCACGAATAATTTCATCTGCATCAGGCGGCAATGGTGGCCTGCGACGAATCATTGTGTCTTCATCAATTGGCATGAACTGCTCAATAGGTGGAGCCAAAGTTGGCTCATCAACATCACTTAAATCCCAAACCGGAGCGGTTAACGGGTCCCACTTTTCGGAGCCCGCGTCATTAACTGAGTCATCAGTAGACATTTATTCGCCTCCTAGGGAAGATGTGGAGAACCCAAGCCTATGGGCATTTTGTGCACATGTGAAACTATGAATCCGTGTAATGCTTGGAAGCATGGGGTTTCTGGCTAATTCGGCTCTGGCTATCGGGGCTACCGGAGTGGGAAGCCTGGCTTATGGCCTAGTTGAGGCGCAAGCATTCAAAGTTCGCGAGCTAGACCTCGAGCTACTTCCGGCTGGCAGCGAATCTATTCGAGTACTTCATATTTCAGATTTGCACATCACGCCTGCCCAAACTCGAAAAATCAATTGGGTTAGATCGCTTGCCAAACTTGAGCCTGACTTTGTGGTCGGCACCGGAGATTTCTTGGCGCATCAACTTGCAGTTCCAGCTGTCATCGAGGCCATGAATGAATTGCTGGACATACCTGGCGCCTATGTATTAGGTAGTAACGATTACTTCGCTCCTTCATTTAAGAATCCGTTCATGTACTTCAATAAGAATCGAGAGATTCGAGCTGAAGGTACTGCCCTGCCAACTTCTGACTTAGTTGATGAACTTAACGATGCTGGTTGGCTTGACTTAAACAACAAACAAAGCACCGAGGTGATTAACGGAGTAAAGATTCACTTCCGCGGTACTGATGACCCACATATCAACAAAGATGACTATTCAGCGGTTGCAGGTGCTTTTGATTCTGATGCGTTTGCTTTTGGAGTTACTCATGCACCGTATCGAAGAGTTTTACAAAGTTTCGAAACCGATAAGGCAGATTTAGTTTTAGCTGGTCACACACATGGCGGGCAAATTTGCATTCCGTTTTACGGAGCTCTAGTTACAAACTGTGATTTGCCACAAGGACAAGCAAAAGGATTTTCTACTTTTGGTGAAAGTGAAATGCCACTGTACGTTTCCGCAGGAGTTGGTACGTCACCGTTTGCGCAAGTTCGCATTGCTTGTCGTCCAGAGGCAACGTTAATTACGCTCAGCGCAAAAAGAATTTAACTAATTCTTAATTGAATTCCTTAGCAACCACTTCAGCAATCTGCGCAGTGTTTAATGCTGCACCCTTGCGTAAGTTGTCACCACATACAAAGAAATCAATTTCATTTGGATATTCTTTGGAAACTCTAATTCGACCAACGACTGTTGGATCTGTTCCCACTACATCGATAGGTGTTGGGAAAATCTTGTTTGCCGGATCATCTACGACAAGAACGCCGTCTGCGTTTTCAAGAAGCTTGCGGACTTCATCAGCAGTTACTGCACGATCAAGTGCTGCGTGAACAGCAAGAGAGTGCGTAGTCACAACTGGCACGCGAACACATGTGGCATGAACCTTTAATTCTGGCTTACCAAGAATCTTGCGGGACTCATTGCGAACTTTAAGTTCTTCACTTGTGTAATCGTTTTCGGAAAGTGATCCAGCCCAAGGCACAACATTTAATGCCAGCGGTGCTGGGAATACATCGTTCTTAGTAATGACATTACGAACGTCTTTCGTTTCATTTCCAAGATTCTTGCCTGCAACGGCATCTGTTTGTTCATATAGTGCATCAATGCCACCCTGACCCGCACCGGAAGCTGCTTGGTAAGAAGCGACTACTAGTTCTTTTACGCCAAATGCTTTTTCAAGTGCGCCAACAACCACGATCATGGAAAGCGTTGTGCAGTTTGGATTTGAAATGATTCCACGTGGGCGATTACGAGTTTGGTCCGCATTTACTTCTGGAACAACCAACGGAACATCAGCATCCATGCGGAATGCTCCACTGTTATCGACCGCAATTACACCCTTGGCGGCGGCAATTGGTGCCCACTTTGCTGAGATCTCATCTGGCACATCAAACATTGCAACGTCTACGCCATCAAAGGCAGCTTCAGTCAGTTCTTGAACTACGACATCTTCGCCACGTACCTGCAGGACCTTGCCAGCGGAACGTGCTGAAGCGAGCAACCTGATCTCGCCCCAAACATTTGGACGAGTAGAAAGAAGATCAAGCATTACGGTGCCAACGGCGCCAGTTGCGCCGACTACAGCAAGAGTTGGTTTTTTACTCATTACTTAACGTCCCGTTCCACCGTAAACAACGGCTTCGCCGTCAGCATCCAAACCAAAAGCGGTGTGAATTGCAGTTACCGCTTTTTCTGCATCGTCTGCGCGGGTAACAACTGAGATTCGAATTTCAGAAGTTGAAATCATTTCTACGTTCACACCCGCGTCTGCGATTGCTTTGAAGAATGTTGCAGACACACCAGGATGTGAACGCATACCCGCACCAACTAGTGAGATCTTTCCGATGTTCTCATCAGTGTCAATGTCCTTGAAGTTAACTTCTTTTTCAATTCGACGAAGTGCGAGCTCAGCCTTGGTAGCATCAGCACGTGGGCAAGTGAACGTAACGTCTGTTGCACCTGACTCATGAACACTTACGTTCTGAACAATCATGTCCATGTTGATGCCAGCATCAGCAACGGCCTGGAAGATTGCAGCTGCCATACCTGGACGGTCAGGAACACCAACGACAGTGATCTTGGCATCTCCTAAATCGTGTGCGACGCCGGCGATGATTGGTTGTTCCATAATTGCTCCTACTTTGGACAACTTCTTTAACTTGGACTGATCGTTTAGATCAGCAATAACAAATGTTCCTTCTTTGTCTGAGAAAGAAGAACGAACGTGAATTGGTAAATCAAAACGCTTTGCATATTCAACGCAACGTAAGTGAAGAACTTTTGCGCCAGCGGCGGCAAGTTCCATCATTTCGTCATATGTAATGCGCGGCACTTGTCGGGCACGTGGTGCAATGCGCGGATCAGCCGAGAAGATTCCATCGACGTCGGTATAGATTTCACAAACATCGGCGTAAAGCGCAGCAGCCAAAGCAACTGCAGTTAAATCGGATCCACCACGACCAAGAGTTGTGATGTCTTTGGTATCTTGCGAGACGCCTTGGAAACCAGCAACAATTGGAATTGCATTTTCTCGAAGTGCTTCTTGAATTCTTCCGGGAGTCACATCAACAATGCGCGCTTTGCCATGAGTTGAGTCCGTGATCAATCCGGCTTGCGATCCGGTGTATGACCGAGCCTCGAAACCAAGATCATTAATCGCCATTGCAAGTACGGCCATCGAAATTCGTTCGCCAGCAGTCAGCAACATATCTAATTCGCGACCTGGTGGATTTGGGGAAACTTGTTTGGCTAAGTCAATGAGATCGTCAGTTGTGTCACCCATTGCTGAAACAACTACAACTACTTCGTTGCCAGCTCGCTTGGTGTCTGCGATTCGCTTGGCTACACGCAAAATTCCAGCAGCATCCGCAACGGATGACCCACCGAATTTAGCGACAATTAAGCCCATAGAACATAAGTCTAAATGGAATCTCGATCTGCGAAATCACCGTCCAAATTATGGAACCGGGATAGAGGTCGCAGAGCTAAGGACTAACTTGGCGTCGACCCTCAAATGCTCGTCCCAAAGTGACTTCGTCAGCATATTCAAGGTCGCCACCGACCGGTAATCCAGATGCAAGCCTGGTTACCTTTATTCCCAATGGAGAAATCAATCTCGTTAAGTAGGTGGCTGTGGCTTCACCTTCAAGATTTGGATCCGTGGCCAAGATGATTTCAACGATTGCACCATCAGCAAGTCGGGTCATAAGTTCAGTTACCCGCAGGTCATCAGGCCCAACGCCGTCAATTGGGCTAATTGCGCCACCCAGCACGTGATACCTGCCGCGAAATTCCCGAGTTCGTTCTACCGCTAAAACATCTTTTGGTTCTTCAACTACACAAATCGCAGTCTCGTCTCGACGAGTGTCGGCACAAATCCGGCAAAGGTCATCTTGGGCCACGTTGTAGCAAGTTCGACAGAACTTAATTTTGTCCTTTACTTCAGCAAGTACCGTGGCTAACCGAGTCACATCAGCACTGTCAGTTGCAAGTAAGTGGAACGCAATTCGAGTCGCGCCCTTCGGTCCAACTCCTGGCAACTTGGCAAGTTCATCAATCAAGTCCTGAACGATGCCTTCGTACATGTTGCTCATGCGTCTCGCGGACTTTCACTAATAACTTGTCCACCAAGTGAGCTAGTGATGATGTCGATTGAAGAGCGAGTTGGCGTTGTCTCATCATCCGGTGATGCTTCACCTGCATCTGTCGCCGCCGCTTTCTTTGGCTTTGCAGGTGCAGCGCGATTTGGATCTACTGTTGGATCAATTCGCACATCAACATGGAACAGATTTTGAATCACTAACCGCAAGCGATCATCGTGACCACTCTTAACAGCATTGTTCATGGTGTTTGAATTCGGGAATGCAACCGCCAGAACTTTGTCTTCGCCAAACGAAACTGGTGCGGTATCAACCATGACAATTCCAGCGACGCGACTTTGACTGCCGAGCGTTTGCAAAATTGCTGGCCAAGCATCACGAATTTGTTCAAAGGAAACTGGACCAGTCAGTGTTGCCGGTGCTTCCGCAGATTTCTCTTCAGCTTTTTGCGTTGCAGCCGCGGTAACTTGCGACGGCTTAAGTGGAGCCGGTGTAGTAGAAACAACTGGCCGTGGTGGTGGAGTCTTGGCTGCAGCAGGTGCAGATTCAATTGGGGTCTCGGTCTGTTGGGTTACTGGCTGTTCTGCGGCAACGCGAGCGCGAGCTGGAACTGGCGCTGAGTTTGAAACCCGCGGGCCATCCTGCTCAAGTTTTTCAACGCGAGCAATTAAGTCTTGCGTCACTTCATTTGTAACTAAGCGAGCAGCAAGTAGTTCAAGTTGAAGTTTTGGTGATGCCGCGCCGCGAAGTTCAGATAGTCCTGAACTAACTAAGTCAGCAACGCGCACTAATTGGGCCGGAGTGAAAAGTTTGGCTTGGCTAACCAGATCATCGATTTGTTCATTAGGAATTTCGAATAATCCAGATGTAGCAGCATCAGGAACTTGAGTAACAACAACTAGATCGCGCAGATGATCAAGCAAGTCATTTGCAAAGCGACGAGGTTCATGACCCGAAGTTACAACTTGTTCAATCAAAGTGAATAGTGAAGCGCCATCACCATTTGCAATCGCAACAACAACTTGACTCAATAGTGATTCATCGGTGAATCCAAGTTGAGCAACAGTGTCTGCGTAAGTTACGCCTTCTGGTCCAGAGCCAGCAATAACTTGTCCGAGTACCGATTGCGCATCGCGAACTGATCCAGCTCCGGCGCGAGCAACAAGTGCGAGTGCGGCAGGGTCTGCTGCGATACCTTCACGTTCACACATCAGCGTCATGTGTTGCGCCAAAGTCTTGGCAGAAACTAACCGAAATGGATAGTGGTGAGTGCGAGAACGAAGTGTTGGAATGATTTTGTCTGGTTCAGTAGTCGCGAAGATAAATCGCAAATGTGGTGGTGGTTCTTCAACTAATTTGAGCAGCACATTAAATGCATCGCGAGTTAACTGATGAGCCTCATCGATGATGTAAACCTTGAATCGGGCATGAACCGGTGCATAAACTGCGCGCTCACGTAATTCTTTTGCGTCATCGATTCCGCGATAGGTCGCAGCGTCAATTTCAATAACGTCGATTGAGCCCGGTCCATTCGGAGCTAAGTCAATGCACGACTGGCAAACCCCACAAGGATTCGAAGTTGGACCTTGTTCGCAATTCATCGAACGGGCCATAATGCGAGCTGATGAAGTTTTGCCGCAACCACGTGGGCCGGTGAATAGATATGCGTGATGGATGCGATCACTATCTAATGCGCGGGAAAGCGGGGCGGTGACGTGTTCTTGCCCGATTACGTCAGAAAACTGACCAGGTCGGTACTTTCGGTAAAGGGCCAAGGACATATGTAAGAGAGTAGTCGGTAGCCCTGACTGCCCTTGAAGTCACTGCAGAGAAATCCTTCGAATTAGCCTTGGCTACCTAAATGCAGGTAATCTCGTCCACGGAGGATTCGCCTAGTGGCCTATGGCGCTCGCTTGGAAAGCGAGTTGGGTGAAAGCCCTCAGGGGTTCAAATCCCCTATCCTCCGCTGTAAAACGAAGCGCCCCGAAAGGGGCGTTTTGTCTTTACAGCGATGATGCTGTGATTTGAGGAGGAGAGGCTTCGCCTCGACGGAGTCCCCTATCCTCCGCCATAAGAAGAGAACATCCTTTTGGGTGTTCTCTTCTTATTTGTGAGGTAGCCGGATTTGGGAGCGGATTGCGTGATCGCTGGCGATCACTTGCAATCGGAGTGGCAAACTGCAGATTTCCTTAACTGCGCCTGCAAGCGAACGTGAACATTTAGCAAACAGACTCATTTCATTTAGGCAGTTGATGCCGGGCAGAAATAGAGTTCATTTTGTTGAGATAAACAGGAGTGATCAAAATTCTCAGAAAATGGCTTGCCGAGTACATCGGAACTGCGACGTTAGTTTGTGTAGTTGTCGGTTCCGGAATCATGGGAACGAATCTTTCTAAGGATTCGGGCGTTGCGCTCTTAATCAATGCGTTCTCGACAATTTTCGCGCTTGCCTTACTTATTCTGATAATTGCACCAATCAGCGGTGCTCATTTAAATCCAGCAGTGACGCTAGTTCAAGTTTTGCGACGTGAAATGAATGCGGTTGAGTTTTTATCATTCATCTCCGCCCAAATCGCTGGCGCAATTTCTGGCGCAATAATCGCGAACGTCATGTTTGATCTTGAAGCAATCCAGATTTCTACTAATGAACGAGTTTCAACTGGCACTTTGGTTGGTGAAGTAATTGCTACCGCTGGATTGATTACAGTGATTTTTGTTCTAGTTGCGCGAAGTCAAGACAAGTTGATTCCGGTAGCTGTTGCAGCCTGGATCGGATCTGCCTACTTCTTTACATCTTCCACGTCCTTCGCAAACCCTGCAGTAACAATCGGTCGCGTGTTCTCAGATACCTTCGCAGGAATCAACCCTGCTTCGGTTTTGCCTTTCATCATCGCCCAACTAATCGGTGCAATGCTCGGCGTTGCATTAATTAAAGGAGTCACTCGTGCCTAATACAAAAGCCACCGTACTTTTCGTTTGCGTTCATAACGCAGGTCGTTCGCAAATGGCTGCCGGATATCTTCAGGCTCTCGCTGGCGATCGAATCCAAGTTCTTTCAGCTGGAACTCAACCAAAGGATCAAGTAAACCCTTCGGCAATCGAAGCTATGGCCGAAGAAGGAATCGACATTGCTAACAATGTGCCGAAGGTTCTTAGTGATGAGACCGTTAAAGATTCTGATTACGTAATCACAATGGGTTGCGGCGATGCTTGCCCATTCTTCCCAGGTAAGACTTACCTTGATTGGCCATTAAACGATCCAGCTGGCAAAGGTGTGGAGGAAGTTCGTCCGATTCGTGATGAAATTCGAGCCAAGGTTGAAGCACTGATCGCTGAGATCGACGCCAAGTTTTAATCCAATAGAAAAGAACACCCTTTTGGGTGTTCTTTTTGCTTTGTGCGAGAGAATCAAATATGAAAATTGGATTCCTTGGTGTCGGCACCGTATCAACTGCAGTTATTGAAGCCATGGCTTCTCGAGGTGGCGCGCAAAAAAATATCTACCTCTCCCCTCGCGGCGAGAAGCGATCGACTGAGTTGGCAGCAAAATTTGAACACTGCATCCGGTTGGACTCAAACCAAGCGGTTATCGATGCCAGCGACATGGTCGTCATCAGCATGTTGCCAAACCAAGTTGATGAAGCACTTGCAGATCTAACTTTTCGGGAAGATCAAATCATCGCCAGCTTTATTGCCGGCACACCACCAAGTGGAATCGCAAAACTAACTGCGCCAGCAACTCAAGTGAGCCAATTAATTCCGCTGCCAGCAATTGTTCATCACAAAGGGCCATTAGTTATTTGCCCATCGCATCCTGATGTAGTTCGCGAATTTGCTGGCCTTGGCGACATCGTAATCATGGATGACGAAACTAAGATTCGAATTCTCAGCATTACCTCGGCAGTAATGTCGACTTACTTCACTATTCAAAACACGGTTATGAAGTGGACGGAAGATAACGGCATTGATCATGACACCGCATCGCAATATGTTCGATCACTGCTGGAAGGTCTAGCAATTGAAGGACAGGCTGCAACCGATGCCGAAATTCCACACTTGCCAGTTGAACACGAGACCCCAGGTGGATTGAATTACCGAAACCGAACCGGCTTAGAACAAGACGGATGGTTCGATGCGCTTTATAACCGCTTGCAAGATACATATTCAAATGCCAATTTAAAGGCGAAATCAAGCGAGTAATTATCTAACTAGAATTAGCAATAGCCCCTCGCGTGGCGTAAACCTGTGAACCTCCCCAGGGCCGGAAGGCAGCAAGGATAAGCAGGCTCTTTCGGGTACGCGAGGGGTCTTTTTTATTCTCCGCCGTAAACGTGTGGGGCTAAGATTCCAACTTCGCGAAGATTGCGATACTTTTCTGCGTAATCAAGTCCAAAGCCAACAACGAATTCGTTTGGAATATCAAAGCCAATATATTTGGCTGGAACTTCAACCTTGATTGCATCTGGTTTACGCATCATGGTCATAACTTCAACCGACTTTGGATGACGTGACTTTAAGTTCTTGATTAACCACGAAAGTGTTAGACCTGAATCCAAAATATCTTCGACGATCAAAACGTCGCGGCCTGCTAAATCAATGTCGAGGTCCTTGATGATGCGAACAACACCACTGGACTTTGTGCCTGAGCCATAAGAAGAAACGGCCATGAAATCAAATTCGACCGGAATTGAAACCGCGCGAGCTAAGTCAGCCATCACCATTACTGCGCCTTTAAGCACGCCAACCATAAGAACTGGTTTTTCGGCACTTGCGTAGTCTTTATCAATCTCGGCAGCAATCTCACGAATTCGGGTATCGATTTGCTCAGTCGTCAAAACGATGCTGGTTAATTCATTTCCAATTTGTGCTGCGTCCACGCATTGCTCCCGGATTTCTATGGCTGATAGAACGTAAGTCTTTCATGTCGTCTTTCGACGTTGACACCGCCTGGCAGATTTAGCGCACCTTGCCCATGCCAGTTTGTAATCAAGGCATCGATTGCCAACACATGATCCCTGGTTAAGTCATTAATTGGGCATCCGTTAGAAATTGCCAGCTGGCGGATAACTCTGGATCGAATTGCCCGAGGCAATGCGCCAATCAAATTCACATCGTCACCAACTCGCGTAACTTCAAACCGAGCTAGCGCATCAAGTGCATCAGCGTCGTCGCGCAATAAATCAGCACTTCGCACTAGTGCCTGGGTAACACCCGGACCAAGTTCAGCTTCCAACATCGGCAAGATCGTATTTCTAACTCGAACCCGAGAAAACTTGCTGTCACTGTTATGTGGATCTTCAAAAACCTTTAGGTCGCCAACTTCTGCTCGAACAATTGCTCGATCTATTCCCAGGAATGGCCGACGATAAATTCCTTCAATTGCTCGCATTCCGGAAAGTGAACGCGCACCTGATCCGCGAGCTAACCCAAGCAACACAGTTTCGGCTTGATCTTCCAAAGTGTGACCAAGCAATACGGCTTTTGCCCCGTGTTCTTTCACTACATTTCCAAATGCAGTTCGCCGAGCATTGCGAGCTGCTGCTTCCATGCCACCTGAGCCCGAGCCAGTAGCAACAACAACATTCACGATCAGAACCGGATCAGCGCCAAGTTCTCGCGCTGCATCAGCTGATGCTTGGGCAGTCTTTGCTGAGTCCGCTTGAATTTGGTGATCAATGACAATCGCTCCGACGGAGATCGTCTTCTCTTTGCCTACATGCACAGCGCATTTAACTAACGCCAAACTGTCAGCGCCACCACTACAGCCAACAAAAATCAGATCGCCTGCTTCTAAATCGGCAAGATTGGCAATTAAGCCTTGTCGAAGTTCCAGGTTGATCATGTTCTGACTCTACGCAACTTTGAACCTACGGAGTACGACAACCACATTGCACGAGTGCTTTAACGACTTCATCAAGAGCTGCTTCGCCTTGTTTAGTTCCACTTGGCACTTCATTGGCAATGAAAGTGAAAATCAGCACGTCACCACTTGCATCAACAAGAGTTCCGGAAAGTGCCACGACTTTGGAGAGCGTTCCAGTTTTTGCGCGAACTGTGCCACGCCCTGGTTCACCAACGTCGTACCGATCCACCAAAGTTCCAGAGATTCCCGCCACGGGTAAGCCACTTAAATTTGTCCAGGCCGAACCATCCGTCTTACTGGCATAGCTCAACGCAGAAACTAAGGATTTAGCACTGGCTTGATTAGAGCGGCTCAAACCTGAACCATCAAGAATTGTGACGCCAGTTAAATCAATTTGTGCTGCCGTCAATGCTTCTGTAGTTGCCTTGGCACCTGATTCATATGTGTACTCACCATTGGCACCACCAATGTGATGTGCCAAAAATTCAGCCATGGTGTTATTGCTCGTTGTAATCATTCGCTCCACAATGTCGGTGACAGTTGCAGACTTGATGCTTGTTAAAACGGACGCCGTGTCCCCAGCAACTTTTCTTTCACCTAAGGTCGCTGGAATTCCACGTGCTGTTAATGCGTCAGCAAAATATTGAGCAGCAGATTTCGCTGGGTCTTTCATAACTGCTTCGGAATCATTAATTCCAAAATCCATAATCAAGCCTTGAGCTGGCGCTACTTCCCCAGTACGAAGATATTGATCTGGCCAAGTTGAATGTGCTTTCGGAGATTCAAAAAGTGAGTCATCAAAATTCACAACGAACGCTTCAGGTGTCGGGCCAATTGCAACAACCGCTAGGTCTGCGAGTTGATCAAGCGATGGCGGTGGTTCTGCCCCAGGTGGTTTGCCTCGCCAATTGTCTGGAGTTTGCGAAACTAAAGTTGGATCGCCGCCACCAATGATTGTTAGCTGACTACCTTCGCGCTTAACAATCGTTTCGAATCTAGTTTGTGCGCCCAACACATTCATTGCGGCGATACCAGTAAAGATCTTTAAGGTCGAAGCTGGAATCATCGCTTGCTGACCGTTGATGTCAACTAAAACTTTTCCTGAATTTGCATCGATCACAAATGCAGTGACTCCCCCACCTAGACGAGGATCAACAAGTTCTTCTTGAACCAAGTTTGTGACTATCGCTGAATCAATTTCAGCTACAACAGTTGCGGGTTGCAGGATTCCGATTTGTGCTGGAGCCGGCGTAACAATGTCAACAGTCTCCGCAGTGGAGTTTGATGAGATTCCAATGCCACCAATGAGCAACGCAAACGCAAGCAGGCTTCGGCGAATAATGAAGAGCCTCCTTGAATAGGGGTATTTATCGTTTACATCTAAGATTGAGTAATCACTAACAAGAGTAAGTGGAAATAAAGAAATGGCGGGTCATCATGGCACTGGAGTTTGACGTATTAGTAGAGATTCCTGGTGGCAGCCGTAACAAGTATGAAGTTGACCACGAAACTGGTCGCCTGCGCCTAGACCGCATGCTTTTCACCGCAACCCGTTACCCACGCGATTATGGTTACATCGAAGGCACGCTTGGCCAAGATGGCGATCCATTAGATGCACTTGTACTAATTGAAGAACCAACTTTTCCTGGCGTATTGATTCGCTGTCGCGCTATCGCCATGTTCCGCATGAGTGATGAAGCTGGCGAAGACGACAAGATCATGTGTGTTCCGGCCCATGATCCACGCAAGCTAACCTTGCAAGACATCGGTGACATGCCGGAATTCGAGCGTCTTGAAATCCAGCACTTCTTTGAAACTTACAAAGACCTTGAACCAGGCAAGTCTGTTGAAGGCGCCACTTGGGGAAACTGTGCCGAGGCTGAAGCTGAAGTATTAGCTTCAATCGCTCGCGCGAAAAACGCTCACTATAACTAAGCGTTCGCTCCGATAGGAAGACCTGACTTAAGTCGGTTAACCACGTCCACTGCGCTCCAACCCGTTGGGAAGTCTTTCAACATTCCTTCAACGTCACTTGTTGTCGCACCCAAAGTTAATAGTGGAGCTTCCTTGTAACCATCTGGTCGCTCTTGGCCAAGACCTACTGCTGCTACCAATCCATTGCACAAACAGATTCGTGCGGCTAGATCTTCTTCTTCGCCACCCTTTTTTAGGTAAGGGCTATCTGGCTCTGCGGCACATCGGTAACTGACCTTGCCAGCTTCATCAATGTGACTCGAGCGCAAGTAACCGAGATCGCAAAGACGTGGACGGGCTTTGTAAACCTCGGCGTCACCAATAGTTCCAGGCAGGTCAACGACCTTGAATGGGAATCCAGTTGGTGAGGCGCGGTGATCGGTACGAACTCGCAAATTACCTTCGCGGGCAGCCTGCAACATTTGTTCGCGGTACTCTGGAAGCAAACCTGATTCATTACTTAATGCAAATAGTGAACCAACCTGAACGCCTTCTGCCCCAAGAGCAACTGCGTCAGCAACTGATTCAGGAGTTGCACGTCCACCAGCAAGCCAGAATGGCAAACCAACATCAGCAACCTTTGGAATGTTTGCTTCATCCTTTGGACCGTAACCGGTTTCAGTGTCTTGAAGTTTGCGAGGTGGGGCGTTGTGTCCGCCGGCCATGAAGTGCTCAACAACGAAACCGTCTGGTCGAGTTATTTCATCACGAGCTAAATAAGAAGCAAGAACTTCTGCAGTAACAATTGCTAAGAAAGCTGGTCGAGGTAATTCAGGTGCTTTACCAAATGATTCAAGTGGATTGAATTCCAAAATTGGAGCAGCCATTCCAGCCGGGCGATCCGAATCAATACTTAATTGGCCTGGCTTACCTTGCGAGAAGTCAGTCATAAGTTTTGGGATCTCGCGCGGAATTCCAGCGCCCATCAAAATTGCATCGACGCCGGCAAGCATCGCGCCATAAAGAGCAGCTGGTGTTGCAGTCTGAAGTTTTTCTAGAAAGTTGATTCCAACTTTGCCGTTACCAGATTGCTTAGCAAGCCAAACTTCTACGAAGTTTGATGCCACTGCAAGTTGATCGTGTTCTTTGTGAGCTTCAAGACTCAAGCGACGCATTGGACGAAATGGTTTTCCCTGTCGACCTTCTGGCTTGTAAAACTTTGCGAGAATTTCTTCGGCAACTTCTGGATACGGAAAGTGCGCAAGAGCTTCGCGCATGTGGCCGCCTTCGTCACCATTTTGCAAGCGACGAGTTACGACAGTTTCTAACGCAGTACCTGAGACGACACCGAGTTGTCCCTCATTTGCCACAGTGCGCGCCAAGTACCAAGAAGATACTGCTGCACCCATGCCGCCTTGAATAATTGGTGGCAAGCCCAGGTTGTTCATGAAGTCTCCAAAACCTCTCGTTGGCTACGGTAACGTAACCTACGCTAGCGTAACCTACGCAACCGTAGGTTGGGGCTTAAACCACCAGATAGTGGGTTTTTTGAGTTAAATGTCTAGGAATTTAGGGATTCTGGCTGGATTTCAGCGGTTTCGGGCGTTTTACCTTCGAGCTGGCGAACCGCTGGGACTGCAAGCATTACAGCCAAGATAACTATGAATATGACGCCCATGTAAATGAGAGTTGTTGAAGATCCAAACTTTTCAGTTATTGGACCAGCCACGATCAATCCCAGCGGTGCTAAAGCCAGCGAACCAAACGCATCATACGAAGTAACTCTTGAAAGTGACTCACGCGGAATGTTGCTTTGCATTGCGGTCTGCCACAAGACAAAAAAGAAATCAAATGCAATTCCCGCGAAGAAGGCACTCACCATAATCAGTGGAACCCAGTTAGTTACACCCATAGTCAAAATCCAACCCGCAACTGCAACTTGTGCGCTAAGTGCAATTACTAATGGATGCTTTGGCCGAATCTTTAATGAAAATAGAACTCCAGCAACCATTCCTGCCGAAAGTGCTGCCAAGATCCAGGACCAAGGCTTTGGCCCACCAAGTTCTTGCTCGGCGTGAACCGGACCAACAACAGCAAAGACGCTTTCAAAAATCATGTTGAGAATCGCATAGCCGGCAACAACTGCTACAACCCAGCTGCGACTTATAAATTCTTTCCAGCCGTGTACAAGGTCCCCATAAACAGTTGGTGAGTGCTCGGTTTGAACACGAGTCTTTCCATATTTACGCAGCGTGAAAACCAGCAAGCCCGCAATCAAGAAACTAATTCCATCGGCAACCATTGCCCAGCCTGCACCAATTCCTGCCACCAGGATTCCGCCTGCAACGGTCCCAGCAATGTTTGCGCCATTGGCACCTAATCCAACGACTGCATTTGCGGACTGCAAATCTTCCTCATCAACAATCTCTGGCATCAAACCAGCAAATGCCGGCCACCATAGAGCGTTTAATGATCCGCTGATGAACGCAATCACAGCAAGACTAAAAACTGTTGCAGTTCCGTTTATCAGCATGATGCCGTTTGCAATTACAAAAGCGCTTAACAAAATGTCAGAAACACCAACAACAAGTGCGCGAGGAAATCTATCTGCAATTACTCCGCTGAATAGCATGAACAAAACCATCGGTCCCATTTGTGCAGCCATGACAATACTTAATGAAGAAGCAGTTGCATCTTCCAGGCTCAACACACCAAATGCCAACGCGATTGGTCCTAAACCATTTCCAAGATTTGAAATTATTCTTGCTGTCAGCAAAGTTCGAAAAGCGGGGACTAACCAAAGTCGCTTTAAGTCAGCGAGCATTGTTATCGCACCGATAAATCAGTGTTGGGATCATCAACCCAATTAATAACGCCTTGCCAAGGAGTCCAACCCTCTTCAACTGCAAAGTGTCCAGCACCTTGAACTAAAACGAATGGCAGATCTAACGGTGTGGCATAGGTAGCTTCGATTCCCTTTGGTAACCAGGGGTCTGCATCACTACCAAGTAACAAAGTCGATTGGGCTGCCTTATGTGCAGCCGCCTTTACCGCTGGCGCAGAAAGGTTCATTTGAAAATCTGGAACTTCGCCGCATAAGTCTGGATCTGCTGGCGCAACCAACATAACTCGCGATGCTTGTTCCTTAAGAATGTCGCTTTGTGAAATGTGAAGCCAAGTTAGACAACCCAGCGAGTGACCAAAAACAATTAGTTCGCCATCGCCTGCTTCATTAAGCAGGTCGAGCTCTACCTTTAGAACGGCAAGCCATTTACCCAAGCTCGGCAATTCGGTATCTGGTAACTGCGGATAGGCAACTATGTGACCTTCTTTACGCAGAGCTGTGGCTAATAGCCGATGCCAGTGGCCATCGGGGCGCTCGTTGCCCCAGCCATGAATGATCAATACCCGCTTCATGTATGCAACATTAGCGGTCGCTGCAATAGGTCTTCGCCGTAGAATAAAGAAATGGCTGAGTATCAAATTACCTATTGGCGTGACTTTCCTTCGATGGTTGTAGCCAGAAGTGGCGACGAAACTGTGAAAGTCTCGCTGGCAAGCCGATTTCAAGAAGCAATTGATGAAGCAGCAATGAGATTAGATGCTGCTGATGCAGATGCATATCTAGATGGTTGGATTCGAAGTGATTGGACTTCAGTTGATGGCGAGCCCGCCGAAGTAGCTGAACGTATCAGCGCCGAACTTGAAAATAGTCTTGACGAAACAGCACTACAAGCAATGCTCGACAAACTTTCCTAATAAAGGGGTAGACATGGCAAACGTATATGAATGGCTAGATGCCGGTAACACACTTGTTGGTGATGGTGCCATGGGTACTGCACTTCAGGATCTTGGCTTAACTGACGGTGGTGCTCCTGAGTTATGGAACGTTGACCAACCTGCAAAAGTCGCATCGGTTCTAGACGGCTATGCAGCTGCCGGTGCCAACGTAGTAACCACAAATACTTTTGGTGGAACAAAAGGTCGTCTAGAAATGCATGACCTTGGTGACCGAGTTTTTGAATTGAATAAAGCAGGATCTGAAGTTGCCCGATCCGTTGCTGACAAATATGAAAATGTTTTTGTATTTGGAGACGTCGGCCCATCTGGTGAATTGATGGATCCCATGGGAACGCTTACTCCAGAATCTGGTCAAGCACTTTTTGCCGAACAGATTAAAGGGCTTGTAGCTGGTGGCTGCGATGCAATCCTGATTGAAACCATGAGCGATCTTGGCGAAGTTGCTGCTGCTGTTGCTGCTGCAAAAGAAGTTGCGCCAGGAATGCCAATTGTGGCGACACTAAGTTTTGATACAAACCTTCGCACCATGATGGGCGTTAAGCCGGCTCAAGCAATCACGGAAATCGCTGCCATGGGTGTTCGTTTAATTGGCGCGAACTGTGGTCGCGGTACTGACGAGATGCGCATTATTGCCAGCGAACTTGCAGATGCCAAACCAGCTGATGTACACGTATTCATTCAGTCCAATGCTGGGTTACCTCAATTAGTTGGTGCGGACTTTGTTTACACCGGAACCCCAGCTGAAATGGGCGAGTTCGCATTAGAGATGAAGGCACTTAGAATCAATGCGATTGGTTCCTGCTGTGGTTCAACTCATGAGCACACCGCAGCAATTGCTGGAGCTCTCAAGTCCTAAATGACTGAAGCACCTGATCGTGGCGATTTAGGCCCCGGAGAGTTTTATCCGGTTGTTGGTGTTGGGCCACATCCATTACCTTGGCCAACTGATGCGCATTTCGATCCTGAGCATCTAGAACTTGGTGATCGCCGAAACGTCGTAGATAAATATCGCTATTGGTCAGTCGAAGCAATTGTTGCTGATCTCGACAAGTCGCGTGCAAAGCTACACATTGCAATTGAAAACTGGCAGCACGACTTAAACATTGGTTCCGTTGTGCGAACCGCTAATGCTTTTAATGTTTCTGCCGTTCACATTGTTGGCAAAAAGGGCTGGAATCGACGCGGCGCAATGGTTACCGATCGATACCTACATCTGATGCATCATCCAACTGTTGCCGAATTCGTGGAGTGGTCACAAGAAAACCAAGTTCCAATCATTGGAATCGATAACGTTCCTGGTTGCAGCAACATTGAAAATGCAACTTTGCCAGAATCTTGTGTTCTGTATTTTGGTCAAGAAGGTCCAGGACTTTCCCCCGAGGGCATCGCAGCCTGTTCGCAGATTCTTGGTATCACGCAAAGTGGTTCAACTAGATCAATGAATGCATCCGCTGCTGGCGCCATTGCAATGTATGCCTGGGCTATGCAAAACGTGCACGGAAAAACTAACTAACTTTTACCTTTGCGGACTTTCCATTTGTGGCAAAGACTCCACCATTTGTCTTGGTAATGATTCGATAAGTAGCTGAGTTATTCCAGGCGGCGGTAAATCCAACTACGCCCGTTCCATCCGAATTAGCAGTAGCAACTGTTTTCCATTTGCTCCCACGCTTAACTTGAAGCTGCATTTCTTGTCCAACTACAGGAGATCCGGTTGAGCCAGAGACGTTTGCAGTAATTATGGTGTCAGTCATTTTTGCGACATTACCTAGCTTCGTCATTCCAGAAACCTTTAAGTTGGTAAATCCTTGAGCCTTCAAAGCGTCGCCGACATTCTTACAAGTTGCTTTCTTGAAGCCCGCAGTTCCATTCGTAACAAATGTGCTGCAGGCATTCATCAGTTGCTTGCCAAAATCAAAATAGCTTGCACTAGCAGTCAGGTTGCTAGTGGCAGCAAAAACTAGTTGAGACATTCTTACTGTTCCAGCGCATTCGCCAGGAGCTTCACATAGATCATTCTTGGTAACAGAATTCGCATTGGAACCCAAGGCCTTGATTTTTACTTTTCCGATCTTGCCACCATTGGCAAGCACGAATGCCAACCGATTTACTGGGCCACTGTTGTCATGACTGTCACCAGGTGCCCAATTCTTATCGATTTTAGAAACGTTGGGATCTTGCAAATCTCGATAGCCACCAGCTTGAGCGTCTTCTCCCATGGTCCAGGCTGGGTCTGCGACTTCACCTGGAGCAACACTGAGTTGGTCCATTGCTTCGCCAAAGACATCTGAGATCGCTTCACTTAGCGCAGCTGTTTCGGAGTTGTCTGCCATCGCTGAACTAAACGCCAAAGCGAAAGTCACACCGTGTGCAAGCTCGTGGGCAATTACATCGTCAGCATGGTCAAAATTCTTTCCAAGAAAAATTGCACTGCAGGCTCCGAACGCACATTCAGTTGATGTCCACGGAACCCAGAAGGCATTTGCATATGGGCAAGATCCGGTCGTTCCATTTGTGGCACAAATATCAATAAAAGCACTGATACGAGGTGTTGCATCACCATTCACTGTTGGCGCAATGTTGCCTAAGTACTTTTCCTCGTTTATATCTTGACCAAGAACGGAACTGAAATAATCCCAAGTCTTGATGATGTTCAACTTGCCTACTTCAGTGTTTGGACCATTGAGTCCGAAAGTACTTATGCCACAAAGCGGCATACCTTGTCCACCCGCTGCAATGTTTACATATCGATTGTTGTTGATGTCCATCGTTACCCCGGGCGGAAGAACATACCCAGGAGTTGCGACATCAACTTGCAGGTCACATACAAATGGATCTGCAGTTATTCCACGTATGAAAGGAAGTGACGAAAGAACTCGTTGCCCATCTTCAGATAAGTAGGACGTCGAAATAGACGTGGCATCATTCAAAACTGATGTTGAAGCGCGCCATGCTAAATATTGACCAGTTGGAACATTGTCAACTAATGCGCCATCAACAATTACTAACTTGACATTCGAGACTATTACTTGTTCTTTTGTGATTCCCAGATCATTCGCAAGTTTTGCTTTCATACTCTCGATAGCTTCAGTTTTGCTAATTGAAGCTTGTGATGGACCTGAATAGTCTGAAATCGATTTTGTATATGACAGCAGAGAGCCGACTTTGTTGACTGTGATTGCTAAGAGTGAGTTTGCGACTTCGACACCATCAATAGATTGCGAAAATCTAACAGTAGACATACCTGCTACGCCATCAATCGCATCGCTCGCCTGAAATTGAGTTGGATTAATGCCCCATCCGTTGGCATGTGAAACTAGTTGGGCTTTCGCGGCCTTTACTGCATCGCGCTCAACTCGACCAAGTGATTCAGGGCTTGATACGGCTTCCGAGCTAAACAATGAGTCTGAGATTGGCGTGGAATTGGGTCCCGTCACAGCATTGGCTGGCGTTGCTCCAATTAACCCCGCGAATAGCGCAAAACTGATCAGGAAAAGTCCAGATTTTTTCGCGCTAGGGAAGATTCTCACCTCTCTAATCTATGTCTTCCATAATGAAGATTTGGCTCACCTAAATCCAAGAACCACCCAAGAATCTATGGTGCGATAGTCTGCAATTACCCACAAACAAGGCCCACCTGCGGGGCAATTACGAAGGCGACCAAACATGAGCGATTCGATGACTTTGAGACTAGTAGTTGGCCTGGCCATCACTGTCGTCCTATCTGCTCTGGCACTGAAGCGTCTTTGGTTCCTATATCAATTAGTTCGCAGTGGTGAGCCAGCGGTAGATCGCACCGCTCAAAAACGAGTTCGCGCAAAAGCTGAAGTAACCGAAGTTTTTGGTCAGAAAAAACTTTTAGCTTGGACCGTTCCAGGTATTGCTCACGTTTTGGCATTCTGGGGATTCATTGTTTTATCACTAACAATTGTCGAAGCTTTCGGAGCCTTGTTTGATTCCGAGTTTGCAATTCCGGTAATTGGCCGCTCTCCTATTGTTGGTTTTGCCGAAGATCTATTCACTATTTTTGTATTCATCGGCATTGCAATGTTCGCAGCAATTCGCCTGGTAAGAAATCCAGTCAAGATGGGTCGCGAATCTCGCTTCTACGGTTCACACACCGGTGCGGCTTGGTTTGTACTCTTCATGATTTTCAATGTGGTTTGGACTTTACTTTTGTATCGCGGTGCGCAGTACAACGTAAGTACTGAACTTGGTACAAACAATTTCCCATTCATGGCTGGTGGCGCATTTGCATCCGAAGCCGTTGCAGGTTTGTTGCAACCACTTGGACTTCATGCAAATGAATGGCTAGAAATGATTGGCCTATGGCTAAACATCGGAGTCATTCTTGGCTTCTTAGTTTTGGCACTACACAGTAAGCATTTACACATTGGTGCTGCACCACTCAATGTTTTATTCAGTCGTCGCCCAAATGCACTTGGTCCACTACTTCCAATTTACGCAGGCAAAGAAGTTTTGAATTTCGAAGATCCAGCTGATGACGCAATCTTTGGTCGCGGAAAGATCGAAGACTTCACTTGGAAAGGCAACTTAGATCTTTTGAGTTGCACCGAATGTGGTCGTTGCCAGGATCAATGCCCAGCTTGGAACACCGGCAAACCACTTAGTCCAAAACTTATGATTATGGATCTTCGCGATCACTTGTTCGCAAAGGCTCCGTACATTCTTGCGGGTAGTGACGATTCAAAGCTTGAGGGAATGAGCGACGCAGTCCAAGCCGAAGTTGCTCGCCCAATGGTTGGCTCACGCTCCGATGATCCAAACGCATTGACTGATGGGTATGACGCCAAGGGTCATCGATCCAGCGAAGGCGCCGTAATTGATTACGATGCACTTTGGTCTTGCACATCTTGTGGCGCCTGTGTTCAGCAATGCCCAGTCGATATCGAGCACGTAGATCACTTCATGGATCTTCGCCGTCACCAAGTTCTAGTTGAATCTGAATTCCCAGCTGAGTTAAATGGTCTGTTTAAGAACTTGGAAACCAAGGGCAATCCTTGGGGAATGAACACCAGTGGTCGCCTGACTTGGATCGAAGAAGTTGAATTCCCAGTTCGAGTATTTGGCATGGATGGCGAAGACAAGATCCCAGCTGACGTGGAATACCTATTCTGGGTTGGCTGTGCTGGTGCATACGACGATCGCGCAAAGCGCACTACAAAGGCAGTTGCTGAATTGCTGCACACTGCAGGGATTGAATTCATGGTTCTTGGTGAAGGTGAAACTTGTACTGGTGATCCAGCTCGTCGTGCTGGCAACGAATTCCTGTACCAAATGCAGGCTGCGCAAAACGTTGAAGTACTTAATGAAGTTGGTGCCAAGCGAATTGTTGTTACTTGCCCACATTGCCTAAACACAATTGGTCGCGAATACCCACAACTTGGTGGTGACTACGAAGTCGTACATCACACCGTTTTGTTGAATCAATTAGTTAGCGAAAGTCGCCTAACCATGTTGACTCCAGAAGATGAGACTGTTACTTACCATGATCCGTGCTACCTAGGTCGTCACAACAAGATCTACATGCCACCGCGCGAATTGATTACAAACATGCCTGGCATCAACTTGGTAGAAATGGATCGCAACAAAGAGAAGTCATTCTGTTGTGGTGCGGGTGGTGGCCGCATGTGGATGGAAGAAACTATCGGCACTCGTGTAAACATGAATCGCGGTGACGAGGCACTTTCAACAGGCGCAACAAAGATTGCGGTTGCTTGTCCGTTCTGTTCTGTAATGCTCAACGATGCAGTTACAGTTCGTGGTCAAGAAGCTGGCGGCGATGCTGCTGCTGAAGTTGTTGACGTTGCTACTTTGCTTTTGGATCGAGTAAAGCAAAAGTAACTAGGAAATTATCGTCCTATGAAAGTTTGCATGAGATCGGCTAGGTGTTGGTCCACGCTGACCTTGGTATCTCGAACCGTAAACACTTGAGCCATATGGATGCTCAGCATCTGAAGTCATTTGGAAGAAGCAAACTTGGCCGATCTTCATTCCTGGGTAAAGCAAAATTGGCAAGGTTGCAACGTTCGCCAGTTCTAAGGTCACGTGACCGGAAAACCCAGGATCAATAAATCCAGCTGTTGAGTGCGTTAAAAGTCCAAGACGTCCCAAACTTGATTTACCTTCAAGGCGAGCTGCGATGTTCGTAGGCAGAGTCACAACTTCATAAGTGCTGCCAAGCACGAACTCACCTGGGTGCAATACGAAAGGCTCATCGCCATTTGCTTCGACTTCGCGCGTTAAATCTGTTTGCTCAGTCGACGGATCGATGTGCGGGTAACGATGATTTTCAAACACTCGGAAGAATTTGTCCAAGCGAACATCGATACTCGATGGCTGAACCATCGCTGGTTCATACGGGTCAATTCCAACCCGGCCCGACTCGATTTCGGCCTTTATGTCTTTGTCAGATAGCAACACGTGATTAAGATTACTCAACGCTTAGCTTGGCTGTGCCAACAGGTCTAAATATCCAAAAAACTCAATGAGGCTATGGCTTAATTGCGGCGTGAAATATCCTTTAGGCCCGATCGTGGGTTCGATTACTGCCACTGGCTAGCGTAATCTAAAGGTATGGCTACTTTCTTGAAAACTCAGCGAATTATTGGTGCAATCCTTTTGGCAGGCCTTGGCCTATTTGCTCCAATTAGTTCGGCAACTGCTCACACTGAATTGTTAAGTACTTCACCGGCTGCAGATTCTGATGTGAATGCATCGCAAGAAACTATTTCGCTAACTTTCGCTGAGCCACCACTGGTTGATGGAGCCGCGATTGTGGTCATGAATTCCAGTGGCGACATCCTTGACTCCCCAGCACCTGCACTAGATGGTGCCAGCCTTTACATTCCTTGGCCAGCAGATTTAACTCCGGGCAAAGTAACGGTTCAGTGGCGTGCAACTGCTGATGATGGTCACGTTTTGAGTGACGAATTTGTTTTCAATTACACCGCAGCTGCTGAAGGTGGCATGGCTCCAAGTCCAGCCGCAAGCACGCTGCCTTCAGCCGAACCAATGATGACCGCATTGGCAACACCAGAAGCAATTGCGATGCCGCTTGCAATTGATGATTCTCCAGCTGAAGCAGGCAACAACAACTTGGTTATGGGTATCGCAATCGTTTCCTTGGTTGGACTAGTTGTAGCTGGGTTATACCTGCGACGCAGTAAGTAAGACTTTATGAAAGGTTTTATTGCACGTCTAGGAATTTTCCTGCTTGCAATAATTTCGTTTTCAACCGTCCTTGTTTATGGTGGTGCAGCGTGGGCACCACTGCCAGAAGGAATTCCTGATTCTGGTCAGGCAACAAGTTGGACTTTGCAGTTAGCAATTTTGGCTCATGTAATCCTTGGACTCCGGGTATTTGGGTTGCTTGTCACTTGGACATTCATCGCACCATCAACTGGTGACACAATTTCCAGAGACGGTCGCACTGCTGTCTTGCATGCCAGTGCAATTGCAACACTTTGGTCTTTGTCAGCTGTCATTGCCGGCCTGACCACAATGGCAAATGTTTTAGGTGTGCCATTTCGAGAGGTCTTTAGGCAAGGATTCATTGCAACTTACTTAATGTATTTGCCACCTTCGCGAAGTTACATAATCACTGCCCTGATCGCATTGGCAATTGCGATCGCCGGTGTGTTTCTAGTTTCACTTAATTCCATAGCCCTTTTAGCTGCACTGGCTGGCGCTGGAATTGCTGCACCATTGCTGAACAGTCATGCAGCTTCATTGGGTAGCCACTCCCTTGCGCTAACTTCATCCGTTGCACATGGTCTTGCCATGAGTGCCTGGGTTGGTTGCTTATGGGCGGTTTCTGCATTCGTTAAAGCTAAAGATCTTAAAGTCGTTGCTCGATTCTCTGCCTTAGCTGCGACTAGCGTTGCTGTACTTGCTGTCTCAGGCATAGCTGCTGCGTACGCTCGCCTTGATTCAATAAGTGATTTATGGCTGAGTCGTTATGGACAAATCGTAATTCTGAAAACTGTGTTCTTCGCAATACTTATGCTTCTGGCAATTCAAATTAGAGCAAGACTTACATCAACTGGAAGTCTGACAAAGTTTTTGTCAGCTGAAGTGGCAATCATGGCTACTGCTATTGGAGTTGGAGTTGCGCTTCACTCCACGCCAATGAGTCGAATTTCTGCACCGTTAAATTCAGCCGGTGAGGAAATTCTGGGATTTGCTTATCCGCCTGCGCCTACCCTTTCGACCATTATTTTTGGCTGGAATCCGGAATGGACCATGCTGACTATAAGTCTCATAGCTGCTGCGCTTTATTCACTGGGAGTTATCCGAGTTAAGCAAAATCAAATCAAATGGAGCACATTACGCACCATTTCTTTCATGGTTGGTATTGGTTTAGTTATCTGGACTACCAGCGCGGGGATCAGTATGTATTCAAAAGTTTCGTTTGAGTACCACATGATTCAACACATGACGCTTTCCATGATTGCCCCGATATTTATTGTTTTAAGTACGCCGGTCACATTGGCACTTCGGGCACTTCCAGCGCAAAAGAGTTCTGACCATAGAAATATTCGGGAATGGATCTTGGCACTTCTGCATAGCGGTTACTCGAAGCTAATTACGCATCCGCTAATGGTTTTGGGTATTTTTACTTTTGGTTTGTATGGCATGTACTTCACACCGTTGTTTGCAACGCTGATGGGAAGCCATACCGGACACATATTTATGGAACTGCATTTCTTGATTTCAGGTTTGCTGTTTTCATATGTGGTGATTGGCGCAGATCCAAGCCCACGTAAAGTTCCGTACTGGCAACGATTAATGATTGTTTTAGTCGGACTTTCACTACATGCGTTTTTCGCAATTGCACTTATGCAATCCAGTGAGCCAATTGGCGTTGACTGGTACATTCAAGTTCAGCCACCGTGGATAACTGATCCGCTCGCCGACACCGCCGCCGGTGGAAGTATTGCCTGGGCACTTGGGGAAATTCCTACCTTTTTACTTCTAGTAATTGTTGCGGTTATGTGGTCGCGGGATGACAGCCGACTTGCAAAGCAAATTGATCGGGCAGCTGATCGCGACGGTGATGCTGACCTTAAGGCTTACAACGCACAACTTGGTGCGATGAATGATCGCGATAACGCAACTAACGAATAAAGCGATCCTTTTGGAATGGATGCTCGTTTCTAAACTCAGCAACCTGCGATAAGTCGATGTCTGCGTAAAGTACTTCTTCGCTAGTGCCCGCTTCGGCAATAATTTCACCACGAGGACTAATCACCATGGAATGTCCCCCAAGCATGATGTCGCCATTAGGACCAACTTCATTACAGGCAATTACCCAAGCTTGGTTCTCAATCGCTCGTGCTTGATTCAGAACCCGCCAATGATTAATCCGAGGAGTTGGCCAGCCCGAAGTAATCAAAATGGTTTCCACACCCTGATCATTCATGCCTCGGAATAACTCTGGGAAGCGTAAGTCATAACAAATTGCTAAACCAACATGTCCGATCGGGGTTTGTTCTTGCGTGACAATTTCAGTGCCGCGGTTAAGCAGTACAGCTTCCCCGTGATCGAAGCCATATAGATGAATCTTGCGATAGAACTTTACGATTTCTCCTACCGGATTAATCAAGACTGCAGTATTTGCCATGCCGCCATCGGCAAGGCGCTCTACAAACGAGCCACCATGAAGCCAAAAATTTCCAGCCTTGGCTCGAGCCTGTAATGACGTAACAAGTTCGCCATCACGCGGCTGAGCGTAATCCTCTAGAGCGCCAGAGTTAAAAGCACCAATGTTCCAAAGTTCTGGAAGCACAACTAGGTCGCACTTACCCTGTTGCTGATCAACTAAATCAAGGACTCTAGGAACCCGTGCTTCTGGGGATTCCGAATCACTAATGTCAATTTGAAGTAGGGCGACTTTGCTCATGTAGTCAGTCTATTGAAAGTGACTTGATTGAAATCTAAATATCTAGAACTAATGTTGATCCGGTGCCTCGGGAAACGCACGGATACATAACGCCAATGGCATCCTTATCTTCATCACTCATCACGGAATCGAGGTGAACTGGCTGGCCCTTCAAAACTCGAACTTCACAAGTTCCACACACACCTTCGCCGCAAGACGAAATCAATGCGCCGCCATTTTCATTTAAGGCATCAAGTAGGTATTCATCTTTTCCAACAGCTACCTTTAGGTTTGACCGCGACAAAGTGACTTCAAAAGCTTCAATGACCGCATCGTCAGTTCGATCAACAGCACTAAATCTTTCGTAGTGCAAACGATCTACTGGAACCTTGGAAATTAAGGCATCTAGTAACGGTTCAGGTCCACATACGTATACATGGCCATTGAATCCAGCAAGCAATGCATCTAAATCTGGACGCCCACCTTGCTCATCGTCAGCATGAACAATTACGCGATCTCCGAACATCGCCGCTAGCTCATTTGCATAAGCCATTGAGGAACGAGAGCGACCGGCATAAAGCAAGCGCCACTGTCGTCGGCTTGGTAAGGATTCAATCATGGCTTTAATTGGAGTAATTCCAATACCACCAGCAATAAACAAATACTCATTCGAAGCTTCAAGTTCAAAGTGATTATGTGGACCAGAAACTTCAATCGACATGCCAGATTTCAAATTTTCATGAACGTATCGACTGCCACCACGTGATTGCGGTGATTCAAGTACAGCAATTGAATACTGTGATCGATCTGCTGGATCTCCACACAAGGAATACTGTCGCTTCATATCACCTGGCAAGTGCAGGGTTACATGCGCTCCCGGCACCCAAGGATCCAAATTCGCTCGATCTGCTCGAACAAAATCGAAACCTAAGATGCCATCAGCTAGTTCAGTAACTCGATCCACAACAACTTCATGTAAGTTCTCTGCCATTTGATTTGGTCGACGCTGTTCAACGGTTGCAGACAGGGTCTTTGCAGATTTCGGAAATAGGATTCTGGTAATCAATGCCACGGTGGTAAGCGCGATCAATGTCAGCGCCGTGATTCGATAAGCCCAAGCGCGCACGTCAGTGCCAGACCATCCTGCGTGGAACGAAACCAATAGCACCAAGGCATAGCTTGAATAGTGGATCGCTTTCCAATACTTTCTTGGCAGCTTTTTCATCATTAGTGATGTGGCTTGAACTGCGATCAAAATGTAAGTACAAATCACACCAAGTGCGATCGGCCAACCACCTAACCAGGCGATCTTTTGATACTGCGAGTGAAATGGAACAAACAGATCTGCAATTGAAAACGCAGCGTAGGTATCAATAAATAGCGATGCCATATGGATGCCGACAAAAACAACCGACAAGCCAGATAGCCATTTGTGCAGGTCAAGTAACCAGCTTGGGTTGTCTTTAGGCTTCATTACGCGAGTAGCCAGCAGGATTCCCCAGGTAACGCTGATAACCATCAAAGCCCACGCGATGATTGCGCTAGCGCGAGTTACGTACCACCAAATTGCTGGATCTAACATGAATACGTTTCCCAATTCTCTGAAGTATGAACTTGATTTTTTTCATCGACAAGTAGTGCGGCAACGCCTAATTCGTTTATGCGAGCTAGACCCTCGCTCGCTTGCAAGATTACACACATTTTTGCTAACACTTCGGCCTGCGATGCATTCTGGGCAATTACTGTTGCCTGTATGACATTTGACGTCGAACTCTTGAGAGTTCTTGGGTCAATAATGTGATGAGACTTGCCGATATTCCAGCCCATCGGACTTGATGTTGCCAATCCGCCACGACTTAGTTCAACCGATGCGATGAATTCAGTTACATCATTTGGATCAGAAATATCAACTCTCCAGCCAGTTGCGTCAACTGACATACCTTTTATAGCAACATCACCGCCGGCAAAAATTGCAACTCCCATAGCTCCGAGTTGCATTGCGTAATCACTCATCAAGTCAGCAGCAAGTCCTTTGCCAATACCTCCGGCGTCAATGGCGACTCCCCGCGGAACGGTTACGGTTTTTGCCACAAGATCGATTTCAACCTCGGATAATTCCGCAGAACTCTTTTCATTTGCATTCCACGTTGTGACGTTTTCTGGGTTTGACCTGCTGGTTGCAAAACCAGTTTCGATCAATTCACCAAGCACCTTGCCACTAAACAAACCCTGGGTTAATTCAAAACCCAACTTCATTTCGCTAACAAGTCGCAAGGTTGCATCGCTTACTTGATGTGAGACATCAGGATTGTTGTTAACCCGCATTACTTCAGATTCTGGAAGGAATCTTGACCACTTAGCCTCAAGGTCATTGGCAAGGTTGTAAACCGCATCACAAATTGTCTGATTGGCCCCTACAAAAATGCAGAAGAAACTTGTCCCCATTGCTTGAAAATCAATGCGATGGGTTGAGGCTTTAGGCAGCGCTTCAGTGTTGATTTTTCAACCAACTAAATCTGAGTCAGTACGTATCCGTACTGAGCGTTTTTGCACTTACCTGATGCGGTTGGATTTTCAGTCTTTCCGCCAGGAGACATGCAGGTGTAGACAACTGTTGGTGCTGGCGCCGCTGGTGCTGGCGCAGCGGTTGTTGGTGCCGCAGGAGTAACAGGTGTAGCTGGCGCAACTGTTGGTGCAGGTGCAGCTGGCGCCGCCGGCGCTGAAGTCTTCGTTGGCTTTGCTGGAGCAGCCGGCGCAGTCGGAGCAATTGTTGCTGCTGGAGTAACGCTGATTGCAGCCGGAGCTGGAGTCGTTGCAGCAGGTGCAGTTGTCTCAACTGGTACAGCATTAGTATCAGTAACGTTTGCAACTAGCTCTGCTTGATGAGTATTCCAAGCCAAACTAGTAATGATGCTAACGAATGCTGTCGATGAAATCCCAAGTGTGGCAATACGTGATCGACGGGCTGGATGTGGATTACGTTTCATGATTAATCGTCATCTCCATCATTGTCTTGACCTTCGTCATCGTCGTCATCATCACCATTTGTTGGATTTGGATTTCCATACACAACTGAAGGGCTCTTCGATGCACTTGCTACCGAGGCAGTTGGTTGGTTGGGAACTGGAGTCGTGACAGTTGGAGCAGCGCTCGCACTTTGCTGAGATGCTGGAGTACTGGCAACCTGAGGCGCGTTCGCAGTTGAAGATTGAACTGGTGTAGCTGGCGAAACCTGAACTGGGACAGGTGTTACAGAAACAGCTTGGTTTGCCGGAAGCAAAGTAGTAGCAGCGGTTCCAAGCGTGGATGTTGCTGGGCTATTAAGTGCTTGGGTGTTGATGGCTGCGGCTGCAGTACCTGTAAGTAATACGGCTGCTAGTGCTAGGGATGTACCAAATTTTGATCTCATGTCTTAAATGTAACGATTCGATATACCTGGCTTGGTAGGTGTTTATCCAAGAATCATCCAAAGGAAAACGCTTACTCAGGAGATGAAATTTGCTCCAATAGCTGGGGTTCTGGAATCTGGGACGCCGAAACTTCAGGGCTTGGGACTGGTGTTGGAGACGGTTCAGTTACAACCTCTGGAACCGCAGGCGCTTCTGGGGTAGGCGTTGGAACGGCAGATGGTGATGGAGTGACATCAATTTCTGGCGAAGTAATGGCACGAACTTGAATTTCAATTACAGGAACCGGAGTCAGTGTGATGGCATCAATTGGTAGTGCAATTACATCCACTACGACATCTGGCTTGTGTTTGTTTGCAGTAAACGTTGCCTGCTGGGGCGGCAATTGAATTACCTGGTCAGGAAAGAAAGCGCCTGCGCTACCGATAGTGCCAATCACATTTGTTTGAAGAGATTCAGAAAATAACGAACCTGCAGTACTTCCACCCAAAGCCAAAATTGCAAGCAAAGCTACGGTGGTCTTCGGGGAAGTCTTCATAATCATCAATCTATCTGGGAATTTCACTTTTTCAACAGCCTGTTATCCAAGAAACAGCCAAGAAAGGCTTAGCGGTAAAAAATGAGGTGAAAACCAGAGAAAATAGACATTATGCGTATTCTGCTTGTCGAGGACGATCCATCCGTAGCTGCCAGCGTCATCGATGGCTTGGTCAATGCGGCTATGGAAGTTGATCATGTGTCCACCGGCAAAGATGCGATATCCAAAGCCTTGTCGGAGACTTTTGAGCTAATCCTGCTTGATCTAGGACTACCGGATATGGATGGTCAAGATGTTTGCCGTTCGGTTCGGGAAAAATCAACTACTCCGATAATTATTCTGTCGGCCCGCAGCGAAGAAATTGATCGCGTATTGGCCCTAGAGTTTGGCGCCGATGACTACATGGTTAAGCCATTTGGTATGCGGGAATTGGTAGCGCGAATTAGAGCCGTTGCACGTCGTGCTGGACCAGCAGACTCAACACCACCAACAGCAACTCAAGATATTGGTCCACTAAGTATTGATCGACGTACTCAAAAAGTTTTTGTTAATGGCCAGGACGTATATCTAACGCCAAAAGAATTTGACCTGCTTGCATATTTAGCGACTGATCCTGGTGCGGTTTATCGTCGCAATGACATCATGAGCGAAGTTTGGGATACCAATTGGTATGGCACAACTAAAACCGTCGATGCTCACGTAGCAGCGCTTCGCAAGAAACTTGGCAATCAAGAATGGATCGAAGCAGTCCGAGGTGTTGGTTTTAGGTTGGGAGTTCCTGACTCGTGAAATGGAGACTGGTCGCAGCACTCCTGTCTCTAACCATCGTCGTTTTGGCAGTGCAAGACATTCCACTAATTCAATATTTGCGAACCGTTGAAACAGATCGCATCACTACCGCACTAGAGCGAGATAGTTTTGTTATTGCTGGACGTGCTGAAGAGACCCTCGAGACCCCCAGCTTCGAAGGATTTGAGTACATCCAAAATGCGATAACTAAATATGGTGCGGAAAGTGGCGCCCGAGTTGTTGTCTTAGATATGAACGGCGTATCAGTTGCAGACTCAGAATCACCAGAGGCAATTGGAACGTCATTCATAAGTCGTCCAGAAATTGTTGAAGCGCTTTCAGGCTCGGTTGCTATCGGCCGTAGATTTTCCACAACAGCTAATCAAGAACTTCTTTACGTTGCGGTTCCAATCATTAATGGTTCCCAGACGCTTGGTGCCGTGCGAATCACCTTCCCTGCATCAGTTGTTGATGGTTCTGTAAACGAAAGACTTGAAGGCATTAGTTCAGTCGCAGGTATTACTCTTCTGGTATCCGTGCTGGTTGCACTCTTACTTGCCTTGGGAATTACCAGACGACTTTCAAACCTAAAAAATGTCACTGAAGAATTCACTAAGGGTAACTACAAAGTTCGTGCCGAAATCAACGGCGGTGCCCCTGAAATTCGATCCCTCGCGCGAAGCTTCAATGCCATGGCTGATCAATTAGATAAATTGATTACTCAACAAAAAGCTTTCGCTGGAGATGCTTCACATCAACTCCGAACTCCATTGACTGCTTTGCAGCTTCGCTTAGAACGTGCAACCGAAATGCTGGCAACTGATCCGGCTGGCGCGGCAGAGCGCATTGAAGCTGCAATGGTTGAAACGGATCGTCTACAAAGACTCGTTGAAGGTTTGTTGGTACTGAGCAGATCTGAAAATGCTGACAAGATAACGCGGGATAAATGTGATGCTGCGCAAATTGCTCGTGAGCGATTTGAAAATTGGGAAGCCCTTGCCAGTGAACAAGGCGTTGAGATGATTCTGGATGTGCCTGAATCTGCCATGATTTTTGCAATTCCAGGAGCCTTAGAACAAGTTGTCGATAACTACATCGACAATGCGCTGGGAATTGTCCCCACAAACTCAAAAATCACTGTGAAGATATCTGCAGATTCTGAGTTTACGAAAGTTTCCATCATTGATGAGGGCCCTGGCATCCCAGAAGCTGACATTGCTAAAGCCTTTAATCGTTTCTGGCGTGCCCGGAGTGATACTCATGGCTCTGGCTTAGGACTTGCAATTGTTGATCGGCTTGCTACCGCAAGTGGTGGTCGAGCTGAGTTAGTTAACTTAAGTCCAAACGGCTTAAGCGCTGACGCATACTTCCCTACTGCTTAAGCGCGAGTTCCATTTATCGAGTCTCGGTCGTTTGGTGGTTCTTTCAACAGACAGATTCGCTCCAGCCAAACGGCAACTATTGCCGTTAGCAAACTTGCAACTGCGGTAACCGCAGAGATTCGAATTCGATCCGTACCTGCGCTGGAATAACTAGCAACAATGTTGGCTAGCAAGACTCCGACATAAAAACCAAATGCCAGAGATCCAACGCGAGATGCTGACATGGCCAATGCTGCAGTCCTGGCGGCCACGATTGGATGCAACCGATTAATTGTTGCGCCGGGCTTTAGTCGAGCCCGAGTCATCAGAGTCCAGATCAACAAAGTGACACAAACTAGAATCATCGCGATTGCTGAGCCAACTGATACCGGCATACCTTGGCCAAAGAAAGTTGGCCATAGTTGCGCAACTGACCAACCAACTGCAGCCGCAAGAATTGCCAGAACGACAAGCATGCTTACTTTTGTTTGCTGAATCATCGGTGCGGCACTAACGCTAAATCGTTTCGAAACCGAATCCCTCTTACGTCTATGCCTTCAAGCAGCTCTGCGACTGACGCTTTGCCTGGAATTACAAAGTCCGGATCAAGCAACGACCAAGGCAGCAAAACAAAGGCTCGTTCGTGGGCTCTTGGATGTGGCAGTTCCAATTCCGGAGTTGACCGAACTTCAGTATCCATTGCCAACAAGTCAATGTCGAGAGTTCTTGGTCCCCAGTGCTCGTTACGCTCTCGGTCTTGAGCTAATTCGATTTCTTGCGTTGCGGCTAAGAATTGTTCTGGCGACAAAATCGTTTTAACAACTGCAACTGCATTTAGATACTGACCTTGTTCTGGGCCGCCAACTGGATCCGTTTCAAAAACTGGCGAAACGGAATGGACTTGAGTTCCCGTTACTTCATTGATTGAATCTAAGGCGTTTTGTAGATATTGGAATCGGTCGCCGAGATTTGAACCCAGGCTGATGGTGGCCTTCATTATGGCAAGGTCCTTGATACCGAGACGTTTTCAAACGGCACTTCAATTGGTGCGTTTGGTTTGTGAACAGTAACGGTAACTGAGGTAACACCTGAGATGTCTAGGCATTCATGCGCAATAACATCGGCTAGTTTTTCAATCAAATCAAATGGTTCGCCGGTAATTGCAGCATGTGCGATGTTGGCAAGTTCAGCGTAATTAACAGTGTCACGAACATCGTCAGACTTAACTGCAGCCGAAAAATCTGAAGTTACTTCGATGTCAACTGTAAATGTCTGGCCTTCACGCTTTTCTTGTTCAAAAACTCCGTGATACCCAGTTCCAGATACACCTGTTAAATAAATTTTGTCAGTCATGAGGTTTTCGCAATCCGATCCACTACAGCAATTGCATCTCTTGTTGGTTTAACATCATGAACACGAACTGCCCAGAGTCCACGAGCCGCCATAAGAGTTGAGATTGCAGTTGTTGCACTCTCCCGTTCATCTGAGTCTCGAGCCACGCCATCTTTTGCCAGCAGCTCACCCAAGAATTTCTTTCGGGAAGCTCCCATCAAGATTGGCAGACCTAATCCTTCAAGGACTTTGGCCAATTCTGGTCAACGGTTTTTGCAAACCCAATACCTGGGTCGATCGCAATACGCTCCCGCGCGATTCCAGCAGCGACAGCTACGTCTACTTGCTTACTGATTTCAGAAGTTACATCAGCAACCACGTCGTTATAGTCAGTCAGCGTATTCATGATGTTGGATGGGCCACGCCAATGCATCAAAATGTAAGGCACAGTCAGAGTTGAAACATAACTCAACATTTCAGGATCTGACTTACCACCACTGACATCATTGATTATGCAGGCACCGGCCTCAATAGCGGCCCGAGCTACTTTGGCTCGCATGGTGTCAATACTTATAGCAACTCCAGAATTAACAAGACCTGCAATTACCGGAAGTACTCGATCAAGTTCTTCTTGTACCGAGATGCGATCGGAACCTGGTCGTGTTGATTCGCCTCCGATGTCGATGATGTCTGCGCCATCCTCAATCATTTGAAGTGCGTGGCTGATTGCAATCTCGGTGTCATCGAATCTGCCGCCGTCACTGAAAGAATCTGGCGTTACGTTTAAGACACCCATAACAAGAGTGCGATCGAGGTTTCGCAGACTTTCCGGAAGGCCGCTTGGATGCAACATGGAAAGTTACTTTCCGTTAATTAGTGACATCGCTTCAACGCGAGTTGCGGGATCGCGCAGCTGGCCACGAACAACGGAAGTCAAAGTTGTCGAGCCTGGCTTGCGAATTCCGCGCATTGACATACATAAGTGTTCGCATTCAATTACAACAATTACGCCGCGGGCGCCAAGTATGTCTGTCATCGCATCAGCGATCTGAGTTGTTAGCCGCTCTTGCACCTGTGGC
>JAPLBY010000036.1 GCA_026392515.1 Actinomycetota bacterium | reverse complement strand
GTAACCGTCCATAGCTGCCTGAAGTGCACAGATTGGATCAATTTCAGTCACGATCACGCGAGCGCCTTGGCCGCGAAGTGATTCAGCTGAACCCTTGCCGACGTCGCCGTAACCACAAACCACAGCAACCTTGCCACCCATAAGAGTGTCAGTTGCGCGGTTGATGCCATCGATCAAGCTGTGGCGAGTGCCGTACTTGTTATCGAACTTGGACTTTGTTACGGAGTCATTAACGTTGATCGCTGGGAACATAAGTGTTCCTTCGCGGAACATGTCGTATAGACGAAGCACGCCAGTTGTGGTTTCTTCGGTAACACCCATGATCTCAGAACCTACGGTTGTCCAACGCTGTGGATCTTCGCCAAGTGAGCGCTGCAATAGTGAAAGCACTACGCCGTATTCTTCGGAGTCGGCGCCTGCAGGATCTGGAACGAAGCCAGCCTTTTCAAATTCAGTTCCCTTGTGGATCAACATTGTGGCGTCGCCACCATCGTCAAGGATCATGTTTGGACCGGTTTGTCCTGGCCAACGAAGTGCCTGCTCAGTGCACCACCAGTACTCTTCCAGGCTTTCTTCTTTCCATGCGTAAACCGGCACACCAGTTGGTGCATCTTCAGTTCCGTTTGGACCAACTACAACTGCAGCAGCTGCGTGATCCTGGGTTGAGAAGATGTTGCAAGATACCCAGCGCACATCAGCGCCAAGTTCAACCAAAGTCTCAATCAAGACAGCGGTCTGGATAGTCATGTGCAGGGAACCCATGATGCGGGCACCCTTAAGTGGCTTGGAAGCTCCGAACTCAGAACGCATCGCCATTAGGCCAGGCATTTCGTTTTCGGCTAAGCGGATTTCGTTGCGACCAAATTCGGCAAGCGAAATGTCGGCAACTTTGAAGTCATTTGGGCCTAAGGCCATGGTGGTACTCCTCGTGAAAAAAGTTTTGGAATCTGGGACATTGTGTCCGCAACGTCACGAGGCTTCGATGGCTAGCGGTAGATCTATTGTGTCACAGGCCAGTGGTTTTGGCCGAACTGGCTGGGGCTATTGGGCTTATCACCCGTATGACTGAAGACCTACTTGCTACGGTCCAAGTCCGGCTCTAGGAACACATACTTCGCGCTTGGTACTGCAATTCGCAACAACCGCTCAGCTTCATCGATGCCCTTAGCAATTTCTTCAGCTGAGTCAGTTTTTGCAATCGCAATCTTGGCTCCCACCAAAAGTGCATCCGGACCAACATGAAGTGTGCGCAAGTGAATTACACGCTCAACTAGTGGCGCAGATTCCAGTGCAGCTTGAACGGCGTCATATTCTTCGGGCAGTGCGCCTTCGCCAACTAGCATTCCAGACATCTCACGCACCAAGATCACTGCAATCACGATCAGCAAGGAACCAATGGCCATCGCGCCCATACCGTCCCAACGACCATCGCCGGTGATCACTGCGGCACTAACGCCAATCAAGGCAAAGACCAGTCCGATTAGCGCGCCAAAGTCTTCGAGCAAAATCACTGGAAGCTCTGGTTGACGCGCATCTTTGATGAACTTGGCAAATGAACGCTTGCCACGAACTTTGTTAGTTTCAATAATCGCAGTTCTAAACGAAAGGATTTCCAAAACAATTGCAATCGACAAAACACCAATTGCAACCCAGTGATCAGTTACCGGTTCTGGGTGGCTCCATTTATGCCAACCTTCATAAAGCGAGTAAATTCCACCGACCATGAACAGCACGATGGCAACCATGAATCCGTAAACGTAACGAACTCGGCCATAACCAAACTGATACTTGTCATCAGCAACTCGGCGGGAACGTTTGCCGCCTATCAAAAGCAAAACTTGGTTTAAGGCATCAGCAACCGAGTGAATTGCCTCCGACAACATCGATGTTGAACCAGTAATAGCAAAGGCAACAAACTTGCTAATTGCGATTCCGGTATTTGCCAGCAACGCGGCAACGACTGCTTTGGTACCACCTTCGGTACTCATCTGCGATTCCTTCAGTTAGAGAAATAACTAAGTGAAAAACTAACTTAGTAATCCAGCCTTGAGCTGGTTAATTGTGCTGATCTGTGATGGATCAATTCCCAATGCCAAGCCTGCGTACACACTAGCCCAGTCAGTTGGAATGATCAGAGATGCCAGGCGACTAATTGGATGGCCGTCATGAGCTTGAATCAAAGTGACCGGTACATTGCGATCACTTGCAATTTGGCTAACAATTCCGATTCGTTTTTCAACGGCCGGGTGTTCGTTGGTGTCACGCAGGATATAAAGATGCGTGCGGCGATCAATTACACCGTCGTTATCGCTAAAGATGTCGCGAGCTGGCGCAGCGCCAGCAAGAACACCATCGAAAGTCACAATCTGGTTGTGACCAACTTCGGGCAGTTCACCGTGTGCTGCTGGGATCTTTGCATTCTCGGCAAGTTGTGCCATGAAGCGCGCAGCAGCAGTCGCGCCGATCATTCCAGTGCCCCAAACCAT
>JAPLBY010000022.1 GCA_026392515.1 Actinomycetota bacterium | reverse complement strand
TTCGGAGCTTGAAGTTGGTGGCGTAATCATTGGTGATGTTCCAACATTCCGCTCTGATCAAATGCCATACGGTGGCGTAAAAGCATCTGGCGTTGGCAAAGAAGGTTTGCTACATGCCATGCGCGATCTAACTCATGAGCGTATTCTCGTACTTAGTGACCTAGCGCTTTAGTTGATGCTAAGAAGTTCATGCATTCGGTAATTGTTCTGGGTTCCACCGGAAGCATTGGAACTCAAACGTTAGAAGTAATCAGAGCAAGCGATTCTGAATTCAAAGTTGTTGGAATTTCTGCCGGTGGCAACAATCCAAGTTTGCTCGCCGAGCAAGCTCTCGAGTTTCAAGTTGAATATGTCGCAATCGCAAATGCCACTGCAGCGCAAGATGTGCAGCTAGCCATTTACGCGCAAGCTAAGAAAGCTGGATACTCCGAAGGTAACTTCACGCTCCCAAAAATGCTCGTTGGACCGCAGGCAGCAACTGAACTTGCGGGAGTATCGGCTGACGTTGTGGTTAATGGAATTACTGGCGCGGTTGGGTTACTGCCAACGGTTGCGGCTTTGACTGCTGGGTCAGTATTGGCACTAGCAAACAAAGAGTCACTAGTAATTGGCGGAACGGCAGTTACCAAACTTGCAAAGCCAGGGCAGATTGTTCCAGTCGATAGTGAGCATTCGGCAATCGCACAATGTTTGCGCTCAGGTGAGGCAAGTGAAGTTAAGCGCTTAATTCTTACTGCAAGCGGTGGACCTTTCCGAGGTAAGTCGCGCAAGGATCTTGAGGCAGTAACGCCAGAGCAAGCTCTGAATCATCCGACCTGGGCAATGGGTCCAGTAGTAACGATCAATTCCGCAACCATGATGAACAAAGGTCTCGAAGTTATAGAGGCGCACCTGCTATTTGATATTGAATTTGAAAACATCGACGTAGTCGTACATCCGCAGTCAGTCGTTCACTCCATGGTCGAATTCATTGATGGTTCCACAGTTGCCCAAGCGAGCCCTCCTGACATGAGGTTGCCGATTGCACTCGGACTAGTTTGGCCAAACCGAATTACCGGCATAGCAAGTGGCTGCGATTGGACACAGGCCACTAGTTGGACTTTCGAACCTCTAGACAACGAAGTGTTTGCTGCCGTAGAACTGGCGAAATTGGCTGGTTCCAGAGCTGGAACTGCACCTGCAGTACTAAATGGCGCAAATGAAGTCGCAGTCGCTGCATTCTTGGCTGGAGAGCTTTCCTTCCTGGGAATTGTTGATTTTGTTTCAGAAGTTTTGCAGGTTCACTTGGATTCCAATTTTGTGTCAGACCAAGACCTGACAATAGAAGAAGTTTTGAATGCTGCAGATTGGGCACAACTATATGGTCGTGAATTACTTGATTCCAAGAAATAGGACCATCACATGCTGACCCTGCTCGGAATATCAATTTTTGCAATTGGCCTACTTTTGTCTATTGCATTGCACGAACTTGGCCACATGGCGCCGGCAAAGAAGTTTGGTGTAAAAGTTCCGCAGTACATGGTGGGCTTTGGGCCAACACTTTGGTCGCGCATTAAAGGTGAAACCGAATACGGAATCAAAGCCATTCCACTCGGTGGCTACATTCGAATGATTGGAATGTTCCCACCTAATCCAAAGGGAGTCCAAGATCGAGAACATCTTGGACGCATTGGACTAATGATTGAGTCTGCGCGCGAGGAAGTTCTTTCCGAGATTGCGCCAGAAGACGAGCCACGCACGTTTTACCGATTAAGTGTTCCAAAAAAGTTAACCGTAATGTTCGGCGGACCTTTTATGAACTTGGTAATCGCGACAATTCTTTTCACAATTTCACTGAGTGTTATCGGTCGTCCAGCAGTCACTACAACAGTCAGTGAAGTTGTAGCCTGCGTTCCGACAAGTGCGAATCCAAATGGTATTGCTTCCACAAGTGGCACGTGTGAAGGTGGAGTTAGCACACCAGCTTCCGAAATCGGACTGGCCGCAGGCGACAAGTTGCTGACCGTCAACGGGCTAGAGATTTCCACTTGGGAAGATTTAGGAACTGCGCTTAGTGATCAAGCCGGAAATGTTGTTGATGTAACTTACCTAACTTCATCTGGTGAAACGGTCACCAAGAATGTAGAGGTGGCTGCACTTGAGTCACCAGTGTTCAGCGATACCGGCGATGCAACTGGAGAATTTACCACTCGGGGATTCTTGGGCGTCTCCCCAGGTTTTGATCTGGTGCAATCGCCAGTTTCTGAAGTTCCAGGTTTTATGGCAACTGTTACAACAAGCAGCATCGCTGCGTTATTTGAATTTCCAGCTAGAGTATTTGGATTGGCCGGTGATTTATTTACTGAAGCGCCAAGAGACCCTGAAGGTCCAGTAAGTGTCATTGGAATTGGGCGTATCAGCGGGCAGATAGCTAGCACTGAAGAAGTTCCAACTATCTATAAAGCCGGGGACTTAATTACCTTGTTGGCATCAGTAAATCTGTTTCTGTTTGTTTTCAACATGGTTCCGGTTCTGCCATTAGACGGTGGCCACATCGCAGGGGCACTTTACGAAGGAGCGCGTCGACAGATTGCCAGACTGCGGCGTAAGCCATTACCAGGCCCAGTAGACACCGCAAAAATGCTCCCAGTTGCCTACGCAATGTCGATAGTTTTGCTAGCAATGTCAGCAATTGTAATTTTGGCCGACATCATTAAGCCGATGGCTTTCTAGCGATTAAAACCTAGTTTCACCCTGGTAAAGCAAATCCTCTGAATGTAACGGATAATAGAACCTATGACGATCGATCTTGGCTTACCAGCGCTACCGCCCCCTGTTTTGGCTCCACGTCGTAAAAGTCGTCAAATCACGCTTCGACACAGCACACATCCGATCTTGGTCGGTGGCGATGCACCAATCAGTATCCAGTCAATGGCCACAACGCTAACCGCTGATGTTAATAGCACGCTTCAACAGATTGCAGAACTTACGGCTTCAGGCTGCCAGATTGTTCGCGTTGCCGTACCTAGTCAAGATGATGCAGATGCCTTGCCACAGATTGCCAAGAAATCTAGCATCCCGGTGATTGCAGATATTCACTTCCAACCAAAATATGTTTTTGCAGCTATCGATGCAGGTGTAGCTGGGGTACGAGTAAACCCAGGCAACATTAAACAGTTTGATGACAAAGTTAAAGAGATAGCTAAAGCTGCAGGTGATGCCGGCATTCCAATTCGAATTGGTGTCAATGCTGGATCACTAGATAAGCGATTACTCGAGAAGTACGGCAAGGCAACGCCAGAAGCTTTGGTTGAATCTGCGCTTTGGGAAGCCTCGCTATTTGAAGAACATGGTTTTGGTGATATAAAGATCTCCGTTAAGCATCATGATCCGGTTGTGATGGTTCAGGCTTACCGCTTACTTGCTGCGCAATCTGATTACCCACTTCACCTTGGCGTAACAGAGGCTGGTCCGTTGTTCCAAGGAACAATCAAGTCTGCTGTGGCATTTGGCTCCTTGCTAGCTGATGGAATCGGTGACACGATTCGAGTTTCGCTTTCCGCTCCGCCAGTTGAAGAAGTAAAAGTTGCAAACCAAATTCTTGAATCCCTAAACCTTAAGCAGCGTGGACTTGAGATTGTAAGTTGCCCTTCATGTGGTCGTGCCCAAGTTGATGTTTACACATTGGCTGAACAAGTAACTGCTGGACTTGAAGGTTTGGAAGTTCCATTGCGCGTTGCGGTTATGGGTTGCGTAGTGAACGGACCTGGCGAAGCACGTGAAGCAGATCTTGGAGTTGCTAGCGGAAATGGCAAGGGACAGATCTTCGTTAAGGGTGTAGTTATTAAAACTGTTCCGGAAGCCCAAATTGTTGAAACATTAATTGAAGAAGCGATGAAACTTGCCGAGAGCATGGATTCTGAAGGCGCCCCAATAGTTTCTGTCACCTAAATCAAAGTTTGGTATGGCACACGAAATCCGTGCACTTGATGCGCACTCAATTGATTTAGTCAAAAACTTGATCGAACAAGATCCAGTTCGCCACTGCTTCCTAGCTGCTCGGCTTGAGCAGACTAAACAAAGTAGGTTCCGTCCAAGCTATCCAGATTTACTTGGGTACTTTGATGATGGAAATTTGAAATCTGTTTTGATGACAGGTGCAAACATAGTTCCGGTCAATACGTCATTGATAGCAAGACAAGAATTTGCAACAGTATTAAACAGAAGTGGCAGACGAAGTTCATCCATAGTTGGACCAGCGGAAGAAGTGCTTGATCTTTGGTCAAGAGTTTCTGCTAGTTGGGGACCAGCACGCGAAGTTCGAGGTAATCAACCAGTGCTAACTATGCGAAGTAATTCATCTGTTGACATTGATCACGACGTTCGGTATTCAAACCTTTCAGACCTAGAAAATCTGGTTCCAGCTTGTATTGCAATGTTTACTGAAGAAGTTGGCATCAGCCCAACTATTAACGGTGGCGGCAATGCGTATCGAAATCGAATTTCTGAACTTGTTTCGAGTCGGCGATCGTTTGTTAAGTACTTAGGTTCCGAGTTGGCTTTTAAAGCGGAAATTGGAACGGTAGGTGCTGGTGTAGCTCAGATTCAAGGAGTTTGGGTTAAGCCCGAGTATCGCGGCAAAGGAATCTCAGTATCTGCGATGGCTGCCGTTGTGAAACTTGTTCTAGCGGATGTGGCACCTGTTGTTTCGCTGTACGTCAATGACTACAACGAAGTCGCCTTAAAAACATATAGAAGCGTTGGCTTTGAACAAGTCGACACCTTTGCCACAGTCCTATTTAGTTAAATCAGATAGCCCAGTCTCGAACCTGCTACTAGGCCCAAGGCAACTCAAATTGAACCTAGTTCTTCTGTACGATTGAGGCACTATTCATATGGACCCTAGGAGCGCTAGTGCTACGCATGTCAACCCTGTTCTTGCGGACTTTACGCGAGGATCCAGCGGATGCCGAAGTACCTAGTCACCGACTGCTTGTACGTGGCGGTTATGTTCGCCGCGTTGGACCAGGCATTTGGTCTTGGTTACCACTTGGATATTTGGTTTATCGAAATGTTGAGCGCATAGTTCGAGAAGAAATGGACAGCGCTGGATTCCAAGAAGTTCATTTCCCAGCCTTGTTGCCACGCGAACCTTATGAAAAAACGGGTCGGTGGAATGAGTACGGTGACAATCTATTTCGTCTGCAGGACCGAAAGAAAGCTGACTATCTATTAGGTCCAACGCACGAAGAAATGTTCACTCTTATGGTCAAGGGGGAGTACTCGTCATACAAAGATCTGCCGCTTTGCATTTACCACATCCAGATTAAATACCGCGATGAAGCCAGACCACGTGCTGGAATTCTAAGAGCACGAGAGTTTGTCATGAAGGACTCATACTCCTTTGATATCAATGATGCCGGTTTGGATATTTCATACCAACGTCATCGCGATTCATACATCAAGACATTTGATCGACTTGGCATGAATTACGAAATTGTTTCGGCAATGTCAGGAGCGATGGGTGGATCTAAGAGTGAAGAATTCTTGGCAACTTGCGACAGTGGCGAAGACACATATGTAAAGTGCCCAAGTTGTGGCTTGGCTGCAAACGTTGAAGCAATTGTCACTCGGGTTCCAGCCGAAATTGATGCCACTGGAATTCCTGCAGCCCACGCTGAGAACACACCAGACACTCCAACGATTGCTTCATTGGTAGAAGTTTCAAATGCCAGAGCAGAGTTACGTAGATCTGATCGAGACTGGCATGCCGGCGATACTTTAAAGAATGTCGTAGTGATGCAAGTTGATCTAGCGGGTAACCGAGCACCACTTGTAATTGGTCTACCTGGTGATCGTGAAGTTGATCTAAAGCGAGTTGAAGCTGCGCTTCATCCAATATCAATTGAAGCTTTCGAAGAAGAAGACTTTAAAAAGCATCCAGCTTTGGTTAAGTGTTACATTGGTCCAGAAGTTCTCGGGCTGAAATCTAAATCAGGCATCCAATACTTAGTTGATCCTCGGGTAGTTAAGGGATCGCGCTGGATAACTGGAGCTAACAAGCGCGGTAACCATGTTTATGACTTAGTTGCAGGACGAGATTTTGCCTGGGATGGCGTAATCGAAGCTGCCGAAGTTCGCCAAGGAGATGGCTGTTCGAATTGCGATGCCGAAGTTGGCATCGCGCGCGGCATTGAGATTGGGCACATTTTCCAATTAGGTCGCAAATATGCCGAAGCTTTGGATCTGAAGGTTCTTGATGAAAATGGCGAACTGGTAACAGTAACCATGGGTTCATATGGCATTGGTGTTTCTCGTGCGGTAGCAACTATTGCCGAACAGTCACACGATGAGAAGGGACTGATCTGGCCACGGGAAGTATCGCCGGCAGACATTCATATCATTGCCACTGGACGTGAAGATGAACCTTTCGACGTTGCAAATCGCATGAGTGAAGAACTTGAGGCAAGTGGCGTCAGAGTTTTGTTTGACGACCGCAGAGGCGTTTCTCCCGGAGTTAAGTTCAACGACTCTGAGTTGCTTGGAATTCCAACCATTGCTGTTGTAGGCAAAGGTTTGGCAGATGGCGTAATTGAACTTCGGGATCGTAGATCTGGAGATCAATCCCTTATTCCAATAGCGGACTTTGTTTCAGAAGTAGTCTCGTTAGTCACCAAGAATTAACAGTCATGACAATTAAGGCTGTGGTTTTTGACTGGGGTGGCACGCTAACTCCTTGGCATAACGTAGATCTATTCGAGCTTTGGCTTGGCTACTCGAATATTTATGATCCAGAAAATGCTAAAGAACTCGCTGAAGTTCTAAATCACGGTGAACAGGCACGCTGGTCCAGGCAGTTTGAAACTAATGGCGAAGTTGGTACTGGAGTACTTGATGAACTGTTTCATGAAGCTGGAGTTGATACTTCGAGTCCGTTGCATTTGAAAGCTTTAGAAAGTTACTTGAGTGGCTGGGATCCTCACACTTACACCGACCCAGATGCGATTGAACTTCTCGAAGGTCTGCGGGGACGAGGAATCAAAACTGCAGTTCTGTCTAACACAATGTGGCCACGCAGACATCATGAGGCAGTACTTGAACGCGATGGCGTGCTTCACCTCTTCGACTATCTTCTGTTCACAAGTGAAACCCCAACAGGTAAACCACATAAGTCAGTTTTTGCAGACGTTCTTTACAACTTAGATATCGAACCTATGAATGCAGCATTCGTTGGTGACCGGTTGTTTGATGACATCCATGGCGCGCAATCAATTGGCATGAAGGGCATTTGGATTCCACATTCAAATATTCCAGCATCGCAGTCATCGGACTTAGGTATCACGCCAGATGCAACTGTCCAGAAGTTGGGCGAAGTCTTGAACGTTGTTATGGACTGGAGTAACCAGTAACAATGTCTGGACAATTAGTCGAGATTTCAATCTGGATAGTTCTAATTTGTGTTGCAGCAGCATTCTTAGCGGGATTTGTCGATGCGGTTGCAGGCGGTGGCGGACTTATTCAATTACCCGTTCTACTTTGGACATTTCCAACGGCGCCCTTGGCTAGCATTTTAGGTACGAATAAAGCAGTCTCGATTGTTGGAACAAGTACGGCCGCAAATACTTATCGCAAAAAGATTGAAGTCAATGCAAAACAGTTAATCCCAATGATGAGCGCTGCGTTTGTTGGCTCGCTTTGTGGTGCATTACTTGCAACAAACATTTCACGGGACATTTTTGAGCCGATAATTCTGATCATCTTGATTGCAGTTGGCACATTTACGGTTTTGCGTCCGGACTTTGGAAAGCTTGAAACGATTCGGAAAGTGTCACCAGCTGTCGCACCGCTTATTGGATTAGTTATTGGGTTTTATGATGGCTTGATCGGTCCAGGCACCGGAATGTTTCTGCTGTTTTCATTGGTCAGTTTTGTGGGCACTAGTTTCTTGGGTGCTTCGGCAATCGCTAAATTTGTAAATGTTGCTACCAATTTGGCCGCATTGATTATCTTCATCCCTGGTGGCCACGTGATTTGGCTAGTTGCCGCATTGATGGCACCAGCGAACTTGATTGGCGGTTATCTAGGGGCAAGAACTGCTCTTGATCGCGGAAGTTCATTTGTTCGTTATACGTTCTTGCTCGTGCTAGCTGCTTTAGTTATTCGTCTCGTTATTACGATCTAGAGATTTACGTAGCCGAACTAAACGCTTTGGCAATCCCAGACCAACTAAATGATCGAATTGCGCAGCCTTGTAGAAATTCACATTCCCGCTGCTTGATCTGAGGGGGTAGGTAAAAAAGGGCATTAGCCCAATGCGCAATTGCATTCTCTTCCAGCAGTGCTGCTGCAACTCGGGCGCTTGGACCATCAAGGACTTGAGGTGTTATTGAATATGCCGCGCTTGCAGCGGGCGCGGGATATCCAAGTTCATCGAAACTTGTTAGTAATTGATCTCGGTGAATTCTAAATGCAGCCATTGCGTTTAAAGCTTCTTCTGAATCCGACAAATACGCAGCTACGACCCCGTAAGCGTAAATTGCGCCGTAGCAACTTGCGAGTAGATCTTCAAGCGCAGTCAATTCGTCCTTAACTAGAGTGCTCATGCGACAAATCCTGTTAACAACACATGATGCTGCATTTCCGATCCTGCGATAAGCGCCAGGATGCGAGATAGTTCAGCGTCAGAAATGGTACTAGCAGTATTCAGATTGTTTGTTGAGAAGACTGCGCACCTCGTAACTAGCGCTGCAAGGCTAAGTTCTTGAGTTGTCATGGCGCTTGCTGAAGGGGAGGAGCCAGCAGGTAGGTATGGCGATAAGCCCTCAATGTGAAGTAAATTTTGATCAATAACTATTTGTAACGGTGAACTCAGACTAGGGTCGGACGAAATCAATCCCGTGGCATCACTAATTAGGTCTCGTTTAGCCTTAACGATTTTTTCTATCTCTCCGGGCATTGGATCTGCAATAGGGGTTTCACTGGAAACGCTGCACGAACTCACAAGTACTGCAGTTGAGCTAATCCCGGCCAAGAAAGTTCTTCGATTTAAAACTAATGAAGTTGCCGCAACTGATTTGCTCACATATGTATTGTTCAGGCAACTGGTGCAAATCTTTGGGATTTGTAAGTACGCGTTTGGGTATTTTCATTGCGACCACAACCGACTACGATAGAAACACGACTGTTCCACCAAATTGAAAAGGCAAGACAATGATTCCAGTTTCTGAACTTACTGAATTGCTGGATCCTGTTGTGAGTGCATTCTCATTCGATTTAGACGATATTGAAATTACTCGATCTGGTGGCCAACGAATCCTTGACGTAACTATCGATGGCGATAGTGGAGTCAATCTAGACGAAGTCGCTGAAGTATCGCGAGCAATTTCAGAATTCCTTGACAACTCAGATGCCATGGGCGATGAACCTTATGTTCTCGAGGTTGGAACACGTGGTATCTCAAAGCCGCTTACCAAACCAATTCATTGGACCAGAAACGTTGGACGGCTAGTTAACGTTGCGGGTGATGCGATAAACGCGACTGGAAGAATTGTTGAGTTTGATGATCCAAACGTCACTCTTGACATAAAGGGTAAATCGAGAACTATAAGCATTCAAGAAATTTCTCGAGCAAATATCGAAGTTGAATTTAAAAAGATGCCAAAAGATGAAGCTGAAGCTTTATCTGGTGATCCCGATGTTGAGTCAGATTAGGAGGGCAATTCATGGACATTGATATCTCAGCCCTAAAAGGATTGACTCGCGAACGCGGACTTTCTTTAGATTACGTAGTTGACGCAATTGAGCAGGCTTTGCTAGTTGCTTACTTACATTCAGCTGGCGCACATGAAAGTGCTCGCGTTGAATTGGATCGAACCACTGGTCACGTACTTGTGATTGCAGATGAGTTGAATGACGAAGGCGAAAAGATTGGTGAATTCGAAGCGACCCCAGAGGGATTCGGCCGAGTTGCCGCATCGCTAGCTCGCGGCGTTATCAGCCAGAGACTTAAAGCGGCAGATGATGATGCGACGGTTGCTGAATTCCAAGCTAAGGAAGGCGACATTGTTTCTGGTGTGATTCAACAGGGAAGTGATCGTCAACTTATTTTTGTTAATTTAGGAAAAGTAGAAGGCGTCCTGCCACCAGAAGAAAGTGTGCCCGGCGAAGACTATTCCCATGGCACTCGAATCAGGTGTTATGTAGTGGCAGTCAAAATGGGTCCAAAGGGTCCAGTCATCACTCTCTCTCGGTCCCATCCAAAGTTAGTTGAAGAACTATTCAAGTTCGAAGTTCCAGAAATAGCTGACGGCACAGTGGTAATCGAAGGTCTTGCTCGCGAAGCCGGACACCGCACCAAGATCGCAGTCTCCACAAAAACTGCCAGCGTGAATCCTAAAGGCGCCTGCATTGGCCCATTAGGTGGTCGAGTGCGTGCTGTAATGAGTGAACTTGGTGGCGAGAAGATCGACATTGTGGACTACAGCGAAGACTTAGCACTTTATGTAAAGCATGCTTTGTCACCTGCGAAAGTTATTTCCGCAACTTTGATCGATGAAGAGAATCGAATTGTCCGTGTGGTAGTTCCAGATTTTCAACTAAGCCTTGCTATCGGCCGAGAAGGGCAAAATGCCAGACTGGCAGCGCGCTTAACCGGTGCCAAGATTGACATCAAGTCAGATATGGCCACTGAAGCCTAAGTCTTTGCTAACAGCAAAAGCATGCGAAAACCGCGTGGATATTGAGCTTCTCCAATTTGGGCTAGACTAGATAACGCAAGTTACTTTGTATCCCTGCCAGCTAGGCCGGTATTCAAGGATTTCAAGCCCAAAACTTGATTGACTTGCTACAGGTATCCGTTAACTACCGCTGAAAACGGGAGTGTTTATGTTCAACGCCAGGCTTGCGTTCTAGTTATGAACGCCAACAGGCAAGGTGCTCATCTAATGGGCACCAAGAAGCAGAGTGCTCAGAAATGAGCGCGCAAAAACAAGAGACGGTTCGGATCTATTAACTAGACCTCGGACCAGACTGGAGAATCGTGTCCAAGGTCCGAGTGTATGAGCTTGCAAAGGCGCTAGGCGTCGAAAGCAAAGACATCATTTCAAAGCTTGAAGAAGTTGGTGAGTACGTCAAGTCGGCATCGTCGACTGTCGAAGCTCCCGTTATTCGTCGTTTACATGACAAGTTTCCTGAATTAAAAGAGGCAGCAGCGAAAGCGCCTGCACCTGCAAAGAAAGCACCTGCTAAAAAAGCTGCCGCTCCAGTCGATGCTGCTCCAGTTGAAGTGAGCACCTCAACGGAAGCTCCAGTCCAGTCGAGTGCAAGTGATGCTCCTGCGCAGCCTCCGACATCAGAAGCACCAGTCAGTGAAACACCTGCAGCACCGGCAAGTCCGACAGCAGGGGCAACACCTGGACCACGTCCAGGCGGGCCACGTCCAGGTAACAATCCATTTACTTCAGCACCGCGTCCACCGCGTGCTGGAAACAATCCATTTACTTCGGGAAGTGCCGGACCACGTCCAAGCGGCGGCGTAACTGGAGCACCTCGTCCAGCTGGCGCTCGTCCAGGCGGACCAGGTCGTCCAGGCGGAGATCGTCCCGGTGGCTTTGGCGGACAACGTCCAGGCGGACCAGGTCGTCCAGCCGGCGATCGTCCCGGTGGCTTTGGCGGATCTCGTCCAAGTGGAGATCGTCCCGGTGGTTTTGGCGGACCTCGTCCAGCCGGAGCCGGTGGTGGTTTCGCAGCTGCAGGTGCACCAGGTGGAGCGCCAGGTGGCGCACCAGGCGGCAGACCAGGTGGTCGACCGAATTCAACCGGTGGCCGCGGCAATACTGCAGGCGCTTTCGGAAAATCTGGTGGCCGTCCATCAAAGGGTCGTAAGTCAAAGCGCGCAAAGCGTCAAGAGTTCGACAACATGATGGCTCCAGTCACAGGTGGTTCATCTGTGGCAATGGGTCGCGGCGATGCAATTCGTCTTGCCCGTGGATCATCACTTAGCGATTTTGCCGACAAGATCAATGCTGAGCCAGCATCACTAGTTCAGATTCTTTTCAAAATGGGTGAAATGGTTACAGCTACTCAGTCTGTTAACGAAGAAACCCTGCAGCTTCTTGGCGCTGAATTGAATTACGAAATTCAAATCATTTCGCCTGAGGATGAAGATCGCGAGCTTCTTGAGTCTTACGATCTTGAATTCGGTGATGAAGGTGACGATGCAGATCTAGTAATTCGTCCACCGGTCGTTACCGTTATGGGTCACGTTGATCATGGTAAAACTCGATTGCTTGATGCAATTCGCCAAACCAATGTAATCGAACGAGAAGCTGGCGGAATCACTCAGCACATTGGTGCTTACCAAATTCATCACGTTCATGAAGGCATAGAACGCGCCATTACATTCATCGATACCCCAGGTCACGAAGCGTTTACTGCAATGCGTGCTCGTGGTGCGCAGGTAACTGACATCGCGGTCCTTGTAGTTGCTGCTGATGATGGTGTTAAGCCGCAGACAATTGAAGCTTTGAATCATGCTCAGGCAGCAAACGTTCCAATTGTTGTAGCAGTTAACAAGATTGATAAAGAAGGCGCAGACTCCACAAAAGTTCGCGGCCAGTTAACTGAATACGGCTTAGTTCCAGAAGAGTACGGTGGCGACACAATTTTCGTTGACGTATCTGCAAAGAACAACCTGAACATCAATGAACTTATTGACTCAATTCTGTTGACCGCTGATGCAGGTCTAGATCTTCGAGCTAATCCAGTTCAGGATGCACAGGGTGTTGCAATTGAAGCCAACCTTGACCGCGGTCGCGGACCAGTGGCAACTGTTTTGGTACAACGCGGAACACTTCGACCAGGAGATTCAATCGTGGTGGGTGACGCATTCGGTCGCGTCCGCGCCATGATGGATGAAAATGGAGAGCCAGTAAAGGAAGCTGGACCTGCTCGCGCAGTTCAGGTTCTTGGCCTTACATCGGTGCCAGGTGCTGGTGACAGCTTCTTGGTTGTTGCCGAGGATCGAATTGCTCGCCAGATTGCGCAATCTCGCGGTGCTCGTGAGCGTAATGCGGAATTGGCGGCCCGACGTGGACGTCACACTCTCGAAGATGTGCTTAAGGCACTCGAAAAGGGTGAAGTTGTTGAACTCAAGATCATCATCAAGGGTGACGTTTCCGGTTCGGTCGAAGCTCTTGAAGATGCCTTGCTGAATATTGACGTTGACGATGAGAACGTAATCTTGCGCGTTATTCACCGAGGTGTTGGTGCGATCACTGAAAATGACGTTTCATTGGCAGCAGCATCTGATGCCATGATCATCGGATTTAACGTTCGACCTGAGGGTAAGTCTCGTGACTTGGCCGACCGGGAAAATGTTGAGATTCGCTACTACAACGTTATCTACGGCGTAATCGATGACATCGAATCTGCGCTTAAGGGTATGCGTAAGGCTGAATACGAAGAAGCAGAACTTGGTTCAGCTGAAGTTCGCGACGTATTCCGTTCCAGCAAGTTTGGAAACATTGCAGGTTGCATAGTTCTTAATGGTGAAATCAAGCGCAAAGCAAAAGCCAGATTGGTTCGCGACGGAGCAGTTGTCCAAGCGGATCTATCAATCGACACTTTGCGTCGATTCAAGGATGACGCAACTGAAGTTCGTGAAGGTTTTGAGTGCGGTATCGGACTTGGATCATTCAACGACATCAAGGTCGGCGACATCATCGAAACATTTGAAATGCGTGAAATAGTGCGCAGTTAAATCTGCGCACTATTTTCGTGATTAGAAATCTAGGGAGCTTGACATGGCAGATGCAGCAAGAGCACGTAAATTGGGTGAAAGATTCCAAGAAATCGTTGCGGAAACTCTAGAGCTTAAAGTTAAAGATCCACGTCTTGGGTTTGTAACGGTGACCAGTGTTCGAGTTTCTGCTGACTTACGTGAAGCCACCGTTTTCTACACAGTGTTTGGCGATGAGGCAGAAGCAACAAGCTCAGCTGCAGCGCTGGATTCAAGCAAGGGCTTAGTGCGTAGTGAAATAGGGAAGCGCACCGGGATTAAATTCACGCCTACTGTGGAATTCATTCGTGATGCATTACCAGAAAACGTTCGCGTGATTGATGACTTGCTACAAGAGGCAGCAATTGCTGACAAAGCAGTCCATGAACAGGCAGCTCGGGCTCGTTATGCCGGTGATGCTGATCCGTACCGCAAATCTGATTCAGCATCTGAGTAGGCACACATGTCTTCGTTTGCAACAACACCAGAGTGGGATAAAGCTATTTCGGCAATCTCCAACTCTAAACGCGTATTGTTGCTCGCGCATGTCACTCCTGATGCTGATGCTTTAGGTTCTGCGCTTGGACTTGGACTAGCACTGCAAGGTATGGGCAAAGAAGTTCAAGTAACAGTTGGTGAGGTTGGATTTACCACACCAGAACCATTGAGTTTCTTGCCAGGAACTGAATTGATTCGCATGCCAGAGGAATTGAATCAAGCGGATCTTGTCATCTCATGTGACGTGTCATCAGATTCCCGACTGGGTTTGGCAAAGGGCATTTTGGATGCTGCCAAGGTTTCCATTGCAATTGACCACCACCCATCATTTACCGGATTTGGCACAATTCACCTGGTTGACCCCAAAGCAGCAGCAACAGCCGAGATAATTCTTGAACTAATAGATCGACTTGAATTACCGATCACTAAAGATATTGCTAGTGCAATTTACTCCGGTCTCACAACTGATACTGGTTCATTCAAATATCAATCAACTACTTCGCACACCCTGCGCACCGCAGCTCGATTACTCGATATTGGAATTGATAGCGCGAAGTTGTCGCGATTGCTTTTTGACGACGAACCACTAGCAGCGCTGGTAATGATGGGTGATGCAGTTAGCCGAGCGACACTGCTCTCCGCGGCCGTTTCCGGTCAAGGCCTTGTCTACACCTCAGTTTCAATAGAACAGAGACCAGGTTTAAATGAAATGGCGGTTGAACGAGTAATTGAAGCTCTACGGAAAACTTCAGAAGCAGAAGTAGCTGCAGTTTTGAAACAAGCCGATGATGGACATTGGAAAGTTTCGTTGCGAAGTAAGACCTCAGTTGATGTTGGTGCACTTGCAAACGAATTAGGCGGCGGTGGCCATAAATATGCATCAGGATATAGCTCAACACATGATCTTGATTCGACCATCGCTCAGTTAATCACTGCACTTGACGCAATTAGCGTTAACTAGATTCAGTTGAGTTTGCTGTGAACATAGAAGGTATTGTGCTGGTCGATAAACCAGCAGGCCCAACATCCCACGACGTAGTTGCCAAGATGCGTAAGTTGTTCAACACTCGCAAAGTTGGACATGCTGGCACATTAGACCCAATGGCAACTGGCATGTTGGTAATCGGAATTGGGCGAGCCACTAGATTACTTGGATATTTCACTGCGCACGATAAAGAATATTTTGGAACGATCCGGCTGGGTATCTCAACAACAACTGATGATGCTCAAGGTGAACTTGTCACTAAAGTTTCAGCCAGTCACATTACCGAGTCTCAAATTATTGAAACAGTTCGTGACTTCCGTGGTCCGATAATGCAGCAGCCAAGTGCTGTTAGTGCCATAAAGATTGATGGCGAACGCGCCTATACAAGAGTTAGAAATGGTGAAGAGATCAGCATTCCGCCGCGAAGCGTAATGATTAACGATCTAGAGATAGTTTCTATCGACAAGTTGCCTGAATTAGATGTCATAGATGTCAAAGTTCGAGTCTTATGCAGCGCTGGAACTTACATCAGAGCTTTAGCTCGAGACATTGGTAAGCAACTTGAAGTCGGGGGACACTTAACAGAATTAAGGCGAACTCGCTCCGGAGTTTTTGATTCCATGACCTCACTAGAAATGCTGCAAGAAAAACCAGAAATCATGGACTTGGCAACGGCGGTCAAGGCCGGCTTCCAACATATTGTGTTAACTGAAGAGCAAGCAAGCAAGGCTGTTAACGGAGTAAGACTCTCGGCGCCAGCAGATCTAGCTTCAGGCCATGTTGGTCTTATTTCACCGGATGGCAGGGCAATTGGATTATTTGATAATTCCGACTCAGTGCTTCATCCATTGGTAGTGTTTGCAACTAATGAGTAGTCCAAATGTACCAGTAGTTGTCACCATTGGTGTCTTTGATGGAGTCCATGCTGGCCACCGTCAGGTGCTTGGTATCGCAAAAAGTATTGCGAACAGCATCAATGGCACTTTAACTGCTGCGACATTTGATCCGCCGCCCAAGGCATTTCTGCGACCAGATTCATTTGCCGGATTACTTACCCTTCCGCAGCGACGCGCAAAACTTCTTCTGGAAAACGGCGTGGATCACGTTGAGACTTTGAAATTCACAGATGCAATGGCACACATGTCCAGCGATGAGTTTGTAGAAGACATATTGATAGGTGCCTTGAATGCGCAAGTTGTTATTGTCGGCCGAAACTTTAGATTTGGACATGGTGCCAGTGGCACAGTTGAAACACTTCAAGAACTGGCAAAGAAGTTTGGATTCGAAGTTCGCATTGTTGACCTAGTCGGTGACTCAACAGCATGGTCATCAACTCGAATTCGCACTGCGATCTTGAAGGGACACGTTGAAGGGGCAAACGGCTTATTGGGTCGAGCGCACCGAGTTTCAGGTGAAGTAGTTCATGGTGACCATCGAGGAAGAGAAATCGGCTATCCAACCGCCAACATTGATGTACAGGGCGGCCTGCTGATTCCAGCAGATGGCGTCTATTCAGGATTGCTATGGATTGATGGAGTAGCCCATAGTTCTGCAATCAGCGTGGGCACTAATCCAACATTTGACGATGTAGTTAATCGCCGAGTCGAGGCTTATGTAATTGGTGAATCTGGCCTGAACCTATATGGCAAAGTCGTGGATTTGGACTTCGTCTCGCACATTCGGGACATGGAGAGCTTTGCTGGCATCCCAGAATTACTAGAAGCTATGGATCGCGACGTGGAAACTGCCAAAGCTGACCTGGAAAAGTACCTGAATTAGGGCGCAATCTCACGATTTCGCTGCACCGATCGGGCTCATTCTGACGATTTCGCGGTACCTATTGCACGAAATCCATGGATTTCGCGGTACCCACCCCTAACTGTTAGCCTTACAACACAGACGAATGAGGGGCGGGCGCCCCACATCTCGTGTCACATCTAAAGATCTACGGATCTGTTCGCGCCCGAGAGGAAAAAATCTATGCCATTGGAATCTGCAGTAAAGCAGGCCATCATTGCTGAACACGGCACAAAGCCTGGCGATACCGGAAGCCCAGAAGTCCAGATTGCCTTGATGACACAGCGCATCAACGATCTAACCGGACACCTAAAAACTCATAAGCACGATCACCACAGCCGTCGCGGTTTGCTACTGCTTGTTGGTCAACGTCGTCGTCTACTTGATTACTTAACCAAGACAGACATCAACCGATACCGCGCGATCATCGAAAAACTCGGTATCCGCAGATAACTTTTCGTGCGCTTCTTAGGAAGTGAGCTGTGCCGATTTCGTGTTGGCACAGCAAGCACAAAATCAAGACTCGCAGTTTTGCGATAACCGCGGATAGCACGCACATTCGAGCAGTTTGGTCGGTCCTCGGTAGTGAAGTTCGGCTCAATGAGCCGCGCTTCTCGATCGAAGATCGACATGTGATTTGAATGCATTTCACTCGTTAGAAGTGCAGTGTTATCCCTTTATGAAGAGGGAGGTTACCCATGGAGGGTAACGAAGTACAGACCAGCGTTGCTGTGATTGACAATGGGTCATTCGGAAAGCGCACAGTTAAGTTCGAAACCGGACGTCTTGCACGTCAGGCAAACGGAACCGCAGTTGTTTACATGGATGACGACACAATGTTGCTATCCGCTACTACTGCAGGAAAATCACCTAAAGATCAGTTTGATTTCTTCCCACTAACCGTGGACGTCGAAGAGCGTATGTACGCTGCTGGACGTATTCCAGGATCATTCTTCCGACGTGAAGGTCGTCCAACCGAAGACGCAATTCTGACTTGCCGTCTAATTGACCGTCCATTGCGTCCATCATTCGTTAAGGGACTTCGCAATGAAGTTCAGGTTGTTGTAACCGTAATGGCACTAAATCCAGATGTGCTTTACGACGTAATTGCAATCAACGCTGCATCTATGTCTACACAGCTTGCAGGTTTGCCATTCTCCGGACCAATTGGTGGCGTTCGCGTTGCACTAATTAACGGTCAGTGGGTTGCATTCCCAACACATAGTCAGCTTGAAGATGCAGTCTTTGACATGGTTGTTGCTGGTCGAGTTGTTGGCGATGACGTTGCAATCATGATGGTTGAGGCTGAAGCCACTGAAAACACAATTGCATTGATCAAGGGTGGCGCTAAGGCTCCATCTGAAGAAGTTGTTTCAGAAGGCCTTGAAGCTGCAAAGCCATTCATCGCTGAATTGTGTCGTGCTCAGTCAGCACTTGCTGATGTTGCAGCTAAAGAAACCGCAGAATTCCCAGTCTTCTTGGATTACGAAGCTGATGTCTTCGCAGCCGTTGAAGCCGCAGTTTCTGATGATTTAGCCAAGGCATTAACTATCGCTGGCAAGCAAGAGCGCGAAACTGAACTAGACCGCGTTAAAGAACTGACTATCGAAAAGGTAGCTGGCAACTTTGCAGGTCGCGAAAAGGAAGTTAGTGCAGCACTTCGCTCACTAACCAAGAAGCTAGTTCGCAAGCGCGTCATCAAGGACAAGATTCGTATTGATGGCCGTGGCCTTCGCGACATCCGTTCCTTGAGTGCTGAAGTAGATGTAATTCCTCGCGTTCACGGTTCGGCATTGTTCGAACGTGGCGAGACTCAGATTCTTGGCGTAACAACCTTGAACATGATGAAAATGGAACAGCAACTAGATACTTTGTCTCCAGTAACTCGCAAGCACTACATGCACAATTACAACTTCCCGCCTTACTCAACTGGTGAGACTGGTCGTGTAGGTAGCCCGAAGCGTCGCGAAATTGGTCACGGCGCGTTGGCTGAGCGTGCTTTGGTTCCAGTTCTGCCTACAAAGCAGGACTTCCCATACGCAATCCGTCAGGTTTCGGAAGCTTTAGGCTCAAACGGTTCCACTTCAATGGGCTCTGTATGTGCTTCAACGCTTTCGCTTCTTAATGCAGGTGTGCCACTTCAGGCACCTGTTGCTGGAATTGCAATGGGTTTGATCTCCGATGAAATTGACGGCAAGACTGAGTATGTTGCACTTACCGACATCCTTGGCGCTGAAGATGCCTTTGGCGACATGGACTTCAAGGTTGCAGGTACAAAGGATTTCATCACAGCGCTACAACTAGATACCAAGCTTGACGGTATCCCAGCTTCAGTATTGGCTGGTGCGCTAACACAGGCTCGCGAAGCTCGTCTTGCGATCTTGGATGTAATGCTAGAAGCAATTGATGCTCCAGATGAAATGTCGCAGTACGCACCGCGCATCATCACAGTAATGATTCCAATCGACAAGATTGGTGAAGTTATTGGTCCAAAGGGCAAGATCATCAACCAGATTCAAGAAGAAACTGGTGCTGACATTTCCATTGGTGATGACGGTACGGTTTACATCGGTGCAACTAATGGTGAAGCAGCAGATGCTGCTCGCGCCCAGGTAAACGCTATTGCAAACCCAACCATGCCAGAAGTAGGCGAGCGCTACATGGGAACAGTTGTTAAGACAACTAACTTCGGTGCCTTCGTTTCACTTTCACCTGGTAAGGATGGCTTGCTTCACATCAGTCAGCTACGCAAGCTTTCCGGTGGCAAGCGCGTAGAGAATGTTGAAGATGTTCTCAAGGTTGGTGACAAGGTCCACGTTGAGATCGCCGAAATCGATCCACGTGGAAAGCTGTCCCTAGTACCTGTAGTAGAAGGTTCAGACGAAAGCGCAGATGACGCTGGAGACGAAGACTAAAACCGTGACATCACGAAACTCCGCAGTGGTCCTTGGGCATGAACAACGCCCAGGGACCACTCGCACGTTACTGACCGCCGAGCAAGGCGGTTTGGTAAAGCGCACAGTATTGACTGGCGGACTTCGAATTATCACTGAGCAAATGCCATCTGTTAGATCGGCAGCGATTGGCATTTGGGTAAACATTGGCTCTCGCGATGAAGTTGCCTCGCAGACTGGCTCTGCACACTACTTAGAGCACTTGTTGTTCAAGGGGACTAAGTCACGCAGCGCCCTAGACATCTCATCAACTATTGATGCAGTCGGTGGTGAAATGAATGCCTTTACTTCCAAAGAAGTAACTTGTTTCTACACCCGAGTTTTAGATACCAGCGTCCCGCAAGCAATTGATGTTCTAGTTGACATGATTACTTCCGCCACAATTACTTCAGTTGATGTGGATCAAGAGCGCCAAGTTGTTTTGGAAGAAATAGCTATGCGCGATGATGATCCAGCTGATTTAGTGCATGAACAATTCTCCAAAGCTATGTTTGGCGACGCTCCATTGGGCCGATCCATTCTTGGAACTGTTGAGAATATTTCATCACTATCGCGTCGATCAATAAATGGCTTTTACAAGAAGTACTACACACCGGATCGCTTGATAGTTGCGGTGGCGGGAAATATCGATCACGCAACCGTAGTTAAGTTAGTTCGGAAAGCGTTCAATCAAGGTGGCTTTGCCCTTGATGGGGACCAAAGCCCATATGTTTCGATGAAGCATAAAACTAAAGTTCTACAAACTGGTGGCTACGTTAAGCAAGACAAGACAACTGAACAAGCAAACCTTGTTATTGGGGTACCAGGCCTAGACCGAGCCGATGAGCGTCGCTACATTCAGTCAGTCTTCAACGCTGCACTAGGCGGGGGCATGTCTAGCCGTTTGTTCCAAGAAGTTCGCGAAAAGCGTGGACTTGTTTATACCGTCTATTCCTTCGGCCAACAGTTTCAAGATGCTGGTATGGCAGGCGTGTATGCAGGATGCAGTCCCAAGAACTTGGATCAAGTTCGAGAAGTTATTACAAATGTGCTTGATGATGTGGCTAAAAACGGGATCACCGCTGCGGAGTTGAGTAAAGCCAAGGGCCAAGTAAGTGGTGGCATGGTTCTGGGTCTGGAAGACACTTCTTCCCGAATGAGCAGAATTGCTAGATCCGAGATGAACAATGGATATGTGCCTTCTGTATCCGAAGTACTTGACCGGGTGTCCGCTGTGACATTGGACGAAGTTCATTCACTTGCGCATCAACTATGGTCACAAGATCGACTTACTGCAGTTGTTGGACCGGAGTAGATAATGTCAAAGATCAAAGTAGGTGTTTTAGGCGCTAAGGGTCGAATGGGCGCAACTGTGTGCGAAGCGATTTCGGCAAGCCAAGACTGCGAACTAGTGGCTGCGCTGGACATTAATGATTCACTTTCGGATTTAGTATCAAATGGCGCTGAAGTAGTTGTGGATTTCACGACACCTGCATCCATTGAGGCCAACCTAAAGTTTCTTGCTAAAAACAACATTCATGCAGTTGTTGGCACAACCGGTTTTGATGCTGACAAATTAGCAGCAGTGGAAAAGCAATTCGCAGCAAGCAAAGCCAATGTTGTAATCGCACCAAACTTTGGCTTAGCTGCAGTTTTAATGATGCAGTTTGCGGCGCAAGCAGCACCACACTTTGACAGCGTTGAAATCATTGAACTACATCACCCGCGAAAAGCAGATGCACCAAGTGGAACTGCCCGTAGAACAGCAGAAATGATTGCAGAAGCGCGGGCTGGCATGAAGGCTATGCCTGATGCAACATCTGATTCAATTCCAGGTGCTCGTGGCGCAAATGTTTCTGGTGTACCCGTGCACAGTATTCGAGCGCAAGGTTTAGTTGCACATCAAGAAGTGTTGTTTGGCGGGCCAGGGGAGTCGCTTACGATTCGTCATGATTCCTATGACCGTGAGTCATTTATGCCAGGTGTTTTGCTTGCAGTTCGCAAAGTATCCCAAACTCCAGGTCTTACATATGGACTTGAACATTTACTTGAACTAGGAAGCTAACCCAAAGTATCTAAGTGTTGCAGCTGTTACTGCGGCGATCAAAACTATAAGAATAAATGGCGTCTTAAACTTAAGCGCCACAGTGGCTGCCGCCAAAGCAGGAACTCGGGCATCTAAAGTCAAAGATTGACTTGTTGCAAATGTCTGCACCGCAACGAGTGCGCTCAGCAATGAGATCGGTAACAACAGAACAATTCTCTTAACAATGGGCTGTTCCAAAATGTGAGCCGGGATAATGCTTCCCACGTATTTGAGGGCATAACAACCAGCAGTGCCAGCCAGGACTGCGAACCACATCATGACAGTTTCCTGCCGGTAACCCAACCAACAATTACCGCAACTATGGCTGCCGCTAACACTGGAACACCCGGTGGCACGACTGGCGTTAACGCCAGCGCGATTAAAGCACCACCGAAAGCCACGGATAAATCAGTTCGTGACTTAATCTGTGGCCAGACCAATGCGAAAAGTCCAGCGGCAATTGCAGCATCAAGGCCAAATGACTTTGGATCGCCGATTGCCGAAACGCTTACGGCGCCAATGAAAGTGGCTAAGTTCCATAACAGGTAAACCGAAAGTCCAGTTGCCCAAAAAGCTAGGCGAGACGCACGTCCTTCGAAGGCCTCTTCATCTTGCGCTAATCCCATTGCAGTTGATTCATCGATAGTTAGCTGTACCGCTACTAAACGTCCGGGTCCGGAAGTTTTAAGAATTGGAGTCATGCGCATCGAGTAAGCAGCGTTTCTGGTTCCCATCAACCAGGACGCAATTACTGCAGTGAGCGCAGTTCCACCTGAAGCCAGCGTGCTAACCAACGTGAATTGGCTTGCGCCAGTAAACATCAAAAGGGATAAAGCCATGGTTTGGGGGATAGAAAGCCCAGTTGTAGTGCCTAAGGCACCGAACGAAACGCCATACATTGCCACAGCAAAACCAATGCTGGCTGCATTTCCAACAATTTGTCGGCGTGCATCGTTCCATTCGGTTTGGGTGGTATTCATAGTCCGTTAAACCTACCGCACTAGTCTGAGGCCATGCCCAAAAACATCCGAGGAATAGGTTATGCGTTCCTAGGAGTTTTGATTTTTTCATTTACTTTGCCAATGGTGAAACTTGCGCTTCCTGGTTTTTCCCCTTGGACTTTGACTTTTGGTAGAGCTGCTCTGGCTGGATTGCTAGCTGCAATTCTGCTGAAGCGAGCACGTGTTAAGTTTCCGGAGAAAAAACTGATTGGTCCGTTGTTAATCACAGCAGGTGGAATTGTGATCGGCTGGCCAATTCTGACCACGTTGGCTTTAACTGAAACAACAAGCGCACATGCGGCTGTGATTACTGCAGGACTACCACTGGCAACTGCTGTTTTAGCAGTATTCAGATTGCACGAGAAAGTACCAAAAGCTTTTTGGGCTGCTGCCTTAGTCGGCACGTTCACTTTAGTAATTTATGCCTGGCTACACGGCGGCCAGGAAGGTAGCTCGCTTAAAGCCGATCTGTTTTTGGTTGGAGCTGTCGTTGCGGCTGCGATTGGATATGCCGAAGGAGCAATCCTTAGCAAGGTAATGCCGGGCTGGCAGGTTGTCTCGTGGTGCGTAGTTTTGACTTTGCCACTCACAATGCCGTACTTCTTGATTTCGCTTTGGTTGGGTAGAGAAACTCACAGCATTACCTCGGTATCGTTACTGGCATTTTTGTTCACGGCATTTGGTTCCATGTACTTTGGCTTCTTTGCCTGGTACCGAGGTTTGTCAGAGTTAGGTGTTGCGCGAGGTTCGCAAGTTCAGCTGGTTCAGTCACTCTTAACGTTGCTTTGGTCAGCTTTACTGCTCGGCGAAATAGTAACGGGTAAGACTCTTGTGGCTGCCAGCGTAGTTGTGGTTTGTGTTGCGATCACCCAAAAGGTGAGGTTAGTCAGCAGGGTAGAAGTTAACTGAGCCTCTGACCCAAACGGTTACTGGCATGCCAACTTCTGGCGAGATCGGTCCAGAAGTGCGAGCCTTCACAGTTCCAGCGGCAGTCTTAACTTCAACTAATGCATCGTGTCCAAAGAATTGACGTCCGGTAACTACGGCTAAACCTTTCGGATCAGGTTGTAGATATAGATTCTCCGGACGAATAGCAACTTGACCCTTAGTTCCTTCAGGTTGCGCCACGCTCGGGATCAGGTCGCCCAATTGCGTGCTGACTTTCCCGGCAGTTACTACGCCAGGAATAACAACGGCATCGCCCAGGAACTTAGCAAGTGAAACGTCAACTGGCTGCGAGTAAATCGATCGCGGGCTACCAATCTGGGCAACGGTTCCGTCGCGAAGGATTGCCACTTGATCAGCTATAGATAGCGCCTCTTCTTGATCGTGAGTTACCAGAATTGCAGTTGCACTGGCTGCTCGAAGGATTGCTCGGACATCTTCGCGAAGCTTTGAACGCAATTGGGCATCTAGCGCAGCGAATGGTTCATCAAGAAGAATCACGTCAGGATTAGGTGCAAGGGCGCGGGCAATTGCAACACGTTGACGTTGCCCACCAGAAAGCGTGTCAGGTAGAGAGTCTCTCTGGTCACCCATCCCAATTAGATCCAACAACTCTGAAACTTTTGTATCTTTCGCGGCAGTCTTCAAGTGGGAAAGTCCGTACGCAATGTTCTTTGAAACTGATAAATGAGGAAACAGCGCAGAATCCTGTGGCACAAAACCAACGTTTCGCTTTTCAGGAGGTAGTGACAATGACTCCGAAGAAACTACTCGGCCATTCATAGTGATAGATCCCGAGTCCACTGAATCAAAGCCTGCAATCAACCGCAGTAGTGTGGTTTTACCGCCGCCTGAGGCACCCAGAACTGTTAGAAGCGAACCGTCTTTGACAGTAAATGAAACATCTTTGAGTACAGATACATTGCCAAAAGATTTGGAGACATTTTCTATTTGCACTTTTTCTGACATCTATCTCACCTCGCTAACGCTAACTTCGTTCGGAACTGCTACTTCTAGGCTACTTCGATTTTGAGTTGCCCGAATTTCAAGATTAACGAACAGCGCAGGAATACCTGCTACGAGTATCAATAGCAATGCATATGGAGCCGCGGCACTGAATGCACTTACTGAAGTTGCAGACCATAATCGGGTGGCAAGTGTTTCAATTCCAGTCGGGCGAAGAATCAAGGTCGCTGGCAACTCTTTAATTACGGTAAGCCCGACAAATGCGGTGGCACTTAGAATTCCAGGAGCCGCTGCCGGAATCACAACTCTTCTTAGTGTTTGAAATTGAGAGCTTCCTAGCGTTCTAGAGACTTCTTCAATTCCGGTTGGTACTTGCGAAATTGGCACCTTTAGAACAGCAACTGCATTGGGTAGAAATAATGCGAGATATGCGAGAAGTACTAAAGCACTGGTTTGATAAAGACTTGGCACTGACTGATTCACTAGGAATACGAAAGAAAGCGCAACAACTACGCCAGGAAGTGCATGGGTAATCAAAATAGTTTTTTCGACATTGACTGAATACTTGCTTTTGTACCTAACCACCAAGATGGCAACCGCCAAGCCAACAAAAGCAACAGCTAATCCACCAGCAAGTCCGTACCCAACTGTGTTAACAAAGGCACGAGAAATTTCGCCTAAATTTGATTGCGACTGACCAATCACCGCCCAGTAAATAATGCTCATAACTGGAATCAGAACTCCCAATACAAACCATGACAACAACAAAGCCTGCGCTCCAATTTGCCATTTGCCAAGTTTGGTTTGCATTGCACGATATTGACCTGATGACTTGGCAGTCGTTAGAGAACTGGATCTACCTTCAATTCGAATTAGAAACAGGGTAAGAACAACTAGAACTAGTGACAAAGCAGCTGCTGAATTTCTATCGAAACTTGCTCGGTAGGCGTTGTAAATAGCGCGAGTAAAGGTGTCGTATCGCATCAATGAAACCGCACCGAAATCACTAAGGGTATAGAGAGCAACAAGTAATCCAGATCCGAACACTGAAGTTCGAATCGCCGGCCATGTGATGGTCCTGGCAACACTCATCTGACTACGTCCGAGGGTTCGAGCTACTTCTTCACCCGCGCCACTATGTCGGTTAAATGCAGCTGAAACAGCAATGAATACGTATGGAGTAGTGCTGATGCTTAGAACCAACCATGAACCAAGGAATCCATTGATCCCCGACGACACTGAGAGCCACGCGTAAGCCAACACATAAGAAGGCATTGCTAGCGGAAGAACTGCAACAACTTGAAAGAATCTGCGGAAAGCTAGATCTGATCGAAAACTCAACCAAGCTTGCGCAGTTCCTATGGTCATTGCAGTTACACAAACCACAAGGGTGAGGGAGAGCGAGTTGTAAATCAGCTCAAGAGTCCTTGCCCGAAACAAGCTATCAACCAATTCGCTGATTCCAATTTGCGCAGTACGCAACAGAATGTAGACCAGCGGTAAAACCGAAACAAAAACGCCAAATGCCACCACTACAGAGATTTGTAGTGGTGGCCTTTGGTTTGATCTGGTCGTCAGATTAGACCCGCTTCAGTTAACAATTGCAGAGTCTGCTCTAGTGAAGACAGATTGGATAAATCAATTTCTGGTCCGTTGATCTCGCTTAACTTTGGCAAAGCTGGATCTGGCGAAACATCTGAAGTGAGCGAATACTCAAAGGTGGTTTCCAGGAAATACTTTTGCGCAGTATCACCCAATAGCCACTTTGCGAATACCAAAGCGTTTGGATTGTCTGAAATTAGCGAAACTCCAGCGACATTAACAAGATTGCCAGCATCACCATCGGCGAACCAAGTGATCTTCGAATTCATGTTCTCGGCACCGATTTCAGCAGCTTTTTCAAACCAGTAGTAATGGTTTAGAAGTCCGGCAGCAACTTCGCCGTTCTCGACTGCATCCAGAATCTGGCTGTTCTTTTCATAGAGGATCGCATTTTCCTTCATTGCTGAAAGAAATTCCAAAGTCTTTTCGTCACCCTCGGTTACACGCATCCCAGTAACAAATGACTGAAAGGATGCATTTGTCGGAGCAATAGCGATTCGACCTTTCCAGCCTGGATCGGCAAGATCAAATACTGACTTCGGTAGATCTGTCACAAGTTCAGGGTTGTATGCAAGGACGCGTGATCGTCCGGATACGCCAACCCAAGAACCATCTTTTGCGCGGAATTTGGCAGGGACTAAATTCAGTACCTCTTCGGGCAAAGGATATGTAGTAGCTTCTTGGCTTACTGCGCCCAATGCGCCAGCGTCCTGTGAGAAAAATACATCAGCCTTTGTGTTGTTGCCTTCCTCAAGAATGGTCGCTGCCATCTCTGAAGATTCACCGTAACGAACGTTTACTGCGATCCCAGTTTCTGATGTAAACAACTCAAGAAGCGGTGCGATCAGTTCCTCAGAACGACCCGAATAAAGCGTGATCGATCCGGCATTACTATCCGCAGTACTGGATGCGTTTGGCTCAGAAGTTGTTTCACTGGCACAACCGGAAACAAGGACAGAAAGACTTAGTGCTGAAGCAGCAAGTAAGCGACGAGAAAGCATTTGACTCCTAATTAAGGTATTTATGCAACTAACTGGTTGCATAAATAATTTTGTAACTAAAAGGTAGCGAAAATCAATTAGTCGGTCAAATGGAGAAAGTGGTGGCAAAGTCAGGGTTAATTGGGCGCCCCGATAGCCTTATCAACGTGGCCCAAGAGATTTCCTTTAGAAGTGATGTAACTGTCGAGTTAGTAAAGCATTCGGCAGGAGACGCAGATGTGCTTTGGGCAGCCCGGGTTTCCACCAAAGGCGATCAATCTGCAGTGGACGTTAATGCTGATTCCGCTGCCTCTGCTGGTTTAATCAACTATTTGATGCGGGATCGTCACGGGAGCCCATTCGAGCATTCGGTATTTACTTTCTTTGTGCAAGCACCAATTTTTATGTGGCGTGAACATTTTCGGCACCGCATGGCAAGTTACAACGAAGAATCTGGACGTTACAAAGTTTTGGAACCGATTTTCTACACGCCTGGTCCGGAGCGCAAGCTGATCCAAGTTGGTAAAGCCGGCGCATACGAATTTGTTGATGGCACACCAGAGCAATTCGAAATTGTCACTGCAGAGACCAAGAAGGCTTGCGACGTTGCCTATGCATCTTATGAAGCAATGCTGGAAGCGGGTGTAGCGCGCGAGGTTGCTCGAATTGTTTTGCCAGTGACTATTTATAGTTCTGCCTACGTAACAATGAACGCCCGCGCGCTGATGAACTTTCTGAGTCTGCGACGTAAAGCAGAGGGTTCTCACTTCCCATCCTTCCCACAGCGCGAAATTGAAATGGTTGCAGAAAAGTACGAGTTAGAATTCGAGCGAATCATGCCACTTACCCACGCATCATTCGTGGCTAATGGCCGAGTCGCTCCCTAGGAAATAGGTGTGGTTGTGAAAGCTCAAGAGGTTTTTGGAACGGTACTGACCGCAATGGTTACACCGTTTACTTCTGATGGAACCAAGATTGATTACGATGCTGCTGCAAAGCTTGCAAATGACTTAGTTGATTTGGGCAACAACGGTCTAGTAGTTAATGGCACAACTGGTGAATCTCCAACAACAGACGAACACGAAAAACTTGAACTACTTAAAGCTGTAATTGACGCAGTGGGAAGTCGGGCCAAAGTTGTTGCAGGTGCTGGCTCCAATGACACCGCTCATTCGATTTTGCTAGCTAAAGACGCGCAAAAAGCTGGAGCACATGGACTGCTTGTCGTCACTCCTTATTACAACAAGCCACCACAAGCCGGTATTTATGCGCACATGGTTGCAGTAGCTGATTCAACCGATCTGCCGGTAATGATTTATGACATCCCAGGTCGCTCAGGTGTGCCAATCAACAACGACACCATGCTGCAGCTGGCACAACATCCAAAAATCATCGCCAATAAAGATGCAAAAGGGGATCCTTGGGCAGCATCACAAATCATGGCGCAATCGGATCTTGCTTACTATTCAGGTGATGATCCGTTAAACCTTGCACTTCTGGCAATAGGAGCTGTTGGTGTCGTGAGCGTCACCGGACACATCGTGGCTGATCGCCACAAGTTGATGGTTGAAGCGATGCAAAACAATGACGTTAAAACGGCTCGAGAGATTAATCGGTCGCTAGTTCCAATCACCGAGGGCATTATGACCAGAGCTGGTGGGGCAATCATGGTGAAAGCGGCGCTTGACCAACTGGGTAGGACAGGCGGTGGGTCACTTCGATTGCCACTAGTTCCAGCAACTGATGACCAGAGACGTGTTCTTAAAGAAGACTTGATTAAGGGTGGCTTCAGTCTGTGACATTTTCACAAATTGAGTTACCAACTCCACCTCCGCTAACTGATGACACTTTTCGCGTAGTTGCACTTGGTGGATTAGGCGACATCGGTCGCAATATGACCGTGCTTGAATACCGAGGAAAACTGCTCATTGTCGACTGTGGAGTCTTATTTCCAGAAGAGACTCAACCCGGTGTTGATTTAATCTTGCCTGATTTCGCCTACATCCAAGATCGACTAGATGATGTTGCGGCGGTAATTCTGACGCACGGACATGAAGATCACATTGGGGCAGTCCCGTATCTACTGCGACATAAGCAAGACATACCGATCGTCGGTTCACAATTGACTTTGGCATTTATTGAAAGCAAGTTAAAGGAACATCGCATAACGGCTTACACACATGCCGTTAAAGAAGGCATGACGGAAAAGTTTGGAGACTTTTCTGTTGAGTTCATCGCAGTAAATCACTCCATCCCAGATGCCTTGGCCGTAGCTGTTACTACGGATGCCGGAACCATTTTGATCACCGGTGATTTCAAGATGGATCAACTTCCACTTGATGGCCGAGTTACTGACTTAAATGCATTCGCGCGCTTGGGTGACCAAGGTGTAGATCTATTTCTTGTTGATTCAACTAACGCTGAAGTACCCGGATTTGTTACGAGTGAAAAAGACATCATCCCAACGCTTCAGCAAGTCATTGGTGGCGCATCGGGCCGAGTCATAGTTGCATCATTTGCATCACACGTGCACAGAGTCCAGCAAATCATTGACGTGGCAGTAAGAAACAATCGCAAGATTGCATTTGTAGGTCGCTCTATGGTTCGCAATATGGCACTCGCCAGTGATCTTGGTTATCTAACCATTCCTGGTGGGGCGTTGATTTCTAGTGATGAAATGGCAGACCTACCTGACGATCAAGCAGTTTTAATCTGCACTGGATCCCAAGGCGAACCGATGGCTGCATTGGCGCGAATTGCTAATCAAGATCACGCAATCTCGGTAGGACCCGGCGATACCGTAATCCTTGCTTCGTCGTTGATTCCTGGAAATGAAAATGCGGTTTATCGAATCATTAACGACCTGACGCGACTTGGGGCACACGTTGTGCACAAGGGGAATGCCTTGGTCCACGTTTCTGGTCACGCTGCAGCTGGCGAACTTTTGTACTGCTACAACATAGTTAAACCAAAAAATGTAATGCCAATCCATGGTGAGTGGCGACACTTGAGAGCTAATGCAGACTTGGCAATCAAAACCGGAGTACCTGAGTCAAGAGTGATGCTTGCGGGTGACGGAATTGTCGTCGATCTAGTAAATGGTAAAGCCAACATTGTTGGTGCAGTCCCTTGTGGCTATGTCTATGTTGAAGGATCTACTGTTGGCGAAGTTTCGGAATCGCTACTGAACGATCGCCGGGTACTTGGTGAAGATGGATTCTTATCTATTGTTGCGGCAATAGATTTTGCCGAACGTAAAGTTATTGCCGGACCGCAGATTCATGCCCGAGGGTTTAGTAAAGAAGAAAGTGTCTTTGAAGAGATCTTGCCAAAGATTAAATCAACACTTGAAGCAGCGCTTGCTGATGGCGTTACCGATACCCATCAATTAGGACAAATGGTTCGCAGGGTAGCTGGAAAGTGGGTAGGCGAGAAACATCGCCGTCGCCCAATGATCGTGCCATTGATAATTTCCAATTAACTCAAGTGCTTTAGCCCAAGAATTCCGACACGCCGTAACTCTTGGTGCCAGTGTTACTGGAGTGTTTCGGATATATTTGTTATATGGCTTCCCCGTCAGCAGCAAAGACTCGTCCGCGCAGCTCATCAGCATCCCGTCCACAAGGAAGAAATTCCTCATCTGGGCGCGCTCCAGTTAAGCCACGAAAGAGTTCAAAGCCTTCTGCGATAACCACCATGTTCCAGGGTCTGCGTAAGTTCGCGACTGCAATTTGGTTGGGTATTGCCCATGTGATCGGCGCTATTGTACGTGGCATCGGCAAGAGCGCAAGAGACCTTGACCCTGCACATCGCCGTGACGGTTTAGGACTTCTCTACTTATCTTTAGCAATTGTTGTTGCGGCAGTTGTTTGGTTCGATGTGGCTGGTTTTGTTTCAGGTGTTGTTACTAGCTTGGTTACCGGCGCTGTCGGTATCTTCGATGTTCTAGCTCCAGTTGCATTGCTAGTTATTGCAGTTCAAACTTTGCGTCATCCAGATGCACCGTCCCAAAAGAAGGGGCGACTAACCATTGGTTGGACACTGCTTTCTTTAAGTGTGATGGGTATCGTTCACATCAATCGTGGTAATCCAATTCCATCATCTGGAGCTGGCGCAATGCGCGAAGCATCCGGTTGGGTTGGCTGGGCAATCACGGCACCTTTCGTAAGTGCTGCCGGCACTATCGTCACCGTTTTACTTCTTTTGGTTGTTGCATTCTTTTCACTCTTGATTATCACCGCCACACCGGTAAACACCATTCCAACAAAGGTTCGCTCGATCGTAGACAAGTTCCAACGCACTGCTGTAGTAGATGAAGCGGAAATGTCACATCCAAACGTTGATGACATCACGGCCGCCCAAGCGCAATTAGCTTTAGATCTTTCAGTATCCCCGAATCGCACTTTGTTTAGTCGCCTTCGTCGTAAGAGTTCTACTCCATCAGATGTTGATCCGGCTTTAGCAATTGGAGAGCTAGCAGGGGATGCACCATTTGCAACTCCAGTTGTAAGCAATGCGGTCATTGAAGAAGAAGTTGAACTTGTAGCTGTAGTTGAAGACATCACTCAAATGAACACAATTGCGGTGGATGTTTTAGCTCCAGTAGTTGAGCACGAAACTCAAGCGGTATCCTTGATTACCGAGGCGCCTAAAGCTCCAATGAATGCGTCGTCGCAACCAGCTTCGATGCTTGAAGTCAAGCCAGTTAAGTCTGAGCAACTTCAATTTGTGTCAGCTTCGAACTACAAGTTGCCAAGTGAGTCGCTACTTAAGCCAGGTGCGATTCCCAAGGCACGTACTGCTGCAAACGATGCAGTTATTGAGGCACTAACTCAAGTTCTTGAACAATTTGATATTGACGCGAAGGTAACTGGATTCCAGCGCGGCCCAACTGTGACTCGTTACGAAGTTGAACTTGGTCCAAAGGTGAAAGTGGAACGCGTAACGGCATTGAGCAAGAACATTGCTTATGCAGTTGCCAGTGCGGACGTAAGAATTCTTTCCCCAATTCCTGGCAAGAGTGCAATTGGTATTGAAATCCCTAATACTGATCGTGAAGTTGTCTCACTCGGCGATGTAATGCGAAGCGCCGAAGCAGCAGGGGATGATCACCCAATGTTGGTTGGTCTAGGTAAGGATGTTGAAGGCGGATTCACCGTAGCAAACCTTGCCAAAATGCCACACCTTTTGGTAGCAGGAGCTACCGGTGCAGGTAAGTCCGGTTGTATGAACGCGCTGATTACCTCAATTTTGATGCGAGCAACTCCAGACGAAGTACGTATGGTTTTGATTGATCCAAAGCGTGTAGAACTAACTGCGTATGAAGGTATTCCTCACTTGATTAGTCCGATCATTACAAATCCTAAGAAGGCAGCAGAAGCGCTTGCCTGGGTTGTTAAAGAAATGGAAGCTCGTTACGACGATCTTTCTGCTTACGGCTTTCGCCATGTTGATGACTTCAATAAGGCAGTTCGTGGTGGCAAGGTTTCACCACCGGAAGGCTCACAACGAGTTCTTCGCCCTTACCCATACTTACTTGTCGTTGTAGATGAGCTTGCAGATTTGATGATGGTGGCTCCACGCGATGTAGAGGATTCGGTAGTGCGTATCACGCAGCTGGCTCGTGCTGCCGGTATTCACCTAGTTCTTGCTACCCAGCGTCCCTCTGTAGACGTTGTTACTGGCTTGATCAAGGCCAACGTTCCTAGCCGCTTAGCATTCTCAACTTCCAGTCTTGCTGATAGCCGAGTGATCTTGGATCAGCCTGGTGCTGAGAAGTTGGTTGGCCAGGGTGATGGTTTATTCCTTCCAATGGGAACTTCCAAGCCAATCCGAATTCAGTGTTCATGGGTTACTGAGGCAGAGATTCGCGCTGTAGTTGCGCATGCAAAGGGACAGATGGCACCGCAGTACCGCGAAGACATCGTGGCTCCAATTACAGCTTCCCGAGAGATTGATGGAGATATCGGTAACGACCTCGATGACTTGCTAGCAGCCGTTGAATTAGTGGTTTCTACTCAGTTCGGTTCAACTTCAATGCTGCAGCGCAAACTTCGAATTGGTTTTGCTAAAGCTGGACGATTAATGGATCTAATGGAGTCTCGAAATATTGTTGGCCCATCTGAAGGCTCAAAGGCACGCGAAGTATTAGTAACTGCTGAAGATCTAGCGGGAACAATTGCATTGATCCGCGGCGAGTAGGCTTCACAGCGTGACCGCTAATCCTCGTGTATCTATAGTCTCTCTAGGTTGCTCACGTAATGACGTTGATTCCGAAGAACTTGCTGGTCGATTAACTGCCGATGGCTGGAACTTAGTTGCTGATGGGGAAGCAACTGATTTAGTGCTCGTTAATACTTGTGGATTCATTGAGCAAGCTAAGAAAGATTCAATTGACACGATTTTGGAAGCTAGTGAGCTTCTTGCCGGCAATGGAAAAGTAGTTGCTGTTGGTTGCTTGGCACAAAGGTACGGCAAGGAACTCGCTGCCGAACTTCCCGAAGCTGATGCGGTGTTGAGTTTTGATCACTATGCCGAAATTGGTTCTACACTTCGAAAAGTTCTAGCTGGGGAAAGTATCGTTGCGCACACACCTGGAGATAGAAGGAAGTTACTTCCAATTTCGCCAGTTGATAGGCAGTTAGCCAGCGAAGATGTCTCAACTCCAGGCATGGGGCCGCATGTGTATCGCAAACGTCTTGAGTCCACACCTTGGGCGCCGTTAAAGATTGCCTCTGGCTGTGACCGCAGATGTACCTTCTGTGCGATCCCGGCGTTTCGTGGCTCGTTCGTTTCGCGTGATCCAGGTGAGATTTTTGAAGAGGCCGCTTGGCTTGGCGAGAATGGCGTTCGTGAACTTCTCTTAGTGAGTGAGAATTCAACTTCATATGGCAAAGATCTTGGGGACTTGAGGTTGCTCGAGAAACTTTTGCCGCTTTTGGTGCAGCCAGAAGGAATTGAATGGGTTCGGGTTTCATATTTACAGCCCGCTGAAATGCGCCCCGATCTAATCAGCGTGATCGCTAGTACTCCTGGCATCGTTCCTTACTTTGATCTGTCATTTCAACATGCCAGCAATGCAGTGTTGCGCCGCATGAAGAGATTTGGTGGAACTGACAGCTTCCTAGATCTCTTGAGTGCAATTCGAATTCATAACCCGCTGGCTGGGGCGCGAACTAACTTCATTGTTGGCTTCCCAGGGGAAACTGACGAAGACGTCACTGAATTGATCAACTTCATCGAAGGCGCCCGCCTTGATGCAATCGGCGTATTTGCTTATTCGGACGAAGATGGCACGGCAGCTGTAAAGCTAGATGGTCATCTTCCGGAACACGAAGTGCAAGCCAGACACGAAGCTGTGAGCAAGGTAGCTTTGCGCGTTAGCGAAGATGTTGCGCGCAGCCGTATCGGGCAAGAAGTTTCGGTGTTAATTGAAGAAGTCGGAAATCAAGGGCGAAGTGAACATCAAGGCCCTGAGGTTGATGGCGCTACAACGGTTGAGGCAGACGGGCAATTGCCAATTGGGACTATCGTGCGAGCGGTTGTAATTGATGCAATCGGCGTTGATCTAGTTGCTAAGCAGATTCAGTCATGACGCACTTGCCAACTCCAGATCACTTAGGTGATCCAAACAATGAAGTTCCGATTTTGAACATCCCTAATTTGCTAACAGTGGCTCGATTGTTCATGGTTCCAATTTTTGGATACTTAGTTCTGGCAGTTGAGCAAACAGATTCGGCGCAGTGGGCGAGTGCTGCCGTGTTCTTGATTGCAGCACTGACTGATTTGGTAGATGGAGTTTGGGCCAGACGTTATGGCTTAGTTACAAACTTTGGAAAGATCGCTGACCCGATTGCAGATAAAGCATTGATTGGTACTGCCTTGATTACGCTATCGATCCAAGGTGAAATCGCATGGTGGGTAACTGGCGTAATCATCTTTAGAGAAGTTGCCATTACCTTGTTGCGATTCTGGGTTATCAAGCAAGGAGTTATCCCGGCTAGCCGTGGCGGAAAAGTTAAAACCGTAAGTCAGATTATTGCGATTGTGGCATTCCTAATTCCACTCAATGGCTGGGTTGACGCCGTTGCTCAGATGTCGTTAGGTGTTGCCTTAGCACTAACAATTACTACCGGAATCGACTACGTGTTAAAAGCGCGAGTTCTTCCACGTAGTAGTTAAAGTCTTTGGCATACTAGGCGAATGAAACGAGCCGCATAATGACTACTGACATTGATTCCTTAGCTGTAACAGTCGTGTTTGCAATGCAAGGACGAACTGTGGCAACAGCCGAGTCGATTACCGGTGGCCAACTTGGCTCAACGATTACGTCAATCCCAGGAGCCTCCCAGATTTTTCGTGGTGGAGTTATCGCTTACGCAACCGACTTGAAGTCCAGTTTGTTAGGCGTATCTGAAACGTTGCTGGCTGAAGGTGGAGCCGTGCAAGCACAAGTTGCGCTGGAAATGGCTTCTGGAGTTGCAAACAAGTTAAATGCAGATTTTGGTTTAGCAGTAACTGGCGTTGCCGGTCCAGCTTCGCAAGATGGTCACTTGCCAGGCACGGTTTTTGTTGCTTGCGTGATGCGTGATGAGCAAGGAACCGTGATTGATTCGGCAGTCGATGAGTTACATCTGTTTCCCGAGACAGATGACCCAAGGGAGGCAAGAGATCAAGTAAGAGAAGAGACGGTAGCTGCGGCCCTTGAACTTTTGCTGACAATGCTTTAAAACCGTCTCTAATGTCTCGAATGTCAGGGTTTATCCCCAGATTTATTGGGCATGATTAACAACAAGACGTAATCAATGGATTATTGATATGATGAAGGAATGGAATGCGAAATGACTCAGCAACAGGTTATGAATACCTCAGCAAGATCTGGCGCGACTCCAAATCAGATCTCCCTGACGCACACCGTAAAGATCGCGGATCCGAGTGCCACTCCGGTCTACGGCAAGAAGACGATTCTTATGCGTCAGGTAATTGGCGAAGAATTGCGCCGCCGCCGAAATGAACAAGGACGAACCCTGCGCGACGTTTCTCGCGATGCTCAGGTCTCATTGGGATACTTGTCCGAACTAGAACGTGGCCAAAAAGAGGCATCTTCGGAGCTTTTGGCGGCTGTCTGCAATGCCTTAGACACCCCGCTTTCAAGTTTGCTAGCCGGAGTCAGCACTGAAGTAGCCCGACGTGAAGCCATGATGGCTGATCGCTACTCAACTGTCTAAATCGGTAGCTGGCAAGACCTAGGCACCCAAAAAACTCATCACCGAATATTCACTAGGTTTATTAGCGACCTTTAATTAGTTATGTCAGGTAAGTTCAAAGTGTGCCCGCTGCTAATCCATCTCAAATTCAACGGCACATTAATGGATACCTAGATCATTTACTTGTCGAGCGTGGTTTAGCTAAGAATTCCATGTCTGCGTATCGTCGAGATTTAGCTAGGTACCAAGAATTCCTAGTAAGTCGTGGGATGGCGGAATTTTCAAGCGTTACAGCAAATGAAATCTCGGAATTCTTGATCAGCTTAAGACTGGGTAGCGACCAGCATCCTGCGTTAGCACCATCATCAGCAGCCAGAACCTTGATTGCGGTTCGCGGTCTGCATGCGTTTTTAGCAAAAGAAGGAATTACTACTTCGGATTCGGCTCGAGCTGTAAAGCCACCAGGCATATCTAAACGTCTACCTAAGGCTTTGACTTTTGCAGAGATTGAGAGATTACTGGCCGCAGTCGGGGCTGGAAGTGATTCTGATGTATCAGTTCTCATGATACGCGATCACGCACTTCTAGAATTGCTTTACGGAACTGGAGCCCGAATTTCTGAGTTAACCGACTTGAGTTTGGACGATGTTTCGACACTTTCTAAGGAGCTTCCGATTCTGCGCCTCAAAGGCAAAGGAAATAAGGAGCGTCTAGTTCCGGTGGGATCCCACGCCCTGCTAGCTTTAGAACGTTATTTAGTTCGAAGTAGGCCAGTTCTGTCAGGGAAATCAACCTCTAATTCGGCGCTGTTTTTGAATGCCCGGGGCTCAAAGCTCTCTCGGCAAAGCGCGTGGACAATTCTGCAGGCAGCCGCGCAACGTGCGGATTTGGCTGGCAAGGTTTCACCACACACCATGAGGCACTCGTTTGCCACACATTTGCTGGAAAATGGCGCCGATGTCCGAGTGGTTCAGGAGCTCTTAGGGCATGCATCAGTTACCACGACCCAGATCTACACTTTGGTGACTGTTGACCAGTTGCGCGAGGTCTATGCCACAGCCCATCCGCGAGCCCAAGCTCGATAATTTGGACCCAATATCGACGTGCGACACTAACACTAAAGCCACCTTGCATCCCAGTGTTTATTGGAAAAAGGGCTTAATCTAAAGTAGTCGTAACTTCCTCAGCGACGATTAATTCTGGCTCGACGGAATATTTCTGTTGGTCACGTGTGTGCTGGGAAGGATAGTTATGACAGTTCCAATTCCTCAGGATCAGAGTTTAAGCGATCCATTAGCTGCCACAGCAATGCCAGTTTCGGCTCCGATAGCAACTGAATCAACTCCAGTTTTGCCAATTGACCATGAAGCATCAGTTACCCCAATTGTGACTACCGAAGAAACAAAGACTCCTGGCGTGATCCTTGGGTTAACTGGTCGACCACTTCCAACATTTAGTGCGCCTAAACCATTGTCGAGTCATGGTCCGGCGTACATCATTGCAATGACGAATCAAAAGGGTGGTGTTGGTAAAACAACAACCACAATCAATCTTGGTGCAGCACTTGCTGAAGCTGGACGAAAAGTTTTGATGGTTGATATGGATCCACAAGGTTCACTGTCAATCGGTCTTGGTGTTAACCCAGATGATCTTGGCGGCAAGCGAACTGTCTACGACATGTTGATGGATTCAAGTTCGGTACCTGCATCAGATGTTGTTATGAAGACTTCGGTACCTGGTCTGGATTTGTTACCAGCAAACATTCAATTAAGCGCTGCCGAATTGCGACTTGCGGGCGAAGTTGCGCGTGAATACGCACTTGATCGAGCATTCGAATCAGTGCGCCCGCTTTATGACTACATCTTGATCGACTGCCAGCCTTCACTAGGTCTGCTAACCGTTAACGCGCTAACTGCTGCCGACGGCGTAGTAATTCCGATGGAATGTGAGTTCTTTGCACTTCGTGGAGTTGAAATGCTTCGCGAAACCATTACCAAGGTGCAAGAGCGCCTAAACAATCGCTTAACTATTGATGGCGTACTTCCAACCATGGTTGACGCGCGTACTTTGCACACCAGAGAAACAATTCAAGCTGTGCTTGATGCGTTTGGTGATTCGGTATTCCACACCACAATCAGCCGCACGGTTAAGTTCCCAGAAACAACTAAAGCTGGTGTTTCGATAATTGAGCAAGCACCAAACTCATCCGGTGCTCAGAATTATCGCAACCTGGCTTGGGAACTTGTATCTCGTCTAGAGGCCCAAGGCTCGGTTGCTAAGTAATGTTTGCGGCGTCTGCCGAGCCTGATCTAAAGACCGCTGCGCCGGAAGAAACTTCAGACTCATTTGTAGTTTCCTTAGAAGAATTCTCGGGACCATTTGACGTACTGCTTTCGTTAATTGCTAAACATCGACTAGATGTAACAGCACTTTCGCTGCACCAAGTAACCGATGATTTTCTGGCTTACATCAAAGCGCGCGGGGACGAGTGGACGCTTGATGAGGCAACCGAATTCTTAGTAATTGCCGCCACGCTGCTGGATCTAAAAGCTGCTCGTTTGATTCCCGGTGGGGAAGTTGAAGACGAAGAGGACATTGCAGTTTTGGAAGCGCGCGATTTGTTGCTGGCTCGACTTTTGCAGTATCGAGCATTCAAGGAAATGTCAGCTGACTTTAAGCACCGACTTGCAACTGCTGGTCGTCAACATCCACGGGCGGCTGGACTTGATGAAAAGTTCGCCAAGTTACTTCCGGAAGTTGAATTGGGAATGGGACCGGATGACTTTGCCAACTTAGCTGCCCGCGCTCTCGAGCCTAAGTTGCCTGACATCATCTCGGTCGCACACATTCACGCTGCAAGAGTTTCGGTGCGCGAGCAAGCAGCAATCATTGTCGAGAGATTACGCAGAGTTGGGCAAGCATCATTTAGAACTCTGACTCGAGATTGTGACACTACTTTGCTAGTCGTTGCAAGATTCTTAGCTTTGCTTGAGATCTATCGCGATGGTCTGGTTACTTTTGACCAGCCGACACCGCTAGGTGAGCTTTACGTGAGATGGATCGGTGATGACGATCTTGATGCAAATTCGTTGCGAGAGATTGATGAGTTTGATACCACTGAAGTGCAAGATTTTAGAACCCAATTGGGCGACGTTGAAGCTAGCGAGCAAGTCGATGACGAGAAAGGTGACCAGCCAAATGAGTGACGAAACAGTTGAATTAATCGATGGCGAATCCGCTACCGAAACCGAGTTAGACGATGGTATTTCATTAGGTGCGCCATCGCTCCGCGCTGCGCTTGAAGCATTGCTAATGGTCACCGAAGAACCTATGAGCACATCAACACTTGCTACCTTAACTCGGACTCCAGAAGAAGTTGTTGTGACAACTTTGCATGAATTGGCTCAGGAGTATGCAGTTCAAGAGCGCGGCTTTGATTTGCGTGAACTAGGCGGCGGCTGGAGATTTTGGACTAGAGATAACTGTGCGCAGGTTGTTGAAAGATTTGTGCTCGACGGGCAACACGGCAGGCTTTCCCAAGCCGGCCTAGAAACGTTAGCTGTAGTTGCATACCGTCAACCGGTTACTCGATCAAGAATTTCTGCAATCAGAGGTGTCAACGTAGATGGTGTTGTACGTACCTTGGTGACTCGTGGCTTAATCGAAGAAACTGGCCATGACCACGAAACTGGCGCGCACCTTTATCGCACAACCACTTACTTCTTAGAACGTCTGGGACTTAAGTCTTTGGATGAACTACCGCCAATTGCAGCTCACTTACCTATGCCTGACAATGTCGAAGAAGTTTTAGATTTAGCGAATAACTAGTCAGTTATGGAAGAGAACGAAGTTCGCTTACAAAAAGTTCTGGCCAGTGCCGGACTTGGGTCACGGCGTAAATGTGAAGAATTCATCACTGCTGGGCGCGTGACGGTTAATGGTGAAGTTATCGACGAGTTAGGTTCCAGAGTTGATCCTGATGTTGACATCATCCATGTTGATGGCGTGCGAATTGCCCAAACCAGTGGTCACATAGTTGTTGCACTAAACAAGCCACGAGGCGTTGTAACCACTATGTCTGACGATCAAGGCCGCGAGTGTGTTGGTGACTTAGTAGCCGAGTTTGAGCAGCGCCTATTTCATGTAGGTCGACTTGATGCAGATACTGAAGGCTTGCTGTTACTAACTAACGATGGCGAACTAAGTCAACGGCTTGGCCATCCATCACATGGAATTGTTAAGACATATTTAGCTCGGGTATCTGGACGAGTTACCAAGAAAGATATTGCAAAAATCATCGCTGGGTTTCCCATTGAGGGCACTCCAGTAGCAGTTACGGATTGCAAGATCTATGAAAGTGGCAAGAACCAAACCGTAGTTCAGATCTCAATACATGAAGGCCGGAATCGAATTCTGCGCAAACTTTTTGATGAACTTGGCTATCCAGTCCAGGACTTGGTTCGCACCAAAATCGGACCAATAGCACTTGGAAGTTTGCGTTCGGGCCATTTGCGCGTGCTGGAAAACAAAGAATTGGGAAAACTCTATAGTTCCGTTGGGCTCTAAGATATAGCCATGAACATTAGAGCCATCAGGGGAGCAACCTGTCTGCAGCGCGATGATGCAACTGAAATGGCGGAGGCTGTCACAGAATTGCTTCTCGAGCTAATGTCGAGAAATGCTGTCGATACTGATGACTTGATTAGTGTTTTATTCACTTCGACTCCAGATTTACATAGCGCGTTTCCGGCAGCAGCTGCACGGGGAGTCGGACTTGCCGATGTACCTCTAATTTGCGCCCAAGAAATTGACGTTGCTGGAGCAATGGAAAAAGTTGTGCGAGTTATGGTTCAAGTTCAAACCTCGAAGCCAAGATCTGAAATCAAACACGTTTACTTGCGAGGCGCTGAAGCTCTGCGTCAAGACATTGCGCAATAAGTTGAATGTAATTTGGCGATCATGAATCAAGAAAAAAACGTACTGGTGATTGGCACCGGTTTAATTGGTACTTCCATTGCACTTGGACTTACAGCTCAGGGCTTGAAGGTTTTTCTGTCTGACATAAATTCAGTTGCGCTTAATGATGCAATCAAAGTTAGTGGCGCGACTAAATACTCGGATCAGAATATTGCAGTGGTTTTCGTGGCAACACCGCCAGCAAACGTGGCCAAGGTAATTGCAGCTGCCATAGTTGAGCACCCCAATGCTGTGATCACAGATGTCGCGAGCGTTAAGGGATCAATCTTCCGAGAACTTGAGCAACTTGTTTCAGGTGGCTGGGATCGAATCGTGGGAGGACATCCCATGGCAGGACGGGAAGTTTCGGGCGCTATCGGTGCGCAAGGAAATCTATTTCTGGATCGCCCTTGGGTTATCGCAAGCAGTGCATCAACTTCCGCAGAGTCAATTGCGGTAGTAGAGGAGTTAGTTAAATCCCTCGGAGCATTTCCAGTTGTTAGAAGTATCGAAGAGCACGATCGCGCAGTTGCTTTGATTTCACATACTCCACAAGTTGTGGCATCAGTTCTTGCGGGCGAGTTAATGGACGCTGAAGGGTCCTACATTGAACTCGCGGGACAAGGAATTCGAGACACAATTCGAATCGCTGGATCGGATTCTGATCTTTGGACCGAAATCCTTAGTGACAATTCAGAATTTATAGCCGAGCAAGTTACTCATGTTGCCAATCACTTACTCGAGTTTGCTTCTGCGCTTGAGGATGGAAATCGCAACTCTGTTACGGCCAAGCTAGTTAAAGGCAATCAAGGTCGGGACCGCCTGCCGGGTAAGCATGGATCTTCGCAACAGTCGACTGCGATTTTGGCAGTTCGTCTTGATGACAAACCAGGTGAGCTAGCTCGGCTATTCACGGTTGCTGCGCAGGCAAATGTAAACCTCGAGGACGTTCGAATTGATCACTCACTTGGCCACCCAACCGGGTTAGTTGAACTCACGCTCGCGCCAAACTCAGTTTCGATACTTAAGCCAGCGCTGGAACTTGAAGGTTTCGTAGTTATCTCCTAACTATTTGACTGGGTAGACTGTTCTATATGCCCAATTCGCTCATAATCGCCATAGATGGCCCGAGCGGTTCTGGAAAATCCAGCGTTTCCCGCGCGGTTGCCACTGAATTGGGCCTGGATTACCTGGATACCGGAAGTATGTATCGGGCTATGACTTGGTTTATTCAGGATCTGGGCGTTGACGTTAATGACGCACAATCGGTTGCTAAGTATGCAAATGCAGAGGTAATTCAACCGAGTATTGATCCAAGCGAACCAGGCATTCGAGTTGCTGGACGCGATGTATCACTTGAAATCAGGGGTCCGGAAGTTACCCAAGGAGTCAGTGCAGTTAGCGCAGTCCCTGAAGTTCGCAGTCTTATGGTGAATTTGCAGCGAGAAATCGCCAGTAATTCAAAGACTGGAATTGTTGTAGAAGGTAGAGACATTTGCGCGGTTGTGCTGCCAGAGGCACCCGTGCGCCTTTTTATCACGGCCGATCCGGAAGCAAGAGCGGATCGTCGGGCCAAAGAAATTGGCGCCGAAGTAACCGCCACTCAATCTGACTTAGAAAAGCGGGATTTGGCAGACTCCACAAGAGCTGTTTCACCACTTGAAATTGCGCCAGGTGCTCGAGTAATCGACACCACATATATGGAACTTAGCGAAGTAATCGCCCAAGTAGTAGACATTGCGAGGGCAGCACATGGATAACGAATTAGACCCAAACGCCGAGACCATCATTTATGACGTTGCGGGTGATGCAATTGAACTCGATGACTCAGTCGAAATTCCAGAACGCTGGGAAGATCTAACTGAATCTGAGTACACCGCATTACTTGATCAATTGGGCATTCCATCCGATGAACTAATGGATGAGCCAGATGACTTATCTAATTTGCCGATTGTTGCCGTTGTTGGGCGGCCAAATGTTGGTAAATCAACTCTGGTAAATCGAATCATCGGGCGACGCGAAGCAGTTGTCGAGGATACTCCTGGCGTTACCCGAGACCGTGTCAGATACGAATCCGAATGGAATGGCGTTCCGTTTATTGTGGTTGATACTGGTGGCTGGGAACAAGATGCTATTGGAATGAGCGCGCAGGTTTCAGCTCAGGCTGAAGCCGCAATCAATTCCAGCGACGTCGTTATCTTCGTGGTTGACGCGACAGTCGGTGCCACCGATGCTGACGAACAAATCGTAAGAGTCCTGCGCCAAGCAAAAGTGCCAGTCATCTTGGTTGCAAACAAAGTAGATGACGAACGAGCCGAGTTAGAGGCAACCAGACTTTGGTCATTAGGGCTAGGGGAGCCATACACAGTTTCGGCGTTACATGGTCGCGGTAGCGGGGACTTACTAGATGTTGTGCTAGCTGCGTTTCCGGAAGATGGTTCTGGCCAAGCACGCCCACGCGGACCACATCGCGTAGCACTGCTTGGTAAACCAAACGTTGGTAAATCAAGTCTGCTGAATGCCTTAACAGGTGAAAAGCGCGCTGTTGTCGACAGTGTCGCTGGAACAACCGTCGATCCAGTCGATGAATTAGTTGTGATGGAAGATGAAGAGTGGATTTTGGTCGACACCGCTGGTATTCGTCGCAAATCAAAGAACGCATCAGGACACGAATACTTTGCAACATTGCGCACTAAGTCTGCACTTGATAAAGCCGATGTTGCTGTCGTGTTGCTAGATGCAAGCGCACCTCTGACAGAACAAGATCTTCGAATCATTTCAATGGTCGTTGAGTCTGGTCGAGCGTTAGTAATTGCATTTAATAAATGGGATCTAGTGGATGAAGAACGCCGCTATTACTTAGAGCGCGAAATTGAGCGAGACCTAGTACAAGTCGCTTGGGCACCTCGAATTAATTTCAGCGCAAAAACTGGTTGGCATAAAGATCGCCTGGTTCCTGCGTTGCGTTCCGCTATCGCCGGCTGGGAAACTCGAGTTCCTACTGGACGAATGAACGCATTCCTGGCAGAGATTGTGGCTAGCCATCCACACCCAGTCCGTGGAGGCAAGCAGCCAAAGATTCTGTTCGGTACCCAGGCCAGCGTTGCACCACCGGTATTCGTACTCTTCACTTCAGGTTTTCTGGAAGCTGGATATCGCAGATTTGTGGAGCGCAGATTCCGCGAAGAATTTGGCTTCGTCGGTTCCCCGATCGTAATTAACCTGCGAATTAGAGAAAAACGACGCCGCTAGTCCGCATAGGCAAATGTCCGATTTTGCGCTGGTTTCTGGATTTCCCGATAACGAACCCGTAACACCTGCTCGTTACGAGCCATTTACCTTGAATTTAGTGGGCTTCAGCCGTTACTTTAGGGATGCCCGAAAAGAATTCGTCGGGCCAACGAGAGGAAATACAAATGATCAAGCCGATCAAAATCGGTGCTCTAGCTATTGCTGGCGCACTTGCCCTTGCTGCTTGCAGCGGTGGCAGTGATTCTGCTGGTGGAGACGCACTCGTAGTGGGTACCGATCTTCCATTGCAGGGCGCATCAGCTGATGCGAGCAAGTCAACCAACGAAGTCGCAGCACTTGTTCTTGAACAAGCTGGCGGCAAAGCTGGAGACTTCACTGTCGAAATCAAAGAATACGACGACTCAACAGCAGCTAAGGGTGCTTGGGACGACGCAGCTTGTGCAAAGAACGCACAGGATCACGTAGCCAACACAGCTGAAGTAGCTGTTATGGGTACCTACAACTCCGGTTGTGCAAAGATCATCATCCCAGTTCTAAACCAGGCTGGCATGCTAATGATTTCACATGCAAACACTTACCCAGGTCTAACCATCGAATGGGATATGGGCGAACCAGGTCTTTACTACCCATCCGGCGCACGTAACTACGCTCGCGTAATTGCACACGACGGTTTCCAGGGAACAGCAGCTGCACAGTTCTTGTTCAACGAACAGGGTGTAAAGAACCTTGCTGTTCTTGACGATACTCAGGCTTACGGCATTGGTATTTCCGATGCAGTACAGATCGAGTTCGAAAAGCTTGGCGGAACTGTATTCCGTGGATCATGGGATGCAAAGCAGACCCAGGGTTACACAAATACATTCGAAAAGATCAAGGCCTCCGGAGCAACAGCTGTTTACTACGGTGGAATCTTTGATAACAACGGTGTTCAGCTAGTTAAGGACAAGACTGCAGTACTTGGCGACAACACTGCATTCCTAGCAATGTCACCAGATGGTTTCTCCGGATACCCAACTCTGCGCGAAATGCCAGAAGCTGAAGGTCTATGGATGACATTTGCTGGTAAGTCACTTGACGGCATCAAGAAGGGTGGCGGCGCTCCTGCGAAGTTCGTAGAAGATTACACCGCAAAGTATGGTAACGAGCCAAACAGCTCATACGCAATGTACGGTGGCGTGGCTATGCAGGTAATCCTTAAGGCAATTGCAGCATCAGATGGTACCCGTCAAGGCGTACTTGATGCAGTATTCGCTGGAGAGCAAATCTGTCTAACAGCTGAAGAATCAATCTCTGGTATGGGCTTCTGTCTAAACCAGGAGACAGGTGACGTTGATACTGTCACAATGACTCTGCAGCAGATGACCGGTGGCGTAGAAACTGATATCAAGACACTTGATATTAAGTAATTAGCCAAAATGCTCATTTAGGGCATTGAAGGTTTGGGCGGGATTGGTTTACCAATCCCGCCCAATTCCTATAAATTTTAGAAACTATAGTGTTTAATTAAGAGAATATTCCGAGCACCTTTGTAGGTGTCTTATTTGAAGGAGAAACCGCAGATGACTTCGGTTGCATCCGGCGTAGCTAGAAAAAAGAAAATAACGCCTAGCGCAATACTTATGAAAGTCTCGATGATTTTCGTAGTTGGTGTTGCCGTTTATTGGCTAGGGCTAAATCTAACCAGCGATCCAATGCAGTTTGCACAAGTAACTGTAAACGGTCTCAACAATGGATTGCTGTATGCGTTGATCGCACTTGGCTACACCTTGGTTTACGGCATCATTGAACTGATCAACTTTGCTCACGGTGACTTGTTCATGTTAAGCGCAGTATTCAGCTTCGCTATCCTTACTGAATTGTTGGGCGCTCAAAGCCCAAGCGGCACAAATTATATTTTGCTTCTACTCGTACTACTTTTAACCATGGTTTTTGGTGCAGTTGTAAACACTTCGATTGAACGCCTCGCTTACCGCAGATTGCGTAATGCACCGAAACTTGCTCCATTGATTACCGCTGTTGGTATGTCATTCGTGCTGCAGTGGATTGGTCTTAAGTGGATTGGTTCCAATCCGGTAAACGTAAACACAGTACTTCCTTCAACTACGTTTGAACTATCCGGAATTGTTATCAACTTCAAATCCCTAGTTATTTTTGCTATCACAATTCCGTTACTGGTTGTCTTGGCTTTCATTGTTAACAAGACCCGTCGCGGTCGCGCCATGCGAGCCACAGCACAGGACAAAGATGCTTCACGCCTAATGGGTATCGATGTGAATCAGACAATTACGTTCACATTCGCTATTGCAGGTGCTGCTGCAGGAGCTGCCGGAATCATGTGGGCACAAACCACGGGTACGGTTGCCTACAACCTGGGCTTCCAACTAGGACTAATTGCATTCACCGCAGCAGTACTGGGTGGCGTGGGTAATCTCTACGGCGCTGTACTTGGTGGTCTAATCATTGGTTTAATCCAGAGCTATAACGATGGCTTAGCAATTGGACCTGGCCAACGCTGGTCCCAGACGATGGTGTTCACAATCCTTATCCTTCTAATGGTCTACCGTCCTGGTGGATTGTTGGGCGAGACAGCACAAGAGAAGGTCTGACATGTCAAACACTGCTCCAGCACACACTTCTGTAAGTGGCAACCGAAAGTGGGCCATCGGGTTCACGTCCGCTGTCGCATTCTTCTTTATCCTAAACAAGTTCATACTTCCTGAAGCTGGAAGTGGCGTTCAGAAATTCTTCAACGCTTGGTTCTCGCTTACTTCAATGGCGGAAATCATGATCTGGATCGTTATGGCATTGGGCCTTAACATCATCGTGGGTTACGCCGGTCTGCTTGACCTTGGTTACGTAGCGTTCTGGGCTTTGGGCGGCTACATTGCCGGTTGGTTAATGTCACCATTTTTCAGTTCACTTCAAATTAATTTCTTTGGCAATCCACGCCCGGGCCTTGATTTTGGAATCCACTTCCATGTATTCCTGGTGCTAATCCTCGGAGGTGTGTTCACTGCAATTTGGGGTGTAATCATCGGTGGTCCAACACTTCGGCTAAAGAGCGATTACCTCGCATTAGTAACACTTGGTTTCGGTGAAATTATCCCTCAGTTCATGCTTAATGGTGCGGACATTGCGGGACACAACGTAACTAACGGTGCGCAAGGCATCGGCGGCTTAGATGATGTGAATCTATTCGGTTATGTCATTGGAACCTTCGCACTTCCAGAAAAGTTCCTGATGGTGTCAGTTCTTGCTGGCGCAATGATCTTCTTCTCTATCCGACTTCGTGACGGCCGCTTGGGTCGTGCCTGGTTAGCAATTCGTGAAGACGAACTAGCTGCCAGCATGATGGGTGTTCCGCTATGGCGTACTAAATTCGCCTCCTATGCAATCGGAGCAGTCGGTGGCGGTATTGGTGGTGTGGGCTTCGCAATCTTGGTTGGTGGCGTTTACGCTGATCGATTTAACTTTGTAATCTCGATCATTATCCTGGCCATGGTAGTTATGGGTGGTATGGGTAACGTTTGGGGCGTAGTAGTCGGAGCTGTTACCTTAGCTTGGATTAACTCAATTGGGCTTATCCAGATTGGTGAACTAGTTAACAACTCCTTCGGCACAAACATCAACTTCCCGTCATACCAATTCTTGTTATTCGGACTTCTTCTGGTCCTCATGATGCTGTTCCGTCGTGAAGGCTTCATTCCAGAAGCGCGAATTCGAATGGTTATGAATGAGGATAAGTTCGAAGACGAAGAAGTAGTATCCGACGAGACAAAGATTGGGCATCACTAACTATGAGTCTTGATGGTAGAGCAGTATTAGATGCTCAAGATATCCGCGTGGAATTCGGCGGCCTAGTTGCTGTTGATGATGTGTCGTTCACGATTCCGGAAGGGTCGATCGTTTCGCTGATTGGTCCTAACGGAGCTGGAAAGACAACGTTCTTCAACGTTTTAACTGGCCTATACAAGCCAACTAGTGGAGCGGTAATTTTCGACAACGTTGAGATTACTGGAGATCCAGTGCATGACATTGCCTCCGGCGGTCTTGCTAGAACTTTCCAGAACATCCGCTTGTTTGGTCTTATGACGGCGCAAGAGAACGTCATGGTAGCGATGCACTCAAAGATGAATGCAGGAGTATTTGCAACCATTTTCCGAACCAAGAAGCAAAAGGCTGAAGAGGCAGAAGCTCGTCGCTTCGCACAAGAGCTTCTTGACTATGTTGGAATTGGAAGCGTAACCAACGAATACGCACGTAACCTTTCCTATGGTGATCAGCGTCGACTCGAAGTAGCACGTGCACTTGCGTTGCGCCCGAAGGTTCTGCTTCTTGATGAGCCAACAGCTGGTATGAACCCAAATGAGTCTGCAGCATTTGTTGACTTCGTCCGCAAGTTAAAGGCAGACAAGGGAATAAGTATCCTGCTCATTGAGCATGACATGAGCGTTGTTATGCAGGTTTCAGAACGGATTACAGTTCTTGATCAAGGTCAAAAGATTGCTGAAGGATCTCCTGCAGAAATCAAATCAAACCCAAGAGTTATCGAAGCCTATTTAGGCAAGAGCGGATCGGAGGCGAGCAAGTAATGGCACGTTTAAACACTCCTGCAATGCTCAAGATCAATGACTTAACAGTTGGATACGGTGCGATCACCGCAGTCAAAGGTCTAACTCTTGAAGTTCGTGAAGGTGAGATCGTTTCTCTTATTGGTTCCAATGGTGCGGGTAAGTCAACAACACTTCGCACTGTCAGTGGTCTACTTAAGCCGAAGACTGGAAGTATCGAATTTCTTGGCGAAAAGATCGATGGAATTCCAGGACACGAAATCGTTGCCAAGGGTATCTGTCACTCTCCAGAAGGACGACGCATTTTCCCAAAGATGACTGTTGATGAAAACCTTGACTTAGGCGCATACCTTCGTAAGGACGCAGCAGGAGTTAAGGAAACTCGAGCTCACGTCCTGGAATTGTTCCCTCGTCTCCAAGAACGCATCACCCAAAAAGCCGGCACTATGTCCGGTGGTGAGCAGCAAATGCTTGCAGTTGGCCGCGCTCTAATGGGCAATCCAAAGCTACTTATCTTGGATGAACCTTCAATGGGTCTAGCTCCAGTTTTGGTAGATCTAATCTTTGAAACCATCGAAGAGATTCGCAAAACTGGCGTAACCATTCTTTTGGTTGAGCAGAACGCACTAGCTGCGCTACGTATCGCAGATTATGCCTACGTACTTGAGTCTGGTCACCTAAAGCTTGAGGGTGACGGTTCTAAGCTTGCCGACGATCCAGCAATCGCACAGGCTTACCTAGGCGGTTAATTAGTTCACATAAAAAGGACCCTGCAGATTGCAGGGTCCTTTTTTGTTGAGGTTTAACTAGGCAACAAGTGCCACTAGAAGGGGAGCAATCACAAGGGCTGGCAACATATTTCCAACCTGGATTTGTCGGATGTTAAGAAGTCGAAGTGAAATACCTAGAATCAACAATCCACCAGTCGCAGTAAGCATTAACACTTGAACCTCTGACATGAAGTTGCCAAGTGCGTAACCAAGGGCAGTCAAGCTTCCTTGAAACACCAGAATCGTGAGCGCTGATGCCGCAACACCCCAACCAAAAACGGATGCAAATGCAATAGATGCAAAGAAGTCCAAAGTTGACTTGAGAACTAGAATTTCGTTTCCGCCACCAAGTCCATCTGTGATCGGACCGAGCACTGACATGGCACCAACGCAAAACAATAGTGATGCAGCAACAAAACCCTCAGTGAACTTAGAGGATCCGTCATTGGAAAATCTAGCCTTAAGACGATCCCCAGCGTGTTCGAGCCGTTCTTCGATTTGCATTGCGGTTCCCAGCATTCCGCCAACGACAATGCTTGCTAGAACTATCAAGACTGGCCAACCAGCGCCAAGAGTTTCACTTAGCAGCGGATCAGTAATTGAAGCGCAAGTCAGAACTGCAATCATCCCGGTTACTAATCCAAGTCCGTCCGTGACTACATCACGAATCTTTTCGGTTAGCCGGTGCGCAATAAAGACACCCAAGGTGGAGCCAATCAATACTGCAATGATGTTGATAACCGTGCCAGACCCAATAAACATGGAATTACTCTCTCATAAAGCGACTAAGTTCTAAGCAAGATCGCGAAGTAGACAAGTTAAGCGAGCAGTGCAGATCCGCTTATCTCGTTCGTCAGTAATAACGATTTCGTACACTGCAATAGTGCGACCAAGACTCAATGGGGTAGCAGTTCCTGTCACTTGACCGCTGGTTGCGCTGCGATGGTGTGTGCCATTGATGTCGATTCCAACCACACTTCTAGTTGGTCCCGCATGCAGGTGAGCGCCAACTGATCCGAGAGTCTCTGCCAACGCCATAGAAGCACCACCATTAAGCAGCCCAAATGGCTGAGTGTTTCCTTCAACTGGCATATGCCCAACCACCTTGTTGGCGGTAGCGAAACTGACGGTTATTCCCATTCTTTCGGCCATAGCTCCAACTGCGACGTCGCTTGCTTGGTTCTCTTGGTTGGAACTCATAGATACCCCTCTAGGATCAATACGTGGCTGATACATCTAAGTTTCTCATTTTGGACGGTCACTCGCTTGCCTATCGAGCGTTTCATGGCCTGCCTGTCGAAAACTTTGCCACCAGCTCAGGCCAGCACACCAATGCGGTCTACGGATTTGTGTCGATGTTGGTCAATGTTCTCAAGGATCAAAAACCTTCACATCTAGTAGTGGCCTTTGACGTTTCTAGACAAACCTTCCGAAGCGAAAGATATCCGGATTACAAAGCCACCAGAGCGAAGTCGCCACCTGAATTCAAAGGTCAAGTTGAACTGATCAAGCAGGTCCTCGAATCCCTAAACATTTCAGTGGTGACGGCAGACGGATTCGAAGCCGATGACATTCTGGCCACCTTAGCCAAGAGCTGTGATTTCCCAGTACAGATTGTCAGTGGCGATCGTGACTCATTCCAACTCATTGATGAACGAGTAACCATTCTTTATCCGCGCAAAGGTATGTCGGATTTAGTGCACATGACACCAGATGCTGTGTTTGATAAGTATGGCGTCACACCAAAGCAATATCGATCGCTAGCAGCCCTGGTGGGTGAAAGTAGTGACAACCTGCCAGGCGTTCCAGGTGTTGGCCCTAAGACCGCCGCCAAATGGATTGCCGAATTTGGCGAACTCGAAAAGATTCTTGCAGTTGCTGATTCCATCGGTGGCAAAGTTGGTGAGGCGCTGCGGGCGAACCTCGACCAAGTCCAACTGAACTATGAACTCAATCGCTTGGTAGAGGATGCGCCGGTCGAGCGTGCCATTGAAACTTATGCAAAGCGCGAATATGACGCCAGCGTGGTCCATGCCACGCTCGACGCACTGGAATTTTCCGCCCTGCGTCCTAGGTTGTTTGCAGCTTGGCCAAGTGGAAATAAATCTGGCACAGCTCCGGTAAGCACCAAGGCTGCAGGTTCTGATAGCTCGAAGACGACTAAAGAATCTGGCAAAGCTGCTAAAGATGTGAAAGTGGCCGACGCTGCTAGCGAAGGATTCGAAGTTGTCACCAAGAAAGTTTCGGAGTCTGAATTAGGCAAGTGGCTTAAGGCAGCTGGATCACCAGTAGCGGTCGCGACAACCGGACACTGGGGTAGCGGTTCCGGACACATTGAAGCGCTTGCGTTTGTCAATAGTTCAGGTGAGTCAGTTTGGTGCGCCGCAGCTGACGGTAGTGAAACACTGGCTAACTGGCTGGCTAGTTCGTCAGAGAAGATCTTGCACGATGCCAAGGGACCAATGCTGGCCTTTAATGCAATGGGAACTCCACTTAACGGCGTTACATTCGACACTGCCATCGCCTCGTATCTAGTGTCACCCGGTGGCAGAAACTTTGAGTTAGCCGATTTAGTTATGCGCTATCTGGGAAAGTCACTTGAATCTGATTCATCCGAATCAAGCGCACAGCTCTCACTAGATTCTTCACTTGAAATTTCCGGAGAGGCTTTAGCTAAGGCGGCTCGTGCGACTTTGGACTTGAGTGAATTTCTGAAACTTGAATTGCAAAAGCGTGGCGGCGAGAGCCTCTTCAATCAAGTAGAAACGCCGTTAGTTCCATTGTTAGCTGAAATGGAAGCTTATGGAATTGCAGTTGATGTTAAAGCGCTCAAGAAGTTAGAAGCCAGTTTTGAGGCTGATGCTGCGCAGGCCGTGAAGCAGGCACACGATTCAGTTGGCCATGAATTCAATCTAGGCTCACCTAAACAACTGCAAGAAGTTCTTTTTGAAGAGCGTGGACTGCCAAAGACCAAAAAGATCAAGACCGGTTACACAACAGATGCAGAATCGCTGCTTGGACTATTAGCAAAATTTCCAGATGATGAGCTGCTCACTGCGCTGCTTCGTTATCGTGAAGTGATCAAACTCAAGCAAACTGTTACTGGATTGCTCGCTGCAGTTCAATCCGATGATCGAATTCACACCAGCTTTAATCAAATGGTTGCAGCAACTGGTCGACTATCCAGTACTGAACCTAATCTGCAAAACATTCCAATTCGTACTAACGAAGGTTTTGCTATCCGTGGCACGTTTGTGGTGGGTAAAGATTTCGAAACGTTGCTTACTGCTGACTACAGCCAAATTGAACTTCGAGTTATGGCACACCTATCAAACGATCCAGGTTTGATTGCAGCACTTAAGACTGGCGAAGATTTGCACACCACTGTTGGCTCTCAGGTGTTCGGAGTTCCGCCCGAGAAAGTTGATGCCGACATGCGTCGACAAATTAAAGCTATGTCCTATGGATTGGCCTACGGATTGTCTGCTTATGGCCTAGCGCAGCAATTGAGTATTAGCAACGATCAAGCTAAGTCGTTAATGAATACTTATTTCGAAAGATTCGGTGGCGTGCGCGATTACTTAGCTAACGTCGTGGTTGAAGCCCGAAAGCTGGGATACACCGAATCGATAATGGGGCGTCGTCGCTATTTGCCAGATCTAAACAGTGACAACCGACAACTGCGCGATATGGCCGAACGCATGGCCTTGAATGCTCCGATTCAAGGTTCAGCTGCTGACTTAGTAAAGGTCGCCATGCTGAAGGTTGATGTTGCCTTGAAGTCAGCTGGCGTTAAGTCCAGACTGTTGCTGCAGGTACATGACGAATTGGTTATTGAAGTAGCAAAAGGTGAGCTCGAACAAGTGACCGCAATAGTTGTGCAAAACATGGGCGCAGTAGGGGATTTGTCGGTGCCTATGGAGGTTTCTACTGGAATTGGCACCTCGTGGGCCAGTGCCGGCCACTAAACCCATTGAATTAAGGCATATCGGTTTTGACCCAGCATTAGCAGGTGCCTATCCTTAGAAGGTTGCCATTTGCCCAAGGACAGACCTAGTTCCACGGGATCCGCAAGGAAAGAATGCAACATCCGCACTATTTCTATCCGCATCGAGGCAATAACTTAATGACTGTCACTACTGACAAGAGCAATTTCTCCACCGTCGACGATTTCGCATCAGCCGAAGAATTTATGGCCGCAGTCGACGCCACAATTAAGCCATTTAACGACGGAGACATCGTCGAAGGCATCGTAGTAAAAGTTAGTCGAGACGAAGTTCTCGTCGACATCGGCTACAAGACCGAAGGAATTATCCCTTCTCGCGAACTAAGCATCAAGCACGACATTGATCCCAACGAGGTTGTAACTGTTGGAGACGTTATCGAAGCACTAGTTCTTCAGAAGGAAGATAAAGAAGGTCAACTTATTCTTTCCAAGAAGCGCGCACAGTACGAACGCGCTTGGGGATCAATCGAAAAGATCAAGGAAGAAGACGGCGTCGTTACCGGCACTGTCATTGAAGTCGTCAAGGGCGGCTTGATCATGGACATCGGTCTTCGCGGCTTCTTGCCAGCTTCACTTGTTGAAATGCGTCGCGTTCGCGACCTTGCGCCATACATTGGCAAGCAAATTGAAGCCAAGATCATTGAGCTAGACAAGAATCGCAACAACGTTGTGCTTTCTCGTCGCGCTTACCTAGAACAGTCACAGAGCGCTGTACGTCACGGCTTCTTGAATCAACTTGAAAAGGGACAGATCCGCAAGGGTGTTGTATCCAGCATTGTTAACTTCGGTGCCTTCGTTGATCTTGGTGGCGTAGATGGTCTAGTCCACGTTTCGGAACTTTCATGGGAGCACGTAGATCACCCATCAAAGGTTGTCGAAGTAGGCCAGGAAGTAACTGTTGAAGTTCTAGAAGTAGATTTCGATCGCGAACGCGTTTCGCTTTCTTTGAAGTCAACTCAGGAAGATCCATGGCAGCACTTTGCTCGTACCCACACAATGGGTCAAGTAGTTCCAGGTGAAGTTACCAAGCTAGTTCCATTCGGGGCATTTGTTCGCGTTAGCGATGGCATTGAAGGCCTAGTTCACATTTCTGAACTTGCTGGTCGCCACGTTGAAATTCCAGAACAGGTTGTTCAGGTTGGTGACTCGACCTTCGTGAAGGTTATTGACATCGATCTAGAACGTCGCCGTATCTCACTTTCATTGCGCCAAGCAAACGAAGATGTAGATTCCGATGAAACCGATTCGTTTGATGCTGGCCTATACGGCATGAATCAGTATGACGAAAATGGAAACTACATCTATCCAGAAGGCTTCGACTCAGACACCAACGAATGGTTGCCAGGTCACGAAGAAAAGAAAGCCGAATGGGAAGCTCAGTACGCTGCAGCTCACGCTAAGTGGGAAGCTCACAAGCTTGCTGTTGGTGAGTCGAAGAAGGCCGATGCAGCTGCTAACGCAGATGCCGAAGTTCCAACTTCTTACTCAGGCGAAACCACATCTGAAGGAACACTTTCAGATGATGCTGGCTTACAGGCACTAAGAACAGAATTGGCCGACAAAGCCGAATAATTCAAACTAGAAAAAGCGGCTGCCATTGACTTGGTAGCCGCTTTTTCTATTCTCAAAGCTTGCAGGTTCAAATGAGCCAATAGGGTAGTGACGTGTACCTAGGACTTTCTGGCGGAATTGGCAGCGGGAAATCAACGGTTGCCAAAATCCTTTCCAATTTGGGTGCAGTTGTTATTGACGCAGACGTCATTGCCAGGGAAGTGCTGGAGCCGAACCAGGCTGGCTATCAAAGAGCGATCGAAGTGTTTGGCGAATCCATTTTGGACAGCGACCTAAGAGTTGATCGAAAAATGCTCGCTGAGTTAGTGTTTCAAAACTCTGACGAGTTAGCGAAGCTCGAGGCAATTGTTCACCCTGCGGTCATTGCTCGGGTAGCGCAAATACGTAACTCGCTCCCAGAATCCACTGTTGTCGTTTATGACACCCCATTGTTATTTGAAAAAAATCTGCAAGGGCAATTCGACAAGGTTTTGATAGTCGTAACAGATTCTGGGCACCGAAAAGCACGCCTGATTGAACGCGGTTTAGAGATAACTGACATTGAAGCCAGAATTGCGAATCAGGCAACCGATGCCCAGCGACGAACTGTTGCTGACTTTGTGATTGAGAACAACGGCTCACCTGAACAGTTGCAAGACCAAGTCACCAAGGTGTGGCAACAAATTTCAGCGTAGTCTGGTGTCATGACCCGCCCGATTACCGATTTGCAGCGAACCGTTGCACCGTTTGAAGTAATCAGCGAATTCGTCCCGGCAGGTGATCAGCCTGCAGCTATTGCTGAAATCGAAAAACGAATCCGCAACGGCGACAAGAACGTGGTGTTGCTTGGTGCAACTGGCACCGGAAAGAGCGCAACTACAGCTTGGCTGATTGAGCGGTTACAACGACCTACTTTAGTTTTGGCGCCAAATAAAACGCTAGCCGCCCAATTGGCAAATGAATTTCGAGAACTACTTCCCAACAATGCCGTTGAGTATTTCGTTTCCTATTACGACTATTACCAACCGGAAGCCTACATACCCCAGAGTGACACTTTTATTGAGAAAGATTCATCAGTAAATGAGGAAGTTGAAAGACTTCGGCATAGTGCAACTAACAGTCTGTTAACTCGACGCGACGTCATCGTGGTAGCCAGCGTCTCTTGTATTTACGGTCTAGGCACCCCACAGGAATACGTCGATCGGATGGTACGACTCAAAGTAGGCGAAAGTATTGATCGCGATTCGCTTTTGCGCCGATTAGTCGACATCCAATACAACCGCAATGACATCGCATTCACCCGTGGAACTTTCAGGGTCCGTGGCGACACCATTGAGGTCTATCCGGTTTATGAAGAACATCCAGTTCGCATCGAGATGTTTGGCGATGATATAGATCGGTTGATGTCATTGCATCCAGTTACTGGTGAGATTCTTACTGACGATAATGAGATCTACATTTTTCCTGCTTCTCACTACACAGCTGGACCGGAACGAATGAATAAGGCGATCTCGGCAATCGAAGCAGAAGTTGCGATTCGAGTTCCTGAGCTTGAGAGTCAAGGGAAGTTGCTTGAAGCCCAACGCATAAAGATGCGAACTTCGTATGACATTGAGATGATGCAAAATCTAGGGTTCTGTTCTGGTATCGAGAATTACTCAAGACATATCGACGGTCGAGAGGCAGGTTCAGCACCTAACTGTTTGCTGGACTATTTTCCAGAGGATTTTTTGCTAGTTATTGACGAAAGCCACGTCACTGTGCCGCAGATTGGTGCGATGTATGAGGGAGATGCTTCACGAAAGCGAACGCTGGTCGAACACGGCTTTCGACTACCTAGTGCCATGGATAATCGACCGCTTAAATGGCCTGAGTTTCTTGATCGCGTTGGTCAAACGGTTTATCTATCGGCAACTCCTGGACCGTTTGAGCTTGGAGTAGTCAACAATGACGTCGTAGAGCAAGTGATCAGGCCGACCGGTCTGGTAGATCCGCAAATTATCGTTAAGCCAACAAAGGGACAGATCGATGATCTGATTCATGAAATCCGGCTCCGGGCGGAAAATGGCACCCGCGTACTTGTTACAACGCTGACCAAAAAGATGTCTGAAGACTTAACGGATTATTTACTGGAGCAAGGAATTCGAGTCCGCTACTTGCACTCAGAGGTAGACACTTTGCGACGAGTGGAGTTGCTTCGCGAGCTAAGGCTAGGAGAGTACGACGTTCTGATTGGTATTAACTTGCTACGTGAAGGCTTGGATTTACCCGAGGTATCACTAGTTGCAATTCTGGATGCCGACAAAGAAGGCTTTCTGCGCAGTCATCGCAGCCTGATCCAGACCATTGGCCGTGCTGCTCGAAATGTTTCTGGTGAAGTCCACATGTATGCCGACAAAATCACAGATTCGATGCGGGTTGCAATCGATGAAACAAATCGCCGTCGTGAAAAGCAGGTTGCCTACAATTTAGAGCATGGTCTAGACCCCCAGCCCCTGCGCAAAAAGATTGCCGACATCACGGATTTGATTTCTAGAGAAGATGATGACACCGAATTGTTTATGGCTGATCAAAAGTCAGGCGTAAGAGTTCCAACTTCAGTCAGGGAGAGCCTGCGTAGCATTCCGGCTCGAGACTTGGGTGATTTGATTGATCAACTTTCCGAACAAATGCACACCGCTGCTAGTGAACTGCAATTTGAGTTAGCGGCAAGATTGCGTGACGAGATCCATGAACTTAAGAAAGAGTTGCGCCAAATGGCGCAGGCGGGTCACGCCTAGATACGTCGATTATCGCTATGGTTGGTCAATGAACGTTTCAACCACAATTTGGATTGTCACAATTGGAATCCTAATTGCCGCATTTGTCCTGGACTTTGTTGTGGTTGATGCCAGGCCACACGTCTTTGGACCAAAGCAAGCAGCTCGCTGGGTAGTAGCATACATAATTGCGGCGCTGTGTTTTGCGGTTTTTATTTGGAACTATTTCGGAGCTGAGTACGGACAACAGTTTTTGGCAGGCTGGATTACTGAGTACAGTCTTTCCGTTGACAATTTATTTGTATTTCTAGTTCTCATGTCATCATTCGCAGTTCCAGAAATGCTAAAGCATCGAGTGCTATTGATTGGTGTTGCGATAGCAATCGTGCTTCGAGGAATTCTAATTGTGATTGGCGCAGCAGCTATCGCTAAGTTTGCAGCGACTTTCTACGTGTTCGCTGCGTTCCTTTTCTACACGGCAATTTCAGTGTGGCGATCGCATGATGAAGAGCCGGATCCTGAGGGTAACGGCTTCGTGCGATTGGTCGAGAAGTATGTGCCCACTTCACGGGAATACGTAGGAGCGAAATACATAACCAAAATTAATGGCAAGCGATTCATTACTCCGCTATTTGTGGTGATTCTTGCTGTGGGCACCACGGATCTATTGTTCTCTCTTGATTCGATTCCAGCGGTATTCGGCCTAACCCAGGAGCCTTATCTAGTATTTGCTGCCAATGCTTTCGCCTTGATGGGGTTGCGACAGCTGTACTTCTTGCTGGACGGCTTACTATCTAAGATCATTTACTTGGCCCGTGGCTTGGCCATAATCCTTGGGTTCATCGCCATAAAGCTGTTTTTGGAGGCTGTCGACGGGACTACAGACCTGCATCCACCACATGTGACAATCGCCCAATCTTTGATGTTTATTGGAACCGTTTTAGGGGTAACAGTAATCACAAGTCTCATTGCAGTGCGTCGTTCCCCAGAATTGGCCCTTCAGTCTGAGATTTCACATGCACTGGAAGAGTCAACGGAACACCGGGGAGATGCCATCGAGCATCTAGGATCCGAAGACCCTAAAGCTTAAGGAAATCAAATGGACGTAAGTCAAGGGTTATGGGCCGCACTGATTGTTGGAATTCTTGGACTTATTGTTCTGGACTTTGTGACAGTAAGTCGCAAACCTCACGACGTAATGTTCAAAGAAGCTGCCTTATGGTCGCTCTTCTACATAGGTATTGCAATTGCCTTCGGTGTTTGGGTTTGGACTAGTTATGGATCCACATTCGGAACGGAATACTTCGCGGCATATCTGGTTGAAAAATCACTGTCCGTAGACAACCTGTTCGTATTCATAATTATTCTCACGCAGTTCGCAGTACCAAGTATTTATCATCAAAGAGTCTTGTTGTTCGGTGTGTTACTAGCCCTGATTTTCCGAGCAATCTTCATCGCTCTCGGCGCAGCAGCACTAGAAGCTTTTGCTTTCACTTTTGTAATCTTCGGTGCAATTTTGATCTACACCGGTTATGGGTTGTTTAAACATTGGGACGAAGACCCTGATCCAAGTGAAAATGTCATGGTTCGAAACATTCGTAAAGTCATTCCATTCACTGACGATTACCATGGCACAAAGTTGACGATTAAAGAGGCTGGGAAGCGATACGGCACTCCAATGCTGTTAGTTATGATCGCTATTGGTGCAACTGACTTGCTGTTCGCGCTTGATTCAATTCCTGCCACTTTTGGTGTGACGCAAGAACCGTTCTTAGTGTTCTCAGCTAATGCGTTTGCGCTGCTTGGCCTTCGCGCGCTGTACTTCCTTCTAAAGGGACTTTTGGACAAACTTGTCTACTTATCACTTGGCCTATCTGCAATCTTGGTATTTATCGGCATGAAGTTGATTCTGCTTTATGGCCACGAGCAGAATGAAGCGATCCCAAAGATTCCGACATCGATCTCATTGATCGTCATCGCCAGCATCTTGACCATTGCCGCTGTGGCCAGCTTCATCAAGGTTCGTAAGGATCCGACGGCCCGTGCGCACGCAGGACGCATCACTGATGCACCAAAGGACACCGACAACTAACATAGGGGTGTGGTTGATCAGTTAATTGTTCGAGGCGCTCGCGAGCACAACCTCAAAGACGTAAACATTGATTTACCTCGTGATTCTCTGATTGTTTTCACCGGCCTTTCAGGGTCTGGGAAGTCTTCGCTGGCTTTTGACACGATCTTTGCTGAAGGTCAACGTCGGTATGTCGAATCCCTATCTGCCTATGCGCGCCAATTCCTTGGTCAGATGGATAAACCAGATGTTGACTTCATTGAAGGACTCTCACCTGCTGTTTCAATTGATCAAAAATCTACTAATCGCAATCCGCGTTCTACTGTGGGGACTATTACTGAGGTTTACGACTACTTAAGATTGCTTTTCGCGCGAGCCGGACGACCGCACTGCCCAGACTGCGGCAGACCAATTGCTCGGCAATCGCCACAACAAATCGTTGACAGAATTCTGGAGATTAAAGAAGGCACTAGATTCCAACTGCTAGCTCCAGTTATTCGGGAGCGCAAAGGTGAATACGCAGAACTGTTTCGCAGCCTTCAGTCCCAGGGATTTGCCCGGGCTCGAATAGATGGCGTGGTTTACCCTCTCGAGGAACCACCGAAGTTGAAGAAGCAAGAAAAACACACCATTGAAGTTGTCGTAGATCGCTTGGCAGTTAAGTCAGATGCCGTTCGACGACTAACCGACAGCGTCGAAACTGCATTACGGCTATCCAGTGGATTAGTGACGCTTGAATTTGTTGACCTGCCTGAGGATGATCCAGATCGTGAACGGATGTTCAGTGAACATTTAGTTTGCTTGTATGACGGAAACCAATTCGAAGAGTTAGAGCCAAGATCGTTTTCGTTTAACTCACCGTTCGGTGCTTGTCCAGAGTGCACTGGCCTTGGAAACAAGATGGAAGTCGACGTTGACCTAGTTATTCCTAACCCAGATTTATCACTGGAAGAAGGTGCGATTGATCCATGGGCTTCTGGTCACATCTTTGATTACTTCTTCCGATTGACTAAGGCACTTTCTAATGAGTTGGATTTCGCACTAAATGTGCCTTGGAAGAAGTTGCCACTTAAGGCTCGAAATGCCTTGCTGCACGGAAACGATCATGAAGTTCAAGTTAAGTACAAGAACCGCTATGGCAGACAGCGCACTTATTCAACTGGGTTTGAAGGTGTTATTCAATACATCGAACGCAAGCATCAAGAATCTGAGAGTGACTCGAGTCGCGAAAAACTCGAAGGCTACATGCGAGAAGTTCCGTGTCCTGCTTGTGTTGGTGCCAGATTAAAGCCACTGTCACTTGCCGTAACACTTAACGACAAGAGCATTGCCCAGATTGCGCAACTTCCAATAGGTGATTGTGCCGAATTCTTAAAGAAGCTCGAACTTTCCCCGAGAGAGCGAGCAATTGCGGATCGAGTTCTAAAGGAAGTTAATGAGAGATTGGCATTCTTAATTGATGTCGGCCTGGATTACTTATCACTCGAGAGATCTGCAGGTTCGCTGGCTGGTGGGGAAGCGCAACGTATTCGTTTGGCCACCCAGATCGGCAGCGGCTTAACCGGAGTACTTTACGTTTTGGATGAACCAAGCATCGGTCTTCATCAGCGCGACAACCACAGACTTATTGAGACCTTAATTCGACTTCGCGATCTTGGAAATACCCTCATTGTGGTTGAGCATGACGAAGACACAATCCGCACCGCTGACTGGATTGTGGACATTGGTCCTGGCGCCGGTGAACATGGCGGACACGTTGTTTCTAGTGGTTCTTATGAGCAATTGATCAACACCAAGGAATCAATCACTGGACAGTACCTATCAGGTAAACGTGCAATTGAAGTGCCCGCAATAAGACGTCCGGTTGATTCTTCTCGAATGTTAACGATTCATGGCGCCAAGGAACATAACTTAGCTGACGTTAAAGTCGACATTCCACTTGGCGTTTTTGCTGCTGTCACCGGTGTATCTGGATCCGGTAAGTCAACCCTGATAAATGACATCTTGTACAACGTTTTGGCACGCGATCTAAATGGCGCTCGCACTGTTCCTGGTCGTCATAAGAAGATTGATGGCATTGATCAACTCGACAAAGTTGTGCATGTTGACCAGAGTCCTATTGGTAGAACTCCTAGATCGAACCCAGCAACTTACACCGGTGTGTTTGATCACGTCAGAAAACTATTCGCAGAAACTCCAGAAGCCAAAATGCGGGGATATCAACAAGGTCGCTTCTCATTTAACGTGAAGGGCGGACGCTGTGAGTCGTGCTCTGGTGATGGCACGCTAAAGATCGAAATGAACTTCCTGCCAGACGTATATGTACCGTGTGAAGTTTGTCATGGTGCTAGATATAACCGAGAGACTCTGGAAGTTCACTACAAGAACAAATCGATTAGTGATGTCCTAAACATGCCGGTTGAAGAAGCGCTGGAATTCTTCGCAAGCATTCCAGCAATCGCCAGGCATCTGAAAACTCTGGTTGATGTTGGACTCGGTTACGTTCGTCTCGGTCAGCCTGCAACAACTTTGAGTGGCGGCGAAGCGCAACGCGTAAAGCTTTCCTCAGAATTACAGAAACGCTCAACTGGCAGAACTGTTTATGTTTTGGATGAACCAACCACAGGCTTACATTTTGAAGACGTCAGAAAATTGCTAATTGTTCTTCACTCGTTGGTTGAAAAGGGCAATACCGTAATGGTGATCGAACACAACCTGGATGTAATCAAGACTGCAGACTGGGTCATTGACATGGGTCCAGAAGGCGGTTCCGGCGGCGGCAAAGTCGTAGTGACCGGAACGCCTGAGCAAGTAGCAAGCCATGTCACCAGCCACACCGCTAGATTCTTGAAGCCGCTGCTAGCAACGAGTTCGGTTAAGTCTGCCCAACCAAAGCAGGTCGCAAAGAAGGCGCCAGCCAAGAATTCTGCAACAAAGAAGTCTGCAGCTGGAAAAACCGTTACTAAGTAGCCCTCGTGCAGATTACGGACAAACCTACAGACATACCGACTAGCCCTGGGGTTTATCGGTGGCGGGACGCTTCGGATCGAGTGATCTATGTTGGCAAGGCGAAGAATTTAAAGAATCGAATCAATTCCTACTTCACCAACGATTTACATCCAAGAACTCAAACCATGGTTTCAACTGCTCGAAGCTTGGATTGGGTTACAGTGCGCACTGAAACCGAAGCTCTGCAACTTGAATACGCGTGGATCAAAGAGTTCGACCCAAATTTCAATGTTAGATATCGCGATGACAAGAGTTACCCATACTTGGCACTATCCACTCAAGAGGAATTCCCAAGGGCATTTGTCTATCGAGGAGATAAACGCAAAGGCGTAACTTACTTTGGTCCCTATGTTCAGGCTTGGGCTATCCGGGACTCGCTAGATCACCTACTAAGAGTGTTTCCAGTACGCAGCTGTACGTCAGGTGTTTTCCGCAACGCTAAAGCCGCTGGCCGCCCATGTCTGTTGGCACACATCGACCGCTGCAGCGCACCTTGTGTGGGAAAAATTGATGAGGCTGGACATCGTGACTTGGTTAAGCAATTCATGTCATTTATGTCAGGTAACTCAAAGGAGATAATCGCTGACATTTCCCGTCGAATGAACGAAGCGTCGGTAGCTCAAGATTATGAACAAGCCAGTGTGCTCCGAGACGAATTAGCTGCACTTGAGCGAGTCTTAGAAAAAAGCGTTGTCGTACTTCCTGATGACACATTCGCAGACATAGTTGGCCTTCATCACGACGACTTGCAGTCTGCAGTGCAAGTTTTCTCGGTTCGTAGTGGACGCATTGTGGGGCAACGCGGTTTCATCATGGAGAACTCAGTAGATGCAACAAGTGAATCTCTCATGACTGATGCTTTGATGCATATCTATGCTGCTGCAACTAAAGAAGAAATTCCAACTGAAGTTTTGGTAAGTCACGAGCCAGAGAGTGCAACTAGTTTGGCTGAATTGTTGGGCACAATTCGAGAGGCGCAAATCAGTGTCAGAGTTCCGTCTCGGGGCGACAAAAAGATGCTGATGGACACTGTGGTGATCAATGCGGGTCAAGCCCTTGGACTGCACAAAACTAAACGCTCAACAGACCTTGTTACTCGAAGTAAAGCGCTAGCTGAAATCCAGGAAGCAATAGGACTGCCGGATGCACCACTGCGCATTGAATGTATCGACGTTTCCCACATTTCAGGCACTAACGTTGTGGCATCCCTTGTTGTATTCGAGGATGGAATTCCTAAGAAGAAGGATTATCGACAATTCATCATTGAAGATCCGCGCGACGATACTGCATCCATTGCTCAAGTAGTAGCTCGTAGATTCAAGGACCATGACGAGAAGCGTCCGTATCGACCAAACCTTTTGGTTATAGACGGTGGATTACCGCAAGTGAACTCTGCAGCTAAAGCTTTAGAAGCAGCGGGAGTTAGCAATATGCATGTGGTTGGGCTAGCCAAGCGGATGGAAGAGATCTGGAAACCAGGAGCCACTTACCCAGTGATTCTGCCCAGAAGCAGTGAAGCGCTTTTCATGCTGCAACGAGTGCGGGACGAGGCTCATAGGTTTGCCATCACACTGCACCGAAATCGAAGGTCTAAAGGAATGGTCGATAGTGTCCTTGATGATGTGCCAGGTCTTGGGCCAGTAAAGAAGAAAGCAGTTTTGGCACACTTTGGGTCGCTTAAGAAGGTGGCTGCGGCTTCAGTATCTGAACTTTCCGAAGTCTCAGGCATTGGTCCAATTCAAGCTGAACAAATCTGGCAATTCCTGAATCAAGATAATCCTGGTGATGTTGCCATCAACACCGCCACAGGCGAGATAATTGAATCGTGAGTGAATCTCAGATTGACGTAATCCTGGTAACTGGCATGTCCGGAGCCGGACGATCTACGGCGACCAGAGCACTCGAAGACATCGGTTGGTTCGTCGTTGATAACTTGCCACCAACTTTGATGACCAATGTGGTTGATTATGTAGCCCAGCGAACTGGTTCGCGAAAAGTTGCCGTCGTTGCAGATGTTCGTGGTGGCCAACTATTTGAGGAACTACGCGAGTCGCTAGCAGCCATCAAAACTGCAGGGCATGACTTGCGTGTGCTGTTTCTTGAGGCTGGTGACGAAGCGCTAGTCCGCAGGTATGAATCGTCCCGTAGACCTCATCCGCTACAGCGCGATGACAGCCTCTTGGGCGCAGTGCAGCGGGAACGAAGTCTATTGAGTGATTTACGTGCCGATTCAGACATAGTTATTGATACAAGTAATTTGAACGTGCACGAATTACGCAGAAGTATTGAAGCTTCATTTGGAGATGACGACCACGTTGCTTTGCGTGCAACAGTCATGTCATTTGGATTTAAGTACGGGATTCCAGTGGATGCCGATTTAGTTGCCGACTTAAGGTTCTTGCCAAATCCTTACTGGGATCCAAAGCTTAAGGATCTAACTGGATTAGATGCAGCAGTTAACGACTACGTGGTTGCGTCAGACCAGGCTCAAGAGTTCCTGACAAAGTACGCCGAACTTATTGACTTAGTTGAAGACGGATATCTGCGCGAAGGTAAGCGTTTTGTCACGATCGCTATGGGTTGCACTGGTGGCAAGCATCGAAGCGTCGCCATGGCTGAGAATCTCTCAGCTCGGTTAGTTAAATCCGGAGTAGAAGTCAGAGTGGTTCATCGCGACTTGGGACGTGAATAGATGCCAGGTGCTCCAATGCGCTCAGTCGATGTTGTTGCGCTGGGTGGCGGTCACGGCTTAGCTGCAAGTCTGCAAGCGTTACGCAGAGTAACACCACACTTAACTGCGGTTGTTGGCGTTAGTGACGATGGTGGCAGCAGCGGCAGACTCCGCGAAGAATTTGGCATTGTTCCGCCTGGTGATTTGCGTATGGCTTTGGCGGCTCTCTGTGGTGATGATACGTGGGGCTCGACTTGGGCCAGAGTTTTACAACATCGTTTCTCATCCAAGGGTGACTTAGATGGTCACTCACTCGGAAATCTTTTGATTACTGCACTTTGGGAAGAAACCGACAACTTGGTTGAAGGTTTGGATTGGGTTGCCAGGTTGCTGGACGCCAAGGGTAAAGTTTTGCCGCTCTGTATTGAACCACTGGAAATCTATGCCGACGTCCTAACGGCAGCAGGACAAACGGATCAAGTGCGCGGGCAGGTTCAAGTTGCCACGACTCCACACGCCATTCAAGCGATTGGCCTAGAGCCAAAGAATCCGCAAGTTTGCGAGCAAGCCGTCGCGGCAGTTCGAAATGCTGACTTTGTTGTGTTGGGCCCCGGCTCTTGGTACACAAGTGTGCTGACTCACTTCCAGGTGCCACAAATGGCTCAAGCGTTACATGAAACGACGGCGGCGCGAGTGCTCGTGATTAACCTGCGCCCGCAATCGGGAGAGACCGAAGGCTATTCCGCTGCCAGCTACCTTAAAGTCCTGGCAAAGAGTTATCCCGACTTCAAAGTTGATGTTGTGTTGGCCGATGTGAATCACGTTGGGCAAGATTCGTCTAAGAACGCTGAATCACTCCAGGAGCTTGCCGGCGAATCTGGTGCCAGATTGGTTTTGGCCCCGCTAGCCAAGGTCAATGGACCTTCCGACCAGCACGATCCGACACTGTTAGCCTCGGCGTTCAGCTCAATATTCACTCATGGCAGGATAAGCCCATGGCAATGACAGCAGCAGTAAAGGACGAACTCAGTCGTCTACCCGTCACCAAGAAATGCTGTCGCAAGGCTGAGGTCTCAGCGCTGCTGCGATTTGCTGGCGGCTTGCATATTGTCAGCGGCAAAATTGTCGTAGAAGCCGAGCTCGATACCGGCCAAGCTGCCCGTCGCTTACGTCGCGACTTGGCGGAGATTTTTGGACACGAAAGTGAAGTGTCAGTTCTGTCTGGTGCAGGAATTCGCAAGGGGAGTCGCTATTTAGTCCGAGTGGCTACTGAGGGAGAGCATTTAGCAAAACAAGTTGGACTTGTTGATGGCGGCGGACGCCCAATTCGCGGCTTACCACCACACATCGTGTCAGCCAGCTTGTGTGATGCCGAAGCCGCTTGGCGCGGAGCATTTCTGGCACACGGTTCACTTACTGAACCCGGCAGATCTTCGTCATTGGAAATTACCTGCCCAGGTCCAGAAGCTGCGCTTGCCTTAGTTGGTAGTGCACGTCGGTTGGGCATTGCAGCGAAGGCGCGTGAAGTTCGCGGAGTTGATCGCGTAGTGATTCGTGATGGTGACGCTATTGGAGCCCTACTAACCCGAATCGGCGCACATGAGTCGGTCTTGGCTTGGGAAGAGCGTCGAATACGCCGCGAAGTCCGAGCCACTGCAAATCGTCTTGCTAATTTTGACGATGCGAATTTGCGGCGCTCGGCAAGGGCAGCAGTTGCAGCGGGCGCCCGCGCAGCCAGAGCAATTGAAATCTTGGGTGATGAAATCCCAACTCACTTGCTAGAAGCTGGGCAACTACGAGTGACTCACCAGCAAGCAAGTTTGGAAGAATTAGGCGCACTGGCGGATCCACCAATGACCAAGGACGCTATCGCAGGCAGAATTCGTCGCTTGCTGGCTATGGCCGACAAACGAGCCTCTGACTTGGGCATCCCTAACACTGAAGCCGGCCTAACGGCTGATATGCTCGAGCAATAGCAATTTGGGGCATCTAAGGATGCCGTTTAGCTCAGTTTTAGGAGTAAATCAGATGACTGTTCGCGTTGGAATTAATGGATTTGGCCGAATTGGTCGCAACTACTTCCGAGCTATTGCTGCTACTGGCGCAGATATCGAGATTGTTGGCATCAACGATCTAACTGATAACAAAACGCTGGCCCACTTACTCAAGTACGACTCCATCCTTGGTCGCCTCGGCAAAGAAGTTACATTCACTGACAACTCCATAGTTGTAGACGGAAAGACAATCACTGTTACTTCTGAGCGGGACCCAGGCGCGCTTCCTTGGGGAGACCTAGGCGCAGACATCGTGATCGAATCAACCGGACATTTCACTGACGCCACCAAGGCCGCAGCACACATTTCGGCAGGCGCTAAGAAAGTGATCATCTCGGCTCCGGCCAGTAATGAAGACGTAACTATCGTTATGGGTGTAAACCACGAGAATTACGATCCAGCTAAGCATCACGTAATCTCTAATGCGTCCTGCACAACTAACTGCCTGGCACCAATGGCTAAGGCTATCCATGATGCCTTCGGTATTGATCATGGCTTGATGACAACCATTCACGCTTACACAAACGATCAAGTGATTCTAGATTTCCCACATCCAGATCTTCGTCGCTCTCGCGCAGCAGCAACAAACTTGATTCCAACAACAACCGGTGCGGCAAAAGCAATCGGTCTAGTCATGCCAGAACTTAAGGGCAAGCTCGATGGTTATGCGATGCGAGTTCCAGTCCCTACTGGTTCCGCAACTGATCTAACTGCAGTTCTAAAGAAGTCTGTAACTAAAGAAGAAGTTAACGCGGTCGTTAAGGCAGCGGCTGAAGGTGCGCTTAAGGGTTACTTAAGCTACACCGAGGATCCAATTGTTTCCTCCGACATCGTGACTGATCCTGCTTCTTGTATCTTCGACGCTTCGCTTACAAATGCAATGGGTAACACCATCAAGGTTGTTGGTTGGTATGACAATGAGTGGGGTTACTCAAACCGCCTTGTTGACATCACGAAGTTTGTCGGATCAAAACTCTAAATTCATGATTCGTGGCATAGACGACCTAGAGGTTTCAGGGAAAGTAGTTTACGTAAGGTGCGATCTAAATGTGCCTCTCGAAGCTGGCGCTATAACTGATGACGGTCGAATTCGTGCCAGTTTGCCAACACTCAAGAATCTTGCAGATCGTGGCGCACGGGTAGTTGTTCTGGCTCATCTTGGTCGCCCTAAGGGATCGCCAGAGGCTAAGTATTCGTTGGCTCCCGCTGCACTTCGACTAGGTGAACTTTTAGGTAGTCAGGTACGACTGGCTAGTGATGTTTGCGGGACAAGTGCACAGGAAACAATCTCTGCACTTGCTAATGGTCAGATTGCAATGTTAGAAAATGTCAGATTTGACGCACGCGAAACAGGTGACGCAAGCGCTCGGCAAGAATTAGCCAAAGCCTGGGCCGAACTTGGTGACCTTTATGTCAGTGATGGGTTTGGCGTTGTTCATCGCGAACAGGCATCTGTGACAGATCTGGCAAATGAGTTGCCACATGCAGCTGGTCTGCTAGTTAAAGCTGAAGCAGATGTATTCGCAAAAATTTTAAGTAACCCGGAACGCCCTTACGCCGTAGTTCTTGGCGGATCAAAAGTCAGCGACAAGCTCAAAGTGATCGATAACCTGATTTCTAATGTTGATCGACTGCTAATTGGTGGCGGCATGTGTTTTACGTTCTTGGCGGCAAAAGGTTATTCAGTAGGGGCATCACTTCTGGAGATCGATCAGATTGAGAATGTAAAAGAGATTCTGGATCGAGCTAAGAAATTGAATGTCGATATAGTTCTGCCAACGGACATTGTGGTGGCTGACACCTTTGCTGCAGATGCCAAGACTCAAATTGTTTCGGCAGAGAACATTCCCGATTGCTGGATGGGACTGGACATTGGTCCAGATTCGATCGCAAACTTTCAGACGCGGCTTGCTGACGCTAAGACAATCATGTGGAACGGGCCAATGGGAGTATTTGAAATGTCGGCTTTTGCTGCTGGGACTAAAGCCGTAGCAGTAGCCATGACAAAGAACTCCGGCATGACCGTAGTCGGTGGCGGCGACTCAGCAGCTGCAATTCGCTTGCTAGGAATTGATGAAGCTGCGTTTTCTCACATCTCAACTGGCGGGGGCGCAAGTTTGGAATATCTAGAGGGCAAAAAATTGCCTGGCTTATCAGTCCTGGAGGACAACTAAATGGCACGCACCCCGTTAATGGCCGGCAACTGGAAAATGAATCTCAATCACATTGAGGCAATTGCACTAGTCCAGAAGCTCGCTTACACATTTAAAGCCGATGACTTCGCCGTTTTAGATGTTGCCGTGATTCCACCGTTCACTGACATCAGATCAGTTCAGACTTTGGTGGATGGTGACAAACTGTTTTTGAAGTACGGAGCACAGGACATAGCCAAATCAGACAAAGGTGCTTTTACAGGTGAGATTTCAGGACCCATGTTGGCCAAACTTGGTTGTACTTTTGTAATCGTGGGACATTCTGAACGACGCGAGTACCACGCGGAAGATAATCAGATAGTCAACCTAAAAACTCAAGCGGCTCTGCGGAACAACTTGATTCCAATTGTTTGTGTTGGTGAGGGCCTTGAGGTTCGTAAGGCTGGTGATCACGTGGCTTTCACAATCGAGCAACTCGATGCCGCACTGCAAGGAATTGCGGCAAACGATGTAGCTAATTTGGTGATTGCTTATGAACCGGTTTGGGCAATTGGAACTGGGGAAGTGGCGACGCCAGCGAATGCCCAAGAAGTCTGTGGCGCAATTCGGGCTCGAATTCGTGAAGTTCACGGCTCGGCCGCAGACCAAACTCGAATCCTTTACGGCGGTTCAATGAAGGCCGATAACGTGGCCGCTTTGATGCTTGAAGCGGATATTGACGGCGGATTAGTGGGCGGCGCCTCGCTGGATCCTGATGAATTCGTCTCGGTTTGTCGCTACCGATTGCACGCGTAGAATAGGAATGTTCGTTTCCATGTTCCACGATTTAGCAGGTGACCAATGATCGCAGCGTTTCAAATCCTTCTGGCTATTACTAGCCTGTTGCTGATCGCTTTGGTATTGCTACACAAAGGTAAGGGTGGCGGTCTTTCCGATCTATTCGGTGGTGGCATGAGTTCTTCACTTGGTGGATCTTCCGTTGCCGAACGTAACCTCGATCGAATTACGATCGCTTTAGCTTTAGTTTGGACCGCAGCAATCGTGGGTCTTGGCTTGTTAACAAAATCCGCGTAAGCAATCAGGAGTAAATCATGGCTAGTGGTAGTGCAATCCGAGGAAGTCGCGTTGGAGCAGGGCCGATGGGTGAAGCTGAGCGAGGCGAAGCCGCACCACGTATCTACTTACCGTTTTACTGTGCTTCAGGACACGAGACCACACCGAGCTTTGCTCATGACGCGGAACTTCCAGAAGAGTGGGATTGCCCAAAGTGTGGCATGCCAGCTGGCACCGATAAAGATAACCCACCAGTTTTAGCTAAGACCGAACCTTACAAAACTCACTTGGCTTACGTGAAAGAACGTCGCAACGATAAAGATGGCAAGGGAATTCTTGACGAAGCCCTAGCTAAACTTCGCGGAAAATAATTAGTTAAAAATTTCTTGAGCGGCAGCAACTACGGCTTCCGCTGTAATTCCAAATTCTGAATAAAGTTTGTCAGCGCCAGCTGATGCGCCAAAATGCTCCAAGCTAATGCAGCGTCCGGCTGAGCCAACGTACTTCCACCAACCTTGAGCTATGCCGGCTTCGATAGAAACTCGAGCGGTTACCGCATGTGGCAAAACTGATTCACGATATTGGGCGTCCTGGGAGTCAAACCACTCCAAGCACGGTGCGGAAACAACGCGTGTTGAAACACCACTAGATTCCAATGTTTGTTGAGCCGAGAGAGCGATCGATACTTCAGAGCCAGTTGCAATCAAGATTACTTCTGGAGCTTTTGAACTCTCTGAGATCACGTAAGCACCGCGACCAACGAGTGAAACATCAGTTGTAGTTGCGGAATCAATGACTGGAAGGTTTTGTCGGGATAGACATAATCCAGCTGGTTTATTTGATTCCATGACAATGCGCCAAGCTGTAGCAGTTTCGTTTGCATCAGCAGGTCGAATTACTTGAAGGTTTGGGATTGCTCGCAACGACCAAAGATGCTCAACGGGTTGATGAGTAGGTCCATCTTCACCTAAGCCAATTGAATCGTGAGTCCAGACGTAAGTAGCAGGTAGATCCATCAAGGCTGAAAGCCGCACTGCGCCGCGCATGAAGTCGCTGAAGACTAGGAATGTGCCAGCAAACGGTCGAGTCAAGCCACCAAGTGCCATGCCATTCATTGCACAAGCCATCGCAAACTCGCGAATGCCGTAGTGGATGATTCGGCCGCCTTCAGCAGCACCCGACATCGCACTTGATTTCGGAAGGAAAGATCCGCCGTGCTCAATGGTTGTTAGATTGCTATCGCCCAAATCGGCCGAGCCACCCCAAAATTCTGGAAGTACTTGCGCCATAGCGTTGATGGTGTCACCTGATGCTTTACGAGTTGCAACTGAAGTTCCAAGTTCAAATCTCGGCAGGGTTTCGTGCCAATTTGTTGGCAGTTCGCGTGCCGCAAGTCGCTGATACAACTTTGCTGAATCCGGGTTCTTGCTAGCCCAAGTCGAGAACTCGGCTGACCAGAGCTCATGACTTTCGCGACCTCTTATTGCAACTTGTCGAGCGTGCGCTAGGACTTCATTTGAGATCTCAAAAGTTTTAGCTGGATCAAGACCTAGTAAATCTTTTGTCGCCGCAACTTCAGCGTCGCCAAGAGCCGCGCCGTGTATCTTGCCAGTGTTCTTCAAGTTTGGTGCTGGCCAACCAATAACGTTTCTAACTCGAATCAAAGTTGGTTTTTCGGATTGCGCCACAGCGCTAGCAATTGCAAGATCCAATGACGTGACGTCAATCTCACCATTGCTCAGCATTTCTACATGGCTTACGTTCCAGCCGTACGATGCGTATCGAGCAAGCACGTCCTCAGTGAATGAAACTGCAGTGTCACCCTCAATACTGATGTGGTTGTCGTCATAAAGTACGACGAGGTTGCTTAGCTCTTGATGACCGGCTAAGGATGATGCTTCGGAAGTAACACCTTCTTGAAGGCAACCATCACCGGCAATAACCCAGATTTTGTGATCGAAAACACTCTGACCGGCAGCAGCAGTTGGATCTAAGAGATTGCGCACGTAGCGAGCATCCATTGCCATACCTACTGCGGTTGCTAAACCAGTTCCAAGCGGTCCCGTTGTGGCCTCTACGCCAGCAGTGTGGCCAAATTCAGGGTGACCTGGAGTCTTGCTATCCCAAGCTCTAAACGACTGCAGATCTTCTAGCTCAAGACCGTAACCACTAAGAAAAAGTTGGGTGTAAAGCGTGATACTGCTGTGGCCATTGGAAAGTACAAACCGATCTCGGCCATGCCACTTTGGATCAGATGGGTCATGTCTCATCCATTTCTGGAAAAGCAGATAAGCCATTGGGGCCAGACTCATTGCGGTGCCAGGGTGACCATTGCCAACTTTTTGCACACTGTCCATTGCTAGGGCGCGGGCTGCGGTAACGGCTTGGTCGTCGAGTTCGGTCCAGATGAATTTGCTCACGAACCAAGGTTATCTACTGGGCGTTCGCGACTTGCGTTAGGCGCAGGTAGGCTCATTATGTGTCAGCGCAACTAAACGATCTGAGTAACGCCAAGTCAGATGTTGTTTGGATTACACCAACCTGGCGGGCTTATCTAGCCCTAACAAAGCCCCGAATTATTGAATTACTGCTGGTCACCACAATTCCAACTATGTTCCTGGCAGCTGGTGGCTTTCCAGCTTGGGCCTTGGTTTGTTGGACTCTGCTGGGCGGAACGCTAGCGGCAGGCGGTGCCAACGTTCTCAATTGCTACCTCGATCGCGACATCGACGCGATGATGCACCGAACTGCACATCGACCATCAGCTACCGGACAAATCTCAGGCTCTCGAACTGTGACATTCGGATTAATCCTGTCCGTACTTTCGGTTTCAGTTTTGGCATTAACGGTCAACTTATTGTCAGCGGCTCTGGCAGCCTTTGCGATTGCGTTTTATGTAATCGGCTACACCATGTTGCTTAAGCGTCGCACTTCACAAAACATCGTGTGGGGAGGAGCTGCCGGCTGCATGCCAGTTCTAATTGGCTGGAGCGCAGTAACTGGTTCGCTTTCTTGGACACCAGTGGCTCTCTTCCTGATTGTTTTCTTTTGGACGCCGCCGCACTATTGGCCACTTTCACTTCGCTACAAAGACGACTATGCCGCAGCCGGCGTACCTATGTTGCCGGTTACAGATACTCCGCATGTAGTTGCAAAACAGATCATCATTTACTCATGGGTTATGGTCGCAACTACTTTGGCTCTGATTCCGATTGCCGGAATGAATCGGCTCTATTCAGCAATAGCCGTAGCAAGTGGTGCGCTGTTTATATATGAAGCATACGCTCTGCGTTCCAGAGTTCGAAAGAATCTAGATGACCTAAACCCAATGCGACTGTTTCACTGGTCTATCTCATACCTTTCGCTAATTTTCCTCGCAATTGGTATTGATCCGTTCCTGTAAGTCAGCCTCGGGTATTACGAGCTAAATAAAACCTCACGGTGAATATCCAAAGTAGGCAAGCACCAAGTACATGCACTGCCACCAATCCCCAGGGCAGTCCCGTAAAGAACTGCGTGTAGCCAACGAAACCCTGCGCGATACAAACGCCAACCACTATCCAAGCCTGTTTAGTTACATGCTTTGGAGCGGCTGTGGCAAGTAGCGCAACTAGAAGTCCAGCCGTTAGCCCCAGATAAAGCCAGACGAGTGCGGCGTGAATAGTTGTGATGTTACGAAACTCAAAACCAAGCCGAACTATGTCGTTTGTATCACCGGCATGAGGGCCAGAGCCAGTAACCAAAGTTCCAACTGCGATGACAACTAAAGCCAGCCAGATGTGAATTCGCATTCCAAGATCAATTGGTCTGGCAACTTGAAGTGAAACCGGACGGTCATCTGCTTCTTGAGCTTTAACTAACAAAATCACTGCCACTGTAATTAGCCCAACTGACACCATGAAGTGTGCGGCAACAATTAAAGGATTTAATCCGGTAAGAACCGTAATGCCGCCCAAAATTGCCTGTGCGAAAATTCCGGCCAGAATTCCAAGTGGTAAAACAGTTAACGATCTGCGCTTAGCTAGGCCCGCTAGTCGACGTTCTTGATTGTGCTTAAAGACTGCAAACAAGGATGCAATGGCGACGATCAACAAAACAAAGGTGAGCAGACGATTTCCAAACTCAATGTATTTATGGAAAGCCTCAGTTTGCTCTGAAGTTGGGGCAATTGAACCGGCAACACATTCTGGCCAAGTTGGGCAACCCAGCCCCGATGCGGTCAGGCGGACCGTTGCCCCCGTAAGCACGATGCCGGTTTGAGCTGTCAAGTTAGCGATAAGGGTTCGATGTTGCCAGGTGCGCAGTTTTGGGGGAATCACTCTTACAGCCTAAAGGCCTTATCTAACTAGTGCTTATTGGGTACTTCTGGAAGTGGAACCCCAAAGATGCGGAATTAGACGATATACGCAACAATGAAGTTGTGAAATTCGAGGGATCTGCCGCCGCCACGGTTGCGCGCACGCTTTTGCAGGCCGGTCCTTCAACAGCCACAGACGTAGCGCGGACCTTGGGTCTATCGGGAGCTGCGGTTCGTAAACAGTTAGATCTGTTACTCGAAACTGGATTGGTTGAATCAAGTGAGCGTGCTCCTTACGGCCCAGCTGCTTTAGATTCAAAGCGTGGGCGAGGACGGCCTTCGCGAGTATTTATGCTTACTGCCGCTGGTCGGGCGCGATTTGGTCAACACCAAGAAAGTTTGGGACTAAGCGCCGTGAAGTATTTGAATTCAACAGCGGGCTCCGGGGCCGTTACTGAGTTTGCTAATTCAATCGCAAAAGATTTTGTTAGTCGACACAAGGAAATCACCAAGCTTCCAACGATCGAAGAGCGAGCTGTTGCTCTCATTGATGCGCTGAATCAAGATGGGTTTGCTGCTACCGAAACTCCTGGACTTTATGGATCCACACAGATTTGCCAACACAACTGTCCAATGGGCGACGTTGCCGTTGAGTTCCCAACACTTTGCGAAGAAGAAACCAAGGCATTCTCAGAATTGACTGGAGTGCATGTGACACGCTTGGCAACAATCGCAAAAGGTAATGCAGTTTGCACGACACTAGTTCCACACACACGAAGGGAAAACGCATGACAACCCAACAGGAACATCTTGACGCACTCGGAAATTACGAGTTTGGATGGCACGATAATGACCTAGCTGGAATCAACGCGCGACGCGGCATTGACGAATCAGTCGTTCGCAACATCTCAGGCTTAAAGAGTGAGCCACAGTGGATGCTAGATCTTCGCCTTAAAGGTTTAAATCTGTTTGGCAAGAAGCCAATGCCAAACTGGGGTAGTGACTTGTCTGGTATCGATTTCGACAACATCAAGTACTTTGTGCGATCAACTGAAAAGCAAGCCACTAGTTGGGACGACCTTCCGGATGACATCAAGAACACCTACGACCGTCTAGGTATTCCTGAGGCAGAAAAGCAGCGTCTAGTTTCCGGTGTTGCTGCGCAGTATGAATCAGAAGTTGTTTATCACAAGATCCGCGAAGACCTGGAAGAGCTGGGTGTAATTTTCGTAGACACTGACACAGGTCTGCGCGAGCACGAAGAACTTTTCAAGGAGTACTTCGGAACTGTTATTCCAGTTGGCGATAACAAGTTTGCTGCTCTAAACACTTCAGTATGGTCAGGTGGATCGTTCATTTACATCCCAAAGGGTGTGCATGTGGACATTCCTTTGCAGGCTTACTTCCGAATCAACACAGAGAACATGGGTCAATTCGAACGAACCCTGATTATCGTTGACGAAGATGCTTATGTTCACTACGTAGAAGGCTGCACTGCGCCTATCTATTCAAGTGATTCACTGCACTCAGCTGTCGTAGAAATCATCGTTAAAAAGGGTGCTCGCTGCCGTTACACCACGATTCAAAACTGGTCGAACAACGTTTACAACTTGGTAACCAAGCGCGCCGTTGCTCATGAAGGTGCAACCATGGAATGGGTCGATGGAAACATTGGCTCAAAGGTGACCATGAAGTACCCAGCAATCTGGCTACAAGGTCCACATGCAAAGGGCGAAACACTTTCCATCGCATTTGCCGGTGAAGGTCAGCATCAAGATGCTGGAGCGAAGATGGTTCACGCTGCGCCATTTACCTCCTCATCAATCATCAGCAAGTCTGTAGCCCGTGGCGGCGGCAGAACTTCATACCGTGGCTTAGTCCAGGTCCTTGAAGGTTGCCATGGCAGTAAGAGCACCGTTAAGTGTGATGCCTTGCTGGTGGATGACATTTCACGTTCCGACACATATCCGTATGTTGATGTTCGTGATGATGATGTTTCGTTAGGTCACGAAGCGTCGGTATCTAAAGTTTCTGAGGATCAGTTGTTCTACTTAATGTCTCGCGGTCTTGAAGAAGACGAGGCAATGGCGATGATCGTTCGTGGCTTCGTTGAACCAATCGCCCGCGAATTGCCGATGGAATACGCACTTGAGCTAAACCGTCTAATTGAACTCCAAATGGAAGGTGCTGTCGGTTAGTTATGACAGAAGTTAAAGAGCGCGAAGTTGCGATAGTTCCACCAAAGGATCACACTCCAGTAGTTCGATCTTTGGATCCGTCTGACTTCCCAACACCAACAAGTCGTGATGAAGAGTTTCGGTTTACTCCGATGTCCAGACTTCATAACTTGCATCAAGGAAACGTAACTGCAACTGGAAGTATGGCACTTGCTGTAAACAAAGTTGCTGGCTCAAGTTTCGAGATCGCTGGAGCTAAGTCGACAGATCGAATTGGCTTCACTGACAAGATTGCAGCCGGAGCATGGTCACAGTTAGAAGCGGTGTCGACGCTGACGATCGAGGCGAATCAGAATCTTTCAGAATCTGTAGTTGTTTCGATTGTTGGGTCTGGTGATGTCGCTTTTGGGCAGCTAGACATTAATGTTGAGAAGTTTGCCAGTGCGGTGGTAATCGTTGATCATATTGGCGCAGCCACTTACGCCGGAAACATCGACATCAATGTGGCTGATGGTGGAGCAGTAACTGTAGTTTCACTTCAAGACTGGGATGCCTCGGCTGTCCATCTTGCTCAGCACCGCATCACACTTGGTAAAGACGCTTCGGTAAAGCACGTATCGGTAACACTTGGTGGAGATGTAGTTCGCATCCTGCCGAGCGTTCATTACGCAGCACCAGGTGGACAAGCTGAGTTGATCGGTCTCTATTTCGCAGGTGCTGGACAGCACACTGAACATCGACTTTTTGTTGATCACAGCGAAGCGAACTGCCGAAGCAATGTGGTTTACAAGGGTGCCCTAGATGGCGAAGATGCTCATACTGTTTGGGTTGGCGACGTATTGATTCGTGCCAACGCAATTGGTACAGATACTTATGAAATCAACCGCAACTTAGTTCTCAGTGGCGGCGGGCGAGCTGATTCAGTTCCTAACTTAGAAATTGAAACTGGCGAAATCGTTGGAGCTGGACATGCCAGCACCACTGGTCGCTTTGATGATGAGCAGCTGTTCTATTTACAGTCACGTGGCATCAATGAAGAAGAAGCCCGCAAGCTAGTTCTGCGCGGATTCTTTGAAGATCTTTTGGGACAGATAGCAGTACCAGAGATCAATGATCGTGTGCGAGACAGTATCGAGGCTCGTTTAGGTGGACGTATCTAATGACCACAATGTTCGAAACAGTTCGCAAGTCGGCCTTGGAAGATTCCAAGCCTATGCGAGTGGTTGTAGACGGTGAAGATGTTTTGTTGGCGAAGGTAGCTGATGAAATCTTTGCAGTAAGCGACATCTGTACGCACTCCGAAGTGTCGCTTAGCGAAGGTGACATCGAAGGCTGCGCAATTGAATGCTGGCTTCACGGCTCATCCTTTGATTTGAGAACTGGTAAGCCATCCGGGCCACCAGCAACCTCACCCCTGAAGACCTTTGCAATAAAGCTAGAAGAAGACCAGTCCGATCCAATGATTTTTGTTTCATTATCTGAAAGCGCGAGGAGTTAGTCATGTCAGTTCTAGTAATTAAGGGTTTAACCGTTGAGGTAACTACCGAAGATGGTCCCAAAGAAATTTTGCGCGGCGTTGACTTGACCGTTAAGGCTGGCGAAATTCATGCACTTATGGGTCCAAACGGATCGGGTAAGTCAACTCTTGCTTACGCCATTGCTGGACATCCGAAGTACACCATTACTGGCGGACAGGTATCACTTGATGGCCAAGACGTACTTGAGATGAGTGTGGACGAGCGTGCTCGCGCGGGTCTGTTCCTTGCTATGCAGTACCCAGTTGAAGTGCCCGGCGTTTCAATTTCAAACTTCCTACGTACGTCAATCACTGCGATTCGTGGCGAAGCACCAAACCTTCGTCATTGGATCAAGGAACTAAAAGAATCAATGGCTGGGTTACAGATTGATCCTCAGTTCGCCGAACGTAATGTCAACGAAGGCTTCTCTGGTGGCGAACGCAAGCGCACTGAGATTCTTCAGATGGAACTTATCAATCCAAAGATTGCAGTTCTTGATGAAACCGACTCTGGCCTTGACGTTGACGCTCTGCGCGTAGTTTCCGAAGGAATCAACCGAGTTTGCGCCAAGGGTGAGACTGGTGTTCTTCTGATCACTCACTTCACTCGCATCCTGAAGTATGTTAAGCCTGACTTTGTTCACGTTTTCTACGATGGTCGCATTGTTCGTGAAGGTGGCCCAGAACTTGCTGATGACATCGAAGCTAACGGCTACGCCCAATACGTAACTGCCTAACTTATGTCCAAACTAGACGTTGCTGCGATCAAGGCGGACTTTCCGATATTCAAACGGACAGTTCGCAATGATCATCGCTTGGTGTACCTAGATAGTGGAGCGACTTCGCAAAAGCCGTTCCAGGTACTCGATGCTGAGCGCAACTTTTACGAAACCCATAACGCCGCAGTTCATCGTGGCGCCCATCTTCTTGCCGAAGAAGCAACAGATGCGTTTGAACATGCTCGGGCCAATATTGCAAGTTTTATTGGGGCACAGGCAGATGACTTAGTGTTTACCAAGAATGCAACTGAGGCGATAAATCTAGTCTCATACTCATTCTTGAATGCAACTCTTAAGTCACAACGTGGCGCTCCTTTGCCTAAAGGTGCCGAACGGTTTGTTCTTGCCGAAGGTGATGAAATTCTAGTTTCTGAGATGGAGCATCACGCGAACTTGGTGCCATGGCAAGAACTTTGCGAAAAGACAGGCGCGACGCTTCGCTGGATAGGCCTTACCGAAGATGGTCGCTTGGATTTAAGTGACACCAGTTTGTTTAACAACCGGACCAAGATCGTGGCTGTTACTCACCAATCAAATTTGCTAGGAACTGTGAACGACGTCCCAGCAATCGTCAAGCTTGCGGAAACAGTCGGAGCCCTGGTGTTCCTAGATGCTTGTCAAAGCGTCCCTCACATGCCAGTTGATGTTGTTGCACTAGGTGTTGACTTCATTGCTTGGAGTGGCCACAAGATGCTTGGCCCTCTTGGTATCGGATGTCTCTGGGGTAAATCAGAAGTGCTATCTGCCATGCCGCCATTTATTTCAGGTGGCTCAATGATCGAATCAGTTTCCATGGAGCGCACAACGTTTGCGGCTCCACCAAAGCGTTTTGAAGCCGGGGTGCCGATGGCAGCCCAAGCTGTAGGCATGTCAGCTGCTGCAGACTACTTGCGAGCACTAGGTATGGACAATGTAGCTGAACACGAACACATGCTCACGGAAGCTGCCCTTGCTGGGTTAGCGGACATTCCCGGCTTGCGTGTAATCGGTCCTGAGAATTCAGTAGATCGAGGATCCGCAGTTTCCTTCGTGCTTGAGGGATTACATCCTCACGATGTAGGTCAAGTAATGGATGAAAGTGGAATTGCTGTTCGGGTAGGCCAGCATTGCGCTAAGCCAGCTTGTATTCGCTACGGAGTTCAAGCAACCACACGCGCTACTTTCTACATCTATAACGATCTTGAAGATGTTGACGCACTAGTTGCTGGCATCTATTCAGCCAAGAAGTTCTTCGGAGTCTGATCATGAAACTTGAAAACATGTATCAAGAGATAATTCTCGATCACTACAAGCGTCCACATGGCAAGGGATTAGCAGAGCAGTTTGATGCTGAAGTTCATCACGTCAATCCAACTTGCGGTGATGAGATCACACTACGAGTCAGTCGGGGAGCAGACGGCAAGATCGTCGTTTCTTACGACAACATGGGTTGTTCAATTAGCCAGGCATCTGCATCAATCATGTTCGATCAGATCAACAATCTGGATTTCGAATCCGGCGAAGCTGCAGTTGAGCACCTGATTGCTATGTTGCAGCGCACCGTCGAAGCCGATGAGGACATTCTTGGCGATGGTATTGCGCTAGCGGGTGTGGCGCAATATCCAGCACGAGTGAAGTGCGCACTATTGGCATGGATGGCATGGAAAGATGCGGCAATTCAAGCCGGAGCAGATAACAATGAATCTAAAATTTTTACAGAATCAAACAAGGAGCAAAACTAATGACCGTGCTACAAGAAGATGATGTATTTGAATTAATGAAGGACGTCGTAGACCCTGAACTTGGCATCAATGTGGTCGATCTTGGTTTGGTTTACGCAGTAACCGTCGATGAAGGAAATATCGCAACTATCGACATGACACTTACTTCTGCAGCCTGTCCTCTTACTGACGTGATTGAAGATCAAACTCGCGCCGCACTAGATGGTCACGTTTCTGACTTCAAATTGAACTGGGTTTGGATGCCACCATGGGGTCCAGACAAGATCACAGACGAAGGTCGCGAAATGCTACGCGCGCTCGGTTTTAACCTGTAGTTTCTCGCGATAACATTGAGTTTGCGAGTTCTCGCACTCTTAAAGATTGGCCTGCTTTCACCGTGATTCAAGCAACTGACATTGAATTGCGCGCTGGAGCCGAACTGCTGTTATCTGGAGCTACTTTCCGCGTAGATAGCGGTGACCGCGTCGGACTAGTTGGCAGAAACGGTGCTGGTAAAACCACTCTAACTAAAGTCCTAGCCGGGCAAGTTCAACCGGCAAAGGGTGTTATTGCAACATCTGCGTCAGTTGGTTATCTGCCGCAGGATCCTAGAACTGGCGATTTAGATGTCGTTGCTATGGATCGAATCCTAAGCGCACGTGGCCTTGATGAGCTCATTAAACGAATGCGGCAGTGCGAAATCGACATGGGTTCCGAGGATGAAAAAGTCCGGGACAAAGCGATGCGAAAGTATGCCAGCGCCGAGGAATCATTCCAAACTGCCGGTGGCTATGCCGCTGAGAGCGAGGCTGCGTCGCTTGCGGCCAGTGTTGGTCTTACCGTAGACATTCTGGCTCAAACGCTTGGGACTTTATCTGGTGGTCAGCGCCGCAGAATTGAACTGGCTCGAATTCTTTTCAGCGGTTCGGAAACATTGCTGTTGGATGAACCAACTAACCACTTAGACGCGGACTCGATTGTTTGGTTGCGTGGCTTTCTGGCTAATCATCAAGGGGGATTAGTTGTTATCAGTCACGATGTTGAACTTCTTGAAGCCACAGTTAATCGGGTGTTCTACCTGGATGCTAATCGTCAGACGCTAGATCTCTACAACGTAGGTTGGAAAGAATACCTAAATTCGCGCGAGACTGATGAACGTCGCCGCAAGCGCGAACGTGCTAATACCGAAAAGCAAGCACAAGTTTTACAGGCTCAGGCCGATCGAATGCGCGCGAAGGCTTCCAAAGCAAAAGCTGCGCAAAGCATGCTTAAACGAGCAGACAAATTGATGAGTGGTCTAGAAACAGTTCGTCAGGCAGATCGAGTTGCCAAACTTCGATTCCCAACGCCAGCACCGTGCGGTAAAACCCCGCTAATGGCAACTGGCTTGAGTCGGGTCTATGGTTCACAGGAAATCTTTACCGATGTTGATCTAGCAATCGACCGAGGCAGCAAAGTTGTTGTGCTCGGATTAAACGGTGCTGGCAAGACGACATTACTTCGAATCCTGGCGGGAGTAGATACTCCAGATACTGGCGAGATTCAGCCCGGCCATGGTCTCAAAGTTGGCTACTACGCACAGGAACACGAAACTCTTGATCCACAGAGATCAGTTCTAGAGAACATGGTGTCTGCCTCAGGTGACATGAATGACGCTCAAGTACGTAATGTGCTCGGATCATTCCTGTTTTCTGGAGATGCAGTTGCCAAACCAGCTGGCGTTCTATCTGGTGGCGAAAAGACTCGATTGAGCCTTGCCATGTTGGTGGTATCTGCTGCGAATGTTCTGCTCTTAGATGAACCCACGAACAACCTTGATCCAGCAAGCCGCGCTGAAATTCTGGATGCGTTACACAACTATGAGGGATCGGTAGTCCTAGTAACGCACGATGAGGGCGCAGTTACTGCACTTCAGCCGGAACGAGTCTTGCTTTTGCCAGATGGTGTTGAAGATCTTTGGAATGAAGATTACTTAGACCTAATCTCGCTGGCTTAATTCAATTTCGGCATTTTGCTTTGCGATACCCGACACCAGATAAACTCAGAACGAGCAAAGAAACTAGGCGAATACATGAGCTTGCATGGCGGAAATCCTTGGGCGGCGTATCAAGGTTTCACAAAGGATAAATTAGTAAAGAAAACCACTCTGGCTGATGGCACTATCCAGCGCGTTTTAACTTACGCAACTGAGTTTCGAGGCTTTATCGCTGCCTATCTGTCATTACTAGTCATCGATTCGCTGCTGGTAGTCGCTCAACCATTGCTGTTCAAGGAAATTGTCGACGTTGCTATCCCGAACAAGGATTCCCGGCTAGTTGCGCTACTCGCAGCAGGTATTGCAATCACAGCGATTCTGGGCGCAGCACTTGGCTTATTGAGTCGTCGGATGCAGTCAACCATTGGTGAAGGTTTGATCTTCAACATGCGAACCCAGGTTTTCGACCATGTTCAACGTCAATCGATCGCATTCTTTACGCGCGCACAAACTGGAGCTTTAATCTCGCGACTAAACAGCGATGTGATGGGAGCGCAACGAGCATTCACTTCGACACTGGGCGGGGTAGTAGGCAACGTCATTAGCTTGGTAATTGTCTCTGCAACTATGTTCGTCCTTTCTTGGCAGATCACAGTGGCATCTTTGCTTTTACTTCCGCTCTTTATGATCCCAGCTCGCTGGATGGGAACTCGTCTACAGCAATTAACTCGACAGCAAGCTGACTTCAACTCAGCAATGAGTACTCAGATGGCGGAACGCTTCAACGTTTCAGGCGCAATACTAATGAAAATCTTCGGAACCCCAAAGCGCGAGTCGGAAATGTTCTCGGAGAAAGCAGATTCAGTTCGAAGCATGGGCATCCGAATCGCCATGTCGAACAGTGTCTTTTTCACTGCAATTGTCTTAGTTGGATCCCTAGCTACGGCGTTAGTTTTCGGCATGGGTGGCATTTCAGTCATCAACGGAACTTTGACTCTAGGTACTTTGCTGGCGTTGTCAGCGTTGTTGGGTCGTCTTTACGGGCCGATCACAGCTCTCGCGAACGTTCGAGTGGACATTATGACTTCGTTGGTGTCATTTGAACGAGTGTTCGAAGTCTTAGACCTGCAACCCATGGTTAAAGACAAGCCTGATGCCAAGGAATTAGATCGTGGAGGAGTTAGCGTTGAGTTTTCCAATGTTGATTTCAAGTACCCATCTGCTGCAGAAGTTTCGTTAGCAAGTTTGGAGTCTGTTGCTCAGCCGGAGTCACGGGCAACTGAGGAATTGACTTTAACTGACATTTCATTCCAGGCTGCCCCGGGTGACTTGATTGCATTGGTAGGACCATCGGGCGCTGGTAAGAGCACTATAAGTGCACTCATTCCAAGGCTCTACGATGCAATATCTGGTTCAGTAAAACTCTCCGGTGTTGATGTGAAAGATGTAACTCAAGAGTCACTTCACCGCGTAGTTGGTGTTGTTATGCAAGACGCTCACATGTATCACGACACCATTCGTGCCAACTTGCTCTACGCGAATACTGAGGCGAGTGAAACTGAAATCTGGAGTGCGTGTGAAAGTGCCCAGATTGCCGAAATGATTCGAAGCCTGCCGGAAGGTCTCGATACGGTCGTAGGAGATAGAGGACATCGATTATCAGGCGGCGAAAAGCAACGTCTTGCGATTGCTCGATTGCTGCTTAAAGCTCCAGATGTAGTGGTTCTTGACGAAGCAACTGCACATCTAGATTCAGAGAATGAGTCAGCAGTTCAAGCGGCTCTGGCAATAGCGCTACAAGGTCGAACTTCAATTGTGGTTGCGCATCGACTGTCCACAATTCGCCAGGCAAATCAGATTTTAGTTGTTGACGATGGACAAATCGTCCAGCGTGGCACACATGATGAGTTGCTTGCCGCTGGTGGCGTTTACGCAGATCTGTATCACCGTCAGTTTGCCGAAGGTAAGAGCTAACTCAGAGTTACTCTGCGCTGTTCCTTCAATTCGTTCCGCACCAAGATGACCCAACCAATAACAGTCATGATCTCAAAGAACATCCATTGAAGTGCATATGACCGATGCGCGCCCTCCGTTACCTCGGGTGCTGGCAGGGTTCTAATGTCTGCAGATTTGGATTCAGGTCGACTTGCTGTCATCTCAACATAAGCATTGGTTAAAGTTTCGGGACTGTCGACAATCTCAAGCGGAATAATGCGGTCGACTTGACCGTCAGGCAAATCTGTTGGTCCTGGCTTGGTTCGCGGAATGACTTCGCGTAGACGACCCAGCACTTCAATGGTTCCAATTGGAACATCGGCAACTACTGGACTATCAATCGCGGAGTTAGCAGCCGCGGTCCATCCTCGATTAACCATCACGATGGTGCCATCTGTGAGCTTGAGAGGGGTAACAACCCACAACCCTAAATCTGATTCAAGACTCTTTTTTCTGACTAGTACTTGATCACTTTGTAACCAGACACCAGTCATCTCAACTGTGCGCCATTGGGAATGATCCGGGACAACCTTTACATCACCTGTTGCAGTAACTACTTCTTCAATCAGGACAGGTGCTTTATCGATCTGCTCCTGTATCTGCACGTTGTAGATCTGTCGATCGCTTAACCGGTGCCATTGCCAATTGGAGAGTGCTTGAAAGGCTGGAAGCATGAAAAGGCAAACAAGTGTTATAGCAATCCATCTTGGAGCCAGTAGAAACTTGTAAGCACTCACGATATCAATTGTGCCTGATTAGAGAGTAGACGAGCGACCAGTCTCGATCGCTTCGTTACTTGGAGCAATGAAATCTCCGGAACCTGCCCAGCCACCACGCTCCCGACCAGCATTCGCGATTACAACAGCGAAGTATGGAAGTACGACTGCACCGACAATAAGGATCCAGCGCAGCGCGCCTTCGGCAGCTATCCCGCCCACGAAGCAAGCAGTGCGAAGACCCATGCTGATTAAGTAGCGTCGTTGCCGCCCAGATTGATCCTGAGTTAAACCAGTTTCAACCTTAGAGATACTGAATACCTCTGGCTCTTGCTTCATGGCTACCTACTGATGCTCGACGGACCCTTCTAGGCTACGGTGTTACTACATGTTTGGCATTTCCACAGGAGCTCAAAATGACCACTAGAACGTACGCTTTGACCGAAATTGTTGGTACTTCACCAGTAAGTATCGATGAAGCTATCCGAAATGGCTTAAAGCGGGCTTCGCAATCTACGCGTCACATTGACTGGTTTGAAGTTACCGAGATCCGCGGCAACTTGCGTGACGGAGATCTCACCTTCATTCAGGTTGGAATGAAGCTTGGTTACCGACTAGAAGACGCCTAAATCGCATCTGATTTAGTTGAAAGGTTAAATCCTTCAATCGTTAGCGGTGCCACTTGAGCGCGCGAAAACCAATCGGCCCATTCTCTTGGTAGACACGGCACTGTAGTGCCAGCATCAATAACCCTTGCAAGCATGTCGATTGGTGATTCGTTAAATCTAAAGTTGTTGGTAGCGCCAATTACCTCACCGCCAGAGACCACATAAACTCCATCTCGAGTCAGGCCCGTTAGCAGCAAATTCTGTGGATCAACTTCCCGGATGTACCACAGACAAGTAATCAGTAAGCCATCACCCATTCGACTTGCCAATTCCGCAAGTGATCCACTTCCTTGCGCATCAACTAACGAAATGTTGTCCGTAAGAGGAGTGAAAGGAAGTTTGGCTTCTTGGGCTGCATGTCGACTGCTTCCAAGCGCAGTCAATACGCCATCGGTAATGATGTCGGATCTACCGATTTCAATACCAGTGTCAAAAGCGCTACCTAATGCAGAGGAACCTAAGTTAACAACGCGATCAAAAGTTTCGATACCTTTCAAGTTAGGATCAGTCGCAAGATTCAGATTCCGCTTGGTAAGTGTTTCGCCAACTCGCGTTCCACCCTTTACGTTGGAAAATGCACTACGACCTTCGGCTGCATCTCTAGCTGCTGAACTCCAAAGCATGTAAATCAAGAGATCTGATACTGCACTAGGCGAGAGAGTCACTCGATGACGTCCGGCATCCGTATCAATTTGAGTGTTTTGGATCTGTAGTTTTTGAGTTACGTCAGACAAGTGATTACCAATAGAAACATCTGTCAATGACGTGCCACCTTGACCCGACCAAGCAGAGCGCTTACGGTCATGACTTTTCGCGCACAATTCAAAGCGACTAGTTCGCTCGGAATATCTCATGCGAGTTCCGCTAGATGTGCCTACATAGGTTGTATCAAGGGATTGTTCAGCGTAGCCAAAAAATTCTTGATCTCGATGTGCAAAAACCTCAGCCAATCCACCTGCTACATGCGAGATTTCCGATACGTCCAAAGTTAAAGCAGCGTCTGCAAAGTTCTTGTCAGTTGGTCCAGCCACCAAATCCATGGCGTCAACTGCAGGTCCGGCCGAGACAGCTGACGCTTTACTTGCTGCTACTAGGGCTTCGACGTCATCTCGACTGCGGATTTGGCCACTCGACATCCCGGTGGCAACGCCACCAGACATGGAAACGAATGCGGAAATAGACAGGGTTTGATCAATCGAGTCGCCATTGGTTGTTAACGCAGAATTAGCCCACCGTAAGTTGTTGGTTGCGCTGTTTCCACCTATTACTACGCCACCATCTTTACCAAGTAATTCCAATGCAACTTCAACGGCATCTGGTAATGAAATCTCGCTCATTTTGCACTCTCATCTCGAGTATTCAGAACGTTGATTTTGGTAAATGTAGCTGATGGACAACCGTGACTAACTGGAGCAACCTGGCCAGGCTGACCTTTACCGCAGTTGAGGGCACCACCTAGTAGATAAGTACTGGCTCCACCCAGCTGTCTCATCGAAGCCCAAAAGTCTGGTGTCTTAGATTGATAAGCCACGTCTTTGAGTTGCCCAACAATTTCACCATTCTTGATTTCGTGGAACCTCTGTCCAGTGAACTGGAAATTGAAGCGCTGCATATCTATTGACCAAGACTTGTCGCCAACAATGTAGATTCCGGACTCGACGTTTGAAATCAAATCTTTAGTAGTCAGATCCTCAGTTCCAGGTTGAAGAGAAACGTTAGGCATTCTTTGGATCGGTGAATGCAGCGCGGAATCGGCAAATGCACATCCGTTGGATCGGTCCATCTTGATCTTGCTAGCAATTGAGCGATCCGTTTGATACCCGACCAAGATTCCGTCCTTGATCAAATCCCACTTTTGAGCTGCCACACCTTCGTCGTCATAGCCAACGGTTGAAAGTCCATGGTCTGAAGTTCGGTCCCCAGTGACATTCATGATGGGGGAGCCATACTTGAAATTGCCCAACTTATCGATGGTTGCAAACGAAGTGCCAGCGTAGTTTGCTTCGTAACCTAAAGCTCGATCCAATTCTGTGGCATGCCCGATGGACTCGTGAATAGTCAGCCAGAGATTAGTTGGATCGATCACGAGATCCCAAGCACCTGGTGTTACCGAAGGTGATTTAACTTTCTCATCCAAGTACTCCGGAATCCGCGCTATTTCAGATTCCCAATCCCAGCCAGTGCCAGTTAAGTACTCCCACCCGCGTCCAGCTGGCGGAGCACAAGTGCGCATATCTTCGAAGCCAGAGTCACTTACATGTATCGCAGTTAAGGCCGCAGAAATTCGATCACGTTGTTGCGAGATCTCATTACCAAGCAAATCTGAATAGAAAGTTTGGTCGCGACCCATTCCAATGTTGCTTTCAATGTGACTAACTATGGATGAGCCAGAGATCTTGTGATTCCAGTTCTGCAAAAACTCGATGATCTCAGAGTCAGTCTTTTCGAAGGCATCTATTTCGATTGGCAGAGTCCAAGACTGCTTTCCGTGAACTGGTTCATTTGCCAGTATTACTTCATCAGCCGCCACTTGAGCACTGATCTTGGCCACTTGGATAGCTCTTAGGGCTGTGTTGAACGCACTTTCAATAGTGAGTTCGGTGGAAGCTGCGAAACCCCAGGCACCGGAATGAACTACCCGAACACTAAGCGCAACGTTGGATTCCGATCCAATGTTCTCTACATCTCCATCACGCAACGAAACTCCGCGCATGTCGTGTTTTGCAAGTCGAAACTGGGCGACAGTTGCGCCATTACTTGCAGCCGCCTCTAGAGCTGCCGAGGAAAGCAACTCAGGTGTTGGAGTATTCGGAATTTGTATCATTTACGCTTACTTTCTAGGTTCCTTAACCCTAGCCATAGATTATGGGCCTAGGCGGTAGCCTTTATACATGTCAAGAGTTGTGTTGGTTACAGGTGGAAACCGCGGAATCGGACTTTCCATTGCTCGAAAATTCGAAGCTTTGGGCGATGTAGTTGTAGTGACTAGTCGCAGTGGCGATCCAATTAGCGGACTTAATGTTGTGCAATGCGACGTTACTAGTACTGAGAGCGTTGATGCAGCGTTTACCAAAATCGAACAGGATTTTGGCCCAGTTGAAGTAGCCGTTGCCAACGCGGGAATTACTAAGGACAAGTTATTGGTCCGCATGGCGGATGAAGACATCGATGATGTTCTCAATACCAACCTGTTTGGCGCGATTCGAGTGGCTCGTCGCGCAACTCGGTCAATGACTCAAGCAAGATCTGGTCGAATAATTTTTGTATCTAGCGTGGTTGCCCTCATGGGATCAGCTGGACAAGTTAACTACGCAGCGTCTAAATCTGGTTTAGTAGGTGCCGCTCGCTCGCTGGCACGTGAAATCGGTTCTCGTGGTGTCACCATCAACGTTGTGGCTCCTGGATTTATCGACACTGACATGACAGCAGTGCTATCAGAGGAACGCAAAACTCAGATTGTTGGCAACATCCCACTTGGTAGATATGGCACCTCTGCTGAAGTTGCCGATGCGGTTGCCTTCCTGGCATCTCCGGAAGCAACGTACATTACGGGCTCAGTCATTCCCGTTGATGGCGGCTTAGGTATGGGACACTAGAGCACTATGGGAATCCTTGAAGGCAAGAACTTATTGGTCACTGGCGTCCTAACGGATTCATCAATCGCATTTCATGTTGCCCGATTGGCGCAAGAGCAGGGCGCAACTGTCGTCCTGACCTCTTTCGGCCGAGCAGCAGGTTTGACCAAGAGAATTGCTGGTCGACTTCCCAACGAAGCACCCATCGTTCAGCTTGATGTCACCAGCAAAGAGGATTTAGCGAACCTAGCTGGGGCAGTTTCTGAACATGTTCCGTACTTGGACGGAGTTTTGCACTCAATCGCATTTGCCCCAGAGGCAGCCCTTGGTGGTAACTTCCTAAATACTGAATGGGATGACGTAAAGGTTGCCCTAGAAATCTCAGCTTTCTCTTTGAAGTCACTTGGCATGGCCACACTTCCACTTATGCAAGAACGCGGTGGACAGCTTCTTGGTCTCGATTTTGATGCCACGGTAACTTGGCCGTTCTATGACTGGATGGGCGTTTCCAAAGCAGCCCTTGAATCGACCTGTCGTTACTTAGCCAGAGATCTTGGCCCAAAGAATGTTCGAGTCAACTTAATTGCAGCTGGACCGCTTTACACAACAGCAGCTAAGGGAATTCCTGGCTTTGATGAGTTTGGTCCGATGTGGCAACGCCGAGCCCCAATTGGTTGGGATACTTCAGATCCGGTTCCTACCGCGAAAGCATGCATTGCAATGTTCTCTGATTGGTTCCCAGCAACAACTGGTGAAATCATCCATGTTGATGGTGGCGTTCATAGCCAAGGCGGTCCGTAAGGATCACCACACAGGATCTTTTCTATCTGCTTGCTCAATCTCAGCTCGGTTAATACCCATTAAGTAAAGAATTGTGTCTAAGTATGGTGATGTTAATGCCGAATCTGCGCGATCTCTAACAAATGGTTTTGCATTAAATGCAATTCCAAGCGCTGCAGCATTAAGCATGTCTAGATCATTAGCGCCATCACCAACAGCAATCGTTCTGCTCATTGGTACTCCGAGTTCCCTTGCAAAATCCTTTAGTGCCGATGCCTTACCCGAGCGATCTACAATCTCTCCAATCAACCTTCCGGTGAGTCGGCCATCTACAACTTCAAGCTCGTTTGCTCGTACGTTAATAACTCCAAGTTCTGTCGCTAATGGGGCAACGATCTCAGTGAACCCACCACTGACCAGTGCGACGTGGAATCCAAGTCGATGCAAGGTGCGACACAAAGTTGCTGCGCACGGAGTGAACTCAATTTCAGACCTAACTTGAGTCAAAACTGAAGCCGGAAGTCCGGCCAGCAAAGATACTCTCTGATTTAGTGACTCCGAAAAATCCAACTCGCCGTTCATCGCACGGTGAGTAATTTCAGAAACTTGTTTTTCAACCCCTGCAAACCGGGCCAAAATGTCGATGACCTCCTGCTTTATCAGGGTTGAGTCAACATCGAGGACAACTAGGTGCACACCTCTGCGATCTAGCGATGCACGCTGTACCGCAATGTCAATTGAATTAGTTCGGGCTACATCCGCCAGGGCAGAACTTAGAATCTCTTGACCAGCTCCAGAAACTTCGAACTCGATTGCTGTAACTGGATACTCTGCAACTTGCCGAATTCGATCTATGTTTGCACTATGACTAGCTATAGTTCCAGTTATTGCAGCAACTGCAATAGGTGTTAAAGGATTACCAAGCACGGTTACTAAAAGTTGCAGGTCTGGAGTGGACTGAACTTCATTAGTCGCCGTAATCCGAACCGTCATACCTCGCGGTTTAACAAACGACTCAACGTCCTTCTGAACCTGTTCGTTGTCAACAGTTGACGTCTTTTTGAGTGTCAATCCCAGAACAAGTTCACCCTGTAAGACGATTTGTTGGAGCTGTGTGATTACCAATGGGTAGTTACTAAGGATTCGGGTAACTCCTGCAGTGGTTCCCGATTGATCGAGACCGATTACTGTCAATACTAAGTAATCGTCCATGAAAGTAGTTTATTCGCTCAGATATGAGCGCTAAAAAGTAACAACCGATTGCAGAACCGCTCGACTTTCCGTAATCAGACTTTGCAAAACCTGCACTCTTTGCCGATCAATGCTTGGGCTGTGTAAGGCAGTCGTACTTTTGATTGCGCCACTGGCAATGATCATCACTCTTGACGCAAGCTCTAATGTATCCACGCTTCGTTTTGTCAGACTTGGTGGTAAATGTAACGAGCGAAAAGATTCGAGCGCTTCGAGAATCTCAGACTCATCACCAATTAAATCACTCGCCGAAAGCTGTTTAGTGGCCAAAGCTAAATGATCTGTAAGATTTCGCCTGGTTTGGCTTAAGTCATAGTGAATGACTTTGTGATGCGCAGTCTGTAATCTCCAGGATTCGTCGGATTGTTGGAGCAAAAGCAGATCGGAATCAATTGCGACAACTCCAGATTGGCGCAAAAGCAATGCCAAAACAGAGGAAGGAATTCCGGCAGGATCGCCGTCTATAGGTAGCGCTATCGCTACCGGTTGATTCGCACTCTTTACTAGTTCTACCAATCCAAGCCAAGTAGTGATATTGGTACTTGAGTCAACAGCATCGGTAGTTAAGTCGATCTGATGAGTCAGAGATTCAAGGGCATTTGCTGCGTCAGTAGGAGACACTGAGCCCGATCGAGCCGCATTCAGCCATAACCCAAGCACTACGGCTGGCGGGAAGGCGTGCTCATGTGACATCTGGATACCTTACGGGATTATGGGTTTTGCTCTAGAGGTAGATTACTCGTGTGTTAGAGATTCTGGACCTTCAAGATGTCACGGTACGCCGTGGGTCTAACGAAATCCTAAGTCACGTTTCTTGGCAAGTGCTTGCTGGCGAACGTTGGGTTGTCATGGGTTCAAATGGTGCCGGCAAAACATCACTGATGCAGATCTGCTCAGGCTTTATGCACCCAACCACTGGACAAGCAAAAATCCTCGGCTACGAACTTGGCCGAACTGATGTGCGCGAACTGCGAACTTTAGTTGGAATTTCAAGCGCTGCTGTTGTAGCACTGCTACCGCCGGAAGAAACCGTACTCGATAGCATTCTCACCTCAGCATATGGAATCTCTGGGCGTTGGCGCGAACGTTATGACCAAGTTGATCGTGATCGCGCACACGCATTGATGAGTGATTGGGGACTAACCAATCTTTCAGCCAGACGAATTGGAAACCTTTCCGAAGGTGAACGAAAGAGAGTCCAGATCGCTAGAGCGCTGATGTGTGATCCTGAGTTGCTTATTTTGGATGAACCAGCTGCTGGATTAGATGTGGGAGGTCGAGAGGATCTTGTGGCACGATTGGCGCAATTGGCGGGAGACGAAAACTCCCCAAGCTTGGTCTTGGTCACACATCACGTCGAGGAAATTCCGCCCAATTTCACCCATGCCTTGCTGTTGAAGTCGGGGCAAGTATCTGCTCGAGGACATGTGTCTGGTGTGATCACTAGTTTTCTTATGTCTGAGGCTTTTGGAATGGCACTTGATGTCGAATACGGCGATGGAAGATGGCACGCCCAAGGTAAGCGCCCAAGCCGTGGGCGCAGAGCCAAAGGGTAATTGGGAATACCAAGCATTTACTAGTCAGCGTTGACATAATAAAGGCGTGACTGACGTAACCGATGTTCAATCTGCTTGGTTGACTGCTGAGGATCTAGAACAGATCCGTGAGCGGCTGCCGATCGTGTATGTCGATGCCATCCCAGTTCGAGTTGATGATGCCGGACGTGTTGTAAAAATCGGGCTACTGCTTCGTGGTCGCCCAGATGGATCAATCAGTCGGGCTGTTATTTCTGGTCGAGTTCTTTACGGTGAGCGAATTCGTGATGCGTTGTTGCGCCACATCGAAAAAGATTTGGGTGGGGTAGCACTTCCACAGATTCCAACCAATCCTGCTCCTTTCACGGTGGCTGAATATTTTCCGGATCCGGAAGTATCTGGATTTCACGATCCAAGACAGCACGCCGTCTCTTTGGTTTACGTAGTTCCGGTAAAGGGAGACTGCGCTCCGAGTCAGGACGCCTTGGACCTAGTCTGGTTAACACCTGCTGAAGCCATCTCACAAAATGTTCGAGCTGAGATGACTGGTGGTCAAGATGTGTTAGTTCAATTAGCCCTGGCTCACGCCGGCGTACTTTCTTAAGGTTTCTATTTCTAATGGCAGAACGTGATGGTGACGGCTGGGTTGATTGTCAATGCGGCAACCGTCACTGGGGTAAGTATGGTGCGGCTGGCGTGGTATTGATCGATCCGCAATCGCGCTCAATCCTGATGCAACTTCGCGCGGAATGGACACATGGCGGTCGAGTTTGGGGGATTCCTGGCGGCGCTCGGGACTCGCACGAGACTCCAATTGAATCAGCCTTGCGCGAGATGTCTGAAGAACTTTCTATTCACCCTGACTTAGTTGAGGTGGTTCATGACAACATTTGGGCAGACCACAATGACTGGAGTTACCACACGGTATTTGCATTCACCTCTAGAGAGATTGAATACCAGGTAAACGAAGAGGCAGAGTTAGCCGAATGGATTGAGTTATCAAGAGTCGCTGAATTGGACTTACATCCTGGCTTTGCTTCAAATTGGAGTGAAATTATGCACGCAATTGAAAGTGTTCTAGCTAAGCATTAGTTTTTCGCGCGCTTAGTTGTGAGATTTTGTGTCCAAGTCGAATTGCCCTTTGATGATAAGTCGTTATCGGAATTTCCCAGTCACTAAAAGTGACATCAAAGTTTCCGCAGCTTGCGATTATTGTCACTGCAGACTCAAAATATGATTCATCGTCAGTAACGAAAACCATTCGACCATCTGGCTTTAAAGCGTTCACCACTAAATCCAGAAATAGTGGAGTGATCAACCGGCGTTTGTGGTGCCTAGCTTTAGGCCAAGGGTCTGGAAACAAGACATGAATTTCATTTACTGAGGCAGGCGTCATCCAGTCCTTTAACACATCCATACCGTCACCATGATGAGTGCGAATGTTGGATAGACCTAGTTCTGTGGCAGTATCGACCACAGCAATCAATCCCACCGTGTGGACATCGATCGCTAGAACTCCCACGCTTGGGTCTGATTGAGCCAGCTGGAGAGCATGAGTTCCCATTCCTGAACCAAAATCCACGACAATAAAGTCTTTATCGAGCACTTTTGCTAGATCAACTGGGCGTTCTAAGTTGGTTATTTCGAACTTAGGCAGCAGAAGGATCAAAGATTGTTCTCTGCGAGCTGACATTCGGCCATGACGTGCATGGAAAGTCCTTATGTGAGGATGCTCCGAAACTGGGTCAGATTGCGGATAGATTGGAGACTGCACAATTCAGAGTACAAGATTTATAGTTCAAACAAGGAGAGAGCATGGATCTCAGTGGCGTTCACGTTCCGCTAGTTACCCCTTTTGATAGCAACGGCGTAGTTGACACTAAGTCAATCGCACACATCACTGAAGTGATGATTGCCAACGGTATTTCAGGAATTGTCGCAGCTGGAACAACTGGCGAAGCTTACGCATTAAATTTTGAAGAGCGCCAGACCGTTATCGACACCATCGTAAAGCAAGTTCACGGACGAGTCCCGGTTTTAGCTGGTGTTGGTGGCATGTCAACTAAAGAAGCAATCAAGCAAGCACAACTTGCCCTAGAACTTAAGTGCGATGGCCTAATGGTGGCCGCGCCAGCATACGTATTACCTACACCAACTGAACTTGCAAACCATGTATCGGTTGTTATTGCAGCAGCCAAGTTACCAACAGTTCTTTACGATTACCCAGCACGTACTGGTGTGCCATTTGATCAAGAGACTTTGGATTTATTGGCAGACAATGAATTTGTTGTAGGAATCAAAGAGGCATCGGGTGACTTAGACCGGATCCCAATGCTGAAACAGCGCTATGCCGGACGAATTGAGATTGTGTGTGGCGCAGATGCCGATAGCCCATCATTCTTCAACGCTGGTGCAACAAGCTGGATCGGTGGCATGGCTAACGCGCTTCCAAAGGCTCACTTCGGAATTCTTGATCCGGCTACCCGAGCAACTGCTCATGCTGCTGTGCTGCCTTTGCTCGAGCACATCGAATCAGGTAGGTACATCGCCAAGACCAAAGCCTTGATGGGCCTACTTGGAGTACCTTGCTCATTAACTCGCGGACCTCTTGCAGAATTGGAACCTGCTGGAGTGGAAACTCTTCGCTCACTCGTGGCACAAGCTGGTGAATGGGTTCCTAGCCTGGTCTAGCTAATGTCGGCTAACTTATGGCGTTCAATTCCTGCAACATGGCAGGACGGACTATCAAGCATTAAGCCAGAACTCGATCAAATTGATCACTTGCTCGATCAAGAATTTGATTCAGGGCTGCAAGTTGTCCCCGAAATAGGCAAGTTGTTTGCTGCTTTAGCGCTGCCGCCGAGTGATGTGAGTGTGGTTTTACTCGGGCAAGACCCGTACCCAACACCGAGTCACGCAATTGGTTTGGCTTTCGCCGTACCGGAAGGCACGAAACCGATTCCGGGATCATTGCGCAACATGTTAAAAGAAGTGGCTTCAGATACCGGGAAGGCATCTACGGCAGATTCCTCTCTGAGCAGATGGGTGGATCAAGGAGTTTTGTTACTAAACACTTCGCTTACAACAACTTCTGGAGTGAGAGCAGCTCATGTGTCCTGGCCTTGGGAAAAAGTGGTCCGAGCGATCATCGATCGGGTAGTGGTAGCAAACCCGAAAGTTGTTGGCCTGCTGTTGGGTAATCATGCAAAGCGCTTTGCTGAACACTTTGCATACGACTCGATCGTTCTTGCTGCCCACCCAAGTCCGCTTAGTGCTCATCGTGGGTTCAGCGGTGCAAAGCCGTTCACCAAAGTGAATGCAATACTGAAAGCAAATCACAAGACGGAGATCACCTGGTGAAAAAAACGTACCCAGTGATTGCGCTCCTGGTTCTTGCATGGCTGTTTAGTTCATGCGATAACTCGGCCACACAAGAGCCACAACCAGCTACTTCGTTCGCATCATCAGTTCCGACTCAGACTGCGCCTGCCATCACACCAACTGCAGAAGTCGCAGTTCCGTCCCCAGAGGTATCAACTCCTAGCGTTGATACCTCATCGTCACAAGCACTTGAAGTCGCTCTGAGTTTGCAAGTTAGAGGCAGAGCTCCAGACACTGACTACAGTCGAGATGCTTTCGGTTCTGCGTGGCGTGATGTAGATAGAAACGGTTGCGACACTCGTAATGACATTTTGCAACGAGATTTTGCGACAACAATTCTCAAGTCTGGCACTGGCAACTGCAAAGTTATCGGTGGAACTTGGACTGATCCGTATTCAAATGAGAGCTACACCTTCGACGAAGCCCCAAGTGGCGCGCAAATAGATCACGTTGTTTCACTCAAGAATGCTTGGCAGATGGGTGCGGATCAGTGGAGCGAAGATGTGCGCGTCGAGTTTGCAAATGATCCGTTGAATCTACGCGTGACCATTGCATCACTAAACCAACAGAAAAGTGATTCGAATGCTGCTTCTTGGTTACCCCCGTTTAAGCCTGGGAGATGTAACTTCATAGCAACCCAAGTTGCCGTCAAAGCTAAGTGGAATTTGTACGTGACCGAATCGGAGAAGGAAGTTTTCGTCACAATACTTAGTAAGCCGGAATGTCAGGAAACTAAGTTACCTAACTAGCGATTTTCTATGGAGATAGGGCAGACTTAGACTGTGCCAAATCCACCCGCAGTATTGATGGTTGAACTAGTCATGTCGATTGATCGCATGATTCAATCGGCTCAGCATGCTGCGGAAAAGCAAAATCACCTATTTATCCCCGGCGAATGGCCGGCACAAGTGGTGCTGGGTCATGTATCGCAAGTAGACGAGCAAGTATGGATGCCGCGAATTGCCCAAATGTGCTCAGCACTAGCAGCCGGGGGTGAGCCACCGAGTTTTGACTGGTGGGAACCAGATGGCTCTGCTACTTATGAGCGGTTTAAGGACATGTCGCTTTCAGAGACATCTGCGCTGGCTATGTCAGTGCGAACGCAACTTCTTTCAGTCGTAAAAGAGTTAACTCCAGAGCAATGGTCAGCTACGGCTGAACACGAAGCTTTCGGACACATAGATGTCTCTGGTCTAATCATTCAGATTCTGACTCATGACGAGGAACATCGAGCCAGCCTGGTTTAAGTCTCCGTCCGATTGAATCTGCTGCAAACCGTCCGTTTTCTAAGGTTTGATTCGGTACCTTGCAGGGTAATCTAAAAGCATGACTGGTCTTTATGTAATTCTCGGTGTTGTAGCACTTCTCGTTGTAATTGGCATTGTTCAGTACAACAAATTAGTACGCCTTAATGTCGCCGCAGACGAGGGCTTCGCTCAGATCGAGGTTCAACTTCAGCGTAGAGGTGACTTGATCCCCAACCTGGTTGAGACGGTTAAGGGATATGCCTCACACGAAAAAGAGACTTTTGAGAAAGTGGTGCAAGCACGCGCCCAGGCCACTGCCGCTCAAGGAGTGGCTGCGGTAGCAGAAGCTGACGGTATGTTGACGCAGGCTTTGCGAGGCTTGCTAGCTGTTGCTGAGGCTTACCCAGACCTAAAAGCATCCGCAAACTTCCTTTCGTTACAAGAAGAACTTTCGGGAACTGAAAATAAAGTTGGATTCGCTCGTCAGTACTACAACGACACAGTTCGGGCACTTAATGAATCAATTGTTTCCATACCTGGAAAGTTCTTCGCTGGTCCAGCGAAGGTTGTGGAGCGCGACTTCTACGTTGTCGATGATCCAGGCAAACGCGAAGTTCCAAACGTTTCCTTCAACTAATTACTAGCATCCGTTTTGCTAACTAAGGATTCACTTGTCTAATTTCAGAATGCAACAGCAGAGAAACAGAAGAAAGACTTTCTTGTTGCTTGGCGTTATGGGCAGTCTCACAGCTTTTGTGATCTACGCGTTTGCACTCTTTCTCGGCTACACCAGCGTAGGAATTATTCCAATTGCAATTGGCATCTCAGTTATCGGTGTCTGGGGCTCGTTCTACAACTCGGACAAAATTGTTTTGAGTATGACTGGCGCCAAGGTCATTGATCACGACACAGCTCCGCAGTTGTTCAACTTAGTTCATGAGATCACTATTGCTTCAGGCTTGCCCATGCCTAAAGTAGCGATCGTTGAAGATGATGCGCCTAATGCATTCGCAACTGGTAGGGACCCAGAGCATGCAGTGATTGCCTTTACAACTGGAATCTTGCGAGTTATGGATCGGGAACAGCTCCAAGGCGTGGCTGCGCATGAATTGGCACACGTAGCTAACCGAGACACTTTAGTTTCAGCCGTAGCCGCTACAACAGCAGGCGCAATTGCTTTAATGAGTGATTTCTTGCTGCGCATCAGCCTCTTTGGTGGTGGACGTCGTGATAGCAACGGGGGAGCAAACCCATTTGTACTGGTTGCTGCTCTTGTTGCCGCGCTTTTGGCTCCAATCGCAGCAGTTTTACTGAAGGCAGCAATTTCTCGAAAGCGTGAGTCGCTGGCTGATGCCACTGCAGTTGCTTTCACGCGAAATCCAACAGGGCTGCGCCGGGCATTGGAAACTTTGTCTGCTGACAGCACTGTCGTTCACCAGAAATCAAACGCAGTAGCTCATTTATGGATCGAGTCACCTCTCGATAGCAAGATGACATCCAAATTTTTTGCTACCCATCCAGCCATTGAAGAGCGGATCGCTAACCTCCGCGCCCTTGAACAAACCGGTCCAACTAGCGAATCTGCGTAATCGCCTGACTTTTCGTTGAAGTCGTGCGAATCTTGGTTAAATTCATTTGGAGGTTTGATGAGTCACACCGGTATAGCTAGTCCTTATTCCTGGGATAGCCCGTTTCACTATTCACAAGCGACCGTTCATAACGGAATTGTCTACGTATCCGGACAAGCTGCTCTAGGTTCTGACGGTTCCATAGTTGGCGAGAATGACTTTGAAGCACAAGCACATCAAGTGTTTGCAAATCTCAAGACTGTGTTAGCTGCTGCTGGCAGTGACCTGTCGAAGGTGTTCAAGGTAAATATCTACATGACCGACATGACTAACTTTCCAACCATTATTGGATGTCGTGAAAAGTATTTCTCAAAGCCTTACCCAGCAGATACGACGGTAGAAGTTACAGCGCTGGCTATCCCTGGGTTGTTACTTGAGATTGATGTCATTGCATCTGTTAGCTAATTAGCCAACGAGATCGTCATCGGCGATACCTGGCTTTGTTGCTCCGGTATTCGCCGCACAGTCATCGCAAAGTAAAAAAGGAACGCGCCCTCTTATGTGCTGGCGATCGTAGAAAAACTTTGCAGGTGCGTCACAATCATCGCACTTTCCCAGAATCTTTGTATGGTTCGAGAAATCCCTACTCATGCGATTGTCGAAAATGTATAGTGAGCCATCCCAAAGACCGTCGTCACCATACTTTTCGCCATAACGAACGATTCCGCCTTCAATCTGATAAACCTCTTCGAAGCCACGACTCTTCATGACTGCTGAAAGTACCTCACAGCGAATGCCGCCAGTGCAATAGGTGACGATTGGCTTGTCTTTTAGGTGGTCGTACTTACCGCTTTCAAATTCAGCTACAAAGTCTCGAGTTGTTTCTACGTCGGGGACTATTGCATTGCGAAACTTACCCACTCTGGCTTCATAAGCATTTCGACCGTCGAAGAACACAACATCGTCGCCACGAGATTCAACCAATTCATGAACCTCAGTTGGTGACAAGTGCTGTCCACCACCGACAACTCCGCCTTCATCAACTTTTAGCTCGTTAGGAGCGCCAAATGAGACGACCTCATCTCGAACTCGAACGGTTAGCTTTGGAAAGTCGTGCCCAGTACCCTCTGACCATTTGAAGTCAATTTTGTTAAAACCTCGATAGACCTTAGTTTTTCGGATGTAGCTCTTAAGATCATTAATGTCACCGCCTAAAGTCCCGTTAATCCCATGCGCGGAAATGATGATACGACCCGTTAGACCAAGAAACTCACATAAGTCGTGTTGCCATAGGCGAAGTGCTTCAGGATCAGTTACTGGCGCGAAACCATAGAAGAGAATGACCTTGGGAATTGCCATAGCCACCTCGCTGAATTTGCTGCGCCGAATCGCAGTATTTGTGTCCGAGGGGGGACTTGAACCCCCATCCCCGTGAAGGGACTAACACCTCAAGCTAGCGCGTCTGCCAATTCCGCCACTCGGACAAGTGTGCTGGGTAAGCCCAGCCCCGTCATAATACCTGCTTAGTCGGATCTGGCTCAAATGACGCAATCGGTGCGGACATAACTAACGTCATGCGCCAGACTATGGGTATGTCAATTGAGCCACTTGCAGATGTAGATTCCGAAGTTGTCGAGCTAGTTCGCGACTTAATCAAAATTGATACTTCAAACTATGGCGACGGTAGTGGGCCCGGCGAGGCGCTAGCCGCTGAGTATGTCGAAGCAAAACTTAAAGAAGTCGGCATTGAGTGCGAACGTTACGAGACCACAAGTGGTAAACGCCAAGGTGTTAATGCTCGCATCGAAGGCAAGGATCCAAGTAAGCCTGCGCTGTTGATTCATGGTCACTTAGATGTGGTCCCAGCCGAGGCAAAGGACTGGACCTATCACCCGTTTGCTGCCGAAGTTCACGACGGCATGATTTGGGGTCGTGGCGCTGTAGACATGAAAGACGGCGACGGGATGATTCTGGCCTTGGCTCGATCCTGGGCACGCAATGGTGTGCAACCAGATCGAACCATTGTTTTTGACTGGCTACCGGATGAAGAAGCAGGTAGTGAGCATGGTTCAGGTTGGTTAGTTGAGAATCGTCCAGAACTTTACCGTGGAGTCACTCAAGCTGTGGGTGAAGTTGGCGGGTTTTCATTAACACTTCGCGATGATGTACGCCTCTACTTAGTGCAGACAGCTGAAAAGGGTATCCGCTGGATGAAACTAAAGGCTGAAGGAACAGCTGGTCACGGCTCATTCATTAACAATGACAATGCAGTTACTAAATTAGCTGAAGCAGTTGCTGCCGTTGGAAATCATAAGTTTGATCTTGCGCTCACTCCAACAGTTCGGGATTTCATTAAGGCAGTTTCAGATGCCCTTGGTATGGAATTAAGCGCAGATGATCCTGAAGAGTTGCTGGCTCAACTAGGACCAATCGCTCGAATCATCGGAGCCACACTTTCAAATACTGCGAATCCAACCATGCTTAACGCCGGCTACAAGCACAACGTCATTCCAGGTGCTGCGGAGGCAATGATCGATGGCAGGTTCTTGCCGGGCTATGAAGATGAACTTATCAAGGACATCGAGAATCTCTTGCCTCGAGGTGTTGTGCTGGAAGATGTAGTTAACGGAATTGCACTTGAAGCGCCGTTTGAGGGACCGCTAATTGATGCCATGGGTGCTGCGATTCGCGCCGAAGATCCGTTCGGTACTCCAGTTCCGTACACAGTCAGTGGTGGTACGGATGCCAAAGCATTTAGCACGCTAGGGATCACTTGCTACGGATTCCTGCCGTTACTGCTTCCGCCAGAATTGGATTTCAGCGCGATGTTCCATGGTGTCGATGAAAGAGTTCCAACTTCTGGATTAGAGTTTGGTGCTCGCGTAATGGATCGATTCGTACGCAGTCTCTAGCTTTGGTTAGGCAGTTCGTTGCAAGTGATAAATCTTGCGGCGGAGCCGAACATAGCGACTGCCATCTTGGTAAACGCGAACTCGTTCTAGTTCCCAACGCTCCACTTCGGCCATTGCTGTTAGGTAGGACTTGACCTCAGAACGCTTTGTGCCGCGATGAAAGTTGATTTCGCGAAACTCCCAGACTGCGCTCATTGATTCCACCCGAAGTCTGGGTAACCACGCTCTATTGCGGAAACTTCATCAAGTGCTTCGTGGATCTCTGGAGGCAATTGGGCATTGACTGAGTTCAGGACAACCCGGAGTTGAGCTGCAGTTCTAGCACCGATTACTGCACTAGAAACCTGCCGACGAGCGCTGGTCCACGCTAATGCCACATCAATTGGAGTAAGGCCCAAACCTTCAGCTGCGGTACAAACTGCATCGACTATTGCGCGAGACCGATCGTTTAGGTAAGGCGTAATAAAAGCCGAGAAGTGTGAAGTGGCAGCTCGCGAGTCGGCTGGTGTGCCGTGACGATATTTGCCGGTTAAGACACCGCGCCCTAGGGGAGACCAAGCCATGATTCCCACGCCGAGATCTTCGGCAGCAGGTATCACTTCGCGTTCAATGCCACGCTGCAAAAGTGAGTACTCCATTTGTGCACTGATAATCGGATACTTAGAGCCAAGTGCAGCGCTAGTAAGTTGCCAACCTGAGTAATTTGAAATGCCTAGGTAGCGGACTTTGCCTGAATCGATTGCATGCTCTGCTGCACTTAAAGTTTCTTCGATCGGTGTGTACGGATCCCAAGCGTGGATGTGCCAAACATCAATGTGAGTGCGTCGCAATCTCCGCAGCGAGGCATCTAAGGCAGTTAGTAAGTGACTACGGCTCGCGTCGCGACGTCGATTGGTGCGAACGCTACCGGCCTTACTTGAAATCAAAACGTCTGGTTGCTCGCGGCAAAATTCCCCGACAATTTCCTCGGAAACACCATCGCTATACACGTCAGCCGTGTCGATGAAGCGACCGCCAGCTTCGTGATACAAATTGAACTGGTCACGGGCCTCGTGGATATCGGTATCACGACCCCAGGTCATAGTTCCTAAGGAATACTGCGACACCAGAAGGCCGCTGTTCCCCAAAGACCTTAGTTCCATAGTTTCACGCTAGCGTTTGTTCCGTAGATTGTTTTTAAGGACTCGTGTGTGTCCTTGATTTTTTGGGAGATTACGTGGACGAGCAGTTGTCGTGGCTCCAAGCCATAGTCCTAGGCATCTCGCAGGGACTAACTGAGTTTCTGCCGATCTCTTCAACTGCTCACACTTTAATTGTATCTAAACTTCTGGGTTGGCCAGATCCTGGTGCTGCTTTTACGGCAGTGACTCAAGTTGGGACTGAACTAGCTGTTGTTATCTACTTTCGACAAGACATCGCGCGGATTCTGAAGGCCTGGTTTGCCAGTCTTACTAAGAAGACTGAGCGTGCTAACCCTGATGCAAAAATGGGTTGGTATGTAATCATTGGCACAATTCCAATCGGAATCGCTGGACTTGCATTCAAGTCATCAATTGAGACAACTGCAAGAAATCTCTGGCTGGTTGCCGCGACATTAATTGTTATGGGAATTCTTCTTGGATTAGCTGATCGGTATGCCAGGCACACAAAGAGTGAAACGGACATCAACACAAAGAATGCGGTTTTATTTGGATTCGGACAAGCTTTAGCTTTGATTCCTGGAGTTTCCCGAAGCGGTGCTACCATAACCGCTGGTCTTGCAATGGGCTTCAAGCGTGATGTAGCAGCTCGCTACTCGTTCCTACTCGCGATCCCAGCTGTTTTTGCTTCTGCAGCATTAACTGCAGGGGACATTTCATCGGATAGCTTTGTGAATTGGCCAGCCACAATCGGGGCAACGATAGTTGCCTTCGTCGTTGGTTATTTCGTGATTGCTAGTTTGATGAAGTATCTGCAGACTCGCACGTTCTTGCCGTTCGTGATCTATCGGATCGCACTAGGCACGCTTTTGATGGTTTTGCTCGCTAACGGCGTACTTTCTGCCACCTAGTAGGACGATATTTCCCAATAGTGTTTACCCATGGGAACTTTGCTACTGATCAGACATGGTCGGACCGACGCCAATGCCACGGGTGTTCTGGCTGGACGCACGCCAGGTGTAGTTCTCGACGAAGTTGGTCGAACGACTACTGAGTCGTTGGCTAAGCGATTAGAAGCCGTCAAAATCGCTCAAGTTGTTTCTAGTCCATTGGAACGAACCCTCGAGACTGCATCGATTCTCTTTGCTAAAGATGTTGATGTCGCCCTAGAAGACCGGTTATTGGAATGTGATTACGGTGATTGGCAGGGCGCAAAGCTAAGCGAACTTTCAGTTAATGAACTGTGGCCAATCGTTCAGCAACGGCCTGATGAAATGATTTTTCCAAATGGCGAATCTATGAATGATATGTCCAGTCGCGCTTGTCTGGCCGCCAGAGAATGGGATGCCAAGCTCAGTAGTGAACATGGTGACAATGTTGTTTGGGCTGCAATCAGTCATGGTGACATCATCAAAGCGATTTGCGCCGATGCCATGGGGTTACCGCTTCGCAAGTTTCAGTCACTTCTGATTGAGCCTGCATCAGTTAGCGTGATTCACTACTCTGAAAAGGGCTCAGCAGTGTCTAAGTTGAATGACACTGGAAGCGAATGGCTCTCAAAATTGAATGCTGAAGCTATGAAAACTCCAACTCTCGGTGGCGAAAGCGGAAAGGATTAACGATGGCGCGAATTGTTCACACTTTCGATAACCCACAACGCTTTGTAACCGGAACGGTGGGAGTGCCAGGAGAACGCACATTCTTCCTGCAGGCACGAACTGATCAACGAATTGTCAGCGTCTCTCTTGAAAAACAACAGGTCGCTTTGTTGGCAGATCGACTAACTGAACTCTTGGATCAAGTAGCTCGGGCTGAAGGTATTGACGTTACATATTTCGGCCCAGCTGACTTAGAGCCACTTGATAATCCGATTCAGGAAGAATTCCGAGTAGGGACCTTGGCTTTGGGTTGGAATACGGAAAGCCAACAAGTGGTTATCGAGGCACATGCATCCTCTGAAAACTTCGAAGACGTTCCAGATTTAGAAGAAGACTCAGATTTTGGACCAGACGTTTTGCGAGTTCGGTTAACAGGTTCGCTAGCTACTGCATTTTGCACCAGGGCATTTGCAGTTGTTTCAGCAGGTCGTCCGCCATGTCCACTATGTACCGAGCCACTTGACCAACAGGGTCACATTTGCCCAAGAGCTAACGGATACCTAAGGCGCGGTTAGCCTAAGTTAGAAAACTGGCCAGGGGACAGCCGGCCAGTTTGGACTAGGACTCGGCATAGTTTGCTGAGCTAACAAAAAGTCGAGACGCTCGTGTAGAGCCTCAATCTCAGTGACCGTCAACAGTTCTTCCAATTCACTTCCGAATATCTGGGATTTAAGTCTTTCTAAATCTGCTAGTTGGTCGTCAGAAATTCGCTGACCGATCCAGCCCCAAAGCACAGTACGCAATTTGTCTTCAGAGTTAAAGGTGACTCCATGATCAATCCCGTAAGTATTGCCAGTTTCGTCGGTTAATAAGTGACCAGCTTTTCGATCGGCGTTGTTAACCAAAGCGTCGAAAACTGCAATCTGCATCAATCGTTCTGAGTCTTCATGAGCCAGGGTGACTTGATGTCCTACTTCGTCAATTCCTGTGATGATTGTCAACCAGCCATCAGGAACGGTATTAGGCGGAAAAATGTCTACTGTCGTTGGCTCCGCATCAATCCACTTTTGGAAAGAACCGATTCCATAAGGGCCTTCATTGATTGTGGTTTCGGGAACTACATTCCAGCCAAGCATTTCACTAACTAAATAGGCAGCCCGTTCGCGCAAGTGAAGGGTGTGGTCAGGAAAATCCCAAAGCGGACGTTCCCCAGAACGTGGTTTATAGATAAATCGATTGCCATCAGATTCCACTACAAGTGTGGAGTTTGAGGCATTGACCATCTGTCCAATGACTGTGAAGTTTTCCATAGCGAGAAAGCTAACTAGATGATTCCGAGGATTGCGTCAATGGCGACCGCAACTTCACTTGTTGCATCTAGTTGCGCACCGGCCAAAGTTTCCGTTGCCCAAACGTCGATAGCTTTCAGTGTACTCGGAGTATCGAGATCATTGCGCATCATCTTCACCATTTCCGAAATCGGGCTGGTTGCTCCTGAGGGTTGGCTCAGCGCAGTTCGCCAGTTTGCTAATCGGGTTTGGGCGTCTTCAAGTTCACTATCAAACCATTGCCAATCACTTCGATAATGATGAGAAAGCAGCACCAGACGAATGGCCATGGGATCGACACCTTGTTGTCTAAGTTTTGAAACAAAGACCAGGTTGCCTAATGACTTACTCATCTTCTCGCCATCAAGCGAGACCATGCCGGCGTGCATAAATGTCTGTGCAAATGGCTTAACTCCAGTGAGCGACTCTGCGTGCGCAGCGCTCATCTCGTGGTGTGGGAATTTAAGATCGCTTCCACCACCTTGCACTGTGATTTGGGAGGCTAAATAGTGCGTTGCGATTGCCGAGCATTCAATGTGCCAACCAGGTCTACCTGGACCAAGCGATGATGGCCAAGATGGATCGTCGCCTGACTGTCCGCGCCATAGCAAGGCATCAAATGGATTGCGCTTGCCTGGGCGATCTGGATCACCACCACGTTGCGCAAATACTTCTAGCATTTCCGCTTCAGATAAGTGGCAGATTTCTCCAAGCAAATCGGTATGCGTCATATCAAAATACAAATCAGCGTCCACTTGATAAGCCACACCAAGATCCTTGAGCTTGAGTGCACTTTGTTCAATCATCTCAATTGCTTCTACAACGCCGATGTAGCTCTGTGGAGGTATCACGCGAAGTGCTTCCATGTCTGCCTTAAAGAGATCAACTTGTTCCACTGCAATTTCTTGCCATGCTCGACCTGTTAACTTTGCGCGCTCCAACAACGGATCATCGATGTCTGTGATGTTCTGGGTGTAGTTCACTTTGGTTCCGGTCGCTAGCCAGAATCTGTGCAAAGTATCAAATGCTACGTACGTTGCGGCATGACCCATGTGTGTTGCGTCGTAGGGAGTTATTCCACAGACGTAGAGACTTGCGTCCTTGGATGTCGATGCCAACTTGAGTCTTTGCGACCTTGAATCAAACACCTGAAAGTCTGATGAACCTAAATTCAGCGCTGGAACGGAAACTTCACGCCACGGCTGCATGGTTTAAGTCTACGAGGCAACTGGCTGCCCATGCTTCTGGTGAGCAGAATCAGCGGTTAAAGAATTAGTTCTCGCGACGTCTTAAGTAGCGCTCGAATTCCTTAGCAATCGCTTCTCCAGTTGCTTCGGGAAGTTCGGCGGTGTCCTGTGTTTCCTCTAGGGCGCGAACATACTCAGAAATTTCCTCGTCATCTGTCGACAGTTCCTCGACTCCAAGTTGCCAAGCTCTGGCTTCTTCGACTAATTCAACAACTGGAATAGCAGTATCGAGCAGATCTTCTAAGCCACGAATTAGAGCCAGTGTCGCCTTAGGGCACGGTGGGGAAGCGACGTAATGCGGAAGCGCAGCCCAAAGTGCAACTGATGGGATGCCTTGCACTTCAAACTCAGATTGAAGTATGCCCAAGATTCCGGTTGGGCCTTCATACTTTGATGATTCAAAACCAGATATATCTTGCAACTTCTTGTTCGACGTCGTTCCACTAACAGGTATCGGCCTAGTGTGTGGAACATCAGCAAGTAGCGCACCCAAGGTAACTAGGACATTGCGTTCACCTAATTCGATGTGTGACAAGATTTCGGCGCAGAATGTTTTCCATCTCATACTTGGCTCTACGCCATGAACCAAGAAAATCTTGGTGTCAGGCAGAGTGTCAGTTGAAGCCTTAAAGATTGTCGTACCTGGCCAGGCCACTTCACGGTCGCCGTCTAGTCCGATACTTACCTCAGGGCGATTGAATTGGTAGTCATAAAAGTCATCACCTGGTAAATCGATAACTTCCTCAGACTGCCAAATATCTAATAGGTGCTCAAGTGCGTCAGTTGCAGATTGTCCGGCATCGTTCCAGCCACCGAAAGCGGCAATGATGATGGTTGTGTTTCGCGGGAAGGTTGGATCCTGCTCCAAGCACAACACCCCATTTCTGCAGATTGCCTCTAGTTTAGGTCCTCATTCCGACACCGGTTCAGCGAGTTTGGAAAAGGCTGGGAGAATAGGTCAATGGAATCTGTAACCGTTGTTAGTACTGCCAAAGCCGCAGAATTTGCCATTGGCGATCGAGTGCAGTTAACAGATACCAAATCTCGCAAGCACACCATCGTTTTAGAGGCTGGGCGGGAGTTCCACACAAATCATGGAGCTATTAAGCATGATGATTTGATTGGCCTAAGCGAAGGTTCAACGGTCTCATCAACTGGAAACATGGTTTACCTAGCATTGCGCCCTTTGTTGTTGGATTTCGTTTTAAGCATGCCGCGCGGGGCAGCCGTGGTTTACCCAAAGGACGCAGCAGCCATTGTTGGCCTGGCTGACATTTATCCAGGCTGTGTTGTTGTCGAAGCCGGCGTTGGGTCAGGCGCGCTGTCTTGTTCGCTATTGCGTGCCATTGGAAGTGACGGCTATCTATACAGCTTCGAACGTCGAGAAGACTTCGCAAAAATTGCAAAAAAGAATGTGACTAATTTCTTTGGTTCCGAACCAAGTAACTGGCAAGTTACTTTGGGGGATTTACAAGAAGAAGTTACGGCCTTGCCGGTTGCCAGCGTAGATCGAGTTGTTCTTGACATGTTGGCCCCTTGGGAATGTATCGACTCGATTGCCCATGTACTGCGTCCAGGCGGAGTGGTGATTGCATATGTGGCAACCACAACTCAAATGTCAAGATTCGTAGAAGACTTGCGTCTAGATAAAAGATGGACCAATCCAGAGGGACAAGAATTGATCGCTCGACCTTGGCACCTAGAAGGTCTTGCAGTTCGCCCAAATCACAGAATGCAAGGACATACGGGTTTCTTGGTAACTGCTCGAAAACTGGCTCCTGGCGTCATTTTGCCCGCTCGTCGAATTCGCCCAACTAAAGGCGGATTGGATACTGTTGCTGAAGTAGCGACAGGCGCAGTAGATAGTGAGGAGGCAGCTGATGACTGAGGCAACACATGCAGAACAGCTGCGAACTCTTAACTCTCGGATCGATGATCTGAGCGAGTCAAACACCAAGCTCACTGCCACGCTTCGGGAAGCGCGCGAACAAATCATCGGGCTCAAAGAAGAAGTCGATCGTCTGAGTGCACCTCCTAACGGTTATGCGATTTACTTAGGGCCGGCTGCTGACGATCTAGTTGACGTCACAATCAATGGTCGCAAAATGCGAGTTGCTATGGCGCCGGAAGTTAATCGCGAAACATTGCGCCCAGGTCAAGAAGTAATTCTCAATGAGTCAATGAACGTTGTTGTTGCTGGCAACTTTGATGATCAAGGCGAGATCGTAGTTTTCCAGGAAGTCTTAGAAGATGGCATGCGCGCAATTGTTACTGGGCGAAGTGATGAAGAACGCGTCATCCATTTAGCTGCGCCACTTCGAGATGTATCACTTCGCTCTGGCGATAGTTTGCTCGCTGACATGAAGGCTGGATATGCCTTTGAACGAATCGCAAAGTCTGAAGTTGAAGACTTAGTCCTCGAAGAAGTTCCCGATATTAACTACGAAGACATCGGTGGCTTGCGTGATCAGATCAACACGATTCGTGACGCCGTTGAATTGCCGTTCTTGCACCCAGAGTTGTTCAAAGAGTATGAGCTGAAGCCGCCAAAGGGTATTTTGCTTTACGGTCCGCCAGGATGTGGCAAGACCCTTATCGCAAAAGCTGTTGCGAACTCACTAGCTAAGAAAGTTAGCGAAATTTCTGGCATCGGTGAAGGACGAAGTTACTTCCTGAACATTAAGGGTCCAGAACTTCTGAACAAGTTTGTTGGTGAGACCGAGCGCCAGATTCGAATCATCTTCCAGCGTGCTCGCGAGAAGGCAAGTGAAGGCACGCCAGTAATTGTTTTCTTCGATGAAATGGATTCACTTTTCCGCACTAGAGGTAGTGGCGTATCCAGCGATGTTGAGAACACTATTGTTCCGCAATTACTTAGTGAGATCGATGGTGTCGAAAGCCTGGAAAACGTAATCGTCATCGGTGCTTCAAACCGTGAAGACATGATTGATCCAGCGATTCTGCGACCTGGTCGACTTGATGTAAAAATCAAGATCGAACGTCCAGATGCTCAAGCTGCGATCGACATCTTTGGTAAGTACTTAACAACTGATTTGCCACTTAGCCAGGTGGATCTAGCGGAACATGGCAACGACGCTCATGCAACTACCACTGCAATGATCCAGCGTGTTGTTGAAGAGATGTACTCCACTACTCCCAACAATGAATTTCTAGAAGTTACTTATGCCAACGGCGACAAAGAGGTTCTTTACTTCAAGGACTTTAGTTCAGGCGCAATGATTGAAAACATCGTTAGCCGAGCCAAGAAGGCGGCAATCAAGTCGTTCCTAACTGTTGGCGAAAAGGGAATTACTATTGAGCATCTGCTGCAAGCTTGCTTAGACGAGTTCCATGAGAATGAAGATCTTCCAAACACCACAAACCCAGATGACTGGTCTCGAATCTCTGGCAAGAAGGGTGATCGCATCGTGTTTATGCGCACTCTGATCCATGGCAAGAAGGGTGATGACTCGGGACGCAGCATCGACACTTCACTGTCACCAAATCCATTCGCATAAAGGTTTAGTTATGTCAGTTCGCCGCGTAATGGGCATCGAATCGGAATTTGGTATTTCCAACCCACGTGATTCCAGTGCCAATCCAATGCTGCTTTCGAGTCAAGTGGTGAATGCTTACGGGAATGAAGTTATGCCGAATCGAATTCGTCGAATGCGCTGGGATTACGATGTCGAATCTCCACTTCGAGATGCACGCGGCTTTGACATGAGTCGCGCAGATGCTGACCCAAGCCAGTTAACAGATGATGACTATGGGTTAGCAAACTTAGTGCTGCCAAATGGAGCTAGATATTACGTAGATCACGCTCATCCTGAGTACGCCTCACCTGAGGTTACTAATCCTTATGATGCTGCACTTTGGGATACCGCAGGGGACCGCATTATTGAGCGCAGTGCTCGGCTAGCCAGCACGCTTACTGGAGATCTAATAACGGTTTACAAGAACAACACTGATGGCAAAGGTGTGAGCTACGGTACGCACGAAAATTATCAAGTTCTTCGCGAAGTTCCTTTTGGTGATCTAGTTAAGTATCTGACTCCGTTCTTTGTAACGAGATGTATTTTTGCCGGAGCTGGTCGCGTTGGTTTAGGTCAAGAAGATATTCAACCTGGTTTCCAGATTAGTCAACGTGCGGATTTCTTCGAAGCAGAAGTTGGTTTAGAAACCACGCTGCGCCGTCCGATCATTAACACTCGTGATGAACCGCACGCCGACCCAGACTTGTTCCGTCGCTTACACGTCATCATTGGCGACGCAAACATGTCACAGCGAATCAATTACTTAAAGATGGGAACCACCGCGGTTGTGCTCAGCATGATCGAGGCTGGCTTCCTAGAAATTGATTTTGAACTTTACGATGCAGTGACGTCGATGCACTTGGTAAGCCATGACTACAAGTTTGAAACCAAACAAAGGCTGCGTGATGGCTCCGAAATGTCGGCATTAGACATTCAAAAGCACTATCAGCAGACAGCAGCGAGATTCCTCGATGAAACCGGTGAAACAGACGAGATGGCGCACGACGTCGTCACGCACTGGGGAAGAATTCTCAGTGCATTAGAACACGACCCAATGTCACTAGTAAATGAAGTGGATTGGATTACCAAGTTGTCAGTGCTTAATGGGTATCGAAATCGTGATCATCTCCTATGGAATGACTCGCGGTTGGCAGCAATTGATATCCAGTTTGCAGATTTACGTCTGGATAAAGGGTTGGCTCGGGTTCTTCAGCAAAAGGGGAAAATGGATTTGCTGTTTAGTGAAGAGCAGGTGGCGGAGGCTGTTGCTAACCCTCCAGTGGATACCCGAGCGTATTTCCGAGGGACTTGTGTAGCCAAGTTTGTAGATCAAGTAGCGGCTGCCTCATGGGACTCTGTGATTCTGGACCTGGGACCTGATGTTCCGCTGAAGCGAATCTCCACTCCAGATGCACTTGGTGGCACCCAGGCTGCTACTTCAGACCTGTTTGAGCATTCAGAACTTGCGGCCGATCTGCTGGCTAACCTGAAGCCAGAACACGTATTGGCATAGGGTTTGAACAACTGGAATAGTGTGATGCATAAGAGTGCACAGCACGAGATGAAATGGGGTTCGACATGAGCGAGCGCGAGTTTGCTAAAGGTAACTCCGATCGGGAACAATCTTCCGACTTCACTCCACTTCCTACAACCTCTAGTTCTGACCTTGACGTAACAGACTTATTAGATGCCATCGATCTAGTACTTGAAGAAAATGCTGAAGAGTTTGTTAAGGGTTTCGTGCAAAAAGGTGGACAGTAAGTGTCATCAGGCAGACTCGACAAACGAATCTTCGGAATTGAGACAGAGTTTGGCGTTACTTGCACATTTCAAGGTCAGCGTCGTCTCACTCCAGATGAAGTAGCACGCTACCTTTTCAAGCGCGTTGTTTCTTGGGGGAGAAGCTCAAACGTATTTCTAACTAATGGTGCTCGTCTCTATCTAGATGTTGGTAGTCATCCAGAGTACGCAACTGCCGAGTGCGACGATTTCCACGACTTGATCGTGCAAGATAAGGCTGGCGAACGAATCCTTGCGGAACTGATTCTCGATGCGCAAGAGCGTTTGCTTGAAGAAGGTATTGAAGGGGAAATCTACCTTTTCAAAAACAACACTGACTCAGGTGGCAATTCATATGGTTGTCATGAAAACTTCTTGATCAAGCGTCGCCAGGATTATCTGGAGCAGATTGAAGCGTTGCTTCCTTTTTTGATAACTCGACAATTGATTTGTGGAGCTGGAAAGGTCTTAACAACACCAAGAGGCACGATTTACTCACTGTCACAACGAGCCGACCACATGTGGGAAGGCGTTTCAAGCGCGACTACAAGATCACGTCCAATCATCAACACTCGGGATGAACCTCATGCGGACTCTGAAGCTTTTAGGCGCCTGCATGTGATTGTTGGGGACTCGAACATGTCGGAGATGACAACTCTGCTCAAAGTTGTTTCCATGGACTTTGTTTTACGATTACTCGAAACTGGGAATCTAAATCGAGATTTCACACTGGAAAATCCAATTCGGGCTATCCGAGATGTGTCACACGACATAACTGGGTTAGCTACCGTCACTTTGAATTCAGGTTCAACCATGAGCGCCCTACAAATGCAATGGGCATATCTTGAAATGGTAAAGAATTATGTTGCAACCGGGGACATGAACATGACTCGGGAACACGTAATTGCACTAGAGCTTTGGGAGCGGACGTTGACTGCGGTTGAGACAAACAATCACTCCCTGATTGCTCAGGACATCGATTGGGCCATCAAGAAGCAACTGGTTGACTCCTACCGCGACAAGAACAGTTTGGAATTGGATTCACCGCGAGTTGCGCAACTGGATCTGATGTATCACGACATCACGCAAAATCGAGGCTTGTTCTACCTGCTTCAAAACAATGGTCGAGTCAATCGAGTTACCTCGGATGCTGAGATTTTGACTGCCCAAACTGTACCGCCACAAACAACTCGCGCAAAGCTGCGTGGTGACTTTATCGCCGCCGCGCAAGATGCCGGCAAGGACATAAGTGTCGACTGGGTGCACCTTAAGATGAATGATCAATCTCAACGCACCGTTTTGTGCAAGGACCCATTTGCCAACGTAGATGAGCGAGTCCAGAAACTTATCGACTCCATGCAAGAGGCAGTAACCTCCTGATTGTAGGATTGAGATATGTTTACTCGTACTTCAGTTTTAGTAATTTCTACGGCCCTAATGCTCACAGCGTGCTCGTCATCATCTGATGAGACATCGACACCTGCTGCGTCAGCATCTTCCGATTCCGCTCCAGCATTAACTGGAACTCCGGTAAGTGTTGAAGTAACTGGTGAAGCTGGCTCCGAGCCGGTCGTTGCTATCACGCCAGGCGATCCGGTAACTGAACTGCAAGTTACAGACGTGATTGTTGGTACAGGCGACCCACTTCCAGCAGGAGCAACACTAACTGCCGATTATGTTGGATATGGCGGAGCAACTGGGCAGATGTTTGATGCTTCTTGGGTGCGCGGAGAACCAGCGACTTTTCCGTTGGATAACGTGATTTTGGGTTGGCAAGAAGGCCTTGTTGGAATGCAAGTTGGCGGTCGGCGACTTCTAGTTATTCCAGCCGAACTCGGCTACGGCAATAACCCACCTCCAGGTAGCGGTATTGAGCCTGGTGAAACCTTGATCTTCGTAGTTGACCTAGTAAGTTTTGAATAGATTGTCCGGGTTACGTTAAGAACGAATCAATTAGCAGATAGAGGAATCCATGCAGGCACCAGAGTTTGATTTTCCAGAGGGTCCAGCACCAACTGAATTAGTTATTGAAGATTTACAAGTTGGCGATGGAACTGAAGCGGGACCAGGCCAAACTGTGACAGTTCATTACGCTGGCATTGATTTCGAGACTGGTGAGCAGTTCGATTCCTCTTGGGATCGTGGCGAGTCCATCGAATTTCGTTTAAAGGGATTGATTGTGGGCTGGCAAGAAGGTATCCCAGGTATGAAAGTTGGCGGGCGCCGAAAGTTAACCATTCCACCTGAGATGGCATATGGCGCCGCAGGTAGTGGTCACAGACTTTCTGGAAAAACTCTCGTCTTCATCATCGATCTTTTAGCTGTTTCTTAAGTCATGGCAAGAGCACGCACTGAGCGCATGCTCAACTTGCTCTTTGTCTTGCTGAATTCCAGAACACCGTTAACCCGAGAACAGATTCGGGAGCGAGTTCCAGGCTATGGCGACTCCAATGAGGCATTCGAAAGAATGTTCGAGCGGGATAAAGCTGCGCTACGCGATTTAGCAATCCCAGTTGAGACTAAGCCAGTAGATCTGTTTCACGATGATGTGTTGGGATATCGGATCGATCGCTCGGATTGGTTAATGCCGGAGATCTCACTATCAGCTGAGGAGCGAACCTACTTAAGTTTGGCTGCTAGCGCTTGGCAGAATGCTCAACTCAGTACAGCTGCAAAACAGGCAGTCTCAAGTGTTGACGCCAGAGAGCAAGGCGCTGAGATTTCGGTACCGGTTTCGTTGGCTAAAGGTCGCCGTCACATCACAGAGATACTGGCTGCAATCGCGAATGGCAAGACTGTCACATTTGAGTATGTAGGCCTAAATCAATCAGAAGTTGTGAAACGAACAATTGACCCTTGGCGAGCACTACTTCATTCCGGTCACTGGTACTTAATTGGCTTTGACCAAGATAAGGGTGAGGTTAGAACTTTTCGTACTGACCGCATTGTTGGCGATCTGGTAGAGACAAAGCACGACATTTTGGAATCGATGCCAAAGGACTTTGATCTATCAACGATTACCGATACCTGGGAACACTCAGATAAAGACGCAACCATTGCCGTGGTTTTGGTTCGACCTGGTCGAGCAGCCTCACTTCGAGTGCTAGCAACTGCTTGTGAGATTGGTGATGAATGGGATGAGTTGACGATTCCTTATCATCACGAGTCACAACTTATTGGGCTTATTGCAGCTTCTTGCGACGTCACAAGGGTTAAGTCTCCGCAAACATTGCAAGATTCCGTAACTCGGATTGTCACAACAACTTTGTCGGTGCATAACTTTGGCAAATGACCTTGAACTTTTAATCAAACTGCTCCCGTGGCTAGTTGCAAACAATGGTGCGTCATTATCTGAAGTTGCCAAACACTTCGACATCTCGGAGAAGCACGCCTTAGAACTGATCGGCCAATTAGTTGTCACTGGTCCGTCTCAAGCTGGTGGGGGATTAGTTGACATTGACTTTGAAGATTCTGATTCAATTTTTGTCTCAGATGCCAAAGCGCTAGATCGACCAGTAAAGCTTTCAGAGTTTGAAGCCTCTGCATTGTTGGGTGGCTTGCACTACTTAGAGCAATTCCCGAACCTGGTCGACGCCGAAATTGTTGCTGGCTTGATTCAAAAAATCCAACAAGCACTTCCAAATGCTGATAGCGCAATCAATGTCGTAACGGCCCGAATATCTGATGATGTGAACTCTGTTGTTTCAAACGCAATTGAGTCAAAACTAGCGATCGAAATCATATATGCCGGGGTCACCAAAGAAGATGTTTCGGTGCGTAAAGTCGATCCTGTCAAGATCTATTCTCAAGATGACTTTGTACACCTAAAGGCTTGGTGTCAGAATTCGCAGGCCTGGCGCAGTTTCCGTATGGATCGAATTTTGGAAGCGAAATTGAGTGACGTAGCAGTCGCCATCCCCGCTGACGAGGAGCCAACGGATGCTAAGCGCGAATACTTAGCCGCGATTGAACTTGATAAGGCCTATTACGGACAGCTCGACCAAGTAGACATAGTGAGCTTCAAGGAATACATGTGGCATGCCGTTGAGGTCGAACTCCGGGTTTATTCGAGGGACTGGCTAGTCTCTATGATTTTGGCATCTGGTGGACGAGTTAAGGCAGTGCGTCCGCCGGATCTAATTGAGGCACTGGTTGCCCGCGCATCGGCCTGGGAATAGTGCTTGCTAAGTTAGGTTTGAAATGATGCGATACCGTTGGTTAACCAGCCCTAAGGAGACGACATGAGAGCCCTATTTGATTCACCCGCTGCAATCATCCTGCTGCTACTTGTAATTGTCTTGTTTGGAGCCCGCAGACTTCCAGATGCCGCTAAGAGTGTTGGTAAGTCCATCAAGATTTTCAAATCCGAGATGGATACTGACAAAACTACGGAACCTAAAGACTCCGACAAGAGTTAGATTCCGTAATGGCGCAAGCCTCTCCAGGTGACACCAAACAAGGTGCGATGACGCTTGCTGAGCACTTCAGCGAATTACGCAAACGTTTAGTTCGAAGCGCTTTGGCTTTGATCGTATGCACCATTGCAGTTTGGAATCAGTTTTCCGAGATCTTTGCAGTAATCCGAGCGCCTTATGACAGTGTGCAAGGGCTTGGATCAAATGCTGTCCTTGCGCTCACTGGAATTACTAGTGGCTTTTCACTGCAGTTACGAGTCTCGCTAGCTGCGTCATTCGTGCTTTCCAGCCCGATTTGGATTTATCAACTCTGGAGATTTATCTCACCAGGTCTAAAACAAAATGAACGCAAGTGGGCTTACGCCTTCACAGCGGTTGCGGTGCCGCTCTTTTCATGTGGAGTTGTACTTGCTTATTACGTAATGCCACGAATGCTAGACATCTTGTTTGAGTTCACACCTAGCGATGTTGAGAACGTTACCAGTGTAGAAAGTTACTTAAGCTTCTTCCTGCATCTCACATTGTTCTTTGGAATTGGTTTTTTGTTGCCACTCGTTCTTGTCACGCTTAACTTTGCTGGCATTCTTTCGGGGGAGCGACTTAAGGCATCATGGCGTTGGTTAATCTTGGGCAGCTTCGTGTTCGGTGCGGTTGCTACGCCGAATGGTGATCCACTGGCAATGACATTTGTAGCCCTACCGATGATCGCGATGAGTTTCATTGCAGTTGGAATCGCTTTGATTAATGATCGCCGTCGAGAGCGCCAAGCCGAAGCGAGTTAGGTGAATCCGCATGATTGCCTTAGTCGTAAAGCCGAAACTACTTGGATCCAAGCGATTCATAAAAGTTGTTGACGAACTATCCCATCTAAAGCCAGTAATTCTAAGTGGCAATGATGCTGCATCACTTAGCGTAGAAATCTCTGAGTTATGTAACCTAGATTCCGATCTCACAGTCGTCGCATGTGGTGGCGACGGTACGTTTCATCTGACACTTAATTCAATTCCGGATTTAGCCATTCCACTCGCAGCGATTCCGTTGGGTACTGGAAATGACTTCGCGCGCTATTTAGGCATTAAGAAGCCAGCGGACGCATATTCCACGTTGAACAACCATGCTCCTGTCAGCATGGACATGGGAACCATTGAACTTATCGACGGGTCCATTATTAGGTTTGCTGGTATCGCCTCATGCGGCTTTGATGCCCAAGTAAATGAAAGAGCCAATACTTACCGTGGTCCGGCTGGAACTCTTAAATACCTCGTTGCCTTAGCTGTGGAGCTAGTCAAGCTGAATTCTCGTGAATTCATGGTCTCAACTAATGGTGGTGAGCATCAGGCAGGACGCTTTACTTTGATTGCTGTGGGCAATACTTCCTCATACGGCGGAGGTCTAAGGATGTGTCCAACTGCAGATGCCTTTGATCAGCACTTTGAAGTTACTTATGTAGACAAAGTGACACGGCGGCTCTTAGTGCGAGTATTACCGAAAGTTTTTTGGGGTGGTCACACTAAGCACAGGCAAGTGACTCAGAGCGTAGCTCAGAAAATCGAAATCGGTGGAGATGAATTTCCGGTTTACGCCGATGGTGAAAAGATCGGGCATGGGCCAGTCGTGATTACCTTGCACCCAGGTGCCATGCGTGTGTGGCAGGCACAACCAACGAACACGCCGTAATCTTGAGACATGACCGACTCGCCAGCACAAAGATATGCGGCGGCGAAATCCCGAAGTAAAGATACCCAAGGACTTCTTGGCTCGTTCCAAGAGTCACTTAGTTTCGTTCTCGATGATTTTCAGCTTCAAGCTTGTCGGGCAATAGATTCTGGCTCTGGCGTCCTAGTCGCGGCTCCAACAAGCGCCGGCAAAACCGTTGTTGGTCAGTTTGCGGTTTACACAGCGCTATCCAAACAATCCCGCTGTTTTTACACCACGCCGATTAAGGCGCTCTCGAATCAGAAATTCAACGAGTTTGTGGATTTCTACGGCTCGGAAAATGTTGGCTTGCTTACGGGTGATAGTTCAATCAATGGCGACGCACCAATTGTTGTTATGACAACAGAAGTTCTTCGAAACATGCTTTACGAAGGATCTACAGGTCTTAACGGTTTAAGCCATGTAGTTATGGATGAGGTTCACTACCTAGCCGATCGTTCCCGTGGCGCGGTTTGGGAAGAAGTAATTATCCACTTATCTGAATCGGTGTCTGTTGTGGCTCTTTCAGCCACAGTGAGTAATGCTGAAGAATTTGGGGACTGGTTAAGAACTGTTAGAGGTAAGACTGAAGTTATCGTCGAGGAACACCGACCAATTCCACTGCATCAACACGTTATGGTCGGCGATGAACTTCACGACTTATTTGTTGATAAAGCCAAAACAAAAGTTAGCCCTGAGCTGCAGCGAATTGCTCGTAACGATAGACAGCAGTCCCGTCATGGCTATGGCAGGGGGAATCGATTTAGAAGCAGGTACACACCATCGCGCGTCGAAGTGATTGAAGAATTAGATCGTGCAGGATTGTTACCAAGCATTACATTTATCTTCTCAAGAGCCGCATGTGACGATGCAGTATCGCAGTGTCTAGCTGGCGGTCTGTGCGTAACTACACCTGAGGAACAGTTGGTAATTCGAGGCGTTGTAGATGCACATTTCCCAGACGCTAGTTCTGAGGAATTGCGAGTTCTAGGTTTTGCTTCTTGGTGTGAAGGATTGGAAAAAGGAATTGCAGCCCACCACGCCGGATTGCTGCCGGCCTTCAAAGTCGTAGTCGAACAACTTTTCCAAGAAGGCTTAGTAAAAGTGGTCTTTGCTACGGAGACTTTGGCACTTGGCATCAACATGCCGGCCAGAAGTGTGGTTCTTGAAAAGTTAACAAAGTGGAATGGCTCAGTCCATGCTCCAGTTACTGCAGGGGAGTACACGCAATTAACGGGGCGTGCTGGCCGCAGAGGAATTGACGTTGAAGGCCACGCCATCGTGGTTTGGCACAACGAATTGGACCCGGATGCTTTAGCTGGATTGGCTAGCACTCGAACCTATCCACTTAAATCCAGTTTCAAGCCTTCGTACAACATGGCAATTAACTTAATTGGTAAATTCGGAACCCAGCGAGCTAGAGAGTTGCTGGAGTCTTCATTCGCACAATTTCAGGCTGATAAGTCAGTAGTTGGTCTGGCTACGCAGATGCGCAGGAATGAATCTGCCATTGATGGTTACCAGGAGGCAATGGAATGTCATCTGGGCGATTTTTCCGGCTACATGAAGTTGCGCCGCCAGCTTTCAGCCTTGGAAAAAGACACTAAGCGTGATGGTGTTCGGGAACGTCGCAATACCGCCACTAATTTCTTAAATGAAGTTGAACGCGGAGATGTAATTGTTGTTGACTCTGATCGTCGTTCCAGTACGCCTTATGTGGTCTTGGATGAAGCTAGAGATTCAGATGACCCTAGACCAAGAGTGATGTCACAGTCTCGTGTCGTTAAGCGAATTGGCTACACCGATGTCGGCGATCAAGGTCGGGTGATAGGTCGGATTCGAATTCCTGCGACCTTCGATTCACGCTCGCCGAAAACTCGAAATTGGTTAGCTGATCAAATTGCTGACATTTCTCGAGGCGCTCCGAAGGTGCAACGTCAGGCTCAAACAGAAACACAATCTGATGTTGAAGTATCACGTCTAAGAAAAGCTATTCGTGCTCACGCTTGCCATGGCTGCAGCGATCGCGAAGAACACGTCAGATGGCATGAAAGGATCTACTCAACCCAGCGGGAAATTGAAAAACTCGAATCTCGGGTTGCTACCCGAACTAGTTCCATCGCAAAAGAGTTTGATCGAATCTGTGATGTTTTGACTGAGCTTAAGTATCTCGAGAAGCAAGAAACCAGCCATGTGGTAACTGAAGCGGGATCTATCTTGGGCCGGATTTATTGTGAGCTTGATTTGCTTGCTGCTGAATGTCTCCGCAGTGGGGTTTGGAAGGATCTGACCGCGGAACAGATGGCAAGTGCCGTCAGCACTCTCGTCTATGAATCACGCAGAGATGATGATCGCGACACCCAAAACATTCCAGACGGCAGTTTAGGTATTGCTCTTACTGAAATGGTTTACAAATGGGGCGAGCTTAAAGAAATTGAAACTCAGCACCGTATGGACAGCCTTCGTGACATGGATCCGGGCTTTGTCTGGTTAACGCTTAAGTGGGCCAGAGGTCAATCTATTGCTCTTGTGTTAAAGAATTCAGATTTACAAGCTGGTGACTTTGTTCGCTGGAGTAAGCAAGTAATTGATCTTTTGGGTCAGATATCACTTGCCAGTGAAGATTTGGAAGTAGCAAGTGCGGCCCGGGCTTCAAGTGATTTAATCAACCGAGGAATTGTGGCATGGTAACTAAGGTGAGCGAACCCGTATTGGCAACGCGCAATCTATTTTTTGATACTGCGACACTTTATTACCGTGCGTTCTTTGCAGTCCCAGAGAGCATCACTGCACCAGATGGCACACCTTCCGGAGCGGTACGCGGCTTTCTGGACATGGTTAGCGCAATCGCAAAGCAATTTCCGCCTGATCAAGTTGTGTTCGCCTGGGACGATGATTGGCGCCCGCAATGGCGAGTAGATCTAATTCCGAGTTACAAGTTTCATCGCGTTGACGAAGAAGTGTCTGATCAACCAGATGCGGCGTTCGAAGTGATCCCTGATGCTTTGTCACCACAAATTGGCGCCATCTCCATGATCTTGGACGCAATTGGTTTACCCCGAATTGGTCAGATCGGCCATGAGGCTGATGACGTTCTGGGTGCCTTGGTAAGTAAGTCCAGCGCATCATGCGACGTAGTAACCGGAGATCGAGATCTATTCCAGTTGGTCAGCGACGAAACTGATGTCCGCGTTGTGTCGATCACAAAAGGCGTGAAGAAACTTGAGATTGTCAACGATGCTTACCTAGTAGATCGTTATGGGATTAACGGAGCCCAATATGCGGATTTCTCTATGCTGCGAGGAGATCCATCCGATGGTTTGCCAGGCGTTAAAGGAATTGGCGAGAAGACTGCCGCAAAGTTGATAACCGAGCATCGGGATGTGGCTGGACTGATAGCGGCCGCTAAAAATCCAGAGATTTCGTTGGCACCAGCAGTGCGAACTAATCTTCTGGCTAGCCAGGATTATATGAAAGCCGCTAGCAAGGTAGTTCGAGTTAAGACTTCTGCGAAGCTTCCCAAGAAACTAGATCGACCAATCAAAGTCAAAGACTCGCAGAGTCTGCAGGAACTTACTGATGCCTGGGGGATTGAACGCCAGATCAAGAGATTCCTGAAGACTTTGAATATTGATTGGGTAGCCTAGCCTTATGTCGAAAATGCATCAGGAACGGATTGCCCGAGTTGCTCAGCAATTAGCGCAAACTGATCACGACATCATCTTTGTTGCGCCAGGAGCTGACCTTCGCTATCTAACTGGTTATGACGCGCTACCGCTTGAACGACTAACTTGTCTGGCGGTTCGCACAACTGGCGAAGCGTGGATGATTGTTCCAACTCTTGAGAAGCCATCTGCATTGGCACACAAGGTTCCTGACATGGGCATCGAGCTATTGGATTGGCAAGAGACTCAAAATCCTTATTCGCTGTTGATGTCAGCTGTTGGTCAGCCACAACGGCCATTGGTGAATAACTTGATGTGGGTTGAAAAGGCTTTTGGTATTCAAGGTGCATCCGGAACTAACGTTGAGCTGGCCGGAAAACTACTATCTGACATTCGCGAAGTTAAAACTCCAGACGAAGTTACTTACCTGCATGAGGCCGGTGCTGCCATTGATCAAGTGCATATGAACATGCACAAGTGGTTGCGGCCTGGACGAACTGAGCGTGAAGTTGGTAAGGACATTGCGGAAGCAATTCTTGCAGCCGGTCACGTCACCGTTGATTTTGTGATCGTAGCGAGTGGACCAAATGGCGCCAGTCCGCACCACGAAGTTTCAGATCGCATCATTCAGGCCGGTGAGCCAGTCGTAGTAGACATTGGTGGAACTATGGCAAGTGGTTACTGCAGTGATTGCACTCGCATGTATGTCTGTGGTGAGCCTCCCGCGGAGTATCTAGAGCACTATGCCGTTTTGATGGCAGCCCAAGAGGCCGCTCGGTTACATGCCCGACCAGGTGTTAGTTGTGAGTCAGTAGATGCTGCTGCCCGAAACGTGCTTGAGTCAGCTGGCTTAGGTGAGCAATTCATTCATCGCACCGGGCATGGCATCGGCATGGAAACGCATGAAGAGCCATACATAGTTATTGGTAACAAGTCGTTATTGGTTCCAGGTCATGCTTTCTCAATTGAACCTGGGTTCTACTTTGCAGGTAAGTACGGCGCTCGTATCGAAGACATTGTTACTTGCACTGAAGTTGGCATCAAGAGCGCTAACAACACAACGCGCGAGCTTGTAGTCCTTTAAGTTTCTATGCGATTCCTAGCCTCCATTGTCGCCGGCGCAATTGTCGCATGGTCGTTTTATCCAAACCATTGGTGGGCGAGCGTCGTAGGTATTGCAATCCTGCTAGTTACCTTAGATTCAAAGCCACGTAAAACTCGGCTGAAACTCACTGCAGCGTTTGCTTTAACATTCTTTGCATTTCATGTGCGGTGGGTAGGCGTTCTCGGCAATGATGCATGGTTTGGGTTAGTCTTTCTTTGCACGCTGCCTTGGCTGCTATTTGCGCTACTTCCAATTGACTCGAAATCCAAGTGGTTCTATTTTCAGCCCGCAGCCTTAGTCATTGTTTTGGAAGTAATCCGAGCCAGCTGGCCTTGGGGCGGCTTTCCGTGGGGCTTGCTGGCTTATAGCCAAGTAGATGGACCTCTAGTCGCTCTTTCAACAATTGGCGGTCAGGCACTCGTCAGTGGGGTAGTGGTCGTATATGCTGCGATAGCGGTGAAGTTTATTAAGTTCCGCTCGATCAGTGCGTTAATGCTCTTGCTATTCATTTCAATCTGCTCAGCTAGCGTGAATAGTTTCACTTCCAATGACTCAGTTCAGTTAGCAGCGATTCAAGGTAACGTTCCACGCGTTGGCAATGAACTAAGCGCCCAACGCGCAGCGGTACTTAAGAATCACCTAAGAACCACTGAGCAGTTATTGGCTGAGGTTGAATCTGGTTCTACTCCAGAGCCCGATCTCATAGTTTGGCCCGAAAGTGGAACAGACATCGATCCATTGGTGCCAGGTATTGCGGCCGAAGCCATTAACAAATTGGCAAGTCGCAGTGCAGCACCGATCTTGATTGGTGCAACGACTTGGTACAGCTCTGGATCCGAAGGTGACGGACCAACCAATTCTGGAATCATGTGGTCAGATACCGGACCGTCGCAGATTTATTCAAAGAATCATTTGGTGCCATTCGGAGAATACGTTCCACTGCGCGATGTTTTGGCAAAGTGGATTACGCGCTTTGATCAAATCCCAAATGACTTTGTGCCAGGGGAGGGGCCAGGAGTCTTTGATTTAGCGGGCATGCAAATAGGTGACGTCATTTGCTTCGAAGTTGCTTACGCCAATCACATCTACGACACCATTAATGCCGGCGCTCAAGTCATTACGGTTCAAACCAATAACGCTACGTATGGCAATACGAATCAACCAGAACAGCAATTTGCGATAACCAGATTCCGAGCCATCGAAACTCAACGCGCATTCCTAGTTGCTAGCACTTCAGGAATCTCAGGATTAATCCAAAATGACGGATCGGTGACAGATAAAACTAAGCAGTTTGAGGCAGCGATTGTTACGGGCGAAGCTCCACTCATTAGCAAGAAAACATTCGGTACTAAATATCCACATTGGGTATTAATTCTTAGCGTCATTGTTTTGCTGGTTGGATTTCGCAGATCCAGTGGCTCACAGAATAAGTGAATTGGTTTAGTCTTATCTAGTGGCGATTCGCGATCTCGGTAAAGTCTTGGTGATCGTTCCCACATATAACGAGCGAGAAAGTTTGCCGGTAATAGTTTCTGGCATCAGACAAGCTGAGCCAGGTATCCACATTCTGATTGCTGACGACAACTCACCTGATGGCACTGGGGAAGTGGCTGATGGCCTTAGTTCCAGAGACAATTCCGTTCATGTTCTACATCGATCAGCAAAGGCTGGTCTCGGAGCTGCCTATCTGGATGCCTTTAATTGGGCTAAAGCAAATGGCTATGACGTTGTCGTTGAAATGGATGCTGACGGTTCACATCGGCCACAAGACTTAACCAAGATTCTTGATGCACTAACTAACAACGATGTAGTTCTCGGTTCGCGCTGGATTAAGGACGGCAGGGTAGTTAACTGGGCAAAGAGTCGTGAAGTTTTGTCTCGTGGTGGAAATCTCTACACCCGAATGTGGTTAGGCATTCCAATTCATGACGCCACTGGAGGTTTCCGGGCTTATCGAATGAGTGCATTAGCTGTCATGAATACTGATCAAGTTGAAAGCCAAGGATATTGTTTCCAAGTCGACATGGCTTGGCGCGCAGTTAAAGCCAACTTACGATTTGCTGAAGTGCCGATCACTTTCGTTGAGCGTGAACTAGGCGAGAGCAAAATGGACGGATCCATTGTTAAGGAAGCTCTATGGCGAGTAACTCAGTGGGGAATCGAAAAGCGCCTGACTGATCTTAAGAATATTCTTAAGCGCAAATAAATCCTCCGAAAAACAGTCCGCTGCTCAAAAGAGTTGCTTCGCAAATTTTTCGCCTCGGAGTTTTTCGGGGATTTACCATCCAGTCAGACGCCTTTCCCGAGAGGAAAGTTAAGAAGCTTTTGCTCGGACGACTTCGAGGCGTTCCTTGAGGATGCCTTCGAGGTCTTTGATGGTGCGACGCTCTAGGAGCATATCCCAGTGAGTTCGTACGTGCTTTGGCTCGACTACAGGCTGAATACCAGCACCTAGACGTAGGCCTTTAGAGCCGCAGGCACATGGCCAAGAATCAGGAATCTCGTCAGCTTCGACTGAGAATGGCATTGTTAACCGATGATCGTTTTCACAGATATAAGTCGTCAATTCTCGTGGAGCATATTCACCGGAATCGACTTCATAGCTCGTTGTCCCCAAACGTGAGCCGCGCATTGATTCACCCATAATTTCCCTCCCATGGATGCGTAATTTCTCGTACTCATGGGTTACCCAGAACTATTGATAATCAAACCTTCAGGATTTACCGGCTTTTCAAAAGCCCGGTGTTTATTGGGTTCATTGCTTGAATGAGTACCCGATAAGATACATTATGTCAACTAACTTAGATTCCCAGCATCAGGCTTCCTGGGGACCCAATCATGAACCTGACTACAAACCCGTTGCTCTATCAATCACTCGGTACCGACGCTTAGAGCCGTTCCTAGAGGTATTCGATAAGTCAGTTAGAACCCAGCAAATCCTTGAAATATACCTAGTTGCGTAATTAGGCAAAATCGGAAATCGGTGGGCAAGCACAGACCAAGTTTCGGTCGCCGTAGGCACCGTCTAGACGGCGTACAGATGGCCAGTACTTGTTCTCCCGAAGCCTAGGAACTGGATAGGCAGCTTCCTCACGGGTGTAAGGATGCTCCCAGTCCCCAAGCAAGTAAGCCGCAGTATGAGGTGCATGGTGCAGTGGGTTGTCCTCAACTGGCCAAATCCCCTGCTGAACCTTGTTGATTTCCTGCTTGATGGATTTCATAGCCTCAATGAAGCGATCTATTTCGAATAGAGATTCGCTCTCGGTTGGCTCAACCATCAAAGTTCCAGCAACCGGGAACGACATAGTTGGTGCGTGGAAACCAAAGTCAATCAAACGCTTAGCAACGTCATCTACCGTTACGCCAGATTCTTTGGTGATGTCACGAAGATCCAAAATACATTCGTGCGCAACTAGTCCATTTGCTCCTACGTAAAGAACTGGGAAATCATCACCCAAATGCTTTGCGATGTAATTTGCTGAAGCTACCGCAACTTGCGTTGCCTTAGTTAGGCCTTCCCCACCCATCAAGCGAATGTATGACCATGGGATTGGCAAGATGCCTGCGCTACCCCAAGGGGCGCCACTGACTGCTCCTACCCCACCGTCGGCATAACCGCGAGCAGTTGGGCCAGCTTCTGGGCGAAGTGGATGTGAAGGTAAGAACGGTGCAAGGTGCGCACGCACACCAACCGGTCCAACACCTGGTCCACCGCCACCGTGTGGGATTGCAAACGTCTTATGTAAGTTCAAGTGCGAAACATCTGCACCGAATTTACCTGGCTTAGCTAATCCAACTAGAGCGTTCAAGTTCGCGCCATCGACGTAAACCTGGCCACCAGCATCGTGAATCATTGCGCAGATATCAGAGACTGTTGCTTCATAAACACCGTGAGTCGATGGATAAGTAATCATGAGCGCAGCTAGTTCGTCTGCGTTGTCCATAATCTTGTGCTTGAGGTCATCCATGTCAACGTTGCCGAAATCGTCGCAACCAACAACTACAACCCGCATACCGGCCATTACGGCTGATGCAGCGTTTGTGCCGTGTGCCGAACTTGGAATCAAGCAAACCTTGCGCTGTTCGTCACCACGGGACTTGTGGTAACCACGAATCGCAAGCAAGCCAGCGAACTCCCCTTGCGAACCTGCGTTAGGTTGCAATGAGATTGCATCGTAGCCAGTTACTTCTACTAACCAATCTTCAAGTTGGCGAATCATCGTTAGGTAACCGTTGACGCTGTCAAGTGGTGCAAACGGGTGAATCCCGGCGAACTCTGGCCAGGTGATTGATTCCATTTCAGTTGTGCCATTTAGTTTCATGGTGCAAGAACCAAGTGGAATCATCGAACGATCAAGTGCGATGTCCTTGTCCGAAAGTCTGCGAATGTAACGAAGCATCTCAGTTTCACTGTGATACGAGTTGAATACCGGGTGCTCTAAGTAGGCAGAGGTGCGAACTAGATCAGCTGGTAGTGCTTCTACTTCAAGTACATCCGAATACTTAGTTGGGAATGAACCCCCAGTTGCCTCTTGGAACGCAGTCCAGACCTGTTCAACAGTTTCTTCGGTTGTAGTTTCGTCGACACTTAGCGAGATTGTGTCACTGTCTACTTCCCAAACGGTGATGCCACGAGTGCGGGCTGCTGATACAACTGCGCGAGCCTTTCCTGGAACGGAAACCCGAATTGTGTCAAAGAAACCTTCGCTAACACCCACTCCCCCTGCAGCTAAACCTTGTGCCAAGGCGGTTGCGCGGCGGTGAACGTTAAGTGCAATTCGAGCTAGGCCATCTGGACCGTGATAAACCGCGTACATCGATGCCATCACGGCAAGCAGTACTTGCGCAGTACAAATGTTGCTGGTGGCTTTATCGCGACGGATGTGTTGTTCGCGAGTCTGCAATGCCAGGCGGTAAGCCGTGTGACCGTCTGCATCAACACTTACGCCAACTAAACGACCAGGTAACGAACGCTCTAGTCCATTACGCACTGCCATGAAGCCTGCATGTGGCCCACCGAAAGCCATTGGAACACCAAAGCGCTGTGAGGAACCAACCACAATGTCAGCACCTAATTCACCAGGTGACTTTAGAAGAGTCAGTGCTAACAGGTCGGTTACAACTCCAACCAAAATGTCGCGACTGTGTGCAAGAGCAATGTTTGCTTCAATGTTGCGAACCTTGCCGCTGCTACCTGGGTAACTTAAAAGCGCACCAAAGCAGTCCGGAAGTTCTTGCGAGTCAGCATCAATTAGCGCGAGTTCAATTCCAATTGGTTCAGCGCGGGTTGCAAGAACAGACAAAGTCTGTGGATGCGTGTCGGCATCAACTGCAAAAACGTTTGATTCGCTCTTTGAGGTGCGACGCATCAAAGTCATAGCTTCTGCTGCCGCTGTTGATTCATCAAGTAAAGATGCGCTAGCTATGTCTAGTCCGGCTAAATCAGTCACCATAGTTTGGAAATTAATTAGTGCTTCTAATCTGCCTTGGGAAATTTCTGGCTGGTACGGCGTGTAAGCGGTATACCAAGCTGGATTCTCGGTGATGTTACGCAAGATCACACCTGGTGTGTGTGTTCCGTAGTACCCAAGACCAATCATCGAAGTTAATACTTCGTTCGCGTTTGCAAACAATCGCAACTCTGCGAGTACTTCTGCTTCAGAAGCGCCGTCAGCTAGCGCAAGCGGTGCGGGATTCTGAATGTTGGTTGGCACTGCATCTTTGCTCAATGCATCGAGTGAGCTGTAACCGATGAAGTTAAGGATCTTGCCTAGGTCACTGGTGTTTGGACCAATGTGGCGATCTGCAAACTGTGCGTAAGAATCCTGCTGTGCTTGCACTGACATTTTGTACCTCAAAGACAATAGACGGATAGACCGTTACCGGTCCTCCCCCTCTGTCATGGATACTTCAGAGTTGCTGATTCCAGGTGGTCCTTGCGCCTGAGAGGTTCTGGGGAGCATTGCCCCTTCGGCGGCGCACTGGCTGTGCGCTCTCTCCCACACGGAATCGATAGCAATTAAATGCTACTACCACTACGCTTCAGATGCGCGACTATTCACCAGCTACGCGGGCGCGACGACGCATTGAGAGTTCGTCGCTTCCTTGTGTGGCAGCTGCCGAGATGTCCGATTCGCTAACTGCGTACTCAGACTGATCGCTTGGAAGTTGGGAAAGTGAGCCTTCAATTTCTTGCCATACTCGGCCGATTGCGATGCCAAATACACCCTGGCCACCAGCCAGCAAGTCAATGACCTCATCTGGAGAAGTACATTCGTACACACTTACGCCATCACTCATAAGAGTTACTTGAGTTAAATCTGTGGTTCCGCGAGCGCGTAGGTGCTCGACAGCTGTGCGAATTTGCTGCAGCGATACACCGGTGTCCAGCAAACGCTTAACAATCTTCAATTCCAAGATGTCGCGGAAACCGTAAAGTCTTGCGGTACCCGAGCCAGTTGCTGGGCGAACTGTTGGAAGCACCAACGAGGTACGTGCCCAGTAATCAAGCTGACGGTATGTGATACCAACGACCCCAGCTGCTACCGGTCCGCGGTAACCAACTTCTGGCAACGAGTCCATGGCAGATTCATCGAAAAGTAAACCTTGTTCGCCCGCCTTGATAGCCGCAGCATCGCGAGCAATGTCGCGCTGGCGCTGGGCTGTAGTGTCTGGCGTATTGCCTAGATCAGACATTCGTTGCTCCTGAGAACAGCAGGGAAGGACGACTTATCGCCCCGCGGGGAACCTGTGTTCTTTCACAATAGAACTAGCGAATATCTAGGTCAAAGACATATGGTTTCGACACGCCGAAGTCTTACCCTAAACCTTTAGTAGAGATTCAAATCCCATTGGTTATTCAACTTTTTTGATTCGCTATTTACGGTCCTGAAACAGAAGTAATCGAGCGAGAGTGACTAGCTGAAGTCCTCAGGCTGAATGTCATCAAGGAAGGCCCTGAACTTGTCGAGTTCTTCTTGGGACATTTCGCTGTCTCCGAAGCCAGATTCCCCAGCCTCAAAGTCATCATCGATAGCTAAATCCATACCAGCAAAATCCATAACTTCTTGTGCCACGAAAACCGGCACCTGATTTCGAATCGCTAATGCCACGGCATCTGAAGGTCGGGCGCTAATCGAATCATGGTTTAGGAAGTTGATGGTCGCATAGAAAGTTCCTTCGACCAGTTCGCTCACAGTTACTGAAGTGACCTGGCCACCTAGTTGCTCGATGATATTTGCCAAGAGGTCATGAGTAAGTGGCCTTGGCGGCTCCACACCTTCCAGGGCTAATGAGATTGCAGTAGCTTCGGCAGTGCCAATCCAAAGCGGTAAATACCGAGTGGCTTGCTGGTCACGCAAAATCAGTACTGGCTGATTTGAAGGTAATTCCAGTCGCACTCCGACGACATCAACTTGTCTCACAGAGTAATCCTATGGGGATTTAGCTACTTCTGACGTTCGATGACTTCGCGAATCAACAGTCCATGAAGGGCTGTGATTGAGTTAGCCAGCTGCAAAGTCAACTCCTGCGCCTGTGCGCTGGCCGTTACGCCTTTGCTCGCTGCCGCACTTTTCACTAATGGCGCAAAAAGGTCAACTTCTCGACTGGCACTAGACAGCACAGTTTTCAGGTGCCGCGGTTCTAAACCATAACTTCGTAGCGTGACCGCAAGATTAACTACCGCTGAAGCTGTTACAGAGAAATAATCCTGGCCATCTGGCTTGATTAACCCAAACTCAACTAATTGATCTATGAATTCAGCGTCTGCGCCGGTATCAGCCATCAATTCAAGTCGATTCATTCGCACAGTCAACAGTTGATTTGAAATCTCGATGGCTTCGGTGCTTACGAGGCCTCTTGGGGCCTTTGGAGTTACGTCCCCTACTGCAGTCGGTTGTAAGCCACGATTCAACGCATCGATATGTTCCTTGATGACTCGAAGTGGCAAGAAATGGTCACGTTGCATTCGAAGCACATAACGAAGACGTTCGACATCTACAAGTGAAAACTTGCGGTATCCACTTGCTGTTCGCTCTGGCGCGACAAGACCATTGGTTTCAAGGAAACGAATCTTTGAAATTGTGATGTCTTCGAACTCATCGCGAAGTCGAACTAAAACTTCTCCGATACTAAGTAACGCAGGTGACTCTCGCGAGAAATCATATTCCGTGGAGTTCATTTACTGCCCTGCAGTTGGTGCCAGCACGAAAACAAACCGGAATTTACCGATCTGCAGTTCATCGCCATTCACAAGTGCGGTTGTAGTTACTCGATGTTTATTAACGTAAGTACCATTCAGCGAACCTGAGTCACTAAGCACCCAATCCGAACCAACTAACGAAACAGAAGCGTGCTTACGCGATACCGTGACATCGTCTAGAAATACCTTGCTGTCTGAAGAACGGCCAATAGTCATTTGCTCATTAGGTAGCAGCGGGAACTGCATTCCCTCCATGGCTCCCCTGCGAACTACAAGGTGCGCCGAGCCACTCGCTAAGTTAGCAATTTTGGCAGCATCGATTGGACCAAGTTCACCGGTTTCGGGATCGCTCGCAACTGGAATTACACCGGTTGCATCAGACTCTAAGGGCACAGCCTTAGTTAGTTCTGGCTCGTCTCCGTGACCACTCATGTCTCTACCTTAACGTGAGGTTTAACTTGAAGTTAGTGCCTGGTAGCCCGCAGCATCCATAAGAGCAGCTGCTAGTTCGGAAGCATTTCCAGCCACTCGAACATCAACTATCCAGCCATTCTTGTATGGATCTGAGTTAAGGGTGTCTGGCGCGGTTTCAATTGCATCGTTACGTGCAATAACTTCGCCGGAAACTGGTGCATAGATGTCACTGACGCTCTTAGTGGACTCCACTTCGCCGCAGGTGCCACCAGCGGTCAAGCTATCTCCAACATTTGGCAAGGACACAAACACGATGTCACCTAGGGCATCTTGGGCATAGTCAGTAATTCCAAAGCGGATCGTGGATTCATCAATAACCTGAACCCATTCGTGCTCGGCGGTGTAATTCAAATCTGCAGGTATGTTGCTCATAAATAAAGCGTACGCCATTCCTATCTAGGATTTAGGCAGGGGCACGATAGCCGAAATGTCCACATTTTCACTTTCCGTGATTACCACTTCGCCACCGCCGGAACCTACGGTATCCACCAAGCCACCTGGAATTTCAATGGCGGGTTTCAAGACCGAAGGATCGCCTATTACTGAGATTTTGATTGGTACCTGCAGCGCTGTGCCAGTAACCGTGATGCCACTCGAACTATCTGCAAACCAGCTGTTGGCTACGAGACGAACAGCCAACCCTCGGTCTGATATTTGAATAGCAGTTGCTCCTGCGTCTCGCAGCTCCTGAATTGCATCAATTAGCGTCGAGGCGGTCAGGTTTCCCGAAATCGAAACTTCGATTCCAGTTCCAATGATGGTTTCACTACCCGCTAATACGCCCAGCGCATCAGCTCTACGCTTCGCCTCATTAAGTGCTGAATATTCATCGCCACCCAATAAAGTTTCCCGAGCATCTTCAAGTCTGGTGTTTTCCGCTTCAAGTCGGGCTTCGCGTTGCGCTAAATCATCCAACAGACTAACTAGATCACTTTGGCGCGCATTCGCAAGAATCGATTCAGACTCACTGTCAGCTATTGCTGCGGTCAATGTAAATCCAAGAGCTACGAACAAAACGGTGATAACAACTTGGGTGCCACTGCGCTGCGGACTGAGTGTGCGCTTTAGTCGAAAGCGTGCCTCTTCTCCAGTTCGCGCTGGTCTGGCTCTGCGTGGTGCTGAGTGCGATCCCATACTTAGGCCTTCAGCAAATGTCTTCTAATAGCAGCAACGTTGGCGAAGATGCGCATAGTTAACACAACTACAACGCCGGTAGACATCTGGGATCCAACGCCAAGTTGATCACCAAGGAAAACAATCACGGCTGCGACTAAAACGTTTGATAAAAATGAGATCACAAAAATTCGGTCATTGAACAAACCGTCAAGCACTGATCTAAATGCTCCGAACACCGCATCAAGTGCTGCCACCACTGCGATCGGAAGGTAAGGCTGTAGCCACACAGGAACTGTTGGTTGCAGCAAAAGTCCAAGTACGATTCCAACTAGCAAACCGATTGCTGGAATCATGGTGCGTCCTCACTGTTCTTGGATGTAGAACTAGCCGCAGGTAACGTGATGTCCCCTACAGTCTGTAGTTCCCAGATTACGCCGTATTGCGTCTCTAACACTTCAAGCAATAGCCCTGCCGGATTTTCTCTAAACCGACCAGCCAACTGATCAGCATCAGAACCGATTGCCGACACTACGTAAGGTGGTGACATTGGACGATAGTTGACCAGGATTGCCTCCCCGGCTGCGCGAATGGCCGATGTTGGAGTCAGTCTGCGGCCGTTTATTGCTATGTCGGTCGCGCCTGCTTGCCAAAGACCATTCACAATCATCTGAAGGTCTCGATCTATGACTTTGCCTGGAGGTGTTTCATCGCCTTGTAACGGATCTATTGGCGCATCATCTATGGTTACCGTTACTCCATCACCTGTTACCTCAGTCTGACCAGTAGCGATGCGGAGTCGATCTAGCCTCGCTCGAGCTTGCTCACCTAGTGAAGTTCCGGCCAACGTGGCGGCCTCGGCGTTAAGTAAATCGTTTTGTGCAGTTAGCACTGACACTTCCAGCTCTTGTACTCGACGGTCAGCAGCAGTGACGCGCTCCACAAGTGCATCTCTAGTCAACGAGTTTTCACTTGCCTGAATTCTGGTTTGCGCAATGGCCATGCCAAGAACCAGAGTTACTAACGTCGCGGCGCCAGCGATGAAAAAGACTCTCAGTCGCCCAGAGTTTTGATTAGGTGCGGTGTTTGCGTAATCAGAAGCCAACGCATCGGCTAGTAGCGCATCAAGTGATGCATCAACTCGCATGAAGCTCTCTTCTCATTTCAAATACCTGACGGTAATACAGCAAACCTGCGTACCAATACATAGTGATACCCCAAATTAGGAATGCCCAACCAAATACATGTGCCACTTGGCCAACAAGGCCGCTATACGTTCCGAGTAGCACGAGTGGAAGCGCGTAGAGCAGGTTCATAGTTGCGGCTTTGCCCACGAAATGAACGGGAATACCGGTAAGTCCAAACCGCTTTAAGTAAATCAAAAGCAAAGACATTAAGACATCGCGCAAAATCAACGCGACTACAACCCAGATTGGCAGTAAGTCTCGGATATATAGCGCCGCTAACGCAGCAACTACATACAGTCGGTCAGCAAGCGGGTCGAGCAACTCTCCTAGTCGACTGAATTGATTTAGTTTTCTAGCCAGAAACCCATCGAGCCAATCAGTGAACGAGCTAATGATCAAAATAACTAGCGCTAAGCCATCATTTTCTGGACCAACAATTAGCCAGAAGAAAACCGGGACGCCGAGCAGTCGCAATGCACTAAGTGCATTTGGAATAGTCCAATTGCTGTTAGCAACACCTAACTGCGTTGGATTTGCCATATCGCAAGCCTACGGTCAACCATGGTGTTTCTATGCGATAGCCTTTCCCGAGAAGAAAAATAAGCCCTGGTACTCCAACTGGCAGAGAGCGCGGTCTCAAACACCGTTCAGTGTGGGTTCGAATCCCACTCAGGGCACGATCTAAAACTTTTACAAACCGGTAAGCGAGCCTCTAATGTTCGCAATTTGCCCCAAGACACCATTGATAAATTTGCCAGATTCTGGCGTACTCAAAGTTGCAGCAATTTCAACAGCTTCTGAAACCGCTACCCCGCTATCTACCTCAGGAAGCCAAAGCAATTCTGCAATTGCTACTCGAACGATGGCTCGATCTACCGCCGGCATACGTTCTAGCGGCCAATCTTGGGAGTAGGTAGAAATCACTTCATCGATTCGATCCATATGAAGTTCAACGAGTCCGGCAAGTTCGATTGCATAGTCGTTAACATCGGGGTTACGTTCGAAAATTTCCGTTGACAATACGCCACGTTGTTCAGCTTCGAAAAGTGATTCAACAGCGCGCTGTCGAGCTTTTGTTCTAGTGCGCACTTAGTTAACTCGACCTAAGTACGAACCATCTCGAGTATCAACTTTGACCTTGGTGTTTGATTCGATGAAAAGTGGAACTTTAATCTCCGCACCAGTTTCAAGGGTTGCTGGCTTGCTGCCTGCACTTGAGCGATCGCCCTGTAAACCTGGCTCGGTGTAAGTGATCATCAATTCCACGCTCGCTGGAAGTTCAAGATAAATCGGAAGGTCGTTATGAATTGCTACGACGCCTTCTTGGTTCTCCAACATGTACTTGGATCCATCACCAACAATTGCGTCTGACAAGGTGTACTGCTCGAAAGTTTGTAGGTCCATAAAGATCCAGCCGTCGCCATCGCGATACAAGTACTGCATGTTTCGTTTATCAACATCAGCAGTTTCAACTGAGACACCTGCGTTAAATGTCTTGTCAACTACCTTGCCTGAAAGTATATTCTTTAACTTGGTGCGCACGAAAGCGGGACCCTTACCTGGCTTAACGTGCTGAAACTCAACAACGGTCCAGAGTTGTCCATCGATGTTTAGGACAAGTCCATTTTTTAGATCATTAGTTGAGGCCACTTGCACTCCTTGTTAAGTACTTACAGTTCCAGTAATTCATAGGGCAAATTCGTAAGGTTTACGTAACCCTCTGAATTAACAACAATCGTGTCTTCGACTCTGACGCCACCCTTATCTTTCAAGTAAGCGCCAGGTTCAATAGTTATGACTGTGTTAGGTGCAATCTTAGCGGCTTCGACGCGTCCGAAAAACGGATCCTCGTGTATGGCAAGTCCAACTCCGTGCCCTAGACCATGTGTGAAGTACTCGCGATATCCGCTATCAGTCAGAGATAGATTTACTGCCTTTTCTACTTCAGTAAATTGAATGCCTGATTGGATTGTCTTTCTGCCAGCTTCCTGCGCTGAAGTTACAGCAGAATGCAATTCTGCTTGCCAACCTGACGGCTTTCCTACAATTGCAGTTCGAGTGCAATCAGCATGGTATCCCTGGACTTTTGCACCAAAGTCAATCTTGAGGAAATCACCTGATTGGAGTTCGCGGTCAGTTGGCTCGTGGTGAGGAATGGCACTGTTTGGTCCGGATGCCACTATGGAAGCGAAGGCAATATCGTCGGCACCATGTTCGCGCATTCGTTGCTCAAGAACATTTCGAATAAATTTCTCGGATTGTCCTACTCGTACCGTCTCAATCACGTCCAAGTAGGCCTTTGTGGAAATCTCACATGCTCGCTTGATTAGTTCGATTTCACTCTCGTCTTTAACAACTCGTAGCGCCTCAATCACTCCAACTGAGGTTGAAAATTGGTGATCAACCGATGCAACAAGCTTTTGGTAGACATCAATTGAAAGATTGGCGCCTTCGACAAGTACTTCAGATTTATGAAGTTTGCTAAGTAGCAATTCTGGAAAATTTCGTCCAATCACAGCAGGTAACTCTGGTACTTGAGTTGCTGCCTGAATTACATATCTTGAATCAGTAGCCAGAATCGCGTTTGAATCACTTACTAGCAGTGCTGCATTCGAACCAGTAAACCCAGTCAAGTAACGGATGTTAATCAAATCCGTTACATAAAAATACTGACCCGGCTTGATCTGCAGTTGTAGCCGGCTAATCCGTTCTAGTGTCACAGCTTTGCTAAGGCATTTAAGGCAAGCACATATGACTGAGCCCCAAAGCCACTAATCGTTCCTTTGGAGATTCCTGAAATCAATGACGTGTGTCTGAATTCTTCCCGAGCTATCGGATTACTTAAGTGCACCTCAATCAGAGGCGCAGTAAGCATGGCTGCAGCGTCACGAATGGCAACTGAGTAATGAGTAAAAGCCGCAGGATTCATAATCACTGCGACATCTGATTTTGCTGCCTCGTGCAGCCAGCCAATCAAAGTTGCTTCGTCATTTGTTTGTCGAAAATCAACATCAAAACCCAAAGTTGCTGCAGTCTCCTTGCAAAGAGTTTCAATTCCAGCCAACGTTAACGTGCCGTACAACTCAGGTTCGCGAGTTCCCAGTTGATCGAGATTTGGACCATTGAGGATCATTACCTTACGCATGCTCTTCACCCTGCCCTAGTTTTCCGTGCGCTGCAATCAGCAACGCCGCATCTGGGGCTTCCAGAATTGCTGGTTTTCCAACCTGTTCTAAAACGATAAACCTAAGTTTCGAGCCACGACTCTTTTTATCAATTCGCATTGCATCGTGCAGTTGGCCGAAGGTTGCACGGTTGTAAGTAACAGGCAGGCCAACTCCGCTCAAGATAACTTTGTGACGATTAACAGTGTCTTCATCAAGTCGTCCTGCTAACTGCGATAGATGGGCAACAAACATCATGCCTACACTCACTGCATTGCCATGACGCCAGGTGTAGTTCTCAATTCGCTCAACTGCGTGTCCAAAAGTATGTCCGTAGTTCAAGATTTCGCGACCCGTAGATGTTCCGAGAGTCTCTCGTAAGTCGCCGCCAACTACATCTGCCTTCACTTGAATTGCTCGCGCAATAACTTCAGGGGCATGAGTCCAGCCTGGACTTTGAGCGCCCAACATGTCGGATTCGATCAAGTTCAAAATAGTCTCATCGCGAATGAAGCCACACTTAATTACTTCTGCAAGTCCCCCGATGTAATCATCATGAGATTGTGAATCCAGAAAGTTCATGTCACAGATCACTGCAGCGGGCGAATAGATCGCACCGACTAGATTCTTGCCTTCACTGGTATTGATCCCAGTCTTTCCACCAACTGCGGCGTCCACCATAGCTAACAAAGTTGTCGGCACGTGTACGACTCGGATTCCTCTGAGCCAAGTTGCTGCTACAAAACCCGCTAGATCAGTTGTTGCGCCGCCGCCCAGCGAAATGATCAGGTCATTGCGAGTGAATCCAGCTCTACCAAGCGCCATCCAGCAAAATTCCAATACGGCTGCTGTCTTAGCATTCTCGGCATCGGGAACTTCAATCGAGATTGATTCCACGTTAGAAAGGCTCTGTCGTAGCTGTCCGGCCGCAGTCTGCATCGACTGGGGATGGATTACCGCTACTCGAGTTGCGCCATCAATGTGATTAGCAACTTCGGCCAGAATGTCGCGACCAACAAAAACTTGGTAGACATGTTCGGCGGTTACTTGGATCGACTTCATAGCGCTTCAATCTTTCCTAGTTCAGAGACGATTTCCGTAACCACTTCGGAAGGAATCAACTTTGAGGTATCAACCGCAATTGCCGCCACTTCTTTGTAGAAAGGCTCGCGCGCTGCCATCAAGTCAGCCAACTGACCACGGACATTGCCCAACAGAAGTGGGCGATTGCGATTCATTCCAACTCGATCGACGGCCTGCGCCAAGCCAGCGACAAGCCAAACTGTCGTAGCGTCCTTAACTTTGGCTCTGGTCTCATCATTACCTAGCGAACCACCACCAAGAGCCAGCACAACGTTGTTTGAATCAAGTAGCTCAAAAATTACGTCGTGTTCCAGCTTTCTAAATGCCGGTTCTCCGTCTTGCGTGAAGATGTCGGAAACGCTTTTACCTGCGCGAGATTCAATAACTTGATCACTATCGAAAAAGTCGATGCCAAGATTCTTGGCCAGAAGTTTTCCAACAGTAGTTTTTCCGGCGCCAGGAACGCCAACTAAAACTATGGTCGACATAATCAAATCCTTAGATTCGATTTAAACGCTTCGATGTTTCGGGCAGTCTCAGAAACATGATCGCCGCCAAACTTTTCTAGTAAAGCTTCGGCTAAAACTAAAGCGACCATAGCTTCTGCTACGACGCCAGCTGCTGGTACTGCGCAAGCATCGCTACGTTGGGAAATCGCGGTAGCAGGCTCCCCTGTGTTCACGTCAATAGTTGAAAGCGCGCGCGGCACAGTTGAAATTGGTTTCATGGCAGCCCGAACGCGGATAGCATCTCCGGTACTCATGCCGCCTTCGGTGCCACCACTGCGCGCTGTTTCGCGATGAATCTCGCCGTCTTCTCGGTAAATCTCATCATGGGCCATTGAGCCACGGCGGCGAGAGGTTTCAAAGCCATCGCCAACCTCGACACCTTTAATTGCCTGGATGCCCATCAAGGCGGCTGCAAGTTTGCTATCTAGTCTGCGATCCCAGTGAACGTGTGAACCCAAACCAACTGGCACGCCATGTGCAACAACTTCTACTACTCCGCCAAGAGTGTCACCATCTGATTGCGCTGCAGTAACTTCTGCTTGCATTGCTTCACTTGCTGTTGGCGAGAAGCACCTAACTGGATCTTGATCGATCTTTGCCAAGTCTGAAAAGTTTGGAATCTCATCTGAATCAGTAGCAACTGTTCCAATGCTTACTACGTGACTCATGACGGTGATGCCAGCAGCTTGAAGTAAAAATCTCTTAGCAACTTCGCCAAGGGCCACTCGAGCTGCAGTCTCACGAGCACTTGCTCGCTCCAAGATTGGCCGAGCATCAGTGTGTGAGTACTTCTGCATACCTGCAAGATCTGCGTGGCCTGGGCGGGGTCGAGTTAACGGTGCATTGCGCGCAATACTTTCTAGATCCTGGGCGGAAACTGGATCAGCAGACATAACGTCTTGCCATTTTGGCCACTCGGAGTTTGCAATGGTTATTGCAACTGGGCCACCTTGGGTTAAACCGTGACGGATACCGCCGGTAATGGTGACTGCGTCTTGCTCAAATTTCATTCGGGCGCCGCGGCCAAAGCCAAGTCGACGCCTGGCTAGTGCGGCATCAATGTCTGAGGTTTGCACTTCAATTCCAGCCGGCAAGCCCTCAATAATCGCGGAAAGCGCAGGCCCGTGAGATTCTCCAGCGGTTAACCAACGCAACATGCCTCTAGTCTTTCACCTTTTGGGCAATAACACCGAATTGAAGGCCTAGATAGTACTTAATCCCCTGGCTAATAGTTCGGCATTTAGCGCCTCGCACATCTGCACAACCGGTGCAGGCTTTCCAGTCATCAAAGTCACTTGATGTCCAGCTTGATGTAGCAACATGGTTAAGCCAGAAACGATTGTGCCTCCAGTGACTGCCCAAGATGCTGCTAGTTGTGTTGGCCACGGGTTATAAACCACATCCAAAAGAAGTCCGGCTGGTGAGTAAACCTCACGCGCCAACTCATCTAGTGCCCCCATTGGCGTGGTGTTCACTACAACATCGGCAGTCAACCAGGCGGAGTCACTAACTGAAGTGTGACTAAAGTTCACACCGATTTCTTGTGCAACTTTCGCCATCCGTTCAACATCAGAGACATTACGGGCAACGCAGTTAACTTCAGTTGCGCCAAGTCTTTGTAAGGCGACAAGAGTTGATCTGGCAGTAGCTCCAGAGCCGAAAATTACCCCGCTCGAGATCTGTTGCGATCCCGCTTCAGCCAGCGCATCGACTAGACCCAGCACATCGGTGTTGAATGCACTAACTTCAGTACCAAAAACTAATGTGTTAATCGCACCAGTCAGTGTGGAAAGTTCGTCACAAGTATCTGCGTAATCAGATGCAACTTCCTTAAGCGGCATAGTTAACGAAACACCCAGCCAATTTGAGTCCACAGATCCAAGGAAACTGCCAAGTTCCGATTCAGCAGTTTCGATTGCTGAATAGGTGTGATCTAGACCTAGTGCTCGATAGGCAGCATTGTGAAGCACTGGCGAAAGTGAATGAGAAACTGGGCTTCCTAGTACGGCTGCTTGCATCAGTAACACACTCCTGGATTTGCATCACAGAAAGCTAAGAACTCATCTTTATAAACTAAGAACTCTTCGTACGAACGAGTGAACTTAGTTTCCTGAGTGTTCAAGTCAATAGTGATGAAGTAGAGCCAATCTCCCGCTGCTGGATTTAGCGCTGCTTCTAGCGCCTGCGCTCCTGGACTATCAATTGGAGTCGGCGGCAGACCAGGACGTAAGTACACGTTGTAAGGAGTGTCTTCATTAAGAAGTTCCGTTGTAAGAATCACGTCTGTCTTACCAAGTCCATAATTAACGCTTGAATCAAACTGCAACGGCATCGGTTCGGCTAATCGGTTGTAAACCACGCGGGCAACTTTCGTGAAGTCTCTTGGGTGACCTTCTACTTCCAAAAGCGAAGCGACGATCACAATCTCGTAGGCACTTCTACCCATTTGTGCGGCTCGCGCTTCCAGATCGATGCTCTTGGCTTCAGCGTTGAACCTAGCGATCATTTCGCTAATCATTTGTTCGGCAGTTGTGCCCGGCCCGAATTCATAAGTGGCCGGAAATAGGAAACCTTCAACATTGCCATCTGCGTAATCAGGCAAACCTAAATTGCTTGCGTTAGCAATTGCGGATTCGAAATCTGCCAACGGTAGACCAGTTTCAGTTGCAAGCGTATTGATCGTCCAAGTGGCGCGCTTACCTTCTGGAATCACAACCTTGGTGACAACTCGGTTTGCTGGATCGAGTAACGCCAAAATCGCATCCGAGCTCTTCATCTCGAGTAACAAGTTGTAAGCTCCAGGAGCGATAGAGCCACTGTCGGGATTGTCATTCGCTGCTGCAATAAAGCCATCAACCGAGGCAACCACACCTAAGGCCTTTAAGTTATTACCGATCTGAGCCAAGGTCTCCCCTGGCTCAATTTGAACCTGAACTGAACCTGAACCTGGACCTGGGAAATCTGGCGCGCCAGATAACCGGGAAATAATCTGCGGAGTCACTAAACCAATAACTGCGATCACAGCCAGAATGATGGCAAAGTTTTTGGCCAATGACTTCTTTTTAGATCTATGTCCCGGCTCTTTAGGATTCGGAGTCGAAGAATTGCTGAACAGGTCTATGTTGCTCATACTCAACTCACTTCCTCTCCGACAAAGTTCCCAACATTTCGTTCGGTAGCCAGTGCGTGTTCCAAGATAACCACGGCAGCTGCCTGATCTATTGCATCACGGCTTTGCTTAACCGTTCGACCCGCCTCATGCATGCCACGTTGTGCACTGACAGTGCTCAATCGTTCATCAATTAATCGGACGGTCACGGAATCATTTTCAAGCTGCTTTGCCAAGAGGCTTGCAAAATCTAGAGCAGCCATGGTGCTCGCAGTATCTTTGCCAGCTAATGAAATCGGTTTGCCGACGTATACGCACTTAGCTTCGAACTCGTGCACCAGTTCATAGATTTCGTTAACTGCATCTGGGCCTGATGTAATCGTTACTAACGGTGTGGCCAGCAAGCCTTCTGCATCACACTTAGCTACACCGATTCGCACTGAACCAACATCAAGAGCTAAGCGAACGCCGTTGACCATTTACTAGCTGCTAATCCCGCTGGCTGCTGCGGTGAATGCAGAGTCGAGATTTGCCACACCCGAGCCGCCACCCTGTGCCATCTCAGGACTTCCGCCACCTTTACCATCCAGAGCTGGAAGCATCGCTTTAAGAACTGCAGCAGCCGATGCGCCTGCATCACGCGCAGCCGAATCAGTTGTTACCACGACGGCAACTTTGTCATCTTCAATTGTTGCGCCAACTAGTACAAAGTTCGAAGTCTTGATGCTGCCTTTCGCATTGGTCATTAAATCACGCAGGTCGCCTGCTGAAGTTCCGGTTGGTGCTGTGAACCTGTACAGCGAAACTTCACCAACACGCACAGCTTCACCAACAAGTGACTCAATGTTGCTAGTAAGCGCTGCAGTTCGGGCTTTTGCAATTTCCTTTTCCGCGGCCTTCAAACGTTCCATCATTTTGGAAATTCGCTCAGGCAATTCCTCAGCTCGCACCTTTGTCATCTCAGAGAGTTGACCGACTAGATGATGTTCTCGGGCCAAGTATCGGTAAGCGTCTGCACCAACGAGTGCTTCCACGCGTCGTACTCCAGCTCCAATAGAGCTCTCAGACAAGAAAGTGATAACGCCTAGTTGCCCTGAACGTTCGGTATGGGTGCCACCGCAAAGTTCCCGAGCCCAATCACCGACGCTGACAACGCGGACTTGGTCGCCATACTTTTCACCAAACAGCGCCATGGCTCCAGTTGCTCGAGCCTGTTCTTGCGTCATTAATTCTGCAGTAACTAGCAAGTTGTCAAGCAATACTTCGTTAACCCGAGCTTCGACATCTGAAAGTACTGATTGCGGAACAGCTCCGGCACTTGGGAAATCAAATCGGAAGCGACCTGGTGAGTTCTCGGAACCCATTTGAGTTGCAGTCTCGCCCAGTGCTTCACGGAATGCTTTATGAACCATGTGTGTTGCAGTGTGAGCGCGGGAAATTGCTAGCCTGCGCTGAACATCCACTTGGGTAAGTGCGCTTGCGCCAACCGTTGGTGCACCCGACAAAACTCGACCACGGTGAACATAAAGTCCTGGGACTGGAGTTTGGACATCGGAGACTTCGATTACGGAACCGTCACCAAGTGTGATCCGGCCATGATCAGCGAGCTGACCGCCACCTTCAGCATAAAACGAAGTGCGATCCGTCAGTACTTCAACTTCATCGCCTTCGACTGCGCTGTTAACATCCACGCCATCAACAACAAGTCCAGTTACAACGCTCTCAGTTTGAGTTTCGGTGTAACCAGTGAACTTAGTTACGCCGGACTTACCCATGATGTCGCGATAAACTGTAACTGCGGCAACGCCACTCTTTCGAGCAACTGAGTCTGCCTTAGCGCGGGAACGCTGCTCTTGCATTAAGCGTCGGAAGCCTTCTTCATCAACACTTAAACCCTGTTCGGCTGCCATCTCGAGAGTTAGGTCGATTGGGAATCCAAATGTGTCATGCAGCGCGAAAGCCGAGTCGCCACTAAGCACCTTTGTCTTAGTTGATTTCAAATCCGCTGCTGCTAAATCAAACATTGAAGTGCCGCGCTCAAGTGTGCTCAAGAAAGTTTCTTCTTCGGCAGCCGCGATCGACATAATGCGGCCTTGTTCGTTCAGTAACTCTGGGTACTGCGGTGCCATTGCAGTAATGCTGGCTGCAATAAGTTCCTTCATCGAAGGCTCGTTCGTTCCAAGTAAGCGCATATTGCGAACCACACGACGCAGGATGCGTCGCAAAACGTATCCGCGACCTTCGTTTCCAGGAAGTACTCCATCAGCAATTAGGAAGGCACAAGTTCGCGCGTGGTCAGCAACTACGCGTAAGGCAACATCAGACTTTGGATCAGCACCGTACTTGCGACCACTTAGCTCGCTGGCGCGATCCAAAATGATTCGCGTTGTGTCGATCTCATAAATGTTGTCTACGCCTTGAAGCAACGCAGCCATTCGCTCAAGACCCATTCCAGTATCAATGCTCTTTGACGGAAGTTCGCCAAGAATTGGGAAGTTCTCTTTGCCAGGTCCTTCGCCGCGTTCAAATTGCATGAACACAAGATTCCAAACTTCTAGATATCTTGTTTCATCCGCAATCGGTCCACCTTCACGGCCATGTTCAGGTCCGCGATCGTAATAAATCTCCGAACACGGTCCACATGGTCCAGGCACACCCATTGACCAATAGTTATCGGCCATGTCGCGGCGTTGAATTCGCTCCATAGGTACACCGACAACTTTGTGCCAGATGTCTACGCTCTCGTCATCATCTAAATAAACAGTTACCCAAAGCTTGTCTTCTGGGAAGCCGTAGCCACCTGCAGACACTGGTGAGGTTAGTAATTCCCAGGCATATGGAATTGCTTGCTCTTTGAAGTAGTCACCAAAGGAAAAGTTTCCACACATTTGGAAAAACGAAGCATGGCGAGTGGTCTTGCCTACTTCTTCAATATCTAAAGTTCTAACGACTTTTTGCGCAGAGACTGCGCGCGGGTAAGGCGGCGCAGCTTCACCTAAGAAATATGGCTTGAATGGAACCATTCCCGCGTTAACAAACAAAAGCGTTGGATCATCAAGTAGCAGACTGGCGCTAGGCACGACCGTGTGACCTTTGGACTCAAAGTAGTTCAAAAATCTGGATCGAATTTCAGCGGATTCCACTGCTATCAACTCTTTCTATTTAGTGTCAGTTTGTTAGTAAAAACCCACAAATCTGGCGCGCTATCCCCTAAACCCTAACGAACTAAGTAGGTTTCGGCTTAATCCCTACCCAGAATGGAACGAATTTTGCTCCAAACCTGACTCAATACTGCTTCCTCACCACGATCAGTTGGTTGGTAGTACTTGGCATGGGTCAACGGATCTGGCAGATAAACCTGTTCACTCACTCCAGCCGCCTCATTGTGTGGATACGAGTACCCAACACCATGGCCTAAATCTCCGGCCCGCGCATAGTGCGAGTCCCGCAGATGAGCTGGAACAGTTCCGATGTCGCCAGTTCTAATGTCATCAATTGCTCGATCAATTGCCAGATAGGCACTGTTCGATTTCGGCGCAAGAGCCAGCGCAATAGTTGCTTGCGACAAAGTGATTCGAGCTTCTGGCATACCAATGAGTGCCACAGTCTGGGCTGCCGATACTGCTAGCGACAACATCGAATTGTCAGCAAGTCCAATGTCTTCGCTGGCGCTAATCATTAATCGACGAGCAATGAATCTTGGGTCCTCACCAGCTTCAAGCATCCGTGCTAAGTAATGCAGCGCAGCGTCTGGATCAGATCCACGAATCGATTTGATGTAAGCACTAATAATGTCGTAGTGCTGATCTCCAGCTTTGTCGTATCGCACAACGTTGTGATCACTTGCTGAACTAATGTCATCAACTGTAATCTCGGAATGCGAATTTTCAAGCGCCACTCCCGCTGCCGCTTCCAGAACTGTTAAAGCTCGCCTAGCGTCCCCACCTGCTAATCGAATTAACATTTCGAGTGCATCAGAAGTAATCGTGACTGCGTCGTTTAGGCCACGTGGATCTGAAATCGCGCGGGTGATGACATTGGTGATCTCGCCTTCATCTAACTCAGACAATGTCACTAGAAGCGAACGTGACATCAGTGGAGCAATAACTGAGAAGGATGGGTTCTCGGTAGTAGCAGCGACCAGAGTTACCCAACCGTTTTCAACTCCTGGTAACAGTGCATCCTGCTGCGTTTTATTGAAGCGATGCACTTCATCAACAAATAGCACTGTTGAAACACCATAAAGCGATTTATTCTCTTGCGCTGCCGTGATTACTTCTCGGACATCTTTAACTCCAGCATTAATTGCCGAGAGCTCCATAAACTTTGCTGAGCCTGCTCTGGCAATTAGTTGCGCCAAAGTTGTCTTGCCAGTTCCGGGTGGACCCCAAAGAATCACTGATGACTTGGTATCAACGTCATTCGGCTGCAGGAGCTTATGTAATGGGCTTCCCTTTGCAATCGCTTTACGTTGACCAACGAACTCATCAAGAGTGCGTGGGCGCATTCGAACCGCTAGCGGCGAACCGCCAGATTCTTGATCAAAAAGCGAATCAGTCATCGCTAGCGTCTTGAGCGAATGGATCTGCGTCAATCCCAGCTTCAAGTCGCTGTTGATCTGTGATTGGAGTTGGTGCACTAGTTAATGGATCAAAGCCAGCGCCAGTCTTCGGGAATGCAATCACGTCACGCAGACTGGTAGCGCCAGAAAGCAGCATGCAAATACGATCCCAACCAAAAGCAATACCGCCATGTGGTGGTGGCCCGTAAGCAAATGCATCAAGTAAGAAGCCAAACTTCTCACGCGTTTCTTCGTCGCTTAGACCAAGCAAACTAAAGACTCGCTCTTGCACATCACTTCGGTGGATACGAATTGAACCGCCACCAATTTCATTGCCGTTGCAAACAATGTCATAAGCCCACGCCAAAGCTTTATCTGGCGCTTCTTCAAACCGGTCAACCCATTCTGAATTTGGTGAAGTGAATGGGTGGTGCACTGCAGTCCAGCCGCCGTCATCGGTCTTTTCAAACATTGGAGCATCAACAATCCAAAGGAAAGACCATTGACTCTCGTCGATCAGTCCACAACGCTCGCCAACTTCTTGTCGAACTGCGCCTAACAACTGCTGAGTGTTGGACTTCTCGCCCGCACCAAAGAATGCACAATCCCCAGGCTTAGCTCCTAAGTGTGCAGCCAGTCCTGATCGTTCTTCATCAGAAAGATTCTTTGCAACCGGTCCACCGAGAGTTACATCAGCGTCAAAAGTTACGTAGGCCAAACCTTTAGCGCCGCGTTGCTTCGCCCATTCTTGCCAAGCATCAAATGCTCTACGTGGTTGATCGGCTCCACCAGGCATTACAACTGCGCCGACATACTCATTCTGGAACACTCTGAATTCAGTGTTCTTGAAATAAGCAGTGCAGTCAGACAATTCAATATCAAAACGTAGATCTGGTTTATCAGAACCGTACTTATCCATCGCATCAAAGTAAGTCATGCGCGGAATGTCACCGATTGTGTAATCCAAAGTTCCTTGCCAAAGTTTGCGAACGATTGCTTCGCCGACTTCTAGGATGTCCTCTTGCTCCACGAAGCTCATTTCAATATCGAGCTGAGTAAATTCTGGTTGACGATCCTTGCGGAAATCTTCATCTCGGTAACATCTAGCGATCTGGTAGTAGCGTTCCATGCCAGCCACCATCAGAAGTTGCTTGAACAACTGCGGGCTTTGTGGCAAGGCGTACCAATGTCCAGGCTGCAATCGAACTGGGACTAAGAAGTCACGAGCACCTTCAGGTGTGCTGCGAGTAAGTGTTGGGGTTTCAATTTCAACAAAGTTGCGATCGTGCAAAACTTCGCGCGCTAATCGGTTGACGTCACTTCGCATTCGTAAGATGTTGCCAGCTGCTGGACGACGTAAATCTAAGTAACGATACTTCAAACGTGTTTCTTCACCAACTGTGATCGCATCATCAATTGGGAACGGAAGCGGCGCACTCTTACTCAGTACAACAACAGAATCTGCAATGACTTCAATCTCGCCAGTCTGAATCTCTGGGTTTTCGTTTCCAGCTGGACGTGCCTCAACTGTGCCGATGATTTGTAGACAGAACTCAGATCGGAGTTCTCCGGCAACGGCTTCATCACGAACGACAACTTGAACTGTGCCAGTTGAATCGCGAAGGTCTAGAAATGCAATGCCACCATGGTCGCGGCGTTTGCCTACCCATCCAGCCAAAGTGACTTGCGAACCAGCATCGCTTAAACGGAGCGCGCCGGCATTGGTAGTTCTTAGCATTTAAGGTTCCTTAATTGGACTATTTGATTCGATCGAGCAAAACACTTACTAGTGATTCTACGGCCAGGCTCTCTTGTGATCCATCTACGAGGTTTTTAACAACCGCAGTTGAGCTAGCCATCTCATCTTCGCCAATGATCACTGCAAACTTCGCACCGCTTCGATCCGCACTCTTCATGGCAGCCTTGATGGATCTGCCGTCATAAGCAATGTCAACATTGATTCCAGCAGCCCTAATCTCCCCTGCTAGTCCCACGACTTTGGTAATTGCTTCTTGGCCAACTGGAATCAAGAACACTTCGGCGCTGGCTTCATCAACCAGCTTCAATCCTTCTGCTTGCACTGCAAGACAGGTTCGATCCACACCTAAACCAAAGCCCACGCCACCAATGGCTGGACCTCCAAGAGTTTCGATCAAACCGTCGTAACGACCACCGCCACCAATTGCAGATTGGGCGCCCAAGCCATCGTGAACGCATTCAAATGTAGTTCGCACGTAATAATCCAAACCGCGAACTAAGCGTGGGGCTTTTTCGTACTGCACGCCCAAGACATCTAGATATCCGAGGACTTTTTCATGATGTTCAGAACATGTCGCACATAAGTTGTCTGGCATCAATGGCGCGTCTTTAAGTTGATCTTGAACTACTTGGCGCTTGTCGTCGAGAACTCGTAATGGGTTTATCTCGGCGCGAGCTCGGGTTGCCTCATCCAAATCACACTTATTCAAGAACTCAACTAGCTTCTGGCGATAGTCAGGACGACATTCATGGCAACCGAGTGAGTTAACTAAGATTCGAACTTGCTTAAGTCCCAAAATGTTTCGTTGCGCGTGATGTGCCATCCAAATTACTTCAGCATCAAGTGCGGGATCAGAAGATCCAATGGTCTCCACGCCAACTTGCGTATGTTGACGGTATCGACCTGATTGTGGCTGTTCGTATCTAAAGTGCGGACCCGTGTACCAAACTTTTGCAGGTAAGGCTCCCCGATCCATTCGGTTCTCCAACATTGCGCGAAGAACGCCAGCCGTACCTTCGGGTTTTAATGTGAGGCTGCGTCCACCTTTATCTTCGAAGGTGTACATCTCTTTTGAAACCACATCAGTCGATTCACCAACACCTCGAACAAAAAGAGCTGTGTCTTCAAAAATCGGAGTTTCGATGTATCCGTAGCCAGAGTTTCTCGGTGGCGTCGACAGTGCATCACGAACTTTTAACCACAGCGCCGAGAACGGCGGTATGACATCGTAGGTTCCTTTTGGAGCCCTAAATAACTCGGTCATATTGCGCTAAGACCTTTAGCAACACGCAATAAATATTCATTGTTGCTTTTTTCTACTGTCATGTTGCTGGCTGGACCATGGCCTGGGAATACCAATGATGAGTCAGGTAAGTTCAAAACTACGTCGCGTAACGAAGTGTCCATGTCTGCAGGAGAGCTACCTGGCAGATCCGTTCGTCCAATTGCGCCGGCAAAAAGTACGTCTCCAGTAAACACATGGTTCACGTCACCGTCGAAATCAAACAGAATCGAACCTTGCGTGTGACCAGGAGCATGCAGCACGGTGAATTTCAATCCGGCTAACTCCATTGTCATCTGATCGGTAACTTCTCTGGTGTCTTCAGGCTCAGCAAATACGTCATCACTTGCCATCATTTCCATCAGGGCATTCTTAGTTTCAACCGAAACACCGGCACCGGGATCATTTAGCAAGAATCGGTCTGAGCCATGAATGTAGGCGGGAATTCCATATCCAGTTGCAACTGGAAAAATTGACCACATGTGATCGATATGACCGTGCGTCAACATTGTGGCAATTGGCTTCAAATTGTGTTCCGCGATGATCTCTTTGATTCCAGGTGCACTGCCTAAGCCTGGATCGATGATTATGCACTCTGAGTTGGCACTTGGCGCTATTACATAGCAATTGGTCTGCCACGGACCAGCACCAAAGCTCTTAATTAACATTACCCACGCACCTGTTACTCGGAATTCCCCTAGGCTACCGCGAATTTGCTCATATCTAGGGCACCGTAGAATGATGAATTGTGCCTTCAAAACGAGAACGTGAACTAGCCCGAGCCAAATTTGCGCGTCAGCAAGAACGTCGTGCCCACCGCAAGGTGCGTGACCGCTTTGTCAGCGTCGTGGTACTCGGGTTGCTGTTTGTTGGCTTAATCGGCTTTGCCACATATCAAAATGGTCAATCTGAAGAGATTATTGCCGATCCGGCCGCCAGCGCTTCAACTCAGCCTGAGCCGGTCGCAATTTCAACTAATGCCCCGATCGAGGGTTGCCAGGAACCAGTTCAGGTTAGAGCCAACAACATTACTTTTGGAAGTGCTACAGCTGACTTGCCAACTGCCAGTGAATTCAGCATCGAAACAAACTGTGGCTCGATTAAGTTTGCAACGGATGCCAAGGCACCAACAACGGTTGGAACTATCGCTTGGCTTGCTAACCAAGGCTTTTACAACAACACTTCGTGCCACCGATTAACCACTCAAGGAATCTTTGTACTTCAGTGTGGCGATCCTGCTGGGGACGGCACTGGAAGTCCAGGCTTTAGCTTTGCAGATGAAAACTTGCCAACTGCAGGGGCCGATGGCAACTACATTTATCCGCGCGGCACAGTTGCCATGGCGAATAGTGGTCCTAATACAAACGGCAGCCAGTTCTTCTTGGTCTACCAAGATTCACCATTGCCACCGAACTATTCGGTCTGGGGAAACATCACTGAAGGCTTAGATGTACTCGATAACGTTGCATCCGCTGGGGTTTTAGATGGATCTAGTGATGGATTACCTAGCCAAGCAGTCGTTATTAGCAAGGCTTCAACTACGCCATAATTGGATGGCACACCAAGAGCCCATAAGGGACCCGAACAAAAGGACACGTCATGACAACAACTAACGAGTTTGGCTATGTAGATGACAAAGGAAACGTATTCCTAAATGCTCCTTCCGGGCCCACCAAGATTGGTCAGTACGCAGCAGGCGAACCAAATGAAGGCTTGGAGTTCTTCACTAAGCGCTATCACGACTTGGTTTCTGAGATTGAACTAGCCGCAGCTCGTCTAAAAGACGGCAAGGGCAATGTTGAATCCATCACCGCTTTGATTGACCGGATCGACAAGGCAATTGAAAATCCAAATTTGCTGGGTGACTTCGACAAGATTCGTGCTGGCAAGGATTCTTTGCTGGCTGGTTTCGAAGAACATAAGGCCGCTGCTAGTGCAAAGAAAGCTGAGGTTAAAGCCGCAGCCCTTGCTAAGCGAGAAGAAATCGTTGCGCTGGCTGAATCGCTAGCAAACTCCACTGCTTGGAAAGTTACTGGCGAAAAGTACAAAGAGCTGCTTGACCAGTGGAAGAAACTTCCAAACGCTGATCGGGCCAAAGAACAAGAACTTTGGAAGCGCTTTAGTCACGCTAGATCTGCATTTGATAAGGCTCGTCGCGCATATTTCTCCACTTTGGACGCAGGTCGTACCGAGGCCGTAAGTGCCAAGAAAGCTTTGATCAAGAAAGCTGATGAGTTAGCTGAATCTACTGAGTGGGCAAACACCACAACTGCCTACAAGAAACTTATGGACGAATGGAAAGCTACGGCGCGTGCTGCCAAGGGCCAAGAAGAAAAGCTCTGGGCTGAATTCAAGACCGCTCAAGATAAGTTCTTTGCTAATCGCAATGCGGCCAACTCCGTTCGTGATGAAGAATTCACAAAGAATCTTGAAGTCAAGCTTGAATTACTCAAAAAAGCTGAAGCCTTACTTCCAATCACAAATGTTGACTCTGCCAAGGGTGCCTTACGTGAGATTCAGGAAGCTTGGGAAAAGGCCGGACACGTTCCGCGCAACGACAAAGACAAGATTGAACGCCGACTTAAGGCAGTCGAAGATGCAATCCGTAGCCTTCAGGAAGAACAATGGCATCGCTCCAAGCCAGAGGTTGTGGATCGCGCTAATTCACTTGTTACTTCGTTTGAGGCGAGCATCGCAAAACTTGAAAAGCAAAAAGCTGCCGCTGCAACTGCAGGTAAGACTGCTGATGTTTCTAAGTTAGAGACTCAAATTGCTCAAGCGCAAGGTTTGCTAGAAGCTGCTCGCTCTGGCGCTGCAACTTTAGGTTAAGAAGTAACTCAAACTCGATAGACGTCATAGACGCCGTCGATACCCTTTACCGCACGAAGCACTTGATTCAAGTGTGACGGGTCCCCCATCTCGAATGTGAAACGTGAGATGGCAACGCGATCCTTTGTTGTAGTAACTGACGCATTCAAAATGTTCACATGCTGATCTGATAGTGCCCGGGTAACATCTGAAAGCAATCTGGCCCGATCGAGTGCTTCAACTTGAATGTTCACTAAGAAGATGCTGCTCTTACCAGGCGTCCAAGCTACTTCAACTAGACGTTCTGGTTGAGTTCGCAAATCATCAGCGTTGACGCAATCAGTTCTGTGTACTGAGATGCCGGAGCCACGAGTAACGAAACCAAGGACTTCATCGCCTGGCACTGGCGTGCAGCATCGCGACAATTTGACCCAAGTGTCATCGGCGCCAATTACGGTAATGCCAGGATCTGGTTTTGCATCGCGACGATTCGCCACTCGACTTGGCAATACTTGCTCGGAAGCATCTTCGATTAAGCCTTCATCGCCACCAAGGGAGGCAGTCAATCTGGTTACTACAGTTTGGGCGCCCAAATGACCTTCACCAACGGCTGCATAAAGTGCACTGACGTCTGCGTAATTTGATTCCAATGCCAGCGTGTTGAGCATGCTGTTGGTGAGTAACCGAAGCGGAACGCCACCTTTCTTCATGGCTCGTACTATTGCTACTTTGCCAGTTTCGATCGCTTCTTCACGACGCTCTTTGGAGAACCAAGCCTTGATCTTGGACTTGGCTCGGGCACTAGCCACGATGTTGATCCAGTCCCGTGATGGGCCAGCTGAATCAGATTTATTGGTGATAATCTCTACGTTGTCGCCGTTGGCCAACTTGGTATCCAGTGGTGCAAGTTTTCCATTGATACGGGAACCCACGCACCTATTTCCAACTTCAGTATGAACGCTGTATGCAAAGTCAATCGGGGTACTTCCAGCTGGCAGCGCCATAACTTCACCCTTTGGAGTGAATACATAAACTTCGGCTGCACCTAAGTCATCACGCAAGGAATCAAGGAACTCCCCTGGATCGGCAGTTTCGCGTTGCCAATCCAAAAGTTGGCGCACCCAACCAAGGTCATCTGGTCCATCTTTGCCAGCTACCTTGTCTTGCTTGTAACGCCAATGCGATGCCACACCATATTCAGCGGCCCGGTGCATTTCTTGGGTTCGAATTTGGAATTCAACTGGCTTGCCGTTTGGACCAATCACTGTTGTATGAAGTGACTGATACATCGTGAACTTTGGCATTGCGATGTAGTCCTTGAATCGGCCTGGCACCGGATTCCAGCGATTATGGATGATTCCCAAAGTGGCATAGCAATCTTGCACGCTATCGACCAGAATTCGAACACCGATCAAATCGTAAATGTCATCGAAATCACGACCGCGCACAATCATCTTTTGGTAGATGCTATAGAAATGTTTCGGGCGACCACTGACCGTCGCCTTAACCTCGTTCTCAGCAAGATCAGCGTCAACGAAGTCAACAATTGTTTGTAGGCTTTCATCGCGAGCTGGAGCGCGCTGCGAAACCAAACGGGCAATCTCGTCACTCATCTTTGGATAAAGCGAAGCAAAAGCTAAATCTTCAAGTTCCCACTTCACTGAATTCATACCTAGGCGGTGAGCTAACGGGGCATAAATCTCTAAAGTTTCGCGTGCCTTTTGCTCTTGCTTCTCGGGTGACAAATATGAAAGTGTTCGCATGTTGTGTTGGCGGTCGACCAATTTGATAACTAGAACTCGAATGTCCCGCGCCATTGCAACTACCATCTTGCGAACAGTTTCGGATGCAGACGCCTGGCCATACTTAACTTTGTCTAACTTGGTAACGCCATCGACTAAACCAGCTACTTCATCACCGAAATCAACTCGCAGATGTTCCAGGTCATATTCAGTATCTTCAACAGTGTCGTGCAGCAACGCGGCAATGATCGTGGGCGATGTCATACCAAGATCAGCCAGCATTCCAGAAACTGCGATTGGGTGAGTTATGTACTGTTCGCCAGATTTGCGATTTTGGGCTCTGTGGAAGTAATCCGCAGTTTGATATGCCCTAATGATCTCGGACTCGTCACTGCCCGGATGGAACTTGAGCAAGGTATCGATTACTTCGCGAAGTTGATCTGGAATTGGGGTTTCTAAACCCTGTGGGAAACGCTCTGCTAGGGCAAGCGGCAGGCCAGCTGATAAGTCAGTTGTCATAACGCCTCCCTAGTTATCCCACATTCTATTTGGAAACTTATAAGACTGCGAAGACGTCAATTCTCGAGTCACGGCTAGCGACCTTTGCGCTACCACCAAGGAAAGCAAGGTCTAACAAGACTGCGATTCCAAGTACCTCGGCGCCACATTCTTGAATTAAGTCAACGGCTGCGCAAGCCGTGCCACCTGTGGCAAGTACATCATCCACAATTAGCACTCGGTCATTCTTGGTCAGTGCATCCTGGTGGATTTCGATTGAGTCTGCGCCATATTCGAGTTCATACTCGGCTCTATACGTTGCGCGTGGCAGTTTTCCGCTCTTACGAATCGGAACAAAACCTAAATGCATGTGCGCTGCTAAGGAAGCACCCAGGATAAATCCGCGAGCTTCAACGCCAACAATGTGAGTGATTCCTGATTTCGCAAATCGTGCGGCGATTTCGGCGTTAACCCAGAGCGCGGCATCAGGGTTGGCCGATATCGGCGTTACGTCTTTGAAAATTACGCCAGGCAGTGGGTAGTCAGGAATCTGCGCAATTAAGGCTGTGACTCCGGCGCGATCCATGTCGGTTTACTTTCCTGATCTGCGAGAACGGGTTTTCTTAACCCGCTGTTGCCTTGGTCCTGCTGAAGCAACTATTGGAGCGCCGATGGAAACTACTGGCTTTAAGTCATCGCCAGCAGTGTCTCCGCCCTTGCGACGGGCTTGTACGCGTTTTGCTAAAGCAATGTTCTCGGCAGTTCGTTCTTTCATCTGGCATAAGAACGGAGTAGCAACGAACAACGAGGAGTAAGTGCCCACGAGCATGCCGACAAACAGAGCTAATGCCAAGTCATTCAAAGTACCCACTCCAAGAAGCGAAACTCCGACGACCAGAATTGAAAGGACTGGAAGTAACGCAACAATTGAGGTGTTAATGCTTCGTACCAGAGTTTGATTCAGCGCAAGATTTGCAGCTTCACTATAGGTCGTACGTGACCCGCCATGAATGCCCTTGGTGTTTTCCTTAACCTTGTCGAAAACCACAACAGTGTCATAGAGCGAATAACCCAAAATCGTCAGGAAGCCGATAACGCTTGCCGGAGTTACTTCGAACCCACTCAAGGCGTAAATACCAACAGTGATTAAAACGTCGTGAGCCAGTGCAGCAAGTGCAGCGATCGCCATTTGCCATTCGAAATACACCGACAAGAACACTGCGACAAGTACCAGGAACACGAGCAGCGCTCGAAGTGCATTCTTGGTTACTTCATCGCCCCAACTCGGCCCAACCAGCTGGACTTTGATGTTTGCTTCTTCTACTGCAAATGACTCTGCCAGCGCTGCGCTCAAGGCGTTGGATGCTTCCGTGGAAAGTGCTGGAGTTTGAATTCGAATTGTGTCGCCACCAATGATGGTGACAGTAGATGGTGTTTCGCCAGCAGCAAGTACAGTTTCACGTGCCTGTGAGACTGACTGATCGTTAGCAACGGTTAGTGGAACTGAAAATTCCGCGCCACCCTTGAATTCGATTCCAAGGTTCAAGCCGCGAACGCCCAGAGTTGCAATCGACAAAACAATTAAAATTGCGGAAACTAGATACCAAGCCTTTCGGCGCCCAACTATGTTGTAAGAGACATCACCGCGATAGAGGCTATTACCTAGTTGACTCAAACTAGCCATTAGTTAACCTCCGATGTTGAACTTGTTACCCCAAGTCGAGTTGGCGATACTCCAGTCCAGGCTGAACCTGAGTTCATCCATTTAGAGTTTCCAAGCTTTGTTACCAGTGAACGCGTAAACAAGAAGGCAACTGCGATGTCTACGAATGTAATTAGACCTAGCGTGAAGGCGAAACCTCGTACGCTACCAACGGATAAGTAATACAAAATTGCTGCACTGAGTAGCGAAACAAAGTCTGCGGCCAAAATCGTTCGACGTGCTCTGATCCAACCTTGATCGATCGCAACGCGAAGTCGCTTACCTTCGCGAATCTCGTCTCGGATGCGTTCAAAGTAAATGATGAAGGAGTCGGCCGTAATACCGATGGCCACAATCGCACCCGCTACACCTGACAAAGTAAGCGTGAAGCCGATTCCGCGTCCCAGGATTACGAACACCAAGTAAGTCATGATTGCTGCTGCTACCAAGCTGATTACCGCAATCACGCCAAGTGCGCGGTAGTAAAGAAGTAGGTAAATCACCACTAGTAATAGACCGAAGCCACCAGCAATCAAACCTGCTCGAAGCTGATCGTTACCTAATGTCGGCGAAATCTGCTGAACTTCATCCACATCAAGAGCTACTGGCAAAGCGCCGTACTTCAAAACTTGAGCTAACGCGCGTGCTTCATCGGCAGTGAAAGAGCCAGAAATAACTGCTGATCCGCCAAGAATTGGTTCGTTAACCGAAGGTGCGCTAATGACAACACCATCGAGCACAATTGCGAATTGGTCATTAGGTGATTCCAAGGCCGAAAGCTTTGTGGTGGAATCAGCAAACTTCTTTGCGCCATCCGTAGTCATTTGAAGATCTACTTGCCAACCACCAGCGCCTTGTTGCGGCAGACCAGCAGTTGCACTCTCAATGTCGGTTCCAACTAAGTCAGCTGGAGCTAGTGCGTACTTAACTGATCCATCTTTCTCACAGCTAATCAGATACTGTGCTGGGTCATCGGTTGAGCCATTAAGAATGTCTGACTCAGCACAATTCAGAGCAGCGAATCTATCGGCAAAGTCACCGGCACCATCTGGAGATTGAATTGGTGGCACTAAGAGTTCGGGTGCAACTGATACGGACGGTGTTGGACTTGGTGTTGTAGAAGTGCTTGTTGCAGGTGTGGCACTTCCCGAAGGCGACGCACTCGGGCTAGCTGAGTCGCTAACGCTTGGGGTTGGCGATGCACTTGCTTGTGGCGAACCAAAGTCAATCGCTAAGACCGGACGAAAATTCAACTGTGCAGTTGTCTTGAGTTGATCAACCACGGTACGACTGGTTTCACCAGGAATGGTGACAATGATCTTTGCCCCGTTGCCAGTGCCTTGAATCGTTACTTCGGATTCTGCAACACCGAAACCATCAACACGTTGACGAATAATCGCAACTGTTTGATTTAGCTGGTCTTGAGTTAAAGTCTCGCCTGCAGCCACAGATGGCGACAAGATGACTTGAGTTCCGCCACGAAGGTCAAGGCCTAGTTTTGGGGTGTGACGCTCGCCAGGAAGGAAAGTCCAAATCATCAATCCAATTAAGCCAACGGTGAAGATCAGTAACGACCGACCTGGACGGTAATGCTGAGCCACTTGTTAAGCCTTTTCGGATTGGAAGCCAAAACTAATTAATCACGTTAAAACGCGCTGTTGTATAAGTTTAGTGGGCAAAACCACAGGCTCAGCGACCGCCCGCTTAGTCCTCAAGTGGAAGTTGATTGGGCAATTTAGGTGGTTTTCGACCTAAAGCTGTCCAAGCTGCAGGCGTGGCAACCCGTCCGCGAGGTGTCCGAGTTATGAAGCCTTCCCGAACTAGGAATGGTTCACAAACTGTGTCCACGGTTTCCGGCTCCTCGCCTACTGCAAGTGCCAGTGTCGAAAGTCCAACTGGACCACCATTGAATTTGTCTATCAAAGCAATAAGCACTGCGCGGTCTAGTCGATCAAGTCCCAGATCATCGACTTCATATAGCTCAAGCGCAGCTTGAGTTCGCGCCAGGTTCAAGTCTCCGTCGTGATGAACTTGGGCGTAATCACGAGATCTGCGCAGCAGACGATTGGCAATTCGTGGCGTGCCTCGAGATCTGCGACTGAGTTCTCTGGCTGAGTCTGCATCAATAGCAATCCCCAACTGCCTTGCCGACCTAATCACAATTGATTCAAGTTCAATTGGTTCGTAGTAATCCAAGTGTGCGGTGAATCCAAAGCGATCACGAAGTGGCGCTGGCAACATACCTGCACGCGTGGTTGCTCCAACCAAAGTAAATGGTGGTAACTCAAGTGGAATTGAAGTCGCGCCCGGACCTTTACCGACCATTACGTCGACTCGAAAATCCTCCATCGCCAAATACATCATTTCTTCGGCAGCTCGCGACATTCGATGAATCTCGTCTAGGAATAGAACTTCGCCTGGAACCAAACTAGACAGAATGCTTGCTAGGTCACCCGCATGCTGAATTGTTGGTCCACTAGTAATTCGAAGTGGCGCACCAACTTCGGCAGCAACGATCATTGCCAGAGTAGTTTTACCCAGTCCTGGTGGACCTGATAACAAAATGTGATCTGCGCTGGCATTACGTTGTTTAGCCGCACTCAAAACTAATTGAAGTTGGTCTTTAACTCGAGTTTGACCAACGAAATCTGCAAGAGAAGTTGGACGCAACGCAGCATCAGCAACACGTTCCTCTGTAGAAAGTTCTGGGTTCACCATTCGATCACTCATGCGCCGGCCAAAATTTGTAATGCCCTGCGAAGTAACTCAGATGTTGCTTGCGAATCAGTTACGCCTTCTTCGATTACCGCGGTGATTGCTCGTTGCGCGTCTCGCGGTGACCAACCAAGGCCAAGTAATCCTTGTTCAACTTGGATCTGCCATTGCGCTTCCTTGCTTGAGCTGCGCTTAGCTCCAGAACTTGGGGTACCAATTCGGTCCTTGAGTTCCAGAACCAATCGTTGTGCACCTTTTGCGCCAACACCTGGTGTTTGTTTTAGGCGGGCCACGTCTTCGTTGCCAATTGCAGTTCTAAGTTCGTCAGCTGGTAGTGATGCGAGAATTGTAAACGCAAGCTTTGGACCAAATCCAGATACGCCTTGCACTACTTCAAACATTTCGCGATTCTCTGAATTTGCAAAACCAAACAGGGTTAGCGAATCTTCTCTAACAATTAGCGAAGTGAAAAGTGTTATCTCTTGATCTGTCCGAGCCTGCGAGATTGTGTCTGGTGAACACATAACTGTCATGCCAACACCACCAACGCCAATAACAAGTGAATCTAATCTGATCTCTAGTACGGGACCACGTAACGATGAGATCATCCGACACCTACCGTTGCTTGTTTAGCTAAGTGTTCTGCAATTCGACTCTTGCCATGACCTTTCCAGGCGTGGCACAGTGCTAATGCGAGAGCATCTGCAGCGTCAGCTGGTTTAGGTGGCTCGGCAAGATTTAGCAATCTCGTAACCATGGATGTGATCTGGGCTTTATCTGCTCGGCCATATCCAGTGACAGCGGCTTTAACTTCGGTTGGTGTGTACATCGCAACATCAAGTTGATTTCGCGCTGCAATCAACATTGCCACAGCGCTGGCCTGGGCTGTGCCCATTGCAGTACGAACATTGTGCTGACTAAAAACTCGTTCAATCGCGATGGCATCAGGCTGATATGTCGCAAACAAGTCAGAAAGACCGGATTCAAGCTCGAAAAGTCGTGCTGGCAACTCGTTTGTGCTTGGAGTTCGCAGCACATGCACCGCCACGAAAGATGCCCGACGATTGGCATTGAGATCGACAATCCCAACACCACAACGCGTTAAACCTGGGTCAATCCCCAAAATTCGCATATTTCCTCCGAACATCTGTTCGAAAGCCTATGCCATAACTGACCAAAAGTGCAGGATTTGGGGCTCAATTGGTGTCAATGAGGGTCTTTTTCGAAAAATCCCCAGATAAATTGGCGAAATTTCAGTGGCAGTTAGTCCGAAAGCTCGGCTAGGACTTCATCGGAAATGTCTATGTTCGTAAAAACGTTCTGGACGTCGTCGACGTCTTCCAAGGCCTCAATTAGGGCAAAAACCTTGCGAGCGGTATCTGCGTCAACTGGAACCGTCATGTTTGGCACGAAAGTAGATTCTGCTGATTCGTAATCAATCCCAGCAGCCTGCAAAGCCTGTCGAACTGCAACGACATCTTTGGAATCGCTGATGATTTCTATGCTGCCACCGTGATCATTTACTTCTTCGGCGCCAGCATCAAGGACTGCATCCATAATCTTTTCTTCAGTTGATGCGCCTTCGGGCACCATCACAACGCCTTTACGTTCGAACATGTAAGAAACTGAACCTGGATCAGCCATGTTGCCGCCGTTGCGAGTAACTGCAACGCGAGTATCAGATGCGGCTCGGTTTCGGTTATCGGACAAACATTCGATTAGCAGAGCTACCCCGTTTGGTCCATAGCCTTCGTACATGATGGTTTGATAATCCGCGCCGCCGGCTTCCGCACCTGACCCACGCTTTACTGCGCGATCAATGTTGTCATTAGGAACAGAATTCTTCTTAGCCTTGGTGATTGCATCGTAAAGAGTTGGGTTGGCAGAAGTGTCTCCCCCACCAAGTCTGGCGGCTACTTCGATGTTCTTAATTAATTTCGCAAACAGTTTTCCGCGACGCGAGTCAATGACAGCTTTCTTGTGCTTAGTTGTTGCCCATTTGGAATGTCCACTCATGCTGACCTCACCATGTCTACAAAATACTTATGAATTCTTAAATCTGAAGTTATCTCAGGATGAAACGACGTTGCCATTAGGTTACCTTGGCGAACCGCAACTACTTGATCCGTGCCAGTAAGTGACTTGTCTGCCGGAATCGCAGCCAGCACTTCCACTGCTGAACTCGCTGCCTCAACTAGCGGCGCGCGAATAAAGACCGCGTGGTAATCAGGCTCGCCTATCGCAGGAATATGTAAGTCAATCTCAAACGAATCAACTTGGCGACCAAACGCGTTGCGCTTGGCGGTGATGTTCAACCCGCCAATGGTTTCTTGATCCGCTCGGCCATCAGAGATTGAATCAGCCAGCATGATCAATCCAGCACACGATCCATACATTGGGATCTGATTTCGTAATTCGCGCAATGGGCCAAACAAGTTGTTTTTAACGGCCAAAATGCTCATGGTTGTAGATTCCCCACCAGGAATAACTAACCCAGCAATACCTTTTAGTTGTTCAGCCGTTTTTACTAGGCGAACATCAACATCGAGCTGTTCGAGACAACGTGCGTGTTCCCGCACGTCACCTTGGATTGCGAGAACCCCAATTACTGGGGACATAGCAACTACCAGCCGCGCTCAGCCAGACGATGTGGCACAGGAATGTCAGCAACGTTGATTCCAACCATTGCTTCACCCAAACCGCGTGATGCTTTCGCAATCTCGTCTGGGTTATCAAAGTGAAGTGTTGCCTGCACGATTGCATTTGCTCGCTTAACTGGATCGCCAGACTTGAAGATTCCAGAGCCAACAAATACGCCGTCAGCGCCAAGCTGCATCATCATGGCTGCATCTGCAGGCGTTGCAATTCCACCAGCTGTGAAAAGTACAACTGGAAGCGCACCCTTTTCAGCTACTTCGCAAACTAAATCGTAAGGTGCCTGCAGCTCCTTTGCGGCAACATAAAGTTCGTCTTTGCTCATCGAAGATAGTCGACGAATCTCGCCCTTGATTGTGCGGATGTGACCAGTTGCATTTGATACGTCACCAGTTCCTGCTTCACCCTTAGAGCGAATCATTGCGGCACCTTCGTTGATACGACGAAGTGCTTCACCAAGATTTGTCGCACCACATACGAAAGGAACTGTGAACGCCCACTTGTCGATGTGATTGATGTAATCAGCTGGAGTTAGAACTTCAGATTCGTCGATGTAGTCAACACCAAGACTTTGGATAACTTGTGCTTCAACAAAATGTCCGATGCGAGCCTTTGCCATAACTGGAATGGAGACTGCCTGAATGATTTCATCGATCATGGTTGGATCAGACATGCGAGCTACGCCACCCTGGGCACGAATGTCTGCAGGTACGCGTTCCAGCGCCATTACTGCAATTGCGCCAGCGTCTTCAGCAATCTTGGCCTGCTCCACGTTAACGACGTCCATAATGACGCCACCTTTAAGCATGTCGGCCATTCCACGCTTAACGCGGGTAGTACCAGTTACGCCTGTGCTTGCTGCATCCGTTGCCATGTTGATCCTTTTAAAGTTTCTTAGGTTTTACCCAAGTCTAGCGAGCCGGGGCTTTTTTGCTAGTCGACTAAGGCCGGCGGAATCTGGACATCCAGATCGACTGGGACAGGCGGTTTAGCCCTGCCAGCCAAACGGAAGAACCTAACCAAAAATTGCTCACGGATCTCAAGGCAATCACGTACTGCATCCGTATGGAATTGCTGGCTCATTTGGATACGGTCGCATACTTGGGCCAACTCATCGAGCAAAGCTGAGGCATGCTGATTGCTTCGGATTTCGTTGACTTCCTCGGCTTCGTCCAAAGTCATAACTAAAATACTCGTTAACTCGTCTTCAACCTGAGTTCGTTCCGGCGATGAGACCTCTTGCAGAATTAGTGCTTCGTGCGCAGCCTGTCCCCAAAGCACCGACAGCGCTGGATCGATTCCAGGCACGGCTGCTAACTCAGCAACAATTCCCCCACGTCTTACGAGTTGGCCGTGCAGCGCAAGTTCAGTTACTTCAATTCGATGATGCAGACGATCAAGTCGGCCGGCTTGATGCGACAAATACCAAACTGCAAAAGCAATGGCCACAATAAGGATGATCGATTGACTATTCATTAATCACTCCGCATCTCTGGGGTTATTCTGCCACGACCGAGTCGACCAATCATTTGGCCAGTTAAGTCTGGTTCAACTTTCACACCTGGCACTCTGATTGACTCGTAGACATCCACGATCCGTTCGGCAACTACAGACCAATCAAATTCCGCTGCTCGCAACTTTCCTTGAGCAGAAAGTTCTGCGCATTGGTTTGGATCCGACAGCAAACCAGAAACTACTTTTGCTAAGTCGGATGAATTTTCGTTTTCGAAAGTGATGCCAGCCTTGCCATGATCTAACACACGTTCAAAAGCTTCTAAGTCACTAGCAATTACGGGTGTCCCGCTTGCCATTGCCTCTAACAACACAATGCCAAAGGATTCGCCCCCAGTATTGGGTGCGACGTACACAGTTCCGGATGCAAGCACGCTTGCTTTATCTTGTGGCGCGACCATGCCAAGCACGGTCACACTTGCTCGATCCTCTCGAGAGAGATTCTTTAGAGTGTCGGCTGGCTCGCCTGGACCGGCGATAAGCAATCGAACATTTGGATGCTGTCGTCGAATTTCAGGATAAGCATCTACGAGTACCTGCAAACCTTTACGTGGCTCGTCACCTCTGCCCAAGAAAACGATGGATTGATTCGCGCCGGGCCAACCAAACATTGGTTTGGCGTTTGTGAACGCTGAAACGTCAACGCCGTTTGGAATCACTACTGCGTCGCCACCAACATGCTTAATCAATGTGGTTCGCGCTGCTTCACTAACTGCAATTCGAGCTGACACTTTCTCCATTGCGGTCTGCGCCAGCTTTGAAAGCGTAAGCATCATGCGCGACTTGTCCATCGAGGAGTGCCAAGTTGCCACAATCGGACCTTTTGCAGCCCAACAAGCTAAGACCGAAAGACTCGGGGCAAGTGGTTCATGCACATGCAGGACATCAAACTCCCCCTCCTCAATCCACTTCGAAACTTTTCGGGCAGCGATCGGACCAAAACTCAATCGCGCTACCGAACCGTTGTACTTAACCGCTCTTGGCTTTCCAGTTGAAACTACGTAATTCGGCAACAGTTCATCGAATTCAGCTGGTGCCAGCACGCTTACGTGATGACCCATTCGAATCAGCGCCTCAGCTAGATCTGCCACGTGTGCACTTACGCCGCCCGGAATGTCCCATGAGTATGGACAAACAATGCCAATCCTCATGAGGTTGCCTCTTGGAAAACTAAGTCTGGCCACACTGGCTGCAGTTGGTGCCAATTATCTGGATGTGCCGAGATATGTTTCTCGAAATTTGCTGCCACAAGTTTTGTAATCTCTTGAGCACGTCGCAAGCGATCTCGACCCTGTACCGGACTTCGATCAAAAACCACTTCATCATCAAACGTGATAACTAGATTTTCGCCGTCATACCAAGGTGCACAAGTAAAGAGCGGTCGGCCGGTATCTAGCGCCAATAATGCCGCGCCAATTGGTAATGGGGCGCGATGACCAAAGAATTCGTTACTCATTCCACTCTTGGCAACATCGCGATCACCTAGCAGCGCAACCAGTCGACCTTGATTCACGTGTTCCCGCAAGAACTCGTACGTTCCGCCCTCACCTGACAACGGCATCAGAGTTATACCGCGAGATTCACGTGCTTTAAGAAACTTTTGGAATACGCCCTCAGGACGCAGGCGTTCGGCAACCGTGCACAAGGATCCGAAATAGCGCGCAGCCCAAGCGCCAGCCCAATCCCAGTTTGCTAAATGTGGCAGCGTTAAAACCGCGCCGCCGGATTTCAGCGCGTCAAGAACAACTTCGGAATTTTCGGCACGGACACGACCAAGCAATTGCTCATCTGACCACCTAGGCAACATAAAAGTTTCACAGTAATAGCGCATATAACTTTGAATGGTTATTAAGCTAAGCGGTCGAATTCTTGGATCGCTAACTACGCATCCAAGTACTCGCGCCAAATTCAATTCGAGTTGCTTGATCGCGTTAAGTTCTCTGCGCCAAACAATCTGAGCTGCTTTACCGAAAAGATAGTAAGCCCAGCGAGTTGGCATAATCCAAAGCGCATTCCAGCCAAGCCAAAACCCAAAATCAACAAGTAGCGATTTCACGCTTTTATCACCAGTTGTTTTCGTACGAACAAAATGCGTTGAATTACGGTAATCGTTGAAAGTACCGCAAGTGCTGCTAAAGCATATGGCATTACATCGGTTACTAAAGCTGAGACAAGTAGCGAAATCCAAATCAATAAGTTGCGTTCGGCCCGCTCTGCAATTCCTACTGTGCACTTGGCATCTAGTGACTCAGCTTTGGCACGAGCATATGAAGTCATCAAACTCATAACCAATGACACAATTCCAGCGATCACGGCTAGTTGGCTGTTGCTGCTATCGGCGTTGACATAGAAGTAGATCAATGCACAGATAACTGCGGCGTCCGATATTCGATCCAAAGTCGAGTCTAAAAATGCGCCCCAAGGCCCAGCAGTGCCAAGCATGCGCGCCATAGTTCCATCTAGCAGGTCAATCAAACCAAAAGCGCCAAACAAGATTGCACCGATCAGGAAATTGCCTTGTGCCAAAAAAACCACTGAAATGAAAATTGTTGCGCCGCAACCAAACCAGGTAATTCCATCTGGGGTTACCTTCAGTCGCAACATAAGCCTGGCAACAGGGTCAATAAATCGAGCGGCTGAACGACGCGCGTTTGCGTTATCAAGCACGATAAATTCCTCTACTGCCAAATGGCCGCTACTATTCGTAGGGATATGACGATGTTACCTAGTTCCGATGTGCACTCAGGGCACCCGCACGTATTGATCTATGTAATCACCTCTGAAACATCGGACCTGGCACAGGTTTACGCCAACATGGGGGCACGGCCTGTAAGCGACACCTCACCTTTTGCCACATTCGAAAAACTTCCAAATGTGGTTGTAATCGTGCATCGACCATCCCAAGCCGACCATAGAATTCTGGATTCCTGCGATGCCTTTGTTGCGTCGTTAGATGGCGCCGCTGGAGTAGATCCAAAAATTGTTGAATTCTGGTCAGGTGCGCGCGATGCGACGTTACCCCGACACATTTTGGCGTTCAATGTCGTAAACGGTCGCGCTGACTTTGATGAATTGTGCGCCATCGCTAGCCGAGTTCTAGAGCCAGACCTACTAGTTCGCTACTTGCCTATCGATTCGGATGATGAACTTTCGTTAACCGGCGTCTATGACATTCTCACCAGCGAAATCCATGCCTTAGTTGATGCTAATTGGATTACCAAGGCTGCTGACCCAGAACACATTGCAATCACCAGTTCTGCTCGCGAGGATTTGTTCGATCAACTGGCTTACCTTGGCCTGGATGATTTAACTCTGGAGAACCACACTTCCGGTTTGCCAATTAGCGTTACAAAACTTGAAGCAGCCTGGTTACATCCAGACGTAGTCACAATAACTCCGATTGACGATGGGGTTGGCGTTAATACTTTCAGCAATTGGATGTCGATTCTGCAACCGGTTTGGGTCCCAGTACTTAACTTGGCCGAGGTTTCCTGCGATGCCTATGAAGCAACCGACCGTGTAGGAATATCAATCACTGAAGATTTAGCTCGCATGTGGGGGCCGAATGAAAACTTGGATCTCTTTGAAAAGGTTTCTGGTACCGTTAAGCAATTAAAGATTGTTGAATCTAATCAAGTTGTAACACTTACCAGTGGATTAACGCCCGGCTCTTCTATTGCAACCGAAGACTCAACCGCAGTATTAGTCGCTCCAACTTTCTGATAACAGCAACCGGGTCTGTTCAATTAATTCCGGCAATACTTTTGTGCCACCAACAATTGGCATGAAGTTTATGTCGCCAGCCCAACGCGGCACGATGTGCTGATGAATGTGGTCTGCCACTCCTGCACCCGCCACATTGCCTTGATTCAATCCAATGTTGAATCCAGCAGCGTTAGCAACGGTTCGTAGTGTTCGCATAGCCTGCGCAGTGAGTTCACCGATTTGAATTACTTCTTCGGGTGTGAGTTCGTCATAAAGCGGGACATGTCGATTAGTGCAAACCAGTAAGTGTCCACTGTTGTACGGATACTTATTCATGACAACAAATGTCGCACTGCGCCGAACCACAACTAAGCCTTCAGAATCCGAAACTCCTTGAGCAATACAAAATGGACAAGAATCAGCATCGAAATTTCCAGCCTCATCTGCTAAATATTCTTTGCGATGCGGCGCCCATAGTCGATCCCAAGCATGCGGGCCACGAGGATCAGTTGACATTTAAATCTCAGATTTGAACGCGCGAGGTGACAATCTCGGCGATCTTGTTAATCGCATCGGCTACCGGCACAGCGTTCTCTTGCGTGCCGTCACGATATCGGAAAGAAACGGCGCCAGCAGCAATATCTTCGTCTCCGGCAATCAGCATGAACGGAACTTTTTGAGTTTGTGCGGTTCGGATCTTCTTTTGCATCCGTTCGTCTGAGCCATCTACTTCAACCCGAATACCTTTAGCTCGAAGTTGCGTAGCAACATCTTCCAAGTAATCAACATGCGCTCCGGCAATTGGAATGCCAACTACTTGCACTGGAGCTAGCCATGGTGGGAATGCGCCGGCGTAATGCTCCAGCAAAACTCCAAAGAAGCGTTCGATTGAACCGAACAATGCACGGTGGATCATGATTGGGCGACTGCGAGTGCCGTCCGATGCCTGGTATTCCAATTCGAATCGCTGTGGCAACTGGAAGTCCACCTGGATTGTGGACATCTGCCAGGTGCGACCAATTGCATCGCGAGCTTGTACAGAGATTTTTGGACCATAGAAAGCAGCGCCGCCTGGATCTGGAACTAGTTCTAATCCAGACTTTTGTGCTGCTTCAGCAAGTGCTGCAGTTGCCTGCTCCCACTCAGCTTCAGTTCCAATAGATTTCTCGGGATTGCGAGTTGAAAGCTCTAGATAGAAATCATCCAGACCGTAATCGCGCAACAGGTCCAATACGAAACCTAATAGGTTTTGCAATTCCCCACCCATTTGTTCTGGGGTGCAATAAATATGAGCATCATCTTGCGTCATACCGCGAACTCGAGTTAAGCCATGGATAACACCGGAACGTTCGTAACGATAAACCGATCCAAATTCAAAGAGACGTAACGGCAACTCGCGATAAGAACGACCACGTGACTTGTAAATCAAGTTGTGGAATGGGCAGTTCATTGGCTTTAGGTAGTAATCCTGACCTTGGCGCTTAACTGTGCCATCTTCATGCAACTCTTCATCAAGATGCATCGCTGGGAACATTCCTTCGCGATACCAATCCAAGTGACCTGACTGCTCAAACAATGCACCCTTTGTAATGTGCGGTGTGTACACAAATTGATAGCCAGCATTTTCGTGACGGATGCGCGAGTAATCTTCCATTTGTCGGCGGATGACTCCACCCTTGGGATGGAATACTGCAAGGCCGGAACCGATTTCGTCTGGGAATGAGAAGAGATCTAAATCAACACCAAGTCGACGATGATCGCGCTTCTCAGCTTCTTCCAACATGTTCAAGTACTGCTTTAAGCCATCTTTAGTTGGCAAAGCCGTTCCATAAACTCGCTGCATCGATTCGTTCTTTTGATCGCCCAGCCAATAAGCAGCTGAAGTACGCATTAACTTGATGGCGCGAGCATCAATGTAACGAGTGTCGGGTACGTGTGGACCACGACATAAATCGCACCAACGAAGTTCACCACTGCGAAGATCGATGTTGTCATAAATCGTTAGTTCGCCGCCGCCGACTTCCATTACATCCTCAGACATAACAGTTGCATCTTCGTCAGCACCTAACAAACGAATCTTGAAAGGTTCATTACTTAATTCGGAACGCGCAGCTTCGCGATTAGTTACGCGACGTGAGAATTTTTGTCCTGAGTTGATAATCTCAACACACTTCTTTTCGATCGTCGCTAGATCATCGGGCGTGAAAGTTCGGGTCGTGCCAAAGTCGTAAAAGAAGCCATCTTTAATTGGCGGACCAATTCCGAGTTTGACGTCATCAAAGATCGCTTGGGTAGCCTGCGCCACGATGTGTGCGACACTGTGCCGCAGAACCGAAAGTCCTTCAGGATCACTAATCAGGATTGGTTCAACGGCATCGCCATCTGCAAGCGGGTGACTTAAATCAACGATTTCACCATTGACGCGGGCCACTACAACTTGGCGGGCCTTATCCCCTACGACGTCGTAAGCGCAGGCGCCAGCATCGATCTCAGTTGAGATTCGATCGGGTCCTACGAGAACTTGTGGCACGGAGCGTTCCTTTTCAAACGGTAACCCTCAAAGTCTACGGGAGCAAAGGCAAATGGCCATATATTTACTCGCTAGCGAGAGTCTGGAACCAGAACTAGATTTCTAGGTTGAAGAGATTTTCAATCGGAACCAATATCGGTTCGAAGCCTTTCATGGTTGCGCCCCATTTAGCCCAATATGCATATGCAATCGTGACAATGACGATCGTAATGATCAAGATGATGTTGCTACGCTTGGTGCGGTACTCCTGGCTAACTACTAAGCGAGCGATTCGTGAAGAAAACTCGCGAACTGGATTCAAGATTCTCTGGGCCCAAGCGTATTCCGTCGCTAGTACGATAAGCCCGATGATAATTACGGCCCAACCAGGTCCTGGGAACAGCAAGAAGAAAACGCCTAGCCCAACCATTGTTAAGCCGACAACCAAAATAATGCCACGCCATGTTGCATCTAAAGCGCGATTAGAACGGGCTGCATTTCGTCTACCCATGTAGTTGCCATATAGACGATCAGCCAAATTTTTACGCGGCTTGGCTACTTTGGACTCAGTCTTCATGGATTGATTTTCTCTGCTCTCAGGGTCGAAAAAATGTTACCCAGTTTTTCGGTAACCAACCCCGGCGCTAAAGTCCTGCGCTCTACAACATTTCCTGAGACATCTAGCTTTGCCAATTCAGATACTGGATGAACGTCTCTAGTTGAGGAAGTTATGAACACTTCATCAGCATCCCACAGTTCCATCGGATTAACGTCTCTCTCAACAACCGTGAAGCCTGAGTGGTTGGCCCACTCAATAACCAAATCCCGTGTGATCCCCCGCAACAATCCACTGGCATCTGATGGCGTGAAGATCTGATCGTCCTTAACAAGGAAAACGTTGGAGCCGGTTCCTTCACACAGCCGTCCAGAAGTGTCACAAAAGACTGCTTCGGAAAATCCGTGACGCTTTGCGGCATCTAATGCGTAAACATTTTCGGCATAGGACGTCGTCTTTAAGCCAGCAAGTGGCGAATTCTCATTGCGAGTCCATGGCACCAAAAGAATTTTGGTGCTGGCTGGCCAAGCTGCTTGTTCGGCTAGCGAAATGACCAGAGTTGCCGAAGTAGAAGTGCGGTCAGATCCCAACGGACCAGCGCCACTTGTAACAGTTATTCGAAGTCGGCCGAAATCGATGGATGGATTACCCGTCAAAACTTGCGAGATACCTTTGTTGATTGCAGATACATCTGGCATTGCTATACCTAGACCTGAGGCAGATTTGGCTAGGCGAGCTAAATGCCGATCAATCGCAAATACTTTTCCATCATTAACCAATAAGGTTTCGAATACTCCGTCAGCGACGGTGAATCCATGATCAAGAACGCTAACTTTGGCATCCGCGATTGGGACGAGTTCATCGTTTATCCAAAAGTGTGTAACTGCCATAGGTATAAGCCTATCTACGAGTTAGTTGCAATCTTTGCATCAGATGACATGGCCGCAATTGATAGCAAGCGCTCGGCCTTCAACTCAGTTTCTTGCCATTCACCAGCTGGATCACTTGCCCAAGTAATTCCGGCGCCAGTTCCAAAGTTTAGGGATTTAGTGCCTGCCGAAAATTCTTGCCAGAAAGTTCGAATTCCAACTGCAAGTTCGGCTGATTTGTTATCGGCATTCACCCAACCAAATCCTCCGCAATAAATTCCCCGGGAACTATTCTCAAGTCGTTGGATAACTTCCAGTGCACTACTTTTTGGAGCACCACTAACTGAACCTGGTGGTGTTAACGCAGCCAAAATTTCTCGCCAGCCAGATTCGACGGGCAAAGTTCCCTCTACGTCAGATACCAAGTGCACAAGACCTGGATGTTCTTCGAGTCGCAAAAGATCGACAACCTTCACCGAACCAGATTCACAAACTTGCCCAAGGTCATTTCGCACTAAATCAACGATCATGATGTTTTCAGTTTGATCCTTTTCGAGTAACTCGCTGGCTACTCGGGCAGTCCCTTTAATCGGACTAGATCGCAAAACTTGATCATGGCGGGAAAGGAACAGCTCTGGTGAGGCGCTTACGATGCGAACATCTTTTGCCAACCCAGAGAGCGATGCCGGAACTTGAAGCGCGCTTAAGTAAGGTGCCGGGTTGTGTTCGGCCAGCAATTTCCAAAATGCAACTACATTCAAATCTGCATCAATGGGCGCACTTAGTACGCGGCATAAATTTGCTTGATAAACCCAACCTCGCGAAATGTCTTGTCTAATGCTTTCAACAGCATCGACATACTCAGACCTTGACATCGACGACGTCCAGTTTTGCACGGCTATCGAGTTATGACTTAAATCGTGTCCCAGCTCGGCTAACTTTTCCAAGTTGAGCGGCTCTATGTCAGTGAATCGAAATGCCTGAAATTCGCCCTCGAAAGTTTGGGTTACTGCCCACCAACCTGCTTCATCTAATTTGCTGACATCAGTAGTTGCTTCAACGAAGTTTGTCGCCATAAAGCTGCCAAAAATCGCAACTGCCAGGCCCTGGGTCATGTCTCCATTTTACGAACCTTCTCGGGCTGACTTTGAACCCATCCCGTAATTGGGCTAAGGTAACGGGGTCAGGTTAAGCCTGTACGCGGATGTGGCTCAGTGGTAGAGCATCACCTTGCCAAGGTGAGGGTCGCGGGTTCGAATCCCGTCATCCGCTCGGAAGAGCTCACATTGGGCGACCCCGGTGGAGTGGCCGAGAGGCGAGGCAAGGGACTGCAAATCCCTGTACACGGGTTCAAATCCCGTCTCCACCTCGTTAGTGCACAAAGAGTAAGCGAAGTAAAAAAACTAAACATCCGTTCCACAACGGTCGATTGGCGCAGTTGGCTAGCGCGCTTCCTTGACATGGAAGAGGTCACAGGTTCAAGTCCTGTATCGACCACCATCACGAAAAACTAAGTCAGGAAAATCTTTTGATTTTGGACCTACAGCTGGCATCACTTCCAGACATCGCTGCGCATTACGAATCAGATTCACAAAATTGGGTTCGAGCAAACATGATCATTTCCCAAGATGGTCACTTCGTTGGTCCAAGCGATTCGTCTCGAGACCTCACTGGCGACAGTGACTTAAAACTTTTGTTACTGCTTCGCGCGCTATCTGATGTGGTCTTAGTTGGCGCTAACACAGCACGAAATGAAAACTATCGCCAACCCAAAGCTCGTGACGAGTTTGCTTTTCTCAGTCGCGAGCAACCAAGACTTGCCGTGGTTAGTTCAAGTCTGGAATTTGACCTAGATACACCGCTATTCAACGGAGGTCAGGAACCAACCATAGTTTTCAATGCTGGAAGCACAACACCTTCAGCCGCGCTGTTAAAGATTGCGCACGTGATTCCACTACCTGACGAAGATCCCTCAAGTTTTGCTACGAACTTAATAGCAAAGCTATTTGAACTTGGGCTACGTAAGGTCACTTGCGAAGGCGGCCCGAGTTTGCTTGCGCAGTTACTCAAAGCAGATGCAATCGATGAGTACGACCTAACGATTTCGCCGCTTACTGTAGGTGGCACGCCACAGTGGCCTGATGCGGTGCCAAAGACAACTGATTGGGTTGAGGTAGGAAGCGCTATTTCAGGTGACTTTGAATTCAAGCGATTGTTACGCAGTTAACTGCCACGTGTTGGCCTAGCACTCGCAAGAAGTGTGCTGTTGCTCTAGCCTCTAACTATGAGTGAAAAAGTTGTTAAGTCTGATGAGCAATGGCGCACTGAATTGAGCCCAGAAGAATATCGCGTCTTGCGCGAATCTGGCACCGAAGCACCTTTCATTGGCGAATACACCGATACCGAAACTAACGGCATCTACGCTTGTCGCGCTTGTGGCGCTGAACTATTCCGAAGTGATGCAAAGTTCCACAGTGGTTGTGGCTGGCCATCATTCTTTACTCCCCTGGCTGCCGAGACCATAACTGAAATCAAGGACATGTCACATGGCATGGTTCGAACTGAAATTAGATGTGCTGCTTGCGATTCCCACTTGGGTCACGTATTTGAAGGCGAAGGCTACAAAACCCCAACAGATCTGCGGTATTGCATTAACTCAATTTCAATGACACTGATTGAAGATAAAAACTAGCCGACTGCAATAAGTGCAACGCCACTAAATGTAACGACAATGCCAAGATACTGAACCGGTATCAATCGTTCTTTGTGAATCCACCAAGCAAGTAACACGGTGACAATTGGGTAAAGCGATCCAAGTACTGCTACGACGGAAAGCAATCCAAGGGATGCGGCAAACGCGAACAAGATATTCGCACCGGCATCTGTCGCACCAATTGTTGCTAGTAATGGAATGTCCTTCTTAATCAGACCACCAAGAGATCTAAGCGCCAGCGCTAAGACTAGAACTATTGCAACTTGAGTTGCGCGCATCGCAGTGATTGTCATGGTGGGATTTATCTGTCCACCCTTTGCCATGAAGTAAACACAAAAACCAAAAGTTAATGCCGCAAACAAGGCTAAGAAAACTGGTCGCGGATCTACTTTGCCATTTAGCTCTGGTCCACTTGCCAAAATCACACCCACAAGTGCGACTGCGATTCCAACAACTTGCAAAGTGCCTGGGCGCTCGCCTTGAACTAATCCGATTGTTACGGGAACTACCGCACTCAAAGACGAAATTGGAGCGACAATGCCCATTTGTCCGGTTGCTAGTGCAGTGTAAAAACCAACCAGTCCAAGCAACCCCATGGCGCCAGCGATTGCTCCGTTGACCCAAACCGTTGAGTCCCAGGTCCACAACCCAAAAATCAAGGCCAAAGTGGAGGCAAAAAGTAATCCAAATGATTGTGAGCCACCGATAACTGCAATCGCTTTTCGTTTCTTGCTGAGTGTTCCACCTAAAAAGTCGGCTAAGCCCCAGACCATACTTGATAGCAGGGCGAGAATTATCGGCATTCCGACAGCCTAACTGACCGCGCGCCTGAGCCCACAACTTCAACATTGTTCATATGCTTATATGTAATGAATTCTTCTGGGGTAGGTGCTTCAAACGTGGACGTTTGGCAGGTTGCATTAGACAGTTTGCAAAGCCCAGCACTGCGCCCAGAATTTTCGCTTGAAGAAGTCCCAGCTCCCCAGCGGCTAGCCCCGCACAGCATTGCTTTAGCGGTTGAAGCTGTCGATGGTGATGATGAAGAACTGGCTGTGGGTCGATTTATAGTTCTGCATGATCCAGAAGGTCAAGACACTTGGGATGGCGAATTCAGGGTGGTTTCTTTCGTTAGAGCCCCAATTGAATCTGACGTGGTGACTGACGATCTGTTTGATGAAGTGGCCTGGTCTTGGCTTACGGATGCGTTAACCGATGCCGGTGCACAATTTCATAATGCCTCTGGAACTGTGACCCGCACGGTATCTAGATCTTTTGCAGGATTAGAAGATCGCTCCACAGAAACTGATTTAGAAATTCGCGCATCTTGGTCACCAGATACTGAAGATCTGTCTTTGCATATGAAAGCTTGGCTTGCTCTTGTCGAAAAGAGTTCGGGCCTCACGCCGCTACCGGAAGGTGTTACTGCACTTTCACGAAAGCGCTAACAATCATTTATGTCAGATCAAATTGAGTCACTCGAAGAAGTGACGGACTCCCAGAGTGCTGAAGTTCCCGAAGTTGAGAGCATTCGAGTTACCGAACCTCGTGAAGGTCTTCCCGAAATCGTTTCCACACCGGAACAACTAGCAAAACTAGTGGTAGCGATTTCTGGCGGAACTGGACCAGTGGCACTTGATGCCGAGCGAGCATCTGGATTCAAATACAGTCAGCGCGCTTACTTAATCCAATTGCGCCGAAAAGGTTCGGGTTCACATTTAATTGATCCAATTCTTTTTGCCAATCTGAATTCCTTGCAAGATGCTTTGCAAGGTGTTGACTGGATTTTGCACGCTGCATCCCAAGACTTGGTATGTCTTGCCGAAGTTGGTTTGATTCCAACAGCAAATGTGTTCGACACCGAACTAGCTGGGCGCTTACTAGGTCTGCCACGTGTTGGACTTGGCCCGCTGATTGAAACGCAGCTTGGATTTTCATTAGCAAAGGAACATAGCGCTGCAGATTGGTCTACTCGCCCACTGCCGGAATCCTGGCTTAACTATGCCGCGCTCGATGTTGAATTCTTAATTGAGTTATGGGAGTTGCTCGAAGCTCAACTTCTTGAAGCACAGAAATATGAATGGGCACTACAAGAGTTTGATCACGTTAAGCGCACTACCGCGCCAATTGAGCGTGTGGATCCATGGCGACGTACTTCCGGAATGCATGTAATTCGTCGGCCACGTGAGATGGCTGTGATTCGCGAGGTTTGGCATGCTCGCGATGAAATCGCGCGCGAACAAGACATTGCAGCTGGTCGAATTTTGTCAGACTCTCACATTGTTACCTTGGCTAGTTCTGGGCTAACTAAAGAGTCAGAACTAAAGACACTTTCGTTTATGCACCTACGAAACGTTAAGCGTCACGCCAGCACTTGGATTGAAGCAACTTTAAGAGCCCACGGGTTGCCAGACACCGAATTACCAGCGCTGAAGTTGCCTGTAACGGGACCACCAGCGCCAAGAAACTGGGAAGTTAGAAATCCCCAAGCCTGGCGTCGATTGGAGTTTTCTCGCGCGCAGCTTTCTGCTGTGGCTGAGAAGCTGGGTCTTCCAGTTGAGAATTTGATGACACCTGACACAATTCGTCGAGTTTTATGGGCTCCCCCAGACAACGTTGTGGAACTAAACCAAGTGCTTGCCAATTACAACGCGCGACCTTGGCAAATTGAAATTGTGAGTCCAGTTTTAGAAACTGCGATATGGGATCTAGATAAAGAGCAACCTAGCGAACAGTAGTTTTAAGACCCTGTTCGATGGTTTCAGCAATTCCCTGTGCATCAAGCTGCAGTTTGTTCAGTATGGATTTGCGCGTTGCGTGATCTAAGAATTTCTTTGGAATTCCAAGTGATGTGACTCGCGTTGTAGCTTTCGCTGCTCGAAGCGCGCTGCCAATTGCCTCACCAATTCCACCATCAAGCAAACCATCTTCGATTGTTACTACAAACTCTCGATTCGCTAGATATTCGATGAGTCCACTTGCTACTGGAAGAACTTGAACTGGATCAATTACCTCTACGGAATAACCATGACTCTGCAAGGTTGCTGCAGCTTCGAGTGCTTGAGTAGCCATACCGCCAATGGAAACGATTGTGACATCTGGATTTGTTGCGGCCTGTAAAACGTCGGCGAAGCCAAGTGATTGCACAGCCGGGATGTCATTTGGAATTGCGCCCTTGGAAAATCGAATTACGGTCGGATGATCGGATTTATCAACACAATTTCGCAACGCTGAAACAAGACGGGCACCATCGCGAGGTGCAAATAAATCTAAACCTGGAACTACTCGCAACAAAGCCATATCCCACATACCGTTATGACTTGCGCCGTCATCGCCAGTTACTCCAGAGCGATCCAGGGCGAATGTAACACCGGCTTGGTGCAGCGCAGCATCCATAATCACTTGATCAATTGCGCGGTTTAGGAATGTGGAATAGATAGCGATAACTGGATGCAAGCCAGCATGAGCCATACCAACTGCGCTTGTTACTGCATGTTGTTCGGCAATTCCCACATCAAATGTGCGATCTGGGAACTTGTCAGCAAAAGCATCTAGTCCAGTAGGTCCCAGCATGGCTGCAGTGATTGCAACCACGTCTTGGCGCTCGCCACCAATAGCGACAAGTTCTTGCGAGAAAACTGAAGTCCAAGACTTAGCGGCTTGCGTTAATGGCTTGCCGGTATCTGGATCGACTACACCAACTGCATGAAAGCGATCCGCTTCGTCTGTTTCGGCCGGATGGTAGCCACGACCTTTTTCAGTAATTACGTGAACAATGACTGGTCCACCGAAGTCGCGAGCTCGCTGGAATGCGAATTCCATATCTGCAATCTTGTGACCATCAATAGGCCCGATGTACTTCAAACCAAGATCTTCGAACAGCCCCTGTGGCGCGACAAAATCCTTGATCCCTTTTTTCATGCCATGTAACGCGTTATAAACCGGTGCACCAACCACTGGCGTGCGCTCTAGAACTGATTTACCCCAGTCCAAAAACCCTTCGTAACCTTTTGTAGTGCGCAGGGTTGCTAAGTGACGTGCCATGCCGCCAATAGTTGGTGAGTACGAGCGTTCATTGTCGTTTACAACAATCACAATTGATCTTTCAGACCCATCAGCGATGTTGTTCAAAGCTTCCCAAGTCATGCCACCAGTAAGTGCGCCATCACCAACTACAGCTACGACGTGACGATCTGACTCACCATGAATTTCGAAAGCTTTTGCAATTCCATCTGCATATGACAGCGCAGTTGAGGCGTGACTGTTTTCGATTACGTCGTGAATGCTTTCTGCCCGGCTTGGGTAACCCGATAAGCCACCTTCTTGGCGCAAAGTTTCAAAATCGTTTGCTCGACCAGTAACCATCTTGTGTACGTATGACTGATGTCCGGTGTCCCAAAGGATTGGGTCCTTTGGCGAATCAAAGACTCTATGCAGGGCCAGAGTAAGTTCAACAACTCCAAGATTTGGTCCTAGATGGCCGCCAGTTTTGGTTACATAATCAACTAGCGCAATTCGAATCTCGGCGGCTAATGCGTCGAGGTTTTTAGCAGAAAGGACGCGCAAGTCGCTAGGGGAAGTTATTCCAGGCAAAAAAGCCACAGTCTTGCCCCTAACCATCTAGTGAGTCCCCCAAGTCTAATGAAGTCTCGGGGTTTGCGCCTGATGCCAAGGGCTAGAAACCCAATGGATTCTAGGCTTTGCTCGCATTTAAGGCTTCGATCACAACCAATGCGGAACTAAGTTCCAGCGCTAACCGAGCGCCTTCGTGCTCCAAAGTGCTGAGCAATTCATTCAATGCCTCAGGCGCTAACTGCGAATTAGTTCTAGCGCTGCGGTAGGCATCTCTAATTGCTTCTACTTGATGTTCAAGTTGAAAAGTTGCCACATAGCCAAGCGCAGCTGGATGCGTGCGAAAGATCTCGTAAGTGCGAAACTCCGACGGACACCTATCAAGTAACCAAGCACACGCTTTTTGTTCCCAGCCAGATGCTCCGGCTGGAATTAGATCAGCTGGCCAACTACTCATGCTTTAGCAAGGGAACGCAGAACGTATTGCAAGATGCCGCCATGACGGAAGTAGTCAGCTTCGCCAGGAGTATCAATTCGCACAACTGCTTGGAATGTCTTTACTGATACACCAATTGCTGTTGCGGTCACTGAAACTGTGCTTGGAGTTTTTCCAGCATTTAGCTCGACGATTCCAGTTACATCAAAAGTTTCAGTTCCAGTTAGTCCCAATGAGTACGCAGTTTGTCCTGCTGGGTACTGCAAAGGCAAAACTCCCATGCCGATCAAGTTTGAACGGTGAATTCTTTCGTAGGATTCTGCGATCACAACTCGAACACCAAGTAATGCAGTGCCCTTTGCTGCCCAGTCACGAGATGAGCCTGAACCATATTCTTTGCCGGCCAAGATAATCATCGGAACGTTCTTCGCTGCAGCATTAACGGATGCATCGTAAATCGAAGATTGCGGTGCGCCTTCAATAGTGAAGTCTCTGGTGAAACCGCCTTCAACATCATCTAACAACTGATTGCGCAGACGGATGTTTGCAAAAGTTCCGCGAATCATTACTTCATGGTTACCACGACGAGACCCATAGGAATTGAAGTCAGCCTTAGCGACCCCGTTTTCCTTCAAGTACTTTCCAGCTGGGCTGTCCTCACGAATCGAACCTGCAGGTGAGATGTGATCAGTTGTTACTGAATCTCCAAGCTTTGCAAGTACCCGAGCTCCAGTCACATCTGTTACTGGCACTGGTTCAACTGGCATATTTTCGAAATATGGTGGGCGTCGCACGTATGTGCTCTTTTCATCCCAATCAAAAGTCGCGCCAGTTGGAGTGTCAAGATTTTGCCAACGTGCATCGCCAGCAAATACATCCTTGTATCGAGACGTAAACATGTCTGCATCAATCGATGAATCGATTACCGCAGCGACTTCTTGAGCGCTTGGCCAAATGTCTCGCAAGTAAACCGGACTACCATCTTTATCGTTACCTAACGAATCGTTCTGCAAATCAATTGCCATAGTTCCAGCGATTGCGTAAGCGACTACAAGCGGTGGTGATGCCAAGTAATTCATCTTTACGTCCGGGTTAATGCGACCTTCGAAGTTACGGTTACCCGAAAGCACAGCAACTGCAGCTAAGTCATTGTCCTGAATAGCTGAACTAATCTCTGGCGCAACTGGTCCAGAGTTACCAATGCAAGTGGTGCAACCATATCCAACAAGGTTGAATCCAAGTGCATCCAAGTACTGAGTAAGGCCTGACTTGTTGTAGTAGTCAGTAACAACTTGTGAGCCAGGTGCCAAAGTGGTCTTAACCCAAGGCTTTCGAGTTAGTCCTTTTTCAAAGGCCTTCTTTGCCAATAGCCCAGCGGCCATCATGACTGAAGGGTTTGAAGTGTTTGTGCAAGAAGTTATCGCTGCAATTACAACTGAGCCGTGGGCAACATCAAAGTTTTCGCCGTTCAGCGAAACACTTCCAGTCTTGGCGCGATCTTGGGTGTATGTCTGAACTGCGGTTTCGAAAGCTGGCCCGGCATTGGAAAGCTCAACGCGATCTTGTGGTCGCTTAGGTCCGGCAATCGAAGGTGTGACAGAACCCAAATCAAGTTCGATGTATTCGGAATACACCGGTTCAATTGCTGGGTTGTGCCATAGTCCTTGCTCTTGGGCGTAAGCCTTAACAAGTGCAAGCTGCGATTCTGCTCGACCAGTTAGTCGCATGTAGTTCAAAGTTTCTTCATCAATCGGGAAGATCGCCGCGGTTGATCCATATTCTGGACTCATGTTTCCAATAGTTGCGCGATTTGCAAGTGAGACTTCAGTAACGCCTTCGCCATAGAACTCAACAAACTTGCCAACAACTCCGTGCTTGCGAAGCATTTCGGTAATTGTTAGAACTAAGTCGGTTGCAGTAGTGCCTGGTTGCATTTGTCCAAACAGTTTGAAACCAACGACACGTGGAATCAACATGGAAACTGGCTGACCAAGCATTGCGGCTTCGGCTTCGATGCCACCTACTCCCCAACCCAACACACCAAGGCCGTTGACCATAGTTGTGTGTGAGTCAGTTCCAACGCAGCTATCTGGGTAAGCCATACCGTTACGAACCATTACAACGCGTGCAAGAGCTTCGATGTTTACTTGGTGCACAATGCCGGTGCCTGGCGGAACAACTTTGAAGTCGTCAAAGGCATCTTGACCCCAACGCAAGAACTTGTAGCGCTCACCGTTGCGTTCGTATTCAAGGTCAACGTTTTTAGCTTCGGCTTGATTGTTACCAAAGAAATCTGCGATAACCGAGTGATCGATTACTAATTCAGCCGGAGCAAGTGGATTGATGCGATTTGGATCGCCGCCTAGTTCAGTAAACGCCTCACGCATTGTTGCCAAGTCGACGACACAAGGCACGCCAGTAAAGTCCTGCATGATTACGCGAGCTGGAGTGAACTGAATTTCATCTGTTGGTTCGGCTTGCGCGTCCCAATTGGCCAGAGTTTGAATCTGAGCTGCCGTGACATTTGCGCCATCTTCGGTGCGCAACAAATTCTCTAGTAGAACTTTGTGAGTAAACGGCAGACGTTGCGTGCCGGGCAAAGCATCCAGTCGATAAATCGTAAAGGTTTCCCCGCCCACAACTAGATCAGATTGGGCCTGGAATGAATTGAGGCTACTCACGGAGCTCCTAAAAGTATCTTGACGTCAAGATAGATTCTACGCCAGAAACTCTAGGAATTCTTCAGCTGGTGGCTAGAACCGCTCGAAAAGTGCGATGCATTCGACATGGCCCGTCATTGGGAAGGCATCAAGTCCTACCAATTGGGTCATCGACCAACCAGCATCAGCAAGGTACTTCGCATCTCGACCCAGTGCACTTGGTTCACATGCCACATAAACAATGGCTCGCTTTGTGATCCGATTCAGTTCCGTTATGACGTCCAGTCCAGCACCGGCGCGAGGTGGATCCAGAATTACTGCTTCGAAGTCTTCATCAATTTGAGTTATCCACTTGGAAACATCAGCAGTGATCAAATCCATTTGTGGCAAGTCGCTACAAGATCTGCGAGCATCTCGCATGGAATCAATTACCGACTCAACGGCGACAACTTCGCCCTTTTCTGTAACGTCGGCCGCGATACTGGCGGCAAACAATCCGGCACCAGCATAAAGATCAAGTGCTTTATCCCCTGGCTTTAAGTTTGCAAATCGGCGGACTGTGTCAACGAAAACTTTTGGCGAATCTTTGTGAACTTGCCAAAATGAACCAGCATGAATTCGCCAGCTGCGATCGTCTACAGTTTCATCTAGCCAAGGTCCACCACGTTGATCAACAACTACATGTTGGCCCGTTGAGCTCTGCGCGGTGCTGATGTCTCCTTGACCAAGATGAACTTTATCTTGCGCAAGTTGCACCGAACCTTCAACTGCGATTAAGCAATCATCAATTTCAATCACAGTATGTGATCGTGGCATTTTCATACCAACAGATACGCCACCGATTCGGGAATACCGATTTCGAGTTCGCCAACGTAAGCCATCTTCATTTGGACTTAGCGCAATTACTTCAAACTCAGCAAGCGGCTTTCCGTTTACATGAGTGATTCCACCCAGGTGGGCTAGTTGCTCGCGAACCACTTCACTTTTCAAACTGCGCTGATGCGAAAGACTTACATGTTGCCAATCACAGCCACCACAAACTCCGGCATAAGTGCATGGTGCATCAACTCGATGTTCGCTGCCACTAACAACTTCAACTACATCAGCACGCAAAAACTTCTTGCTGATGTCGGTGATTTCGGCCTTGACTGTTTCGCCGGGAATACCATGGCGAACGAACACAACTTGGCCATTAAACCGAGCAATGCAGAATCCACCGTTAGCAACTTTGTCGATCTGCAGGTCGACTATTTCGCCGATCTTAACTACGTCTATTTCAGTCATTTGTGATTTCACTTTCCTTCTTGGCTTTTGCCAGCAATCGGAAAGTTACGAAAATTCCCAGTGCAAATAATGGATAACCCAACAGCACTTTAAGTGTGCCAAGTGCTGCAGTCTGTCCTAGTAAGTAAAGCGGGAACATGATCGCTACTCGAACTCCAAAAATCAAAGCCCATAGCCAAGTGATCGTGCTGAATAGCTGATGTGCCGCTGGGTCTTTAACCCATGACATGTCGCGTCCTCGCATCGCTTCAATTACATAACCGAGCAACGGTTTGTGGACCGCAATACTGATCAAGCACGCACTTGCGTAAGCCGCGTTGGTGATAATGCCTGGTAAAAAGAAATTGTCTGCGTTACCGGTTCGCTGGGCTAAAAAGGCTGCAATACCTATGCCTATTAATCCTGAGAAAATCTGCTGCAACGATTGCCTGCGCACTAACCGCAATAACGCAAGCACTGCGGCGGTTCCAACAGAGGCGTAAAGCGTAGTTTCTAAGTTTCGGTCGGTAACTAAGTAAGCGATCGTGAACACTACGAATGGCAATCCGGAATCAATTACGCCCGACCAACCACCTAAAGCAGAAGCAAGTAAGGCCGAATCGTCTTTGATTTCAGAGACTACGTCTTCATTAACTGGATCTGAGTCGTTGACTGGATCTGGATTGGCGTTGCTCACGTTATAACTGTAACCAGTTAACTTCGGAAAATACTCATCCGCACTTAGAGCTGGATATGAAAGTTGCCAAACTTTGCATCGTTGGAATCAGATTGACTCCCCTGCGACGAGTCACCGGTAGGCGCACTTGGACTTCGCAACGCAAGACGTTCGCCAGGTGGGATCGGTTCGTCACCACGGTTGATCACAAGTTGAGAAATAACTTCGTCGATGTCTGGTCCAGCATCAGGGTTTGGGTGTCCACTTCGTAATGCCCCATCGCCACTGATCACTGCGCGAACTAACCAACGCGAGCCACGCACGCCGACAAACCGAACTGGTTGCACGTGGACATTTCCATCGAGGTCAACTGTTGGCATTACCGCATGAATTTCGGTGCCGAAGCGTCCCATCTCTACCGTGCAATCAACTTTTTGATCGCGTAGGCCTGATGAGATTGCATCGCGCATAGTTGCCCATAAATCATCATTTACGGATGCAGCAAAAATCTGCACCTCTGCAATCGTCATATTCAGATGCAGTGAAACCGATTTACCTTTGCCAGAACGTGGATCTAAATCCAAATGAACTTCAAGTCCTGGAATGTTTGGCAAAAACACTGCGCCAAGATCAAGCATGGAACTTGTATCTAAATCAGAACTGAACTCAAGTGGACCTTGTGTCATGAGGAAATACCTGTTGAGCCAAAACCTTTGTCACTGCGATCAGTGTCATCAAGATTTTGCACTTCAATGAACTGAGCAGTCGTAACTTCTTGAATAACTAACTGTGCAATCCGACTACCAGCTGGAAGTGAAACAGTTTCGCTTGGATCTAAATTGATCAAGCAAATCTTTAGTTCGCCTCGATAACCTGAATCGATTGTGCCGGGGGTGTTAACAATTCCAATTCCGTGCTTAGTTGCTAAGCCTGAACGGGGGTGAACTAGCCCGACATAGCCAGTCGGCAAAGCAATTGCTACTCCAGTTGCTACTAGCGAACGCTCTCCTGGCTTTAATGTGACATCTTCAATGCACACTAAATCTGCACCAGCATCACCATCGTGTGCATACTTTGGTGCCTGCGCTAATTCATGCAGCAACTTAAATTCGATGTTGATTTTGCTCATGGCGCAATGTCTAACTTCTTGACATAGTTCAGTGCATTTTCATCGCTTGCAGCTTTAGCCAAATCTTCTTGGCGACCATGCTTGGTGAAATGCTCAATTGGAACCTGCATGTAAAGCGAGCCCGCTTCAACCGCTAATGGACCATCCGGCGAATTCAATCGGCCTTCTGCAGTTGACCAGATTTTTCGACCGCTGATTGCCTGCATAGTTGCTTGGATGTAAACCAGAGTGCCCACTGGAACCGGTAATCGATAGGAAACTTCTAAGTGCGCTGTCACGGCTGGTGCTCGTACTAACCAGTTAGTTGCACCTAGCGATTCATCAAAAGCCAGCGACAAAATCCCACCATGCGCAATACCCGGCGCACCTTGATGATGTTGCGTCACTTCGAAAACAGCTTGAGTTGTCATGCCTTCGCCGGCTTCAATCAACATGTGCAGACCTGTTGGATGATCGATACCGCAGCCAAAGCAGTTGTTGTAATGACTGGCTATAACTTCGCCTGGTTTCGGCGCATCTGGATGACGCTCTGGTGCCACGGCCTCGCTAGGGATACTCAGCGGGTGAATTTCGCGACCAATTCGTTCCATGTTCTTTAGAGTATCGTTTCTAATAAGTCACTCTTGATGCAGAGACCCGTAATCCGAAAAGTGAGTTGTTAAATGACTACCGAAGGTGTTGACGGAAAGAATCCGGTGTTCCAAGAACGGCTTTGGCCTTCAATTGGGCAGTGGACTTTCGCATTCATCATGACTGTGTCTTTAGGAATCGCATACGGGCGTGCATATGGCAATGATCTTGGACTAATTGTTGCGATAACAACCACGCTGGCTGCAGCCATTGGAATTGCGGTTAATACCCCGTTAATTCAAATCGATGAATTAAACTTTCGAGTTGGCCGAGCTCGCCTGCCGCTTCAATATGTTGGAAAGCTTCAGAAACTTGATGACCAGCAATCGCGTCGCGCGCGATCAACGGATGCAAATTCCAACGCACATTTCCAATTACGTGGCGGAATCAAAAACACAATAATTGTTGAAGTCACTGATCCGCAGGATCCGCATCCTTATTGGCAAGTTTCTACCCGTAAACCAGATGCCTTAATTGCTGCGTTGACCAACGCAAAAAATATTTAAGACTGATTAAGCACAGTCGAAATTTATTGAGACTGCTTAAGCGCAGTCGTTACAAATTGGCTGGCCTTTAACTTCCTTAGCCAAAGTGCTGCGATGGTGAACTAAGAAGCAGCGTGAGCAAGTGAATTCATCAGCTTGCTTCGGGATGACCATAACCGTGATGGATTCATCAGAAAGATCTGCGCCTGGTAGTTCTAGCGACTCATTTAGATCAGCTTCGTCGGCATCAACGCTTGAACTGACCTTCGAGGCATGCTGGGCTTTAAGGTTTTCGAGACTTTCCTCGTTTTCCTCTTCGTCCGTCTTTCTCGGGGCGTCGTAGTCTGTTGCCATTACGAGCTAAATCTCCTAGCGGTTTCGGTTATTCCAACGAGTCGGAATTTACTTCATTGGGTACTCTCAGCAAGCACCGCCCCTAGGTTAATTGATTCTTTTCATTTCCAAGGGATATCTGCGTGCATTTTCTGTATAAGTTTTTATGCTGTACGCGATAGTTTCTGGGTCAGCTGCGCCTTCTTTGATCTTGGCTGGAACCCCCACGGCCAATGCGCCACTGGGAACCAAAGTCCCACCAAGAACTACTGCCCCTGCGGCAACTAATGCGCCAGATTCAACTACTGCCTTATGCAAAACCAACGAGCCTGAACCAACAAGCGCTCCGCTTTGAACCGTGCAACCTTCTAAGTGCGCGTTATGGCCAACTGTGCATTCGTCGCCAACAATTGTTGGAAGCTCGGCCGTGCAGTGAATTACGCTGCCGTCTTGGATAGATGTTCGGGCGCCAATTTCAATTCGACTTGAATCGCCCCGCAATACTGCGCAAGGTCCGATAAAAGACATCTCGCCGATAGAAACATCACCGATGATTACTGCTTCAGGATGAACAAATGCGCTGGGATGAATGTTTGGAACTTTGTCCCCAAATGAATAAATCGCCACGTTAATCCCGATCTGCTTGATTGGCTTCAAGTATTGCAACTAAGTCGCCATGTATCGCAGGATTTGCAACCACGATCATGTCGTTTCCAATTGCCTTGCCAAACAGCCCACTTGAAACTGCGCCAGCTTCTCGAGCAATTAACTCACCTGCTGCGTGATCCCAAGCGTTAACGCCACGCTCGTAGTATCCGTCCAAAACTCCGTCGGCTACCAGGCATAAATCCACTGCGCACGACCCAAGTCGACGGATATCGGCAACCTTGGGCAATACTTCCTGCAAAACTCGAGCCTGACTGGCTCGGCGGGAACTTGAATATCCAAATCCGGTGCCCATCAGAGCCTGACTTAGCTCGGTGCAACCGGAAACTTTAAGTTCTCGCGGAACACCAGCCTCAACTACCCAGGCACCTAAACCTCGACTAGAGATATACATCTGATCCAAAACCGGCACATAAACCACACCTGCCAAAGCCAGACCCGAACTTTCTTCCATGAGTCCGATCGATACGCACCAATGCGGAACCTTGTGCAAGTAGTTGACTGTGCCATCGATTGGGTCAATCACCCATTGCAAACCTGAGGTTCCAGCCTGATTTGCGCCTTCTTCGCCCAAGATCGCATCATTTGACCGATGTTTGCCTAGCTCGGCGACGATAAACGCCTCAGCCGCCTGATCCATAAGCGTTACAACATCAGTTGCGGTGGATTTTGTGGTGACTCCCAGGTCATCCGGTCGATCTAAAAGTAACTTGCCAGTTCCACTTGCGATCTGCATGGCTAGGGCAAGGTTTGGTTCGGCAATCAAGGCATCGAAAGTTGAGTGCTTCGGCTGCGAGGTCATCTGGCTATTGTCCTGCCTGCCCTGGTAGTTATGCGACACACCCCGTAATAACCCCGATTTTATTGGTTTTTCCGCGAAACTAGAGGGGCATAAGCAATAGAAAAAGGTGGCCATGAAAGAGCTAATTTTTGTCGGGCGCTCCGAAGACAACCTCGAACTCATTTTCATGGACGAAGACGGTGGCGAATTCACGGTAGCCGTTGACGATCACATCCGCCGCAGCATTAATACCAATGACACTGCAACGGTTACCACTACCGATTCCGGCATCTCCCCACGCGACATTCAAACTCGAATTCGTCGCGGCGAAACTGCAGCAACGATCGCAGCTGAAGCTGGCGTTGATGCTGAGCGGATTGAACGTTATGCCGGTCCAGTTCTAGCGGAACGTTCTTACATGGCAAAACGCGCTGCCGAAACATTAGTTCGTCGACCACATGGTGAAGTAATCCTGGGCGAATTAGCAACAGGACAACTTGCAAACCGCGGTGTCGATACTTTGACTTTAGTTTGGGATTCTTACCGTCGCGATGATGCGCGTTGGACTGTGACAGTTTCGTGGGCCAGCGGAAGTGGCGGCGGAATCGCAAGTTGGATTTTTGATCCACTAGCAAAGAGCATCGTTGCACTTGATGACGAAGCGCGTTGGTTATTTGATGAAGCAACTGGCGCAACTGCTGCTGCAAGCAAAACTGAAGATCCAAAGCCACGGTTAGTTGGTCTTCCAACAGTTTCTGAACCAGAAGCTGAAGAACTTGAACCACCAGCATGGGCAGGGCCAGGTCATCCAACCATGCCAGTGCCAATGCCGGTTGCAACTCCAGCACCTACTCCAGCACCAGTTGTTGCCGTTGATGATTCACCTTCTTGGGATGACATCTTGTTCGGCCATCGTCCGAATGACAAATAAGAATCCTTTACTTACCGTTAGCAAGGAACTCGTTTAACTATGGCTAAAACCACTCCATCGAAACCTGCACATAATGCTGGAAAGATTGTTGACATCGATGTTGCTAATGAAATGCAAGATTCGTTTTTGGAATACGCCTATTCCGTTATCTACTCCCGCGCCCTACCTGATGCTCGTGATGGGTTAAAGCCAGTACAGCGTCGAATTTTGCACACTATGGCATCCATGGGGTTGCGCTCCGACAAAGGTCACGTAAAGAGCGCGCGTGTTGTTGGTGAAGTTATGGGCAAGCTTCACCCGCATGGTGACAGCGCAATCTATGACGCACTGGTTCGCATGGCTCAGTCTTGGTCGCTACGACTTCCTTTTGTTGACGGTCACGGTAACTTCGGTTCCCTTGATGAAGGCCCGGCTGCTTACCGTTACACCGAAGCTCGGCTTGCAAGCCCAGCTGGCGCGATGGTGGATTCACTCGATGAAGACACGGTTGACTTCACGCCTAACTACGACGGCCGCGAACTTGAACCAACAGTTTTACCTTCGGCAATTCCAAACCTTTTAGTTAATGGCGCATCCGGTATCGCTGTTGGTATGGCAACCAACATGCCACCGCATAACCTGCGCGAAGTTGTGGCTGCGGCTTCTCACCTACTTGCTCATCCCAAGGCAACTCTTGATGAGTTGATGACTTTTGTTCCCGGACCTGATCTGCCAACAGGCGGCATCATCTATGGCCTGGATGGGATTAGAGAAGCCTATGAAGGCGGCAAAGGCAGTTTTAAAGTTCGCGCCAAAGTCGACATCGAACAAATCTCGCCGCGTCGCCAAGGAATCGTTGTTCGCGAATTGCCATACCAAGTTGGTCCAGAACGCGTAATTGAGCGCATCAAGGAATTGGTTACTAATAAGAAGTTGCAAGGCATCTCGGATGTTATCGATTTAACGGATTACGAATCTGGCCTTGAACTTGTAATCGAAATCAAGAATGGTTTTCATCCCGAAGCAGTGCTAGATCAGCTTTACAAGTTAACTCCCCTAGAAGATGCCTTCCACATCAATAACGTGGCTCTTGTTAATGGTCAGCCAGTAACGCTTGGTTTAAAGCCGTTGCTTCAGGTTTTCATTGATCACCGACTGCAAGTTGTTCGTCGTCGCAGTGAATTCCGTCGCACTAAAGCAAATGATCGCTTGCACTTAGTCGATGGTTTGTTAGTTGCAATCCTGGATATCGATGAAGTAATCGCAGTTATTCGTGGCAGTGATGACACAGCTGCGGCCCGGGAACGTTTGATGAGCGTTTTTGATTTAAGTGAAATTCAAACTAACTACATCCTGGAAATGCCACTACGTCGCTTAACTAAGTTCTCGCGATTAGAACTTGAAAAAGAACAAGATGAATTGCGCGCCGTTATTGCTGATTTAACTGACATCTTGGAAAACGATAAGCGTCTGCGCAAAGTAGTTGGTCAAGAACTTACTGATGTTGCCAATCAATATGGCGATGATCGCAGGTCCCAATTGCTGTCAGATGATGGCATCATTTCTGCTGCGTTGCCAGTTCCATTAGAAGTAACAGATGATCCCTGCTTTGTATTGATGTCAGCAACTGGATTGTTGGCACGCACAACAGGTGACATTCCGCTTGAGTTTGCCAAGAAGCGTACAAGTCACGACACAATTCGGTCCATGGTACGTACAACTGCCAGGGGTGACGTTGGAATCGTTACTAGTTTTGGACGTGTGATACGTCAATCAGTTGTTAACTTGCCAGCGCTTGCTGAAGGTGCAGCCATGTCTGCTGCCGGTGGCGCTGCGCTAAAAGAATTCATCACATTAGGTAAGGGCGAAACCCCACTTTCCTTAATGGCGCTGGACCAGCCTGAGTCCACGCTTTTCTTAACCACTGCCTTTGGAACTGTGAAGCGAGTAGTCAACGACATACCTGCCTCAGCTGGTGACTGGAATGTGATTCGCCTCGAAGAAGACGATTACCTAGTTGGCGCAATTCAGTGCGAAGACGAAAGTGGCGAAGTTGTTCTGATCACAAGCGATGCGCAATTACTTCACTTCGATGCTTCCCTAGTTCGCGCAACTGGTCGTCCAGCTGCTGGCGTTGTTGGTATTCGACTTTATGAAGGCGCCGAAGTGATCTTTGGTTCCGTTGTTGACGCTCACGAAGAATGCCTAGTGGCAACTGTTGGAGGTGAAGCCGGCGCACTTCCTGGCACTGCGGCACACACTATGAAGCTCACTTTGTTAACTGAATTCCCAGGCAAGGGTCGAGCCACAAGCGGAGTTCGTTGCCACAAGTTCTTAGCTGGCGAAGATGTGTTGGTTGCAGCAACCGCAGGCAACGGTCCAGTTCATGCCTGTGGTTCAACTGGAGCAGCTGTGGACGTTCCAGACAAACTCGGTAAGCGCGACAGCACAGGCACCAAACTTCGTAAGCCCGTTGCTGCAGTTTGCGCTGCGCCCTAATGAAGGCAACGCTGTGATTCTGTCTCGCCTAAGCAAGTCGGTGCTGTTTATCGCAGTTACGTTAGTGCTGTCGTTGCTGGCTGTACCGTCTGAAGCTGCCGTGAAGCGTTCGGTTTCTATGACTCCAATTCCTGCTTCTCTAGTTGCCGGACAACAGATCACACTTTCGGGAAAAACTACTGGTGGTCTAAAAGGTTCCAAAGTAAAGATTCAAATCAAGGAAGGCAAGAAGTGGAAAACTTTAAAGACCGTTAAGTCCAAGAAAAAGGGTGGCAAGTGGTCAGCAACAATAACTGCTCCGGCTTCAACACCAGCGTTATCAATTCGTGCGCTTTCGGGAACTAAGAAAACAAAAGTTCAATCGATTGCAGTAGTTGCCCCGTTGAATTTTGTAACCGTTGGACCAGGCACCCGAATACTGGGTGTTGATCTTTCGCGCTGGCAAAGTATTGGTGAAGCACTTGACTTTAATCGAATGGCTGCCGCAGGTGTGGCATATGCCTTCATTAAGGGTTCTGATGGTCTGGCAACTGAGGATGCGTTAGCAATCCCCCATGTGACAGCGTGGGCGCCAGCTGCAAAAGCTGCAGGCATCTTGGTTGGTTACTACCACTTTGCGCGAATTCCAGTTACGGCCGATCCGAATGTGATTGTGGCTGATGCTCAGGCGCAAGCTGCACAGGCTGCGGCAAGACTTGCTGCACTAGGTGGTTACGACGAACGCACCTTGCCATACGTATTAGATGTTGAAGGCGTGGATCCAACCATCACCGATGAGATGGTGACCCTGTGGACTTTCACTTGGCTAGATGCGATGCAGGCAGCAACTGCGCGGGTTCCGATTATGTATTCGTATCGAAACTTCATAGCCAGTCGTTACCTGCAAGATCCAGTGACCGTTGAGAAGTTTCGCAATTATCACTTATGGCTAGCTCAACCTGGTAATCCAGCTGATCCTGCTGTTCAAGTTGGCCAAGGACTAAGTGGCCGACCATGTTATGAATCAGCCTGGAAGCAGACTGACTGCTCATACGTCTGGACGTTCTGGCAGTACACAAACTCCGGTGATCGCGAACTTTATGGGATTCCTTGGCGCCCATCATCTGGCGATTGCCCAGTAGATGTCACGCTTTGTCGCCCAGGTCGTGACAGCGGTAGAAATCATCTTGATTTGAATGTGTTCAACGGAACTGCCGCCGACCTTACGGCCTTAGTTTCTGGCTCATGGGTACGCTCCGCCGCCGAATACCGCTAACTCGCATTCAAAGATAAACTCGAACACATGAGTGATGTTCTAGTAATTGGTGCCGGTCCAGCTGGTTTATATGCTGCTTATTACGCAGGATTCCGTGGATTTTCGGTAACCGTACTAGATGTTTTAACTGAACCTGGTGGCCAAATCACCGCCATGTATCCAGAAAAAGAAATCTTCGACATTGCCGGTTTTCCTGCAGTTAAAGGTCGCGATTTAGTTGATGGCTTGATGAAGCAGGCCGGCGCATTCAAGCCAACATTTATCTTGGGCGAGCGTGCCGAAGAACTGGAAACCAGCGAAGCTGGCCCAGTTCGAGTTGTTACCGACAAAGGCACAGTCATCGAAGCCAAAGTTGCGATCATTACCGGCGGCATCGGATCCTTCACTCCCCGCGAATTGCCTGCTGGCAACGAATACGTTGGCAAAGGCTTGGTTTACTTCGTTCCAAAACTTGATGTTCACGCTGGCAAAGACGTTGTGATCATCGGTGGTGGCGACTCAGCTTTTGACTGGGCTTATTCATTAGCTCCGATTGCTAAGTCAGTAACTCTGGTGCATCGCCGCGATACTTTCCGCGCCCACGCTGCAACTGTTGATCAGGTCCGCGCTATGGGTGTTGAGCTCATCATTAACTCTGAAGTTGAAAGCGTTGCTGGCGATGACTGGATCGAATCAGTAACTATTAAGAACAAAGAAGGCGAATCCCGAACTTTGCCAGCCCAGACATTAGTTGCTGCACTTGGTTTCATTGCCAACATCGGACCAATTGCTAACTGGGGTATTGAATTAGAAAAGCGTCGTATCTTGGTTGACACCACAATGAAGACCAACTTGCCGCGCGTTTATTCCGCCGGTGACATCACAACTTATGTCGGTAAAGTTCCGCTGATCTCGGTTGGGTTTGGTGAAGCTGGATTGGCTGTTAACAACTCAGTTCCTTACATCGATGAACACCAAGGTGTATTCCCTGGTCACTCAAGTGGCGGCGGCGAATAAGCGATGCCGAATCAGCCGTTTCCTAAAGATGTCTTTAAGGACGTCCTGGCATCTAATGATTTATATGCATCAGACTTTGAAAGCTCTCACTTAACCGGCAAAGCTGCGCAAGGACTTGCAATCATTACTTGCATGGACTCGCGCATCAGTCCCCTAGCGATTGTTGGGATGAACCCAGGTGACGTCAAGATTCTTCGTAACGCTGGCGCCCGCGTAACTGATGACGTTTTACGAACTTTGGTCTTGGCAACCTTCCTACTCGGAGTTAATCGAGTTCTAGTTATGCCTCACACTGATTGCCGCATGGCTAGTGCGTCCGAGCCAGAGATTCACCAGACGATTCTTGAGGAATACGGTGTTGATACCCGTAGCGTGGAATTCCGAACTGTTAGCGATCCAATTGAAGCGCTACAAATCGACGTAAAGCGCATCCGTACTCACCCATTCTTGGTTGCAAACAACGTAACCGTCGGTGGCGCGGTGTTTGATGTGAACACGGGCAAACTTCAGACATACGACTTCTAGTTAGGAAATGACATGCCGTTTATCACTGTGCAGTTAATTGAAGGCCGAAGCGTTGAACAAAAGCATGCTTTGATCAAAGAGATTTCGGAAGCTGCGATCCGAGTATTAGATGCCGATCCAGATAACGTTCGCATCGTCATTAACGAAGTTACTGCGGATGACTGGGGCGTTGGCGGCGTGCCAGTTGCAGTAAGTCGCGCCAAAAAGTCCTAAACGTCAATCTTGGTGCGATCAAGTTTTGCAGCGCCATCGATAATGAAGTCCTTGCGTGGCGCAACTTCGCTGCCCATAAGCAATTCAAAAACATTCTCTGCTGACTTTGCATCGCTCACAGTAATGCGACGAAGGGTTCGCTTTTCTGGATCCATTGTGGTTTCCCGCAATTGCACCGCGTCCATCTCACCAAGACCCTTGTAACGCTGAATCGGTTCTTTCCAACGTCGACCTTGCTTAGTTAAATCTTTAACTGTGGCAGCCATTTCAGCATCGCTATAGGTATAGATGATCTCCCCTGGCTTCTTGGCAGCGCCGATTACTTCGATTCGGTGAAGTGGTGGCACCGCCGCGTAAATCCGGCCAGCTTCAAGCAGTGGCGTTAAGTAACGCTGGAACAGCGTAAGCAACAGCGTGCGAATGTGAGCGCCGTCCACGTCCGCATCAGCCAAGATGATGATCTTGTTATAGCGAACTGCTTCCATATCGAATGAGCGACCAGAACCTGCGCCAATTACCTGCAGGATCGAGGCGCACTCATTGTTCTTGAGCATGTCAGCCAGAGATGCTTTTTGAACGTTAAGGATCTTGCCTCGAATCGGCAGCAGTGCTTGGAACTCACTATTGCGCGCTGACTTTGCCGTACCTAGCGCGCTGTCACCTTCGACGATAAACAATTCGGTGCGATCGTTATCTTCGCTTCGGCAATCTTTTAGCTTTGCTGGCAAAGTTGAGGACTCCAGCGCAGTCTTTCGACGTTGAGTATCGCGATGGTGGCGGGCGGCTAGACGAGCTCGAGATGCATTGGCAACTTTGTCTAGAACGATTCGAGTTGCCGGCCTTGCGCCTCGCGGCGGGTTAGTGAACCAGTTGGAAAGTTCATTGCTAACAACAGTGTTAACAATTTTGGCTGCTGCTGGCGTACCGAGAATTTCTTTAGTCTGACCTTCGAACTGTGGTTCGGCCAGGCGCACCGTAACAACAGCCGTTAATCCCTCTTGCACATCTTCTTTAGATACTGAATCTTCACCAGCTTTTAGCAGTCGCTGAGCTTTAAGTTGATCGTTAACTACCTTGACGATGGCGCGATCAAAACCAGTTACGTGTGTACCGCCCTTAGGTGTGGAGATGATATTCACGTATGACTGCAACGTGGTGTCGTAAGTGTTATTCCAAAGCAATGCGATGTCCACGCCAAGTTCGCGTTCAACAGATTGCGGCGTCATGTGCCCTTGGTCATCAAGCACAGGTACAGTTTCAGTGAACTTGCCAGAACCCTTAAGTCGAATCACTGGTGAGACGGCTTCGCCAGTTGTTAAGAATTCACAAAACTCGGAAATGCCACCAACGTGCACAAACTCAGAAGTGTTATCGCTCTTTACGCGATTGTCGGTAACAACGATGGTTAGTCCTGGGACTAAGAATGAAGTTTGGCGGGCGCGAGCATGAATCTCGTCTAAATCAAAGGCAGCATCTGGGGTGAAGATTTGCGAGTCTGCCCAGAACTTAATGCGAGTTCCGGTTGCAGTCTTCTTTGCTGGCTTGCCAGCTTTCTTAAGGCCACCTTGTTTGGAGAACTTGCCAGTTTCATCCTTGCCAACGAACACGCCAGGTGCGCCGCGACTAAAACTCATAACGTGGGTGTTACCAGAGCGATCTACTTCGACATCCATGCGGCTTGAGAGCGCATTAACAACCGATGCACCAACACCGTGCAAACCGCCAGATGCGGTGTAAGAACCGCCACCAAACTTGCCACCAGCATGGAGTTTGGTCATTACAACTTCCACACCAGTGAGCTTGGTCTTTGGCTCAACATCAACTGGAATACCGCGGCCGTTATCGTGAACTTCCGCGATTTGATCAGAATGTAAAGTGACTTCAATTCGAGTGCAATGGCCGCCAAGTGCCTCATCTACCGAGTTATCGATGATCTCCCACAGGCAGTGCATTAAGCCTCGAGAGTCTGTGGAACCGATGTACATTCCCGGACGCTTACGGACCGCGTCTAGGCCCTCTAAGACCGAAAGGTCAGATGCGTTGTAATCACCCGCAACTGCTGCGGTCTTTTTGGCTGCCATAACGCTTTAAGAATAGGCATTTTTCTTACATTTACAGGGCTGCCACGCCGCTTTCCCTGCAAACTTAAGTGCGTTTGTGAATTTGAGTTTCTAGTTAGTTAATTGCAGATGCAAATACGCCAGTAGTGAACCTGGATGCTTGTTGCAAGTCTTCGGCGTGTTAGAAAGCGAAGACTCTGAAATGATTACACAATAGTCAGAACACGTAAAACGATTCAAAGGAACTGGTGCAAGGATGACTTCAACAATCACTCGTACTCCACTTACTGCTGCTGATCGTTGTGATCGATGTGCTGCACAAGCGCTAGTTCGCGTGTTCCTTGAAGGTGGCTCTGCCCTTCAGTTCTGTGGACATCACTTCAAAGAGCACGAAGTTCGTCTTCGCGCAGTTGCAGTAGATGTTCAAGATGAAACTCACCAGCTAGATAACGCTTAATTTCTTTCGTTACTAGTTAGGCCAATAATCTCAAGTTAAGGCGTAGCGCTATCGCTAGGTTCAGGCGTGGCCGCTGGTAGCGGCAAATCTTTAAGTGCCACCAAAGTGCCGTTGAAACTGTATTCGCCGGTAAACCCGGTTTGACCTTCGGCAACTACCGGCAATAACTCAACCCAAGTGCGACCAGTTGGCATTGTGAATGGGTTGCCATCAAGGTCGGTTAGTTCCATTTGGGCATCCACGAATGGTTTCTTCCAGGCAACCTCTACGGCTTTACCGTCACTCAGAACCCAAGCTCGGCCTGAGCCAGTCAAAACTGTGCGAGGTACGTAACCGCCAGTTTGTCCCTTGTAGCCTGCATCGATCTCGCGAACTTCAATAATGACCAAGTTGTTAGTTCCGAATTGAGTTCCGTCTTTGTTAAGGAATGGTTTGATGCCTTCACTACGCATCCACATTTTGTCAGCAGCATTCCATTTCCAGCTAGGTCCGGAGAAACTACTGAATTTCAAGCCAACTTGCGTAACTGGTTTGCCGGTTAATGCTGTCGAAGATGGTTTTGGTGAAGCTGAAGTACTTGAACTAGCCGTAGGTGATGCTGACGCTGCTACTGGCTTAAGTTCTGGGCGCACAAAGAAGCCCGTACTGAGTGTGTTCTTTGGCGCGATTGAATCGAGCATCTCGCTCATTTTCAAAAATAGATCGTGTGGTGCAGATACTCCAGGTTTGCGATACATGCCTGGTGCGCCTTCGTTAATTACGCTGATTGAAGTTGGAATTTTGCGCTTAACGAACTTCATGGTTCGACGAGCGCCACCTGAGAATACAAATGCATCTGCAATTGGCTCGGCAATGGCTACGTCCACGTGGCGAACGCTTCGAACTGGGCCAACTTCATCTGGCAAATCTGATTGGTAAATTACGGCAAATCTAGTCATGCCGCCTTCAACTAATTCTTCAAAGATTAAGTCAGCGCGATCTAGACCAGTTTGCGGGCGCACGATTGGATCGTTTTCAATCTTCACTACAACGATTGGCTGAATCTGGGCATCATCTGGTCCTGGCAATCCGGTTAATGACCAGATCGGTGGAGTGCCAGCAGGTACTGTGACGGTTTCCCCATCAGATGTTTCAGACTTGGTGCCACCACAGCCACTTACAGCCAGAGCTAAGGCCAAACCCATTACTGAAAATCGAATAGCCGACTTCATTTAACACCGCCAGAGGAAGAAAACATTTATATCTTAACCCTGCCCGAAATTCAATGAATCGTAGGTCTGCGACACGCAAAAAGGGATCAGCGCTTGGCTAATCCCTTTTTGCAACGGCCAACAAATGGCTAGTAATTCTTAATCCAAGTAATCGCGCAAAACCTGAGAGCGTGATGGGTGGCGAAGCTTTGACATGGTCTTGGATTCAATCTGACGGATGCGCTCACGGGTTACGCCGTAAACCTTTCCGATTTCATCCAAAGTCTTTGGCTGGCCATCAGTTAGACCAAAGCGCATCTTGACCACACCAGATTCGCGATCTGACAAAGTATCTAGCACTGAGTCCAGCTGTTCCTGCAACAAAGTGAATGACACTGCATCGGCTGGAACAATCGCTTCGGAGTCTTCGATCAAGTCGCCGAATTCGCTGTCGCCTTCTTCACCAAGTGGAGTGTGTAGCGAAATTGGTTCGCGGCCATACTTTTGAACTTCAACAACCTTTTCAGGTGTCATGTCGAGTTCACGAGCTAGTTCTTCCGGCGTTGGTTCGCGGCCTAGGTCTTGAAGCATCTGGCGCTGAACACGTGCCAGCTTGTTGATGACTTCAACCATGTGAACTGGAATACGAATTGTGCGAGCCTGGTCAGCCATCGCGCGAGTGATCGCCTGACGAATCCACCAAGTTGCATAAGTCGAGAACTTGTAACCCTTGGTGTAGTCAAACTTTTCAACGGCGCGAATCAGACCAAGGTTTCCTTCTTGGATCAAGTCCAAGAACAACATGCCACGACCGGTGTAACGCTTTGCTAGCGATACAACAAGACGAAGGTTTGCTTCAAGCAAGTGATTCTTTGCGCGCTGGCCATCTTCGGCAATCCATTCGTAATCGCCCTGACGACGATCCTTGAATGGTCCACGAGTTGCAAGTAGTTCTTCGGCAAACAAACCGGCTTCGATTCGCTTTGCAAGGTCTACTTCTTCTTCAGCGTTAAGCAACGGAACTTTACCGATTTGTTTTAGGTAATCCTTAACCGGGTCAGCGGTAGCACCTGCGGTGATAACTTGCTGGACTGGTTCGTCGGTGTCATCAACATCGGAAATAACCAAGTTGTCGCTGTCAGCGGCGATTGCTGGCTTTGCGTCATCTTCATCGGCGATGTCAGCAAGGTCGGCAACAAGTTCAGTTTCTAAATCAACTTCAAGAACTGCAGCGGCAGCTAGTTCAACATCGTCAATTACTACGTCAGCATCAAGATCAATTACGACATCATCTAACTCAATGTCATCGCCTTTGAGGGCCTTTGCAGACTTCTTGGCACCCTTAACTGGTGCGGCTGGAGCGGATTTCTTGGCTGCGCCTTTTGCGGCTGGCTTAGCAGTAGCTTTTGCTGGAGCTTTCGCAGCAGACTTTTTAACTGGAACAGAATTCTTTTTTGCAGCTGCAGTCTTTGCGACTGGCTTCTTTGCCACTGGCTTGGCTGGCGCCTTCTTGGCTGCCTTTGCAGGAGCTGCTTTTTTCGCCGTTGCTTTTGCGGCTGTTGTTTTACTGGCTGTTGTCTTCTTGGCTGGTGCTGCCTTCTTCGGTGCCACTTATGCCTCTTTCAGCGCTAACTTGCGGTGTCTTACATTCGATTCTTGCTATCGCTTAGGCAATAACAAGAGCCCTTGTCAAGCAAGAAGCTCAACACGGGCTACATCACGAGGATGTTCCCTAAGTGTACTCCCCCTTGGTGACACCGCAGAATCGAGGTCACCAGAGTCGGATTTGGTCAATTAATGCGAGACCAGGACGGTTTTGGCTGACTTAATCGGAACGGCCAAAGTCCGAGATTGCCGCAAGACCTCGCCGCTCATGTCAAAGGTGCCAATGCCCGAGACGGTGTACTGGGCCTGCCAGACTGCCGTGACGCCAACGCTGTAGTTTCCCGGACTTCGATACTGATGTGTGATTTGTCGACTTGGATACTGCGCTCCTGACACACTCTTCCAAACCGACGATCCATCGCCCCAAGTCCAGCGCCAAGTCGGATTGGCTGTAATCGAAACTGATTGACCAGAAAGCGAAAAACTCGGCGGCTTGAAACTAGCTGGCTGTCCCGTCCAAAAGATCACCGGCACGCTTGTTAACGAGCCTCCTGGTGGATCAAAGCCAGGTCGTAGTGCTGGGATGTATCGCACAACGTAATCATCGACTCGACCTTCAACCTGTCGTCGAGTCACTGGATTAGAACTCCCCCAACAAACTGATCCAACTACCGCTGTTGAGCTGGGAGTTCGACCAAACCAAACTCGATACAACAAACTTCCCCGCGGACATGAAGTCACAGCATGTTTGCAAGGTGCGTTTGCGCCCTGCATGCAATAGATCGTGTAACGCCAAGTGCAGCCTAAGCAATCAGCAACTGCAGATTTAGTTGCTTTCGATCCCGAGAATGAATCTGGCAAAAGTAAGCCGCCAGTTCCCACGTAAGCCGAGATTGAATTATTACCACCAACATTTGGGTTAGCCGTAGCTGGTGCAAGGGCCAAAGTCGAGAAGCAAAACGCAGAGGTAAAACCAACTAATAATCGCAACAGCCTTGCTTTCATATGGTTCCCCCCGAAACATATGTTGCCAATTGAATTCGCCAAGATCTTGAGCCTAAATCGCCAAACCGAATATTCAAGTCCAGATTTGTTTGCTGTGGATAATTACGCAGCACCCTTTAAGCAAGCATCGAAACTCACAGCTGCCAAGGACGATGACCAGACCGATGGCGGCACGTTATGACGAAGTGCAATATCCAGGAGCTGGGCAAGAGAATAACTTGAATCAATTTGCAGGGCATGGTCAACAGCTAAACGCGTTAGTTCAGTTTGACCCTCCAGCCAAGCGATCCCGGCATAAACCGTTGCTAAAGGCGCTGCGAACTCTTGAGTAGAGCGCGAAACCTCGCGGATTAGGTGCGACAGAAATTGACCGCGTAACTCCGGTGCATCATGAAGCTTTCGAAGCAGGCCATCACGAGTCCTGATATCGCAAAGGCCAATGCTCAACTTGGCATGCTCTTTCCACGACAGATCCTTATCGACCTGGAGACGCTGGAAAATCTCTTGAACTAGGTTTTCTCTAGCTGAAAATGCATCGGCTTCGATAGCTTCGGCAAAGTCATTTGCAGCCTTCAATATCTGGGCATTGCGTTGTTTAACTTGTTGGGCACTGAGCGAAGGTGCCTGCAGATCTAGTAACGAATCTGGGTTCTGCTCATCATGAGAATTTTTCATTCCCAAAGCCTGTGACGTTGGCGAACTGAGTTCCAGAGTTAACCGTTCACTGTTGAGAATTTACTGCTGTGAATGGGCAGCAATTTTGGGCATGAAAGAGCACCCAGAGTTCGGGTGGCTTCCCCTCCGCCGTCCCTCTGGGTGCTTAACGAAAATCTAGACAACAAACCCCTGCAACCTCGGTAATGACACGCCCAGCGTGTCGCGGCCAAAACCTGACCCCGGTGATGCGCACCTGTCCCGGTTGTGCCAAGGTTTTCTCATGCAACTAGATCACGTCGCCTACGCCGTCACGAATGCCGAACTTGCGGACACAGTGCAGCGTCTCGGAGCTGAGTTAGGCGTTGCATTTATCGATGGTGGTAAGCACCCACGTGCTGGAACCCGTAACTTTATTTTGCCGATGGCCTCTGGCCAATACATCGAAATCGTGGCTCCGCTAGAGCACCCAGTAGCCGAAACCGTGCCATTTGGTCAGGCTGTTCGTAACCGCGCTGAGGCTGGCGGTGGCTGGATGGGTTGGGCAGTTCGTGTTGACGATGTTGCGCCGCTTGAAGCTCGCATTGGCCGCCAAGCAGGCCCAGGACATCGCCTTCGCCCAGGTGGAACAGATCTAACATGGCAACAAATTGGCGTTATCGACTTGATCGCAGAACCAATTCTGCCGTTCTTTATCAAGTGGGATGACATGAGTGCGCATCCAAGTATTGGTGGAACTGAATCTGTAAGCATCACTGAATTTGCTCTAAGTGGCGATCGTAATTCCCTAACTACTTGGTTGGGTGACACTCCAGAGGCACTTCTTGATGACATCGCTTTGACTTGGGTTGAAGACGATGAAATCGGATTGACTTCAGTAACCTTCAAAACTGCAAGCGGCACTGTAACTATTAGCTAGTTCCGCAAGTTAGTTTCGCGGAAGTAACGCGGCACTCTTACCAATTCTTGGTTGCTCAGTTGGCTGCGTGAAGTAAGTCAGCGTTTTGTAATTCGATAACATTCTGGGAAGCATTTGCGCCACTACTTTTGCATCATCTAAAGCAGTGTGTGCGCTCTCTTGTGAGATTTCAAAGTGTGTTGCCAAAGTTCCTAGTTTAAAATTGTCCGTGCCCTTTACCGTGTTCCGAGCCAGCCAATAAGTACAGATAGCTGGCATCGTCAGTAACTTGGCCCCAGCAAGTTGGGCTTCGGCCGCTACAAAGCCTTCATCAAACTTGGCATGATGTGCCACAAAAATCGCATTGTCCATAACTCGCGCTAAGTCATCAAAGATCTGGTCGAAAGTTGGAGCATCGGTAACCATGTCAGACGTGATGCCATGGATCCAATCCGCGCCAGTGTTGCCATCTTCTGGGTTGACCAGAGACGACATGGAATCTTGGATTTGGCCAGCCTGGTTAATTCGCACCGCAGCGATCTCAATTACTCGCGCTCCGGCAGCTGGATCTAGGCCTGAGGTCTCGACATCAACCACAACGAAATCGTGGTCCAGTTCGTGAGTGCCGCCTGATCCCCCGTAATGCAGGAAATGACCAACATCTCCTGGGTTTGCAAAGCGTGATTCCATAACTCTGAATGTATCGGTCAGCTCCGACTTACTCGCAGGTATCCAAAGGTGTGTGGCTAACCAACCTGTGTGCATGCCAGACGTAGGCTAAAAGTATGAAACTTCCCGTTGTCATTTCAGGTCTTGTTGTCTCGCTTGCGCTGGTCGGTTGTTCTGACCAGACCGAGCCCGCGAGTTCTTCGGAAAAATCGATGGCTCCAGCCACTGTTGCGCCAAGCATTGCTTACGAAGACATGCCGGAAGTTGATGAAGCCAGTGTCACTTTGGAATGTGCCACTTTTTCTGAGGGCGCAGTGCCATTTGTGCGTCAAGAAGCAGATCTGATGGTTAATGATGTGCAGTACCGCGTAGCAACTGTTGCCTGTGGCGCTATTGCTAGTGAAGTAAGCGCGGAAGTTGTTGAATCCTTTGTTGCCGATAACGGCGTGTGGGCATCAAACGGATTAGTTTCTGGACCTGACGTGCCATTCAATACTTCTGGCCCGTGTGAATCTGACAACAAGGTTGTTAAGTGTCCAGCCTTCGTGGTTTCTGAAGAAGGCGAAGCCGTTGGTTACATCGAAATCACTGGCCAGGACAACGGCTTAGTTTGGACCTTCATCGCTGAAGAAGAAGTAGCGCTTTAACTTCTCCTCCAGCGACGTGAGTTTTGCTTAGCTGCGTCCGATTAGCAAAGTTTGGCTGCCAACAACCTTGCCCTTGCGCGAAAGCGTGACAGTTAAGTCGCAAGTTCCAGAAGCCTTAACGTTCACAACACGTCCACTTACCTTGCAACTATCTCCTGCGGACTTTGCGATCTTGATCTTGGTTCCTTTTGGAGCCTTAGGAAAAGTTAGCTTGGTTGCAAAGCCAGACAAATTTGGAATCTTGTTTGTCTTGGCGAAGTAACGAGTAGCAACTGCGTCAGTAGTTACCGTTTCAGCAACTGGAAGTGAAACGACTGGAGCTGGAGCCACCGATTCTGAAGGAGCCGGGGCTGGTGCAGCCGCTGGCTTACGAGAAACATCAACGGGGTTGTTGTTAACTGCGCAGACACTGCCCCCACCGGAGCCGTTGTAGCGCGAGGTGTAACTCCAGGCCTTACAAATCACATCGCCTGGACTGGCATCTGCTGCGGCTTGGGCACGGCGTTGGGCATCATCACGAAGTGCATCAATTGCGATGCGTTCGGCTTTCCAGTCAGCAACTGCAGCAGTCACGCGTTCGATCATTGCCGTGCCAGGGGTGTAACCCGCTCTTATGACAGCATCAAATTCCATAAACACTTCCCCGCCCATCATGTTCGCGTCCCAATAGAACTGGGTGTAACACTGCGTGGATACATGACCACTGCGAGCATCAAAAGTCATGCCCTTAATTGGGTTGGAGTCCGGGCAAGTGACTTCGCCCTCGTAGTTCAACTTGTGAACTGTGGTCGCTCCATGCGCTGGCGTAGGAACAAAGCTAAATGCCAAGGCAAGCGCAGTTCCAATCGCAACAATCAATGCGGTGCTTCGAGTGCGGATATTCATCATGATGACCCCTTTTTCTGGTGTTGTTTTTAAGGTAACCCCAGGGTCTGACAGAAACGCCCAAAATATAGACTTACTCAGTAAACTGGAGTAGCACCAAGGGTTTTGCAGTTTTCCCCAGCGGTGTGGGATGCCACCAGAAGCGACTGGGCATAGTCCACATCGCCCAATCTCTCCCAATTGCCTCGAAGTCGTAGTTGGGACAGCAATCCAGCGCAGAAGGCATCTCCTGCCCCTGTTGTGTCCAGGACCTTTACCTCTTCGGCCTTAACTGAGGCAACTTCCTGGCCCTTAAAGAGCCACAGAGCGCCTTGCTCGCCGCGCTTAACAATTAGGTTCTTAAACTCACTCGTCCAGTTATCCGGCGCTCCAACGGCCAGTGCTGCAAACTCGTCCTCGTTAGCCAAAACCAGATCGGCTCGGGCCAAATATTTGCGAACCTTATCTGCGCCCGTTGTTTCAATCGGTGAACTTGATGCCGCATCGATAACCATCCGAGCCTCAGACTTTTCAACACACTCCAAAACATCAAGGGCAAACTTGCGAGACTCAGGTCGCAGGAATGTGTAGGCACTCATAACTACGACGTCAGATTCGCTTATTAAACTCTCCAGGCGTTCATCGACGATTTGAACTAAGTTCGCGCCAAAGTCAGGCATCATCGAACGAGCGCCAGTTTCATCCACCAAAATCACGCACGTGCCGGTTCGGTTATTGGCGACAGTCCTTATGCTGGCATCAGAAACACCAAAAGCTTGTAGTTGTGTAATCACCCAAGTTCCTAAAACGTCATCCCCGATCGCACTCACTAAATCCACGTTCACGTCTAAGTGCGTGAGCCACACGGCCACGTTGCAGGTTGAGCCACCCAAGGTAATTGCATTAGTAGATGTCGTGTCAGTGTTTTTCTGCAGTGGACCTGAAAGCAAAGTAATCACATCGACATTGATGTCACCAATGACGCAGATTTTTGATCTCGGGTTTGAAGTCATGACTTAAGCGCTGCCACTGCAATCTCTGCGGCCAAGCGAGCGTTGGCGTTGATCAGAGTGACATTAACTTCGAGGGACTGATTGTTAGTTTGGGTGTGGAACCAATCAAGCAAGAACGGCGTCACATCTTTTCCAATAATTCCTGCCTTATCAGCAGCCGCCAAACCTTCAGCAAGCACGCGATCATGTAACGCAAGGTCGAGTTGATCGGCTTCGGTAACCGGCTTTGCGATGATGACTGCGCCGGGTGCTTGAATTGCGTCGCGTTGGATTCCAACAGCTGCGGCTTGGGCAACAGTGTCCACGCGCCAAGTGACACCAAAGCCGGAATCTGCGCGGTAGAAACCTGGGAAAGCGTCGGTACCGAAACCAACAACAGTCACGCCAAGAGTTTCCAGGCGCTCAAGAGTTGCCCCAACATCAAGAATTGATTTAACACCAGCACAAGTGACTGTGATCGGAGTGCGAGCCAGAGTTACTAGGTCACCTGATTCGTCGTAAGTGTCTTGCGCGCCACGATGCACGCCGCCTAAACCGCCAGTTGCGAAGTATTTGATGCCAGCCAAGTGAGCGATGTGACTAGTTGCTGACACAGTAGTTGCGCCGTGTCCCCCGACAGCAAGAACTGGGCCAAGATCGCGCGTGGAAACTTTGATGACATTGCTATTTGGATCTCCCAGGATTTCAAGTTCCGCTGGCGTTAGTCCTACCTTCACAACGCCATCGATAATTGCGATCGTTGCTGGGATAGCTCCGCCGTCGCGCACACTCTGTTCGATGTCACCGGCTACGGCCACATTTCGTGGGCTTGGCAACCCATGGCTGATGATTGTGGACTCTAGGGCCACTACCGCTTGGCCTGATGCCAGCGCGTCCTTAACTTCTGGGTGAATTGTGAACCGGGATGTATCAATAGCCATGACTAACAGCCTAAGGTGTCTTTAGAACCTGAATTTATGGAGGTCAAGATGTCTGAATTGAAACTTATTCCAGCTCGCCGTGGTGTGGCTGATCGCATGAAAAAAGGACAGACTCTAAGAGTCATTAATACCAACGGCTTACAGGTTGTCGACTTTTGGGCATTTAATGCAGCCGACTTAACTGAGCCACTGTCCATGGAGCACACACACGTTTCACTTGGAAAAATCATTCCGCAAGTTGGCGACTCAATTATGACTAACCAACGACGTCCGATCTTGACGATAACTGTGGACACATCTCCTGGAATTCATGACACCCTCATGGCGGCTTGCGATATCTATCGCTATCAACTCTTAGGTGCAGACGGTTACCACGACAATTGCACTGACAACCTTGGCCAAGCACTTGATGGCATCGGTATTAAGCGAATTAATCAGCCAGCACCATTTAACATCTTCATGAACGTGCCAGTATCGGGTGATGGCAGTACTTTGACTTACGTTCCTGCGGTTGCTGCGCCTGGTGATTACTTGGAGCTTCGCGCCGAAATGGATTGCATCGTGGCGTTTTCAGCTTGCCCGCAGGACATGATTCCAATTAATGGCGAAGCCTGCATCGTGCAAGATGCGCACTACACAATCAGTGACTAGTTTTTACTAGGTGCGGATTTTGTAATCTTCGAGCAATCGGCGCGCAATAATCATGCGCTGAATGTCTGCAGTACCTTCACCGATAAGTAACATCGGAGCTTCACGATACAAGCGCTCGATTTCGTATTCCTTCGAATAGCCATAGCCACCGTGAATCCGGAATGAATCCTCAACTATTTCCTTGCAGAACTCGCTAGCAATGTACTTAGCCATTCCAGATTCCATGTCGTTACGTTCGCCAGAATCCTTTTTGCGAGCAGCGTTAACCATCATGGTGTGAGCAACTTCAACTTTGGTTGCCATGTCAGCTAGACGGAAGGCAACAGCTTGGTGTTCTGAGATTGCTTTGCCGAATGCATGGCGCTGTTGCGCGTAATCAATTGCAAGTTCAAAGGCACGTAGACCAAGACCTGCAGCGCGAGCTGCCACATTAACGCGACCGACTTCAACGCCGTCCATCATTTGATAGAAGCCCTTACCGGTTTCGCCGCCTAGCAAATCATCATTAGAAAGCTTTAGGCCATCCATGATCAATTCAGTGGTGTCAACGCCTTTGTAACCCATTTTTTCGATCTTGCCTGGGATGGTTAAACCTGGACGAACTTCGCCGAATCCGGATTCCTTTTCGATCAAGAATGTAGACATCTTCTTGTAAACGCTGGCATCAGCTGGGGCATCTTCATCAGCGCGAACTAGAACTGCAACCAGTGTGGAAGATCCACCGTTGGTTAACCACATCTTCTGGCCAGTCAGGCTCCAACCGTCGCCATCGCGAACTGCCTTGGAAGTAATTGCAGAAACATCAGAGCCAACGCCAGGTTCACTCATGCTGAATGCGCCGCGAACTTCGCCAGTTGCCATACGTGGCAAGTACTTATCTTTTTGTTCCTGAGTGCCGTGTTGAACGAGCATGTAAGAAACGATGAAGTGAGTGTTGATAACACCACTTACCGGCATCCAACCGCGAGCAATTTCTTCAACAACTAGCGCGTAAGTCAATAGTGATTCGCCTAGGCCGCCATACTCTTCTGGAATCATCAGACCGAATACGCCAAGTTCCTTTAGGCCATCAACGATTGCCTGTGGGTATTCGTCAGCATGTTCTAATTCATTTGCAACTGGAATGATTTCATTTTCTACGAATGAATGCACGGCATCCAGGATTGCTTCTTGAACATCGTTCAAGCCTTCAGTTTGAGCTAAGCGTGCCATTTGATTTATGCCTCCGGCGGGGTGAAAGTCTGGGTGCGCTTCATGCCCGCTGCCCGGCCCTTGGCTGAAACAACCAATGCCATCTTGCGAGATGCTTCATCAATCATTTCATCTCCGAGCATTACCGCACCTTTTGCGCCGCCGGCTGAGCTGGTCGCCCAGTCGTAAGCATCCAAGATCATTTCGGCGTGATCGTAATCTTCTTGCTTTGGCGAGAACACTTCGTTGGCCAATTCGATCTGGTCTGGGTGCAATGCCCACTTGCCATCAAAGCCAAGTGCTGCCGAGCGTCCTGCCACACGACGGAAGCCTTCAAGGTCCTTAATGCCAAGGTATGGGCCATCGATTGCTTGCTTGTTGTATGCGCGAGCGGCCATCAAGATGCTCATCAAGATGTGGTGATAAGCATCGCCAGTGTCATAGCCCGGTGGCTGTTCGCCGACAACAAGGGATTTCATGTTGATGCTAGCCATGAAGTCTGCTGGGCCAAAGATGATGGATTCAATACGTGGGCTGGCCGCCGCAATTGCATTGATGTTGATTAGACCCATTGCGTTTTCAATCTGGGCTTCGATGCCAAGGCGACCAACTTCAAGACCATTAGTGCGCTCAAGCTGAGTTAGAAGTAAATCAAGGGCCACGATCTGGTCAGCGGTCTGAACCTTAGGCAACATGATGCAATCTAAATTTGCGCCAGCACCTTCCACGATCTCGATGACATCGGTGTAAGTCCACTGAGTTGTCCAGTCATTCACGCGAACCGCGCGAATCTTGTCTTCGTAACCACCTTCGTTAAGTGCCTGCACAATGTTCTTTCGCGCATCAGCCTTAGCCAGTGGTGCTACTGCATCTTCCAAGTCCATAAACAGCTGATCGGACTTAAGGCCACGAGCCTTATCCAGCATCTTGACGCTGCTGCCAGGTACGGCCAATGATGAACGACGGGGACGAAGAACTTTGTTACTCACTTATTACTCCAATGGTGTGTTCTTTTGCGACAGGTTTTGCAGTTAGTGGTGCTAGATCGTGATTACTTCGAATTACATTGAGTATTCCCAGAATGATCTGTGGAATATCAAAATCTTTAGGCGTGAATACTGCAGCTACGCCAGCGCCAATAAGTTTGACTTCGTCAGCTGCTGGAATGATGCCTCCCAAAATTACCGGGATGTTTGAAATGTTATTAGCCTTTAAGCCATCAAGCACCTGCGGCACTAGGTCCACATGCGCACCCGACAAAATCGACAATCCAATGCAGTCCACATCTTCTTGGGCTGCAGCGGAAACAATCTCATCGGGTGTCAGGCGAATGCCTTGGTAAATCACTTCAAAGCCGGCATCTCGGGCAGCTATTGCAATTTGCTCGGCGCCATTTGAGTGACCATCAAGTCCTGGCTTACCAATAAGTAGGCGAAGTCGCTGGCCTAATTCTTGTTCAGTCACCTTTACGCAATCGCGAACTGCGCCAAGCGCGCCGGTGCCGCCGCCGACTGGAACATTGGCAAGACCAGTTGGTGCGCGGAACTGACCAAAGACACTGCGAAGTGCATCAGACCACTCCCCAGTTGTCACTCCAGCGCGAGCACACTCCAGAGTTGGAATCATCAGATTGGCATTTGTTTTAGCGGCAGCAATCAATGCCTGCGTTGCAGCACTTGCCTTAGTATCATCGCGACCTGCGCGCCAAACGTTCAAACTTGTTACAGCTTCTTGCTCCACGACTGGATCAACGTGAATGATCGCATCGGTGATGCTGGCAGTAAGTGGGCTCGCTTCGGTTTCAGTAAAGGCATTCACGCCAACAACCGTGCGCGCACCTGATTCGATGTTGCGGCGATGATTTGCGTGCGAGGCAACAAGCTGACTCTTTAGGTAACCGGCATCAATTGCTGCCACTACCCCGCCCATGTCATCGATGCGAGCAATTTCTGTGCGAGCAGCAGACATAAGTTCTTGGACTTTGGCTTCGATCACGGCTGAGCCATCAAAGATGTCTTCGTATTCCAATAAATCAGTTTCAAATGCCAAAACTTGTTGCATCCGAAGTGACCATTGCTGATCCCAGGGACGCGGCAGACCTAGAGCTTCATTCCAAGCAGGTAATTGCACTGCCCGGGCCCGAGCGGACTTAGACAACGTCACACCCAGCATCTCGATCACCATGCGCTGCACATTGTTTTCTGGCTGACTCTCGGTTAAGCCAAGAGAGTTAACCTGCACGCCGTAACGGAAGCGGCGCTTCTTTTCATCCGTCACGCCATAGCGATCCCGAGTGATCTCATCCCAGAGCGCAGTAAATGCCCGCATCTTGCAAAGCTCTTCGACAAAGCGCATGCCAGCGTTAACAAAGAATGACATTCGAGCCACAACATCTGGGAAATCTTCAGGCTTAACTTGGCCCGAATCGCGCACGGCATCCAGAACTGAAATCGCAGTTGATAATGCAAAGGAAAGTTCCTGAACTGGCGTTGCGCCAGCTTCTTGCAAGTGATATGAGCAAATGTTGATCGGATTCCACTTAGGTGCGTTTGCAACGCTCCAAGAAATCATGTCCGAAATCAATCGCATGGATTCCGCAGGTGGGAATATGTAAGTTCCGCGGGACAAGTATTCCTTGATGATGTCGTTTTGCGTGGTGCCAGCCAGCAGCTTTTGATCCACGCCTTGTTCTTCGGCGGCAATTGCATACAGCGCGAGCAACCACATAGCTGGAGCGTTAATTGTCATCGAGGTATTCATTTGAGCTAGTGGAATGCCATCTAACAAAGTGCGCATGTCACCTAAGTGCGCGATTGGCACGCCAACTCGACCAACTTCCCCGCGAGCCAGCACAGCATCTGGGTCATAACCGGTTTGAGTTGGCAGATCAAAAGCAATTGATAAGCCAGTTTGGCCTTTAGTTAAGTTCTTTTTGTAAAGCGCGTTTGATTCTTTTGGCGAAGAGTGACCAGCATATGTGCGCATCACCCAAGGGCGATCCACATTAGTTTTGTCAGTCATCGTTACCAGGCCCTAATAATCTCAATTAATCCTGGCGGAACCGATTGATTGCATCGATATGCTTGGCGCGAAGTTCTGGGTTGGTAACACCCAGTCCTGGAGCTTCAGCCAGAGCCAAAACTGCGACCTTGCCCTGATGCAAGTTGTGATGCACCTCGTACGCAGCCTGTCCGGATTCTTCGAGCGTGAAAGTCTTAGACAAAGTTGGGTGCACAAGGCCTTTAGCAATCAAGCGATTGGCTTCGTAGGCCTCACGGTAATTAGCAAAATGCGAGCCAACAATTTTCTTCAAATTCATCCACAAGTAGCGGTTGTCGTATTCGTGCATAAAGCCGCTCGTGGAAGCGCAAGTTACGATCGTGCCGCCCTTACGAGCCACGTAAACGCTGGCGCCAAAAGTTTCCCGGCCTGGATGTTCAAACACAATGTCTGCATCATCGCCACCAGTTAGTTCGCGAATCTTATTGCCTAGACGCTTCCATTCTTTGGGATCTTGCGTGGCATCGTCTTTCCAGAACTTATAACCTTCAACGCTGCGATCAATAACTAAGTCCGCGCCCATCTTGCGACAGATCTCGGCCTTTTCAGGAGAGGAAACCACGCAAACTGGAATCGCGCCCCCATTTAATGCGTATTGCGTTGCATACGATCCAAGGCCGCCAGTTGCGCCCCAAATCAAAACCACATCGCCTTGCTTCATTCCAGCGCCATTGCGCGAAACCAATTGACGATAAGCAGTTGAGTTAACTAGCCCTGGCGTAGCCGCTTCTTCCCAAGTTAAATGCTCTGGCTTAGGTAGCAACTGGTTAGCTTTAACGATTGCAAATTCAGCAAGGCCACCAAAGTTTGTTTCAAATCCCCAGATGCGTTGTTCTGGATCTAACATGGTGTCGTTGTGACCAAGTGGTGACTCGAGTTCAACGCTGAGGCAATGCGCCACAATTCGATCCCCTGGCTTCCAAGTGTTAACACCTGGGCCAACGCGAAGCACAACGCCTGAGGCATCGCTTCCGATGATGTGATACGGCAAGTCATGGCGCTTAGCGTCTTCATGAGTCTTGCCATAGCGTTCCAAGAAGCCAAAAGTTGAAACTGGTTCAAAGATCGAAGTCCATACTGTGTTGTAGTTAATGCTGGATGCCATCACGGCAATTAAGGCTTCACCCGGAGCTAATTCGGGAAATGGCACAGTATCTATATGTAATGACTTGCGGGGGTCTTTTTCTTTTGTACTAAGACCAGAAAACATGTCGGCTTCATCTTTGTGGATCGTGACCGCTTTGAATGAATCAGGCAATTCAAGGCCAGCAAAATCTTGGGCGCTACCGTGCTCAATTATTGCTTCAACAACGTTTTTCATGACCCGTCCCAATGTCGAAAATGAGTTTTTGCGCGTTTCCCAACAATTTCACGAACCAAGGATTTGTGCATCGGTATATTTACTGTATCCAATAAGGCTCAAGATTGGATCCAATTTGTAGAAAATCCGTGTTTTACGGCGTTTTTGTGCCCACTATTTGGACATATAGCTTTCTGGGTCATACAAAGCCTCATATAAAAGGCCAATGTTCTTGCCATCTTCTGACTCAGGGTCATAAATCGAATCCTGCGGGCCGGCAACGGACAAAACATTGCCATCTGCCCTTGCCACTTCACTGCCATATAGAGGTGGTTCATTTGGATTAACTGCGCCATCGAATACCGATTCAGGCATGAAGTAAACGCCCATCAGGATTGCCGGGTCGCCTTCATCTGGAGTGTAAGTAACTGTGACAGCCGAAGTCACGCCGGCTGCATAAGCCTGATCAGCCCATTCACCAGTCATTGGCTCAACGCTTAACTTGGTTTCCAGTCCGCTTGGTGGATGGAAACTGTAAGGCACTGGGTCAAGATCAACCATGCCAGTCATTGATAACGAGCAACCTGCCAGAACCAATGCTGCAAAACCTGCAATCAAACCCCGAATGAACTTCATGTCTCTAGCCTAGGTCCCTACTTAACCCAGGATGGGAATTGCTTCCGCAGCAAATCGATGTGACTTTCAATTGCTGCCACATCAGCAGCCGCAATCTCTTTAGCTTCAGCAAACTTGTCATTTTGCATTGCAATGCTGGCTGCAACAGCTGCAGCAATTTCAGCAGCAGTTGCTTTGCCGGAAGTATCTAATGCTCGCGCTGGAATTTCATCAGCGGCATCCAGTAGCGCGCCCGCAACCCACATATCCCCTGGTCGCGAAAAAATTACGATCCAGTTTGTTCCCTTATTACTGGCAGAGATACGTAACTGAAATCCTTCACCGGTCCAATCAATAATCGCTGAGTAATCAGCCTTGCGATTAAACATCTCGCCCACGTACGCAATGCCTTGCGTGCTGGCAATAAACCTGCCACCTTCTTCGACCAAGGTGAGCTCATCAACTGCCGGTGTTGAAACCGAAGTTGATTTACTACTTGATCGTCCAGAAGCACCCAAGAACACTCCGCCAACTGGAACACCAATAAATGGTCGGCCTGAATTTCGCGATGTGCTTTCAGTAATGCTTTTACCTTTGCGTGGCTCAACCAGCGAAACGCCTTCAGCTATGAACAACTGCTCTTCGTTGTCGGTTGCAGCATTAAAGTCTGGAAGTTCCGAAAGCGATGATTCAAAGTAAGAAATCTCTTCGGCAAGTTTGCGTTGGTAAGTCTTGTGTTGAGCTAATTGCATATTCAGCGCATCGAGCTTTGCTTTTCCAGATAAGAAGAATCCCAATCCATTGCCAGGCTTTACCGCAGCAAGTTCTTCAGCAGTCACTGGAGCAGGCGCAGGCGTAGTTGGCAGATCAGTTGGCTTTGCTTTAGTTCCCGGATTACGAGCATCAATAGCCACCAACACCGCAATCAGCACAAACCAAACCCAGAATCCAAAGGCATCAGCCAATGGAATCGTGACAATCCAACCAGCGATCAAAGCCAGCAGGAACGTAGGCCTCGCGTACCACTTCTTACGAGTCTTTGGCTCAGCCATAACGCACTCCCTTTGCTAGCTACCCAATTTCTTGGTGTTGCTATTTAGGATAACGCGGGCCTCTGACAAGAAAATGTCCCCACAAAGCGCGAAGCCAGGCATTCCCACATTGGCAAGAATCTTGGCTCACTTTTAGGGCCCGACCGGGGCCCTAACGTTTCTATTTTGCAACAAGATTTGTATCGAGTCAAGGATTTGGCCCCACAAAGCGCGAAACCGAATCGTCCCGTTATAGGCGAGAGATCCGGTTCACTTTTGGCCACTTACATTGCGACCAACTCCTTAATTTTGAATTACGAATCTGAGTTTGTCAAGCACTAAAGGTCCTGTGGACAACCCTCTCTTCCCATCGACTTTACGACGTAGGTTTTTGTGATGCCTTCAAACATCTACGTGGATGAGTCCGTTCGAAACTCATATTTCCTATGTGCAGTTCAGGTTGATACGAGCCACATTTCTCAATTGCGATTGATGGCCAAGATGTTAAGAGCCACCGGGCAAACCAGTGTCCACATGCAAACAGAAACGAAATCCAGGCAATCCCAACTTGCCACGAGAATTTCATCCTTTAATTTCAGGGCCAAGATTTTTCACGTAACTCGATCCGGAGTAACTGACCTCTCAGCAAGACGCATTGCTTTGGAATCTATGTTCATGAATAGTCAAATGTTTAGCGCACATCTAATAACTTTCGACACAAGTAACAGCATTCAGCAGGATCGTCGCATCATTAGCGACGTATCACGCAATGCAGGCATAAACATCCCCCATTACCGCCACATGAACTCCCGGCACGAACCACTACTTTGGCTGCCAGACATCGTTGCTTGGTGTTACGGCCGCGGCGGTCCATGGCGAGATGCCGTTGAACCCCTGGTCGATTGTTCTTGCCATCATCAGTGGCTGGATCATTGGTGGAACAAGATACAAGAGAAAACCGAGTCCCCCAGCAATCGCCAGTTGACTCGGTTTGTTTTAATCAAGACCTAATTAAAGTCTCCACCTCTGCCACTAATTTTCTTCACTTCCGAACGTCCCTTAGAAATGCGATAAATCATTACTAAGAGCACCACAACATAAATAACAGAGATAATAACAACGATTTGCACTTGTTACTAAAGTCCCATCACTGCCATTACGACCAAAACAAATACGACTACATCAAGAGCCACAATCACAAGCTTGGTCATTGATAGGTAGGATGCTGAATCCTTGATAACAGTTCCGGTTGCGCTCAAGCTAGCAACGTTACCTAGATCTTTGACTAGTGCTTCAGCCTCACGGATTGCTGCATACTGAGAAATTGTTGCAAGTAGTCCTGTTGAAGCGATAACACCGATTACTAGGTAGCTAATTGCTGCAGGGGCATCAGTTAGTGCGCCAAACGATAGTGCAATAACAATTACGCCAAGCATTACAGTTGGGCCCATCTGGGCGCTGATGATTTGGCTGCGTTTTTGATTCCAAAGCTTAATTAGTTCTAATTCATTCATGTTCTTAACCCTTGAACTGCCCGAGGCGGAGAAGTCCTCCTACTTGAATTATAGGTTTAGGCTCTGCAACTACGCAGTATTTACGTCACCATTTCTAATTGCAGATCCAAATATTCTGAAAAAAGCCCTACCAAATCGTCCCGCATTGGCAAAGACACTAGAGCGTTGTTGGCCGGAACTACTCGTAGCGCAACGATTCAACTGGATCAAGTTTGGCGGCCCGACGAGCTGGCAGCACGCCCGAAAGGATTCCAATCACCGTTGTCAGCACAATTACGATCGAAGACGGTATCAACCCAGAGGTAATCAAAGTTGGCACATCAATAGAAACCAATGAATCTGTTGAGCCGCCAAATCTGCTACCTAGGCCGATGATGATCGCCGATGCAAAGAGCAATCCCCAAACCCCGCCCATGAATCCAAGCAGCGCAGCTTCCACAGTAAAGATTCGCTTCACATCTTTATTGGTAGCGCCAATAGCTCGCATTACGCCAATCTCACGGGTTCGCTCCAAAGTCGCCATCAACATTGTGTTGATAACACCGATTGCGCTAACCAACAATGAAATGCCACCGATAGCTAGTAATCCCAAACTCACTACTCGGAATGCTTTTAATGCTTCCTTCAGCAGATCTTGGCCAACCATGAAGTAATAGTCTCCAGCATCAGTCTCAAGGTCCGCCTGATTGCGCATGTTGAACTGTGAAGTTAGAGCCTCACCAATTCCTGGGATTACTTCACTTGATTCAGCCCGAATTCGTAGGCTGTAAAAACCAGAATCCTTGATTGGATTGTTACTAAAGATGATCGTGCCATCTTCACAAGTTGCGTTTGGATCATTGAATCCTTGGCAGGTAGGAATTTCGCCAAAGGATCGCACAGCACTTTGATCAATGCCAAATTGCAATGGAAACAAAATCATTCGGTCGCCATCATTAACACCAACCACTGTCGCGGTTATCTCAACGGATTTGCATTCCATAGTTTGCAGATCGCAGTTTTCTCTCTTTTGATCTGGTCCGTTGTAATAGGAATTTGTCACCAAGGTGATCTGTTGATTTATCAAGCTTTCTGGATTCTTATCGGTTAACACGTTGGCAATGTCTTTTGAGACTAGAACTGTGGCTCCGGTATCAGCTTCGGTTAGATCCCGGCCAAAGGCAATGATTTGCTTGGTTGTGCCATTTGCAGCCTCGGCCCCTGATTGAAAGGAATTGGCTACATTGTCACCGAACTTAACGGATTCATAAAACCACATGTCAATGTTTGGAGACACGCTTTGCACGCCAGGTATCGCGGCAATTTTAGAAACCATTGCCTCGTTGATTCCGTTGCTTCCGGTTGACGACACATCAATGCTGTAAAGCAAGCCAGTTTTTTCAAAGTAATCATTAATTGTTTTGTTGGCCGTGAAAGTAATCGTCAAAACACAGATAACTGCAAACGATCCAATGACAATAGAGATCAAAGTGAGCCGAGTGCGACCTTTTTGACGCTTAAGGTTTCGTCGGGCTATCGATAGCTGATCGGTAAGTTTCATGCGCTCATCCGATCTGTGACATGGCCATCGACAATTTCTAGGATTCGAGGCGCCTTCTTTGCCACATCAGCATCGTGAGTAATCAAAATCAACGTAATGTTCAGTTCGCGATTTAACTTGGTCAACAAATCAATCACGATTTGGCCATTAGTTTGATCCAGGTTTCCAGTTGGCTCATCAGCAATGATGATCTGTGGCCAATTAGCTAATGCGCGAGCAATTGAAACGCGCTGTCGCTGACCACCGGATAACTTGTTAGTTGGCTGATCCGCGCGATCTAACAGCCCCATTAGCTCTAGACATTCTTTAGCCCGAGCCATTCGCGTCGTTTTATCAATTCCTGCAATCACCAGCGGCAGTAAAACATTTTCCAAAACTGTGGAGTGTGACTGCAAATTAAAGGACTGGAACACAAACCCAATGGTTTTTGACCGATAGTGCGATAGCTCTTTGTCTTTGGCTTTACTAAAGTCCAATCCCCCAACGACAATCTTGCCTTCATTGGGAGTATCCAGCCCGCCGATCACATTTGCCAGAGTTGACTTACCCGAACCTGAAGGGCCTTTGATTGCCACGAATTCACCTTGGCGAATTTCAAGGGATAGGTCACGAAGCGCATGAATCTTTTCATCGCCAAGTTCATAAATTCGGGATACACCCACAAGCGAAATGTCAGCCAGTTGGGCTTGCGTCAATACTTCAGTCATTACCTAAGTGTAGTTGCGGGAGTTTTCTTGCGTTAGATCAGCAGGGTTACATGTTGATTAACACTGCCCCACAAATCGCGAAGCCAGGCATTCCCACATTGGCAAGAATCCTGGCTCACTTTTAGGACCCTACCGGGGTCCTAACAAAATTAACTATTAAACAGCCAGTCGTATTTGTCAACCACACTGGTCGATGAAGTTATCGAGCTCTAGCTCTTTGGCACTAATGCCAAGATGCGCGCTGGGCTCCCCGAACCATCCACCAACGGAAGCACGCCAATAAACACCAACGCTCCAGTAGCCGGCAGGCTCTTAAGGTTTGTTAAGTTCTCGATGTGCCAAACCTGCTTGGGCAGCGTCACATCCCGATGCACCGGAAAATCCAAATCCGCGCCTGCATCAATGCCAAGGGTGTCTATGCCAATTCCCACAACACCGCACTCCACTAAATAACTAGCCGCCTCAACGCCAAAGCCTGGAAAGTGCAAACCATCAGGTCCGGCGCTATAACGCTGCGGCTGATCATAAAGATCCTCCCAACCAGTGCGAAGTAAAACCACGCAGCCTGCTGGGATCACACCGTGCTTTTCCTCCCAAGCTTTGACCGTTGCCAATTCCAACACCGCATCACCATTGCCATTGATATCAACTGATGCATCAATTACCACTGCCGGACTAATCAAGGTCTGCAATGGCAGATCCGTCACAGCCTGGCCACCTTCAACAAAGTGATTTGGCGCATCCACATGAGTGCCACTGTGCTCATAGAATTGTACCCGCCGGGCATAGTTGTCATCATGCTTAACGGTCTCGACAACTTCCGCAAAAGGCGCAGCCTCTCCCGGCCACATCATAGTCTCAGGTCCTAACGGCAAGGTCAGGTCCACAACCGTGTACTCAGGGAAGTTAATCATTAGACCTAATCCTAATTAGCAAGTTTGACTTGGGCCTTCTTTGTTCCCCTAGGCGCACGTGGCGCAGGCAATTGTCGGTTTCGTTCGATGCGATTCGTTAGCCAAAGCAGACTCAAGCTCACAAGTGCATAAACCAAAGTGATAACTATATAAGTTTGCAAAATCGAAATCGGTGAAAAGGATTCGATGTTCTTGCCGCGCCTCAGTAGCTCCTCATAAGGGATGATGTAGCCAAGGCTTGTGTCCTGCACCAAGAAGAGTAATTGACTCATGATTGCTGGGGTCATAGCATACAGCGCCTGTGGAAGTTCAATTAATCTCATACTTTGCGAATAGGTCATGCCAAGTGCCATTGCTGCTTCACACTGACCAGATGGAAGCGAAATAATGCCAGCCCTTACGACTTCAGAAAATATTGCAATGTAATACATCGTCATTCCAGTTACCAGAATCCACAATCCAGATATTTTGAAAACACCAGATGCCGGCGCCGCAACCGCAATGAACAAAATAAACAGTACAAGTGGCATAGATCGGAAAAATTCAACAAAAGTAACAGCGAACTTGTTTAGAAGCTTTTTATTGGACAGCCGAGCAAGAGCCATCAAGATTGAAAGCGGGAATGAAATACAGGCTGTAATTATCGCAGCGAGCATTGTGTTCTTTAAGCCGCCGGCCAGGAATTTCCAAGTCCCAGGGTGAGCAAACAGCTCCCAGCGCCTTGCTTCGAACTGACCATTGGACGCAAGGCGATTGTATGCAACCCAAAGCATCCAAACCAGAAATGCGGTTGCCAAAATGCTGCCAATAAGTACACGACGTTTGGCCTTTGGGCCCATGTCGTCAAATAAGAAGTCGTTTTCTTCGCTCATCGGACAATCTTCATTCTGAGTTCAAGCTTGTTCCAGAAAAATCCAGTTGGCAGCGCAACTGCTAAGTAACAAAGCGCAGCCACAGCAAAGACTGCTATCGACATTGCAGTATCAAAGTTCACTCGGGCAGATACCCAATAAATTTCCTGAGCCCCGAGTGTGCCGGCAAGCGCAGTTGCCTTGATGTTACTAACCAGCAAATTTCCTAAAGGTGGCATAACGGTACGAATTGATTGTGGCAAAAGGACGTTATTGAACATTTTTTCAAATGTCATTCCCAGGGCGCGGGCTGCTTCGATCTGTCCCTTTGGAACTGTTCTAAAGCCAGAGCGGAGTGCCTCTGCGACATATGCAGCCGTGTAAATACTCAATGTCAGGATTGCTGAGTTCAGTGTCGAATAAAAGATTCCGACCTTAGGCAAGCCAACCAAAACCAAAATCATCAATGC